>CAZEWN010000012.1:0-91443 GCA_964516135.1 uncultured Erythrobacter sp. | reverse complement strand
TCGGCGGCGGCGAACAGCCGGTCCACCACCATGTAGCGGCCCTGCACGCGATAATTGACTAGCTCGGCGTCCCCGGCCGCGCCGGTAACGAACAGCGGCGGCATCTCGCCCTGCGAGATCCCCGCCGGAAACTCGATGAACACCTGCCCGGAGTCGTCGAACGCACGAACGGGACGCCACGGGGCGCGGTCGCCCTCGATGCGATAACGGAAATTGAGCGAAGTCACATCCACGCCGGTCGCGGCCGGCGCGACCGTCGCAGCGGCGATGTTGCCGCCGCGTAGCGCGATGAGCTGATCTTGCGGGTAGGTCCACGACACTGAGGCCATGTAGGTCGCGGGCGTCGCACGCAGCTCCAGATGATAGGTGCGCCGATCGGTGTTGATGACGAGGTTGGTGGCGAGGTCCGGCCTCGTCGGTTTGACGAGGATATGCACTCGCGCTGCCGGCCCGCCGCCGCTGATAGTATCGCCGATGATCCAGCGCACGGTGTCGCCGGCTGCTACCGGCCCCGGCCCAACGAGCTGCTCGCCCTCCTGTAAGGCGATGTCCGTCACTTGGCCGGGCGCGGTATAGATCTGATAGAGCGCGCCGTCCGTCCAGGGATATTGCTGGATGGCATTGAGGAAGCCGTCACGCGCCGGCTGCACCCGCGCGGCGGCGTTTGCGTCGCCGACGCGCCTACGGGGATCGGTAGGCTCCGACCCGCGAGGCGCATCCGGCATTGGCTTGAGCTGACCGGGAAGCGGGAGCGGTTCGGGAATAGTAACGATCTCCACCGGGCGCGGCGGCTCCGCGGCCGGCGTCGCGGCCACTTCGCGCGGCGGATCGTCGTATGCGATGGCGGGCGGCCGGGCGGATGTAGTGGCGCAGCCGGCGAGTGTGGAGGTGGAAACGAGCAGCGCGGCTGTGACGGCGCGCCGGAAGGGAATGCCGGTCATTGCGACAGCTCCTTTGACCAGTTGAGGGCATTGACGAATACGCCGAGCGGATTCTTGCGAAGTGCGTCTGGCGTGCGAGGCGAGCGTCACCAGCTTGAACTCGATCAGCGTCACGAAAATCTGGATCGCCAGAATGAAGAAGGCGATGACGACAAGCGCCCAAGCGAGCAGCAACACGACGATCTGCACGAAGTTGGTGAAGAATGAGATTGGACCGACCAGCTCGCCCGCGGAAACGACCAGCGGCTCACCCGCATCCAAGCCGGTCGCGGCGATGAAACGCGCCAACTCCGCCGCCAACGGGTCGCGCTCGGCGCGTGTCAGCACGAAAACGCCGCGCCCTCAAGAGCGCGAAGCGGGAAAGAGCGCGTCCAAAACCCCTCCCGCTCATTTCGACGGCGCGCCAGCGCCGCCCCGCCATGCTGATCGTCACCCGGAAGGGACGAGACCCGGCACGGGGCTCGGTCGGAGCGCAGCGGAGATAGAGCGGCGGTCCCGCAGGGAGGCGCTAACCCCTCCCTTGCATTTTTCGGCCTCATCGACTAATATGCAGTCATTGACTTATGGAGGCGCGCATGGCCGTCATGACGATCCGAAACATCGACGACGCCATCAAGAATCGGTTGCGGCTGCGGGCAGCAATGCACGGCCGCTCGATGGAAGATGAAGCGCGCGACATTCTCCGCTCGGCGCTATCGACCGAAATCCCTCGTCCTCGTAACTTGGGCCAAGCGATCAATGAACGCTTCGGCGCGTTGGGCGGTGTCGATCTGCCTGACCTGTCCCGTGAGGCGATCCGGCCGGTGGACTTCGGCGAATGATCGTCCTCGACACCAACGTCATTTCCGAGCTGATGCGGCGCGAGCCTGACCCGAGGGTTATGGCGTGGGTCGCCGAGCAGCCGATGGCGGGCGTGTTCACGACGACGCTGACCCAGGCGGAAATCTTCTACGGACTCGCGCTGCTTCCGGCGGGACGTCGCCGCGATGATCTGCTGGCCGCCGCCCGTCCGATGTTCGATGTCGATCTGGCGGGGCGTGTCCTGCCGTTCGATACCGACGCGGCGGTTGTCTATCCCGAGATCGCCGCCGGTCGGAAACATGACGGCAAGCCGATCAGTCAAATCGACGCGCAAATCGCGGCCATCGTGCGCTCGCGGGGCGCGCGGCTGGCGACCCGCAACGTCCGCGACTTTGCCGATTGCGGAATCACGGTCGTCGATCCGTGGGGCCAAACATGACGCCCGCCGCCGCGCGCCCCTATCTGCGCTACGCCGCCACGCGGCCTTTGCGTAAAGCGCGATGCCAGCGCAGCGTGGCGGGATGGCCCTTCCTCGCAAGCTCCGTCGCCGCGCGCCTCGTCGTTGGGCTGAATGCTCTGACGACCTGTTCGATTACACCAACGCTGCCGCGCCGCGTCGGTCCTCGCGCCGATCGCGCAAGGATGATGGGCCGATCGTCGTCACCGACGACTGGCCGGAGCACGTTCCGATTGGTGACGCCGAGTTGCGCGCGATCGAAGGCCACATGCGGCAAGAGCTGGACAAGCTGTTCGGACCGCTGCCGTGAAGTGAGGAGTGAAGCGTCATGACCAGCGCCGCCCTGCGACGAGATGAGGATGAGGCGCCGGTCGCAGCGACCGCCCGCGCCGCGCTCTACCTGCGCGTTTCGACCGGCCGCCAGGCCGAAAGCGACCTGTCCATTCCCGATCAGCGCCGCCAGATCGAAGGCTATTGCCTGTCGCGCGGTTGGGAGGTCGCGGCCGAGTTCGTCGAGCCGGGCAACACCGCGACCGATGATCGCCGGCCCTCGTTTCAGGCGATGATCGACGCGGCGATGGTCAAGCCGCCGACGTTTACCGTCATTGTCGTCCACAGCTTCTCACGGTTCTTCCGCGACCAGTTCCAATTCGAGTTCTACGTCCGCAAGCTGGCGAAGAACGGGGTGAAGCTCGTCTCGATCACGCAAGACTTGGGCGATGATCCGATGAGCGTGATGATGCGTCAGATCATGACGCTATTCGACGAGTATCAGTCGAAGGAGAACGGCAAGCACACGCTGCGGGCGATGAAGGAGAACGCGCGTCAGGGCTTCTGGAACGGGGCGCGGGCGCCGATCGGCTATCGCGTGGTCGCGGCCGGGGAACGCGGCGCGAAGATCAAGAAGAAGCTCGAAATCGACCCGATCCAGGCCGAGACCGTGCGGCGCATCTACCGCATGGCGCTGAACGGCGTCGATAACAGCGGGCCGATGGGCCTCAAGTCGATCGCCACTTGGCTCAACGAGAACAACATCCGCACCCGTGATGGCGGGCGTTGGGGCTTGGGCGCGGTCCATCAAGTGCTCACCCGCACGACCTATATCGGCCAGCACCGCTTCAACACCCGCGACCACAAGACCAAGACACCGAAGCCCGAGAGCGAGCACGCCGTCATGGAGGTGCCGGCGATCGTCACCGAAGCGGAGTTCGAGGCGGTCCAGCGCTCGCTCAAGGCGCGCAGTCCGAAGATGATGCCGCCGATGGCGGTGGGCGGCCCGACGCTGCTCACCGGCATCTGCTTCTGCGCGTGCTGCGGCGGCGCGATGACGCTGCGCACGGGCACCAGCAGCGTCGGCCGCGAGTATCGCTATTACACCTGCTCGACGAAGGCGCGGCAGGGAGCGACCGGCTGTCCCGGCATCACCGTGCCGATGGATCGGCTCAATGAGGCCGTGGTCGATCATCTTGAAGCGCGGCTGCTCGACCCGGCGCGGCTCGAAGGTCTGATGGATCAGATCCTCGAACGCCGCGACGAATGGGTGAACCAGCGCCGCGAGCATGTCGCCGATCTTGAGCGGCGTGCGACCGAGGCGGAAGCCAAGCTCAAGCGGCTCTACGACGCGATCGAAAACGGCGTCATCGACGTGAACGATTCGTCGCTCAAGGATCGTATCGCCGAGCTGACGGCAACGCGCGACCAAGCCAAGGGCGATGCGGAGCGCGCCGTGGCCCATATCGTGAAGGTCGGCCCGGCGATCACGCCAGAGAGCCTGCGCGCCTTCGCGGCCGCGCTGCGTAAGAAGCTGCGTAACGGCGACGGCACGTTCGCCCGCGATCAGGTCAGGGCAGTCGCGCAGCGGGTGGAAGTCGTGAACCGGAAAGAGGTCCGCATTCGTGGACTGCGGAGCGAGCTGCTCCGAACGCTAACCGCCGCCTCTGGCGTAGAGGCGGCGGTGCTAGGCGTTCGTGCCTTTGAACCGAAATGGCGCGCCCGGAACGATTCGAACGTCCGACCCCCAGATTCGTAGTCTGGTGCTCTATCCAGCTGAGCTACGGGCGCGCTTGGAGGGCGCCACATAGGGGCGGGTTTCGTGGCTGGCAAGCCCTATCGCACATGCGTTCCGGGCAGTTGGGCGGCCAACATGCGGTCCAGCGGCGGCTTGGCCAGCAACGCGAGTTCCGTCGGCATGAACCAGCCGACCGATCCGCCTTCAACGGACGCGGGGGCACCATCCCATCGCTCGCAGGTGTAAAGCAGGATGACGATTTCCTGACCGGCCAGGTTGCGCTCTCCCTGGGCAAACGCGAGCGGCACCAGCGCCGCGGGATCGACTGTCACGCCGAGTTCCTCGGCAAGTTCCCGCACAAGTGCAAGTACCGGAGTTTCCTCGCTTTCCACCTTGCCGCCGGGAAATTCCCACAGCCCCGCATGGTGCTTGCCGGGCGGCCTGCGGTGCATCAGCCAGCGCCCATCCCCACGTCGCATCGCCGCCGCCACCACCATGATCCATGTCGGATTTTCTGCCATCGCACCGCTGCTCGTTTATCTTTTCTTAAGTCCTCGCCACCAGAATCGGGCTGTCGGCACGTATCAGGGGGCGGCGATGGAATTTTGGACCATCTTCAAGCGAATTGGACGCGATACGTCCGGCGCCACCGCCGTCGAATACGGACTGATCGTCTCGCTGGTGGTGATCGCCTGTATGGGGGCGTTCGAATCCGTGGCCAATGAAAATACCGGACTGTGGGCCACGGTTACCAACAAGACGTCGCAGGCCATGAACTGAACCGCGAACGCCAGGGGGGCGTTAGCGATTTTTCAATGCCTCACAAATAGCAATGCAAACACTCGATCCAACTTTGCGGAAAGAGTCGGGAAGCGAAGACCAACCAGGAGACTGACCATGAAGTTCATCAACAAGCTGCTCCGCGACGAGCAGGGCGCCACCGCCATCGAATACGGCCTGATCGCCGCGCTCATCGCGGTTGCCGCGATCACCGCGATGCAGGGTCTGGGCAACCAGCTCGGCAACACCTTCAACACCGTTTCTTCGAAGATGGCGACCGACTAAGTCGCTTATCGAGTTCGAAACACGATCGAGCGGCGGGAGCGATCCCGCCGCTCTTTTCGTTTGGGCCAGGCGTGATGGTTGCCTGGCCTCAGCGCCCGCGCACGACGATCTTCACTTTCTGGCCAGCACGAATGGTGTCGCCCGAGCGCAGTCCGTTGAGCACGCGGAAGCGCGCCTCGCGGGCATTGTCGAAGGCCATCCGGTTGGCGAGCGACGCGACCGTGTCACCGCTGCGCACCGTCACCACGTCGATCACCCGCGGCACGACCGCTGCCGCCTCGTTCGCGCTGATGCGGCGCATCGAATTGAACATCGAGGAGAACACCCCGGCCTGACCCGCGGCGCTGATCGCCGCGAAGTGATAGGCACGATTGTTCGCGAACTCATAGGCGAAGACGACGACGTCGACGGTGCCATTGCTACTGTTGACCCGGGCTTGACCATAGGCGGCGGGGATGCCGTTCACGGTCGTGCGCTGAATGCTGGCGGGCGCCAGGGTCTGCTGATTACCGCCAAGCTGCTGGAACACGGAGCGGATGTAGCTTTCGATGTTTCCACTGTAGGGCGCCGTTGTCAGCTGCGCCTGCCCGCTCTGCCCGTTGATTGACACGGCGCGGGTGCCATTGACCATGTAGAAACCCTGCGGCGCACTGAAGGCTAGGCGCAGGTCGGGATGCGTGAAGGTGTTGCCTTCGATCACCCCTTGCGCAGGATCGTCGCCATAGGTGATCCCGTCGATCCGGGTGAGGAAGGTGTCGGCGTTGGTAACGCCGGTTCCGCCCGCGGCCTTTTGCAGCGCCGTCTGCACGCGGCTGGCCGGGTCGGGGTGCGTCGACGCCCATTCGGGCATGCGGGCGTCGCGCCCCTGGATTTGTGCATCGAGCGCGTTCTGCGCCGCAAGGCTCTGCAGCACCGTCGCCATTGCCTTCGGATCATATCCCGCGCGGGTCAGGTATTGAATGCCGAGTTCGTCCGCCTGCAACTCCTGGGTGCGCGAGAACCGCAGCGTCAGGAGCTGTGAGCCCTGAAGCAGACCTTGCGACACCTGCTGCCCGATGCCGCTGTTGCCGAGCAGCACGCCCGACAGGATCGCGCCGAGGCCGCCGAGCAAGGTATTGCGCTGAGCGTTCGCCTGGCGTCGCTGAGAATGCCGCGCGGCGACATGCGCGACTTCATGACCGAGCACGCCGGCAAGTTCCGCCTCGTTGTTCATCAGGGCGACCAACTGGCGGGTCGTGTAAACATAACCACCAGGGATCGCGAAAGCGTTGTTGACCGGGCTGTTGAGCAGCGAAACGGTGAAGTCGTTGCGCGCGTTGCCCAGCCCCGATTGGACCGCGATGTTCTGGCCAACGCTCTGGACATAAGCGGCCTGCGGACCGTCGTAGGTTCCACCGAACTCGGCCAACAGCTGGGGATGATACTGGGCGCCCTGCTGCGCTTCGCTTTGAGTGATTGGTGCCGATGCGTCGGGAATCGATCCGCCGGTGCAGCCGGTCAGGGCCAGCGCCAGCGCAGTGGTTGAAGCGAGCGCGTAAATCTTGCCGTGGGCCATGCGGGCCATCCTCCTATTGCGACGCGCGGCACCCACCCTCCGCGTCCGTGATCATCGCCATGCAAACGATGCCGATGACGGGATGTTCCGGGGTCAACTTTCGCCCATGCGCAGGAAGCGTTCCTCGCGCATGCGGCGCAGTTCAGCCGGTGTGCTGCCCGATAGCCGGTTGAGCTCTTCCCCGATGGCCGCGCCAAGCGTGCGCGCCGCGGCCACCGGGTCACGATGCGCCCCGCCAACGGGTTCGGGCACGATCCGGTCGATCACGCCATTGACCTTGAGATGCTGCGCGGTGATCTTCATGGCTTCGGCCGCTTCCGGCGCCTTTTCCGCGGTGCGCCACAGGATAGAGGCACAGCCTTCGGGCGAGATGACCGAATAGACGGCATGCTCGAACATCAGCACGCGTTCGGCACTGGCAAGCGCCACCGCGCCGCCCGATCCGCCCTCGCCCACGATCGTTGCGACCATGGGCACTGGCAAAGCAAGGCATGCCTCGGTCGAGCGCGCGATCGCTTCGGCCTGGCCGCGCTCTTCCGCCTCGACGCCGGGAAAGGCGCCGGACGTATCGACCAACGTCACCACCGGCAGACCGAAACGCCCAGCCAGGTCCATCAGCCTGATCGCCTTGCGATAGCCCTCGGGCTTGCCCATGCCGAAGTTGTGGCGCAGGCGGCTCTCGGTATCGTGGCCCTTTTCGTGCCCGATCAGCACCACCTTGCGATCGCCAAGACGGGCCAGGCCGCCCATGATCGCCTGATCATCGCCATAGAGCCGATCGCCGCCCAGTGGCACGAACTCCTCGAAGGCATGCGCCACGAAATCGCGGAAGTGCGGGCGTGCGGGATGGCGTGCGACCTGGGTTTTCTGCCACGGCGTCAGTGCGGCATAGGTGCTGGCCAGCAATTCAGCGCTCTTGGTCACAAGCCGCGCGATCTCGTCCGAAATGTCGACGTCGTCGCCTTCGGCCGCCAGGCGCAACTCGGCAATCCGGGTTTCGAGCTGGGCGACGGGTTTCTCGAACTCGAGGTAGGAAATCATCGTGCCGCGCTAGTCGCCCCCGCGCCGCGAGGCAAGCGGGTGCCGTTCATTGACCAGCGCCACCAGGCGCGCGGCGTCGACATGGGTGTAGATTTGCGTTGTCGCGATGTCGGCATGGCCCAGCAGGGTCTGCAGTACGCGCAGGTCGGCCCCGCCCTCCAGCAAATGGGTGGCGAAGGCGTGACGCAGCACGTGCGGGCTGACCCGTTCCGGCGGCAGGCCGGCGCGGGCCGCCAGCTCCTTCACGAGCTGAAACAGGCGCACCCGGGAAAGATGCGTCTTGCCAGACGGGAACAGGTATTTGGACCCGCGTGGCCGCACCTCCAGCCAATTCGACAGGGCCGCGCTGGCACGCCCGCTGACAGGGACCATGCGCGCCGCGCCGCCCTTGCCGGTCACGGTCACGAATGGCGCGTCGCGCGGCACCGCCGAGATCGGCAGGCTCATCAGTTCGGTGGCGCGCAGGCCCGAGCCATAGAGCAGTTCCAGCAGCGCCAGCATCCGCACTGCGGCAGGGCGCCCGCTCGTGGCCTCTTCCTCCGCACGCGCCAGCAATGCCTCGACCTGCGCGTGATCGAGGATTTTCGGCAGGGGCCGCCTGGCGGCGGGGCGCGGCAAGGCTGGCGAAGGATCGTCGGATCGCCACCCCTCGTCGACCATGAAACCGAGGAACTGCCGCAATGCCGACGCCTTGCGCGCGACCGTCGCGGACGCCAGGTCCCTCCACGCTTTCGACAGGTCGGCGAACCGTTGCGCTGGTGCCGTGTCGAGCGCGCCAATCAACTCTTCCGCGCCTTCAAGATCGCGACGATAGGCCGCAAGCGTATTGGCTGCGGCGCCGCGCTCGGCGGCGAGCATCGCCAGAAAGGCGTCGATTGCCGCGCTCATGCCCGGGCGCTCACGCCGAGACGCTCATCGACGAACGCGCATCAACCGCGCGCCACCGCCTCCGCCGCAATCATGCGCGCCTCGGCTTCCATGCCCACGCGGTTGAGCGCGGAGACGATATGATAGAGGTGGCGCGGGGTCATCTTGTCCCACCCGCTGCCCTGCATGCCGACGCCCGCCAGCATGGCGACCAGCGCCGGGTTACCCACATCGGCGGCCTGGTCGATCAGGCGGCTCCACCGCGTTTGCCGACCGAGGTTCATGTCGAGCGTGCCGGCATAATCATCGACCGTGTCCTGATCGATCCTGCCAAGTCCGGCAAGCCCGGCGACAAGGAACCGCGACTTGCGTTGCCCAACGCTTTGGTCATCATCGATGAACGCGCCGACCTGGCCCGAACCGACCGGACTGGCCCGGCGCGGCTGGGCCAGGGCCAGCAGCGCCCAAGCCTCCCCACCCTGCGGCAGGATACTGGCCCAGCGCATCGCGTCGCGTTCCAGTCCGGCCGTCAGCATGGAGGCGATCAGCAGCGGTGCATCGGCAAGGAATTCCTCGCTCGGTTCGAGCCTAGCCGCTGCATAGGCGGTGAGCACCAGCCGGGCATAATCGGGTGCGCCGTCCCCCCAGACCGCCCGGATCGCGGCGAAACGCGCGGCGGGTTCGGATGCGACATAGGCCTCGCGCAGCCGCGCGGCGGTTTGCGCCATGTCTCCCTCGCCGCCGTTTTCCTCTTGCGCGTAAAGCGCGGAGTACAGGTCGATATAGGCTGTCGAGGAAAGAATGCCCTCGCGCGCGGCCAGGTCTGCCCCGATCGCGCGTTGTGTCAATGGCAGCATCGGCGCGGTGGCGGAGACGCGCTGGATATAGGGGCTGGGATCAGCCAGCAGGTTGTCGGGAATTTGAGCCCCTACCGCCGTCGCGAGTGCAAAACGCCAGGGCGTGATTTCCTCGACATTATCCCATTCCAGGTTGACCGCGCGCCGCCCAAACCCGGCCGCCCCGGCATAACGCTGGGCCAGCAGCACATCGATCGGATCGGCAATGCCACGCCGCAAAGCCCGGTTCAGTTCCTGCCCGGCGCGTGCGCCCTGCCCCGAAAAGGCGGCGCAGATCGATCCGACCATCGTCCATTGCGGATCGTCGCGATCCACCCGGGCAACCTGCACCGCGGGGCAAATACCGATCACATCGCCGGTCGCGATATAGGCCTCGAAAGCGGCATTGGTGAGCAGACGGTTCCAGTTGCCGGTATCGACATCCTGCACCAGCGCGCGCGCCACCGCGAATTCGCCCATGTCGTTAAGTACGCGCGCGCGCAGCGCAGCGAAATTGACCGGATCCATGCCGCGCGGCGCCTCGAGCCGACTGGCAAGCGCGCGGCGCAGCATGATGTGGCCCCAGCGTGAAACAAGCGGCTGGCGTGTGCCGGCAAGGGCGGCAGCGACGATTGCGGCGGGCTGCCCGCTCAGGGCTCCGGTCGGCAAGCCCCCTTCGTCCGGGGCGAGCAGCCCGACCTGATCCATCGAGCGCTGGGCGGCGGGTGGAATGTCGAACCGCGGCTTGAGCCCGAGCAGCTCGTCGAGTTCGTCCGCGTCCATTGCCTCCAGCTCCTCGATCGAGGGCAGGCCCGGTGGCAACGTGACCGGCGCGGAGGGAAGCGCAGGGCCGGTATCGCCAGGGATCGGCTGAATGACGGGCGAACTGGTCGCGCTCGGCGCCGGGGCCGTGGTGGAACGGGGCGTAGGCGTGGGCGCCGGCGCCGGATCGTCGAAACCAGGCGGCAACAGCGATTCGGGCGCGTCCTGCGCCAGTACGAGCGTCGAACAGAGCGCCAACGCGGCGCCACCGATCAGCAGCGCGCGTTTCATCGGGCGCGTTCCGGAACTTCGACCGGCTGCGCAATCGGGCGAAGCGGCTCTTCACCGCCGTCGATCCAGGCGTAAGCGAGCACGATCATGATCACCAGCGCAGCTACGCCGGTGATTGCGCGCGGTTTACCCAGGGTGCGATCCCTCATCAGGCGTATACGGTTCCAGCTCATGGTTGCGCAGCCTCTAGCCCATGTATACGCGCGGCGGCAATGTCGGAGCAGCCGCTTTCCCTGACCCCGCCCGAAATCGCGGCGATCGCCCGGCGAATCGATCGCCCGGTGGTGCTGGTCGGGCTGATGGGCGCGGGGAAATCCACCGTGGGGCGGCGGCTAGCCGCGCTGCTCGAATGCGATTTCGTGGACGTCGACGAGGCGATCGAAGAAGCCGCGCAGCTCTCCGTCGCCGAAATCTTCAGCCAGTTTGGCGAGCCTTACTTTCGTGACGGCGAAAGGCGCGTGATCGCGCGCCTTATCGAGGAACGGCACGGTGTCATCGCGACCGGGGGCGGTGCCTTCGTCCATCCCGATACTCGCGCACTGATCCTGGCGCAGGCCATCGCCGTGTGGATTGACTGCGATGTCGATATCCTGGTCGATCGCACCGCGCGGCGCGGCAACCGTCCACTGCTGCAAAATGGTGATCCGCGTGAAACGCTGGCCCGCCTGCGCGACGAACGAACGCCCCACTACGCCCAGGCGCCGATCCACGTCACCAGTGATCGCAGTCCTCACACACAAACCGCACTCGCGATAATCGGAGCGATCGAGCGATGGCTGTAATTCCCGTTTCGCTCGCCGGGCGTTCCTACGAGGTCGTGGTCGGGCGCGGCCTGCTGGACGATGCGGCGGCGCTGGCCTCCCCCTTCATCCGCAAGCCGCACGTTGCCATCGTGGCCGACGTCAACGCCCGCCGCCTGCATGGTGCCCGGCTGGAGGGTTCGCTGGCCAGGACCGGGATTACGACGCAGTGGTACGAGGTGGCGCCCGGCGAAACCTCCAAAAGCTGGGAAAGCCTCGCCCGGCTGGTCGACTGGCTACTGGAACAGGGTGTCGAGCGCGGCGATCATGTGTTCGCGCTGGGCGGCGGGGTAGTCGGCGACCTGACCGGTTTCGCCTGCGCTATCCTGAAACGCGGCTGCGGCTTTGTGCAACTACCGACCACCTTGCTGGCGCAGGTCGACAGCTCGGTCGGGGGCAAGACAGCAATCAACACGCGCGCTGGCAAGAACCTGGTCGGCGCGTTCCACCAGCCATCGCTGGTGCTGGCCGACCTGACCACGCTGGAAACGCTGCCGCCACGCGAACTGCGCGCGGGCTATGCCGAGGTGCTCAAGTACGGCGTGCTGGGCGACCGGGACTTCTTCGACTGGCTCGCGGCGAACGGCGCGGCGGTGCTGGCACTGGAGGAAGCACCGCTCGAACACGCGGTCGCCACCAGCGTGGCGGCCAAGGCGAGGATCGTCGCCGAGGACGAGCGCGAGACGACCGGCGCGCGCGCCCTGCTCAACCTGGGACACACCTTCGGCCACGCGCTGGAGGCGGAAACGGGGTTTTCCGACCGGTTGCTGCATGGCGAATCGGTGGCGCTCGGCATGGTGCTGGCGGCGCGTTATTCGGCGCGGATCGGATTGATGAGTGATGACGATGCGGAACAGGTCGCGGTGGCGGTGCAACGCGCCGGGCTGCCGAGTGAGCTCGCCGCGCTGGGCCTCGATTGCCAAGGCGAACACCTTGCCGCCCACATGCTCCACGACAAGAAGATGGATGCGGGAACGCTGCCTTTCATCCTTCTGCACGGCGTGGGCGAGGCCTTCCTCGCCCGCGATGTGGAGCTTGCCGATGTCGCCGCATTCCTCGACGAACAATTGCGCGTGCGCTGAACTCAGTCCAGCACTCGCAGGATCATTAGCCCGTCCCACCCCTTGGCTCCGACCGTCTGGATTGCGGTTCCCGCAAGGCGCGGATGATCGCGGACATGATCATAGAGGCGGCGCGTGCCCACCGCTGATTCGTCCGAGGGATCGGGCGCGACCACGTTTCCTTCGCGAACCACATTGTCGACCAGGATCAACGCGCCCGGCCGCGACAGGCGCACCGCGTGATCGACATAGGCGCAGTTGTTGACCTTGTCGGCGTCGATGAAGGTCAGGTCAATTGGCCCGGCAAGGCGCGCCAGGCTGTCGAGCGCCGGCCCCACGATCACCTCGACCCGGTCATCCACGCCGGCTGCGGCAAGGCTTTCCCGCGCGATTGCGGCATATTCGGGGATCAGTTCCAGTGTGGTCACGCGGCCACCGCCCCCCACCCCGCGCGCCAGGAAGATCGTGGAAAATCCGCCGAGCGTGCCAACCTCAAGCACGCGGCGCGTACCCGTGACGGTCGCAAGCAATTCGAGCAGGCGGCCCTGCGGCGCCGAAACCGCGATATCGGGCAGCCCCGCCGCACGGCTGCGTTCGAGACAGGCGGCGAGCGCCGGGTCATCGCCCAGCAACGTCGCGCAGATCAGGTCGTCGACCGCCTGCCAGCCGTCCTCGACGGACTTCCAGCCGCCGACACCGGACATCACTCCAGCTCCAGGATCACCGCGTCGACCGCCAGGCTGTCGCCCTCGGCAGCGTTGATCCTGGCGATCGTGCCCTGCTTTTCGGCGCGGAGGATGTTTTCCATCTTCATCGCTTCCACCGTGGCGAGCGGCTGGCCGGGCTGAACTTCCTCGCCCTCACCCACGTGCAGTTTCACCAGCAGGCCCGGCATCGGGCAGATCAACATGCGCGAAAGATCCGGCGGAACCTTTTCGATCATGTGCGCGGCAAGATGCGCCACGCGCTGGGGCAGGACGCGCGCCTTGTGGGTCGCGCCGCGCGTGGTCAGAGCATAGCCGGTCCGAGTGGGCGCGAGCTGGATCGTCAGCGCCTCGTCGCCCCACTCCACGTCGATCATCCTGTCGCCGGGGGTGTAGTCGAAGCTCAGTTCGACCTCCGCGCCATCGACGGTGATCGCGTCTTCCTCGAGGCTGACGGCATAGTCCCGGTCGCCCAGCCGGACTGACCAATCGCCCGGAGGCGGCATGCCGCCGTTGAGCTGCTGGTCGATCCGGTTTGCTCGGTCGGCATCGGCGGTGGCGATGACGCCCGCAACCGCCGCCAGCGCGCGCTTGAGATGATCGGAGGCGTCGGCGCCGTGGAACCCCTCGGGATACTCCTCGGCGATGAAGCCGGTGGTCAGCTCGCCCGAGCGGAAGCGCGGGTGCTGCATTATCGCGCTGAGGAAATCGACATTGTGGCCCAGCCCCTGGATTTCGAACGCATCGAGCGCCTGGACCTGAAGGTCCGCCGCCTCGTCGCGCGTTGCGCCCCAGGTGATCAGCTTGGCGATCATCGGGTCGTAGAACATCGACACCTCGCCGCCCTCGTAGACGCCGTCGTCGACGCGAATGCCATCGACGCCCCGGCGCCCGTTTTCGGCCCCGTCATCCGCCCACGGTTCAACCGGCGGCTGGTAGCGTACCAGCCGCCCCGTGCTCGGCAGGAAGCCGCGATAGGGATCCTCGGCATAGACGCGGTTCTCGATCGCCCAGCCGTCGATCTTCACGTCCTTCTGACGGATTTCGAGCTTTTCGCCCGCGGCGACGCGGATCATCTGCTCGACCAGATCGACCCCGGTGATCGCCTCGGTCACCGGATGTTCAACCTGAAGCCGGGTGTTCATCTCGAGGAAGTAGAAACTCTCGCCAGAAGGGTCTGCGCCGCTCACAATTAGTTCAACCGTGCCTGCGGAGTAGTATCCGACGGCTTTGGCCAGCGCGACGCACTGCTCCCCCATCGCTTTCCGCATTTTCGGCGTGACGAACGGCGATGGCGCTTCCTCCACCACCTTCTGGTGGCGGCGCTGGATCGAGCATTCGCGTTCGTTGAGGTAGATCACGTTGCCGTGCTTGTCGCCGAGGATCTGGATCTCGATGTGGCGCGGATTGAGGATGAATTTCTCGATGAAGACGCGGTCGTCGCCGAAGGAGTTGAGGCCTTCGCGCTGGGTCGCCTCGAACCCTTCCTCCACGTCCTGGTCATTATACGCGAGCCGCATCCCCTTGCCGCCGCCGCCTGCGCTGGCCTTCATCATGACCGGATAACCGATCCTGTTGGCCCACATCAGAGCGTCGGCGGTGGTGGCGACCTCGCCGTCCGAGCCGGGCACGGTGTTTACCCCGGCCTCGGCGGCGAGCTTCTTGGATTCGATCTTGTCGCCCATCGCCGCAATTGCGTTGACCGGCGGGCCGATGAATTCGATCCCCTCCTTCGCCAGCGCCTCGGCAAAGCTGGTCCGTTCCGACAGGAAGCCATAGCCGGGATGCACCGCCTCGGCCCCGGTCTGCTTGCACGCCGCGATGATCTTGTCCGCGACCAGATAGGATTCAGCGGCAGGCGACGGCCCGATATGCACCGCCTCGTCCGCCATCCGCACGAACGGCGCGCGCGCATCGGCATCGGAATAGACCGCGACCGTCGCGATACCCATGGCCCTCGCGGTCTTGATGACCCGGCACGCAATCTCGCCCCGATTGGCGATGAGGATTTTGGAGAACATTCGATTCAGTCTCGCACAATGTATCGGAGATGGAGCTTGATGATGCCGAGCGTGAGCAGCAGCGTACCCGGAACAACGACGAAATCGAGCCAATGGAGGCTACGAACCTCCTCGGTACTGAGGTCATAGAAGCTCAAAAGCCAGCCTGCGAAGACCAGCAAATTTACCATGACGAGGAAGAAGGCGAGCACAAATCCGAGAACGTGCTGCCAGCTTCCGTAGCCAGGACGGTCGGAGAAGCTCAACTGACGGTTGTCCTGTTGCTGCCGTCATGCCGGACCTGATCCGGCATCCCGCTGTCTTCCGGCGTAGCGCTCGAAGAAAAGCGGTGCCCCGGATCAAGTCCGGGGTGACGAGGTTGGAGGGTTGTCACTAAGCCGCCTTGGGCGCGGGCGCACCGCGCAGCAGACCATCGGTGCTTAAATCTTTGTCGATTTCCGGCCAATGGATGTCGTAGCCCGCGCCCGCCTTTTCCCATTGCCCACGTTGCGCGGGACTGGCGCGCAGCAATCTCGGATACCACGCCAGCGGCACTGAAATGCTCCGCCCGTCCATCAGATCGACGATCAGGCTCGCATCACCGAA
The DNA here is from genome assembly GCA_964516135.1 of uncultured Erythrobacter sp. Lineage (GTDB taxonomy): Bacteria > Pseudomonadota > Alphaproteobacteria > Sphingomonadales > Sphingomonadaceae > 34-65-8. The sequence continues at coordinate 75,648 of CAZEWN010000012.1, read as the reverse complement.
GCGCACGTCGAGTACCCGCTCATCGGTCACTCTAGCCGAAATATTCACGCCACGCCTCCGACGTCGTCTTGACTCAGGATTGAGCAACCCAATTTCGTCGTGCCGGACTTGATCCGGCATCCCGCTTTCTTCTAGCACAACGCCAAAGTCAAAGCGGGACCCCGGATCAAGTCCGGGGTGACGGGTCGGGGTGGTGTTCACTCCGCCACCTCCGCCACCCTGCACGTCCGCAGCGGCTCCTCGCCCTTGAGCGCCGTCAGCCCCAGCTTGGCGAACAGTGCGGCGTCGCTGTCGTCGCCCGCGTTGGGCGCGGTCAGCAGTTTGTCGCCGGTGAAGATCGAGTTCGCGCCGGCGAGGAAGCATAGCGCCTGGGTCGCCTCGCTCATGCTTTCGCGCCCGGCGCTAAGGCGCACCATCGACAGCGGCATCGTGATCCGCGCCGCCGCCACGGTGCGCACGAACTCGATGTCGTCGATCTTGGCGAGCGGCGTATCGGCCAGCATGTCGCCCAGCACCGTGCCCTTGACCGGCACCAGCGCGTTGACCGGCACGCTCTCGGGATGCTGCGGCAGGGTGGCGAGCGTGTGGACGAAGCCGACGCGGTCGCTGCGCGTTTCGCCCATGCCGACGATCCCGCCCGAACACACGTTGATCCCCGCCGCGCGCACGTTCGCCAGCGTATCGAGCCGCTCGCCCATCGTGCGCGTAGTGATCACCCGCTCGTAGTATTCCGGGCTGCTGTCGATGTTGTGGTTGTAGTAATCGAGCCCCGCCTCGGCCAGCATGTCCGCCTGCCTGGGCGTCAGCATCCCCAGCGTCATGCAGGTTTCCAGGCCCATCGCCCGCACGCCCTTCACGATCTCCACGATCGCGGGCATGTCGCGGTCCTTGGGATTGCGCCAGGCGGCGCCCATGCAGAAGCGCTGGCTGCCCGCGTCCTTCGCCTGCGCCGCGCGCTGGAGGACCGATTGCACCTCCATCAGCTTGCTCGCCGCGACGCCGCTGTCGGCCTTCACGCTTTGCGAACAGTAGCCGCAATCCTCCGGGCACCCGCCGGTCTTGATGCTCAGCAGCGTGCACAGCTGCACCTCGGCGGGCGGATGGTTCGCGCGGTGAACGGTCGCCGCGCGGAACAGCAGCTCGGTGAAGGGAAGGTCGAACAACGCGGCGATTTCCTCGCGCGTCCAGTCGGTGCGGGTCTGGGTCACGAAGCCGCCCCCGTCATCCCAGCGAACGCTGGGATCGCTATCCGCGCGCTCCGACCTGGCGGCAAGCGATCCCAGCTTGCGCTGGGACGACGAAAGCGCCGAGCAAGCGGCACGCGATCCCAGCTTTCGCTGGGATGACGAATATTGTGAGTCACTCCGCCGCCTCGCTCATTTCCTCGCCGACTGGCGGCATATTGTGCCCCAGCAGGCGCAGCATGTCTGCCGCGCATTCGACCACGTTGCTGCCCGGCCCATAGATCCCCTGCACCCCGGCCTCGCGCAAAAATTCGTAGTCCTGCGGCGGGATCACGCCGCCCGCGACGACCTTGATGTCCGCCCGGCCAGCGTCGCGCAGGAGCTGGATCAGCTCGGGGATCAGCGTCTTGTGCCCGGCAGCAAGGCTCGACGCGCCGATCGCGTCGACGTTCTCGGCCAACGCCATGTCGCGCGTTTCCGCAGGCGTCTGGAACAGCGGGCCGCTGACCACCTCGAAGCCCATGTCGGCAAACGCGCTCGCGATCACGTTGGCGCCGCGGTCGTGGCCGTCCTGGCCCATCTTGGCGACCATCACCCTAGGTGCGCGGCCGAGGCGGCGCTCGACTGCCTTCACGCCATCGACCACCTGGGCATAGCGGGTGTCCTCGGCATAGGCCTCGCGGAACACCCCGCGCACCGGCGTGGGCACGGTGTCGTAGCGGCCGAACGCCTCCTCCATCGCGGCGGAGATTTCGCCGAGTGTCGCGTCGTGACGCGCGGCCTCGACCGCGAGGGCGAGGAGGTTCGACCCGGAGACTCCCCCCTTGGGGAAGGTGGCGGCCGCGCCAGCGGCTGACGCAGGGGGCATGGCGCCGACCTCCGCCCCCCCTCCGACGGCGCTACGCGCCGCCACCTCCCCCAGAGGGGGAGATTCTTTGGCGCCCTCGCTCAAAGCCCGCAAAGCCGCCTGGCACGCCGCCTCGTCACGGCCTTCGCGCACGTGTTTCAGCCGCGCGATCTGCGCCTCGCGCACGGCGTGGTTGTCGATGTCGAGCGTGTCGAGATGGTCCTCGCTTGTCCGGCGGTACTTGTTGACGCCGACCACCACCGTCTCGCCCTTGTCGACGCTCGCCTGCTTGGCGGCGGCGGCCTGCTCGATCGCGGCCTTGGGCTTGCCGGTCGCGACATAGGCGGTCATCCCGCCCGCCGCGTCGACCTCGGCGATCAGTTTCTCGGCTTCCTCGACCAAAGTCGCGGTCAGCGCCTCGACGTAGTAGCTGCCGCCCAGCGGATCGACCACGCGGGTGATCCCCGCCTCCTCCTGCAAGACAAGCTGCGTGTTGCGCGCGATGCGGGCGGAGAAATCAGTCGGCAGCGCGATCGCCTCGTCCAGCGCGTTGGTGTGGAGCGACTGGGTGCCGCCCAGCACCGAAGCCAGAGCCTCGACCGTGGTGCGGATGACGTTGTTGTAGGGGTCCTGTTCCTGCAAGCTGACGCCGCTGGTCTGGCAATGGGTGCGCAGCATCTTGCTGCGCTCGTCCTTCGCGCCGAGGCCATCCATCACCCGATACCACAGCGTGCGCGCGGCACGCAGCTTGGCGATCTCCATGAAGAAGTTCATGCCGATGCCGAAGAAGAACGACAGCCGCCCGGCGAAGGCATCGACGTCCAGCCCGGCGGCCATCGCGCGGGTCGCGTATTCCTTGCCGTCGGCGATGGTGAAGGCCAGCTCCTGCACCGCCGTCGCGCCGGCCTCGTGCATGTGGTAGCCCGAGATCGAGATGCTGTTGAATTTCGGCATGTTCGCACTGGTGTAAGCGATGATGTCGCTGACGATCCGCATGCTCGGCTCGGGCGGGTAGATGTAGGTGTTGCGGACCATGAACTCCTTGAGGATGTCGTTCTGGATGGTCCCGTCGAGCTTGTCCTGAGAAACCCCCTGCCGCTCCGCCGCGACGATGAAGAACGCCAGCACCGGGATCACCGCGCCGTTCATCGTCATGCTGACGCTCATCTGGTCGAGCGGGATCTGGTCGAACAGGATTTCCATGTCGCGCACGGTGTCGATCGCAACGCCCGCCTTGCCGACGTCACCGACCACGCGCGGGTGGTCTGAATCGTAGCCGCGGTGGGTGGCAAGATCGAAGGCGACGCTCAGCCCCTTCTGCCCGGCGGCGAGGTTGCGGCGGTAGAAGGCGTTCGATTCCTCGGCAGTGGAGAAGCCCGCGTATTGCCGGATCGTCCACGGGCGGCCCGCATACATGCTGGCGCGCACGCCGCGCGTGAAGGGCGCGAAACCGGGCAGGCCCGGATCGGCGGTTACGTCATCGCCGGTGTAGAGCGGCTTGATCGCGAAGCCTTCGGGCGCATCCCAGGCAAGCTCGCGCCCGCGAACCTCCTTGTCCGCCAGCGCCCGCCACGCCGTAACGTCGGGTTTGTCAGTCATGCCCGGCCCCTAAACACATTCATATGCCCGATGGAAGGGACGCCGGACGATTCACATCCCCTTGAACACGGGAGTCCGCTTGGCGAGGAAAGCCATGCCCCCCTCCGCGGCATCGGCACTGTCACCGGCGCGGCGCTGACCGACTGCTTCCTGGTGCAAGGCTGAGGCATAGTCGACCTCGAGCGCCCTGAAGATATTCTCGCGCATCTGGCCGAGCGCCAGCGTGGGACCAGTAGCGAGCCGAAGCGCAAGCGCCTTTGCCCCTTCCAGCAAGTCGGCGTCATCAACGCACTTGTAGATAAGGCCCCAACTCTCGGCCTTTTCCGCACCTATCTTCTCGCCCAGCATCATCATCTCGGTCGCACGCGCCTTGCCGATCAGGCGTGGCAGCATCCAGCTCGCCCCGCCATCGGGGACAAGCCCTATGTTGACGAACGCCTGGAGGAAGTAGGCAGAGCGTCCCGCCAGCACGAAATCCGCGGCCAGCGCGATCGAACAACCGATGCCGGCCGCGGGTCCATTGACGGCGGACACGATCGGCACCGGGCACTGCGCCATGTGCAGAATCAGCGGATTGTAGCTTTGGGACAGCGAATCATAGGCCCCGCGCCCACCCGTGACCGAACGCGCACCCCGCGTGGCAAGGTCGGCACCCGAGCAGAACGCGCGGCCAGCACCGGTGATGAGGAAACAGCGCGCATCGCCTGGCGTGGCCAGCGCGTCGCGGATCTCGTCGGCCATTTGCGGCGGACAGGCGTTGAGCCGTTCGGGCCGGTTCAGTGTGATCGTGGTGACCGGCCCCTCGGCCGCGGCAATGATGGTTTCGTAGGACAAGGTACTCTCCCTTTGCGCCTAGTCAGCGTGAACGGTTGTGCTTTGCAACCCTCAAAACGCTAACCGCGCCTGCCACCCTCACTCGTCACCCCGGACTTGATCCGGGGCCCAGCTTACTTCTGGCGCGGCGCAAAAAGAAAAGCGGGACCCCGGATCAAGTCCGGGGTGACGTTGAAGGGATCAGTGTGCGTCGCCCCCCAAGTCGTTTCGGGGCGTCTCCATGATCTCGGTCAGCTGCCCCATCATGTCTTTCGGGTGAAGGAAGAAGATCGGCGTCCCGTGCGCCCCGATCCGCGTGGGGCCGAGAATGCGCTTGCCCAACCCCTCGAACCACGCGCGCGCTTCGTCGATGTCGGGCACCTCGTAGCACAGATGATGCTGCCCGCCCGCCGGGTTCTTCTCCAAAAACCCGCTAATGGCGGAGGTTTCGCCCAACGGCTCGATCAGCTCGATCTGGGTGCCATCCATGCCGGAATGCGTCGGTGTATCGACGAAGCAGACCTTCACTCCCTGCTCGGGCAGATCGAACGGCTCGGTGATCGAGGTCGCCCCCATTACCTCGCGGTAATAGGCGATGCTGTCCGCGATCGAGGGCGTCGCCACGCCGATATGGTTGAGCCGGCCGAGTTTCATTGATCCCGAAGCCTCGGATTGCCGCGCGCGGCGCTGGCGCCCTGGAGGAAGCCCTCGACGCGGGCGACCCGTTCGGAAAGATCGGCATGGCTGCCGGCCAGCGCGGACACATCCTGTCCCATCGCCTTCAATTCCTCCTCCAGCCGGTCGAACCGTTCGTTCGACAGCATCACCGTCTTGACGGCATTGTATGCCCGGTCGAACGCGCTCACTTGGTCGCCTCAACCCGAGCGAGAGCATCGCGGATCGCTTTCCGCGCGTGAGCGATGCTCTGCTCCATCGAATCCATCTTCGCATTCCAGCGCGGCACCGCATCCTCCAGTTCCCGCGCGAGCATATCCAGCGCAGCCTCCTCGGCCTCGGTCATATCGTCGGGCTCCGCCATATAGCGCGAAGCGGCCTCGCGCAGGACGCTGCCGACCGATTCCCCGCGCGCCTTGGCAAATGCCTCGAGCGCCGCCTTCTGCTCGGGATTGGTGAGATAGGTGACCCGTTCGGTGTGCATCGCAAGGACTCCTTACAATGTCCTTATAATGTGCAGGTCGGCGCAGAGCAAGACTCACAACGGAATGTTATCATGCTTCTTCCACGGGTTCTCCAGCACCTTGCCGCGTAGCCGCCTCAGCCCCGACGCGATCCGCCGCCGGGTCGAGTGCGGGTAGATCACCTCGTCGATATAGCCGCGTTGCGCCGCGACGAAGGGGTTGGCGAAGCGGTCTTCGTATTCGCGGGTGCGCTCGGCAATTTCCTCCGGCGTTCGGCCGCGGAAGATGATCTCCACCGCGCCCTTGGCCCCCATCACCGCGATCTCGGCGGTCGGCCAGGCGTAGTTCAAATCACCGCGCAAGTGCTTGGAGGCCATCACGTCGTACGCGCCGCCATAGGCCTTGCGGGTGATCACGGTGATCTTGGGCACGGTCGCCTCGGCGTAGGCGAACAGCAGCTTGGCGCCGTGCTTAATGATGCCGTTGTGCTCTTGGCTCGTGCCGGGGAGGAAACCGGGCACGTCGACGAAAGTGAGGATCGGGATCTCGAAGGCATCGCAGAAGCGCACAAAGCGCGCCGCCTTCTTGCTCGAATTGATGTCGAGCACGCCCGCCAGCACCATCGGCTGGTTGGCAACGACGCCCACGGTGCGCCCCTCGACCCGGCCGAAACCGCAGATGATGTTCCCGGCATGAGAAGGCTGGATTTCGAAGAAATCACCTTCGTCCAACACCTTCCGGATTACTTCGTGCATGTCGTAAGGCTGGTTGGCGTTGTCGGGGATGAGGGTGTCGAGGCTATGCTCCTCGCGGTCCCACGGGTCGCTGGTCGGGCGCTCGGGCACCGCCTCGCGGTTCGACAGCGGCAGGAAGTCGAAGAACGCGCGGGTGGCGAGCAGCGTTTCGATGTCGTTCTCGAACGCCACGTCGGCGACGCTAGTCTTGGTCGTGTGCGTAACGGCCCCGCCCAGTTCCTCCTGCGTCACGACCTCGTTGGTGACGGTCTTGACCACGTCGGGCCCAGTCACGAACATGTAGCTTGAATCCTTCACCATGAAGATGAAGTCGGTCATGGCCGGGCTGTAAACCGCCCCGCCCGCGCACGGCCCCATGATAAGGCTGATCTGCGGCACCACGCCGCTCGCGAGCACGTTGCGCTGGAACACCTCGGCATAGCCGCCGAGGCTGGCGACGCCTTCCTGGATGCGCGCGCCACCCGAGTCATTGAGCCCGATCACCGGCGCGCCGACCTTCAGCGCCATGTCCATCACCTTGCAGATCTTTTCCGCGTGGCGCTTCGACAACGAGCCGCCGAACACGGTGAAATCCTGGCTGAACACGAACACCAGCCGCCCGTTGATCGTGCCCGAACCGGTGACGACGCCGTCGCCGGGGATCTTCTGCCCCTCCATGCCAAAGTCGGTGCAGTCATGCTCGACGTAGGTATCAAGTTCCTCGAAGCTGTCCTCGTCGAGCAGCACGTCGAGCCGCTCGCGCGCGGTCAGCTTGCCCTTGGCATGCTGCGCGTCGATGCGCTTCTGCCCGCCGCCCAGCTTGGCGGCATCGCGGCGGCGTTCCATTTCGGCGATGTTGGCGGACATCTGTATCCCCGGTTGCTATCGTGGCGGGGAGCCTTGCCGCGCGCCGCGCGCAGCGTCAACGCGTCAAAAGCGCAGCATAATCCGCCTGGCGAGCGCCGGCGAGATCGAATGAACCGCCTGGAGCAGCTTGACCAGACCCACATTCGCCTCATCATCGCCGCGCTCAATGGCGCGCAGGATCTGGCGCGCGCACTCTTGCGCCTTCATCTTGCTCCCCGTGCGGGCAGCGGTCATCTGGGTTTCGACCACGGGCGGCAGCGCTTCGATCACGTGCACCCGTGTACCTGCCAACTGTGCGCGGATCGCCTGGGTATAGCTTCGCAGGCCAGCCTTGGTGGCGCAGTAAACCGGCCCACCCGCGCGCGGGGCAATCGCGAGACCGCTGGTGACGTTGACGATCGCCGCCTCTGGCCGGGTGCGCAGGACCGGCATCAACGCGGCGGTCAGCCGTATGGGGGCGTTGAGGTTTGCATAGATGCAAGCGTCCGCCGCATCGACATCGGGTGCGGCTTCGCGGAAATCGTGATCGACGCCCTGCCCAGCATTGTTGACCAGGATGTCGACCGCGCGCCCGCTGAGCAGCGCGACGAGCGCATCGACACCCGCAGCACTGGACAGGTCGGCGCCGATTGCCTCGAACCCTTCGGCACGCATGGAATCGAGCCGCTCCGCATTGCGTCCCGTCACCATGACCGTGGCGCCGCGCGCCTGCATCTGCCGGGCCAGTTCGCGCCCGATCCCGGCGCTGCCGCCAGTCAGCAGCACTGTCTTGTCCGCAATGTCCATCGCGTGATCCTCCCAGCGAAGGAATGTATCGCGAAGCGGAATTGCCGGCAACGCGGCCCGCGGACACTGCGGCAGATGCTCAGCGCATCAGGACGAGCTCTTCCGCCATCGTCGGATGGATCGCGGTGGTCGCATCGAAATCGGCCTTTGTCATGCCCGCCTTCACCGCCACGGCGGCCGCCTGCATGATTTCCGGAGCATCGGGGCCGATCATGTGGATGCCCACGATCCGGTCGTCCACGCCGGTGCAGATCATCTTGTAGAGGCACCGCTCGCTGCGGCCCGCCAGCACGTTCTTCATCGGGCGGAAATCGGACAGGAACACCTTAACATCGCCCAGGGTATTGCGCGCCTGCCCTTCGGTGAGCCCGACGGAGGCGATCGGCGGATGGCTGAACACGGCGCTGGGGATACAGTCATGATCCACCGCCCGGGCATTGTTGCCGAACACGGTATCGGCAAAGGCATGCCCTTCGCGGATCGCCACCGGGGTCAGCTGCACCCGGTCGGTCACGTCGCCGACGGCATAGATATGCTCGACGCTGGTCTTGCTGAACCGGTCGACCTTGATCTCGCCCCGCGCGCCCAGTTGAACGCCCGCCGCGCCCAGCCCGAGCCCTTCGGTGTTGGGCACACGCCCGGTCGCGAACATCACGCAATCGACCTCTATCGGGTCGTGGCTGGTCATGGAGACGAGCAGGCTGCCGTCCTTCTGCTTTTCGATCTTTTCGAACTCGGCGTGGAAACGGAAGTCGATGCCCTTGAGCATCGAGATTTGCAGCAAGCGGTCGCGCACGCTTTCGTCATATCCGCGCAGGATCACGTCGGTGCGGTTGATGATCGTGACCTTGCTGCCGAATTCATTGAAGATGCCGGCGAACTCGTTGGCGATATAGCCACCGCCCGCGATCAGCACCCGTTTGGGGATCGCGTCGAGGTGAAACGCCTCATTGCTGGTGATGCCCAGCTCGGCACCTTCACAATCGGGAACATGCGGACGCGCGCCAGTCGCGATCAGGATATGTTTGGCGGTAACCTGCTGCCCGCTCGCCAGGGTAACTTCATGTGGGCCGGTCAAGGTCGCCCGTTCGTGGAACACGGTCACCTGGTTGTTGTCGAGCGTGTCGGTGTACGCTTTTTCCAGCCGGTCGACATCGGCCAGCACATTGTCGCGCAGCTTGATCCAATCGAAACGCTTTTCGCCGATTTCCCAGCCGAACGCGGCACAATCCTCCAGATCCTCGGCAAAGTGCGCGCCATAGACCAGCATCTTCTTGGGTACGCAGCCACGGATCACGCAGGTGCCGCCGACCCGGTGCTCCTCAGCGACGGCCACCTTCGCGCCATGTGCCGCGGAAACGCGGCTGGCGCGAACTCCGCCCGAACCCGCGCCGATCGTGAACAGGTCGTAATCGTATTCCGCCATCGCGCGTGCTCCTTGGTGAGCGCGCGATATGGCGGGGCGCGGGCGAATTGCCAACCGCGCGAGCACACTTGCCCCGCGCGCGATTACCGCGCAAGCGATGATGGCGCCCGATGACCCCGTTCCACCGCATCCTCGCCAACAACCTCGTACAGAACGTGACCAACTTCACGGTCTGGTTCGCGCTGGTGTTCTGGGCGTTCATCGAAACGCGATCGGTGTTCGTGACGGGCATGATCGGCGGGGTCTATCTGGTGTTCACCGCCACGTTCGCGATCTGGTTCGGCAGCCTGGTCGATCACCACCGCAAGAAACGCGTGATGCTCGCCTCGAGCCTTGCCTCGCTGGCATTCTACGCAACGGCGCTGGCCGCCGTGCCGCGCGACGGGCTGGTGCGCGCCGACACGCCGGGCCTATGGCTGTTCGTATTGCTGGTGATGCTGGGAGTGATCTGCGGGAACATCCGCATGATCGCGCTGCCGACGCTGGTGACGGCCCTGATCGCGGAGGATCGGCGCGACAAGGCCAACGGGCTGGTCGGAATGGTCAACGGCATCGGGTTTGTCGTCACATCCGCCATCAGCGGGTTTCTGGTCGCCTGGGGCGGCATGTGGGCGACACTGATCTTGGCGCTGGCGCTAAGCGCGCTTTGCGCGGTGCACCTTATCTCGCTGCAACTGGACGAGCCCGTGCCCGAGGCGGAGGTATCTGGGGCGCGGCGGGACATCGACCTGCGCGGCACAATCCGTGTGGTGGCGGCGGTGCCCGGCCTGTTCGCGCTGATCGGGTTCGCCGCATTCAACAATCTGCTCGGCGGTGTCTTCATGGCGTTGCTCGACGGCTATGGCCTGTCGCTGATGGAAGTTGAGGCGTGGGGCCTGCTGTGGGCGGTCGTTTCGTGCGGCTTCATCCTCAGCGGGCTGGTGATCGCCCGGACCGGGCTCGGCGCGAATCCATTGCGGACGCTGCTGCTGGTCAACCTGGTTGTGTGGACGGTGGCCGCGCTGTTCACCATCCAGTCCTCGATCGCGCTATTGGCGGTCGGTTGTTTCATTTGGCTGTTCCTGTTTCCCTTTGCGGAGGCAGCGGAACAGACCACGTTGCAGAAAGTCGTTCCGTTCGAACGCCAGGGCCGCGTGTTCGGTTTCGCGCAGTCGGTCGAGCAGGCGGCATCGCCGCTGACCGCGTTCATGATCGGCCCGCTGACCCAGTTCGTGGTGATCCCGTTCATGATCACCGGTGCGGGCGCGCGGGAGATCGGGGGCTGGTACGGGATCGGCCCCGAACGCGGGATGGCACTGGTGTTCAGTGTGGCGGGCGTGCTGGGCGTGCTGATGACGATCGCGGCGTTCAATTCGCGCCAGTACCGCCAGCTGTCGGCCAGCTATGCCGCGGGCAGCAGCGGGGAGAGCGCCCCGCCCCCGCGCGATGCCAGCCCGCGTGACGTGGTCTAGCCCCGCGCCCGGCGGCGGTTGCGATTGCGGTTGCCGCCGGGGCGGCCACCCTGCCCCTGCCCGCCCTCGCGACGAGGCTGGCCCTGCCCGGCATCCCGGCGCTGTTGCTGGCCGCCTTCGCGGCGCGGTTGACCCTGGCGGGGACCGCGACCCTCGCCGCGCCCCACCCCTTTGGGAACGACCTTGGGCCGCGCCATCTTCTGCTGGTGCTCACGCTTGGTCGGGCCGACGCCTTCGACAACGGCACGGAAGTTGTCGGGCAGTGGCAGCCGTTCGAATTCGGCATCCGTCACCTTGCGGATGTCCTTGAGGTAGGCGCGCTCGTCCTCGGCGCAGAACGCGATCGCGATGCCGTCAGCGCCGGCGCGCGCCGTCCGGCCGATGCGGTGGACGTATTGTTCGGGCACGTTGGGCAGTTCGTAATTGATCACGTGGCTCACGCCCGGAATGTCGATCCCGCGCGCGGCCACGTCGGTCGCGACCAGCACCGGGGTCTTGGCGCGGCGGAACTCGTCCAATGCCCGCTCACGCTGCGGCTGGCTCTTGTTGCCGTGGATCGCGTTGGCGGGAATGCCGACCTGGCCGAGCTTCTTCACCACGCGGTCCGCGCCGTGCTTGGTACGGGTGAACACGAGCACGCGCTCGAACTTGCCCGGCACGGGATGGCGGCCCTTGAGGATCATCTCGAGCAAGGTCTGCTTCTCGTCCTGCTGGACCATGAACAGGAACTGCTCGATCCGCTCGGCGGTGGTGCTTTCCGGCGTCACCGACACGAACACCGGGTTCTGGCAGTATTGCCCCGCCAGGTCCTTGATCGACTTGGGCATCGTCGCGCTGAAGAACAGCGTCTGGCGATCCTTGGGAACGAGCAGGTTGATCCGCTTCAACGCATGGATGAAGCCGAGGTCGAGCATCTGGTCGGCTTCGTCGAGCACCAGGATTTCGACGCCGTTCAGCGCGAATGCCTTCTGGTCGATGAGGTCAAGCAGGCGCCCGGGCGTGGCAACAAGAATGTCGGTGCCGCGGTGCAGCTTGTTGCGATCCTTGTTGACCGAAGTGCCGCCAACGATCGAGGCGACCTTGAGCCCGGCCATCGCGCCATAGTCCTTGGCCGACTGGGCGATCTGCCCGGCCAGCTCGCGCGTCGGGGCGAGGACCAGCATGCGGCAAGACTTGAACGGGGTCTGCTTTTCAGCCTCGCGCAGCCGGTCGATGCTGGGCAGCATGAACGCGGCGGTCTTGCCGGTGCCGGTCTGGGCGATGCCCATCAGGTCGCGTCCCTGAAGCACCGCCGGAATGGCCTGCTCCTGGATCGGGGTGGGTGTGTTGTAGCCCTTGAGGTCAAGCGCCTGGAGAACGGGCTGCGACAGCCCGAGTTCAGTGAATGTCATGGTATGTCAAACTCGCAATATATGCGGCGCGCAGCCGGATTTGGCGCGCGGCGCGGGTGTCAAAACGACCCGCGTGAATTGGGAAGTCCGTAGGGTATCAACCGAAGCGCGGCCGGGGCGGGCTTTGTCTCGCGCCGCCGCTTCACGCTGGCAGGTACGCTTCGATGGCGGCCAGATGGCGGCAAACGGGCGAAAAGTCAATCCTTGGGCGCAGACCATTCCGCGTTGCGCGATGGCTCCATCGCCGCCAGCCGCCGCGCGGTGATCCAGGTCTGGGCCACGAAGATGCCGATCAGCAGCACCCCCGCCCCGCCCACGAACAGGTCGATCGCGGTTACGACCTCGGCGAAGACCGGCCCGGTGCCGAACGCCATCATCGCCAGGGTCAGCCCGATCAGGACGAAGCGCAATTCGGTGGGCCCGAACATCGAATAACTCAGCTTCAGTTCGCCAAGCACGCGCACGGACAGGAAGGCGTGGATCGACAGCAGCAGGTATCCCGCCAGCGCAACCAACGCGACTTCCATGTTGACATAAGGGCTGAACCCGATGCCCGTCACCACCAGCGTGGTCGCCAGGCCATCGCAGCTGTGGTCGAGGAAGTAGCCATAGCGCGGCCGCTCGATCTTGCGGAATCGGGCCAGGCTGCCGTCGGTCGAATCGCCGAACCACTGGACGACGTAGCCGGTGATCGCCAGCCACAGCCACTGCTCGCCCCAGTTACTGCCAATATAGCCAAAGAACACCATGAAGGCGCCCGCCATGCCCACGAAGGTTAGCTGGTCCGGCGTGACCCAGGCGGGAAAGCGCGCGCACATCCAGTTGAGCAGGCGGCGCTCGCCGCGCGCCAGCACGTTTTCCTGAATACGCTGGATGGGTGCCGTCTTTGGGGCTGGCTCGACCATGGCGCCGCCATGCGTCGGTTTGCTTGCGGGGGCAATCGCAAATGCATCTTTGTTGGAATCCCGCCGTCCGGCATGTGGGCGCAATGAACGAAACCCGCCGACCCCAACCTTCGTTTCGTCACCTGATCAGCGCGTTCTGGCGCGTGGGGCTGCTCAGCTTCGGCGGGCCGGCGGGGCAGATTGCGCTGATGCACCGCGAGATTGTCGAGGATCGCGGCTGGATCGAAGAGGAAGACTACCTCCAGGCGCTCAATGTCTGTCACCTCCTGCCCGGCCCGGAGGCGCAACAACTCGCCACCTGGATCGGCTGGCGGCTCCACGGACTGCGCGGCGGGCTGGCGGCGGGGCTGTTGTTCGTGATCCCGGGCGCGGTGATCATGGCGGCGCTGTCGATCCTCTACGCGCTCGCCGCCAATCTCGACTGGTTCGCGGCGCTGTTTCTGGGGGTCAAGGCGGCGGTACTGGCGATCGTGCTTCAGGCGCTGCTGCGGATCGGCGGCAAGGCGCTCGATACGCCGCTGCGACAGGGGCTGGCGCTGACGGCATTCTTGGCGCTGTTCGCGCTTGACCTGCCGTTCCCGCTGGTGGTGCTCGGCGCGCTGGCGCTGGGAGCGGCGGTGGCGGCGGTGCGGCCCGGGGCGCTGGGCCTGAAGCCCATCACCGCCGCGCCGATCACCGGGCCGCGTCCCTGGCGCACGACTGTGCTGACCGTGCTGGCTTGGGGCGCGATCTGGGCCGCGCCGCTGGTGCTGGTGCTGGTGACGCTGGGCCGCGAACACGTGCTGTGGGATATCGGGCTGTTCTTCTCGCAACTGGCAATCGTCACGTTCGGCGGCGCCTACGCGGTGCTCGCCTACATGGCGCAGCAGGCGGTGGAGACCTACGGCTGGCTCGGCCCGGGGGAGATGGCCGACGGGCTGGGCCTGGCCGAAACCACCCCCGGGCCGCTGATCATGGTCACGCAGTTCGTCGGCTTCCTCGGCGCCTGGCGCGCGCCCGAGCCGTTCACCCCGCTGGTTGCGGGATTGCTGGGCGCGGGGCTGACAACCTGGGTCACCTTCGCGCCCTGCTTCCTGTGGATCTTCGCGCTCGCCCCGTGGATGGATCGGCTTGCCCATGCCCCACGCCTGCGCGGCGGGCTGGCGGCGGTGACGGCGGCGGTGGTCGGGGTGATCGCCAATCTCGCGCTGTGGTTTGCGCTGCACGTGTTGTTCACCCGCGTGGGCGAGACGCGGATCGGGCCATTGGCGCTGACCGCGCCCGATTGGACAAGCCTCGATGGGCGCGCGGCCGTGCTCACCGTGCTGGCCCTCGCAATGACCTTTATGCTGAAATGGGGCGTGGTCCGCGTGCTGGCCGTTTGCGCTGCCGGCGGTCTGCTGCTCTCGCTCGCCTAGAGCCCCGCCGCCACCAGCAGCGCCTCGGTGCTGGCATCGAAGCTCTGCCCGCCCGCCTCGATTGCCTTGGCCATGGTCTTGCCCAGTTCCACGCCGAACTGGTCGAACGGGTTGATGCCCATCAGCACGGCATTGGCGAACACCCGGTGTTCGTGAAACGCGATCAGCGCGCCCAATGTCGCTGCGTCCAGATCGTCGGCCAGCATCGTCGCGCTGGGTCGGTCGCCGGGGAAATTGCGCGCCGGGTCCTTGCCCGCGTCGCCTTTCATCAGCGCCGCCCCTTGCGCGAAGCAATTGGTCAGGAGGATGCGGTGATGCGCGGGATCGAGCATGTCGCCCGGCGCGATCGAGGCGATGAAGTCGACCGGGATCAGGTGCGTACCCTGGTGCAGCAACTGGAACACCGCATGCTGCGCGTCGGTGCCGACCCCGCCCCAGGTCACAGCGGCGGTCAATTCTTCCACCGGTTGCTGGTCGGCGGTCACGCGCTTGCCGTTCGATTCCATTTCCAGCTGCTGGAGATAGTCGGGCAGCAGCGCCAGCCGCTCGTCATAGGCGAAAACCGCGCGCGTCTGGCAGCCGCGCACACGGGCATAGTACCGGTCGGCGAAGGCGGCACGCAGCGGCAGGTTGGCGCGCCCCTCGGCATCACGGAAATGTTCGTCCATCGCGCGCGCGCCCGTCAGCATCGCCTCGAAATCGTCCCACCCCGTCGCCAGCGCCACTGGAAAGCCGATGCTCGACCAAAGCGAATAACGCCCGCCAACGCTTTCGGGAAACGGCAACACGCGCGTCTCGTCCACGCCCCAGGCGACTGCCGCGTCGGGATTGGCGGTCAATGCCACGACCCGGCCATAGGGATCGGCAACCCCGTTCTGCCCCAGCCAGGCAAGCGCGCTGGCGGCATTGGTCATCGTTTCAATCGTGGTGAAGGTCTTGCTAGCGACCGCCACCAGCGTGGTGGCGGGATCGCACGCGGCAAACGCCTGCTCCAGCGCCAGCCCGTCGATGTTCGATACCACATGCACGTCGACCTTGGCGAGATCGCGGGTCAGCGCGTCGACCGCCATCGCCGGGCCCAGCGCGCTGCCGCCGATGCCGATATGAATCAGGTGCTTGACCGGGCCCAGCGCCCCCCCCTCCTCATCGGTGCCATGGATCGCTTCCACCAGCATTCGCATGCGGGCATGAAGCGCGGCGGCTTCTTCAACCGCGGCATCGGCGCCGATCCCGCGCTGCGCGGTGTGTTCGGCCGCGCGGCCTTCGGTCACATTGACCCGTTCGCCGCCCAGCAGCGCGGCACGACGGGCGGTGAACCCCGCTGCCTCCGCCAGTTCCTCGAAGCGGCTCAGCAAGGTGTCGTCGAGGTGGGTTTTGGACCAGTCGAACAGCACACCGCCGGCATCGTCATCCGTTCCCCAGTCAAGCCGCGTGGCGAGTTTGCCGACCCGCGCCTCGTCGGCGGCGAACAGCTGTTCCAGCGTCGCTTGGGGGTGGGATTCGATCGCTTCCCAGATCTGGCGGGCGGCATCGTTCACGCGAAAATCCTTTCCTACGGCAACAGCGGCGGACTAGGGGTTCGCGCGATGGTTTTGAACCCCCTGCCCGTTGCTGCAATGCTATTCACCGCGCCGCGGCACGGAAATGCGAAAGTCACGTCGATGTGCGACCTTGCCGAGGTGGCGCCCGGTTTTTCACACCTGATCGAGCGTGACGGGTGCGGCGGTCGCCCGGCGTGAGCGATGCGAGCGCCAATCCCGCCGAAGGTTCTCCCGCACAAGCTGCTCCGCGCGCGGGTGAATCATGGGGGGACTTCGCATGGTTCGTGGCGAAGCTGGCGCTCGCAGCGCTGGCCTTTCGCGTGTTTCTGTTCTCGCCATTCTCGATCCCCAGCGAATCGATGCTGCCGCGGCTGATGATTGGCGACTACCTGGTCGCGGCGAAGTGGCCCTATGGCTATAGCCGCCACTCCTTTCCGTTCGGCGCTCCGCTGGTTCCGGGGCGGGTGTTGGCCGACCAGCCTGAACGGGGCGACGTGGTGATCTTCAAGCATCCGGTCGACGGGTCCGATTACATCAAGCGCGCCATGGGGCTGCCCGGTGATACCGTGGAGATGCGCGGCGGGGTTTTCGTGCTGAACGGCGCCGCGGTGCCGAAGCAGCGGATCGCCGATTTCGTGCAACCGGTCGATCCAAACCTGATTGCCGCGGCCCGCGCCGCGCGGCGGACCGCGCCATGCGCCTGGGGCGGGATCGAGGAGGCCTCGCCCGCCGGGGGGCGTCAGTGCCGTTATGCCAGATACCGCGAAACGCTGCCGGGCGGGCGCAGCTATGACGTGCTCGATTTCGGCCCTATGCCGCAGGACAACTGGGGACCGAAAGTCGTACCCGATGGCATGCTGTTCGTGATGGGCGACAATCGTGACAATTCACAGGACAGCCGCTTCCCGGCCGAGCCGCGCCGGGGCGTGGGCTGGGTGCCGCAGGCGAACCTTGTCGGGCGCGCCAGCGGGCTGATGTGGTCGACCGACGGCGGCGCCGAATGGGCTAAACCGTGGACTTGGTTCACCGCGGCGCGCTGGCAACGTATTGGGGATGGCCTATGAGCACGCTCGAGCCCGTGACCCGCGCCTGGCTGGCAACGCATGGCTTCTCGGTGGTGGACGACGCGGCGTGGATCGAGGCGCTGACGCATGGCAGCACCGGCGAAACGTTCAACTATAACCGGCTCGAATTCCTGGGCGACCGGGTGCTCGGCCTGTCCATAGCCGACTGGCTGCACGGGCGGGGAAGCGACGACGAAGGCAAGCTCGCGCAGCGGCTCAATGCGCTCGTTTCCAAGACCGCCTGCGCGCGCGTGGCCCGCGCGCTTGGCGTCCAGGACCATATACGCCTGGGCAAGCAGGCGCGCGACGATGGCGCGGGCGACAGCGACAACGTGCTGGGCGATGTAATGGAGTCGCTTCTCGGCGCCCAGTATCGCGAGGCCGGTTTTGAAAGCGCGCGCATGCTGGTCCGCCGATTCTGGCATGAAGCGGTGGAAGGTCACGCCGGCAGGGCAAAACATCCCAAGAGCGCGTTGCAGGAATGGGCCGCGGGAAACCAGCGCGGCGCACCGCAATACGAACTGGTCGACCGGTCTGGCCCCGATCACCGCGCGCGCTTCACCGTGCGCGTGACCGTGCGTAAGGTTGGGGAAGCTGAAGCGACCGCATCGAGCAAGCAGGAAGCCGAGACGGAAGCGGCGCGCATTTTCATGGAGCGACACGGGTGAGCCAGGATAACGGAACCAAATGTGGCCTTGTCGCCGTGATCGGCGCGCCCAATGCGGGCAAATCCACGCTGGTCAACCAGCTCGTCGGCCAGAAAGTCGCGATTACCAGCGCCAAAGCGCAGACCACGCGTGCGCGGATGCTGGGAATTGCGCTCAATGGCCCTACGCAGATGATCCTGGTCGATACGCCAGGCATTTTCGCGCCCAAACGGCGGCTCGACCGGGCGATGGTCAGCGCGGCATGGGAAGGCGCGGAGGCGGCTGATGCGGTCCTGCTGATCGTCGATCCAGTCAAGCAGCGCCGACACGAGTTGGAGCCGCTGCTCGAAGCATTGGCCAAGCGGCCGGAGCGCAAGATCCTGGTGCTCAACAAGGTCGACGTCGCGAAAAAGGAGCCGCTGCTGGCCTTGGCGCAGGAACTGGGCGAGAAGGTGAATTTTGCCGAGGTGTTCTTCGTGTCCGCGCTAACGGGCGACGGCGTGCCCGAGCTGAAGGACGCGCTGGCCGCACTGATGCCCGCGGGCGATTGGCACTATCCGGAAGACCAGGTTTCAGACGCCAGCGAACGCCTGCTCGCCGCCGAAGTGACGCGCGAGCAGCTCTACCGCCAACTCCACGAGGAATTGCCTTACGACAGCGCCGTGCGGCCGGAGAAGTATATCGAGCGCAAGGACGGCAGCGTCGAGATCCACCAGCAGATCGTCGTCGCCCGCGACAACCAGCGGGCCATCGTGCTGGGCAAGGGCGGCAGCAGGATCAAGGCCATCGGCGAGGCGGCGCGCAAGGAACTGAGCGAAATGCTCGGGCGCAAGGTCCACCTGTTCCTGCACGTGAAGGTCAGCGAGAACTGGTCGGAGGACAAGGAGATTTTCGAGGAAATCGGGCTGGACTGGGTGCGGTGAGCGTCATCCCAGCGAACGCTGGGATCGCTGTCCACCAGCTCACCGCTTCTTCGCGATCTCGATGCCGTTCTTCTTGGCGAAGTCCTTGGTCGATTCCTCGCTGCGACCGATAGCCTTGGCTATCTCCTTGAGTCCCTTGCCCTTGCCTGCCAGCATGCGGAGTTGCCCGGCCTCGTCCGATTTCCACGGCTGCTTGTGCCGTTCGAAAAATTCCTTCGCCATCAGCTTGCCTTCGCCTTCTTCGGAGCAGCCTTTTTCTTGACTGGCGCTTTCTTTGCCGCAGCCTTCTTCGCCGGGGCTTTCTTGCGGCCTTTCTTCGCGGGCGGCCCCTTGGCGGCGCGGGCGTCGATCAGTTCGATCGCCTGGGCCTCGGTCACGTCCTCGGGCTTCACGTCGCGCGGCAGGGTGGCGTTGGTGGTGCCGTCGGTGACGTAGGGGCCGTAGCGGCCGGGCATGACCTTGATCTCGCCGCCGCTGGTGGGATGGACTCCCAATGCCTTGATCGGCTCCGCCTTGCCGCGCGTGCCGCCCTTGCGGTTCGCCGCCTCGGCCAGCAGCGTAACGGCCGCGTTCATGCCCACCTCGAACACCTCGCGGGTATTGGAGAGCTTAGCGTACTTACCGTCGTGCCGCAGGTATGGCCCGTAACGCCCGATATTCGCTTCGATTTCCAGCGCGGTTTCGGGATGCGCCCCGACGATGCGCGGCAGGTCGAGCAGCTTGACCGCCCAGTCCAGATCGAAGTCGTCGAGATCCTTGGGGATGCTGGCGCGCTTCGCTTCCTTGCCTTCGCCCATCTCGATGTAAGGGCCGAAGCGGCCCGTCTTGCGGCTGATGTCCTGCGCGGTTTCGGGGTGCTGGCCGATCACGCCATCCTCGCCGCCGCCATCAACATCGCCGCCCGGTTGGGCGAAGCGGCGGGTGTACTTGCATTCCGGATAGTTGGCGCAGGCGACGAAGGCGCCGTACTTACCGCCGCGCAGGGCCAGGCGGCCACCGCTGCGCCCTTCCGCCTCGCACATCGGGCAGCGGCGCGGGTCGGTCCCGTCCTCGGTCGGCGGGAACAGGTAGTCGGACAGGAATTCGTCGAGCGCCTCGGTCACTTCGGATGGCTTGCGCTCCATCACCTCCTCGGTCTTGGGCTTGAAATCGCGCCAGAAAGCGGCGAGCAGTTCCTTCCAATCCTCGCGCCCGTCGGAAACGGTATCGAGCTCGTCCTCCATCCCGGCAGTGAATTCGAACGCGACGTAGCGCTCGAAGAACCGCTCGAGAAACGCCGTCAACAGTCGGCCCGATTCCTCTGCAAAGAAACGGTTTTTCTCCATCCGCACGTAAGCGCGGTCGCGCAGGGTCTGGATCGTCGAGGCGTAGGTGGAGGGGCGGCCGATGCCGAGTTCCTCGAGCCGCTTGACCAGGCTCGCCTCGGAGAAACGCGGCGGCGGCTGGGTGAAGTGTTGGTTCGCCGTGACACCCTTTTTCGCCGGGCTGTCACCCTTGCGCAGCAGCGGGAGGAGACCGTCCTCATCGTCGTCGCGATCGTCGAAACCCTCCTGATAAACCGCCAGGAAGCCAGGGAATTTCACCACCTGGCCGGTCGCCCTCAGTTCGTGCTGGCCGGTCGCGTCGCGCAGGGTCACGCTGGTGCGTTCGAGGCTGGCGGCGGCCATCTGGCTCGCCATCGCGCGCTTGAAGATCAGCTCGTAGAGGCGCCCCTCGTCGCCCGAACCCGCCCGGTCGCGGGTGAAGTCGGTCGGGCGGATCGCCTCGTGCGCTTCCTGCGCGTTCTTGGCCTTGGTCTGGTAGATGCGCGGTTTTTCGGGCAGGAAATTGGCGTCGTAGCGATCGGCAACCGCCTTGCGGCAGGCGCTGATCGCGCTGCCGTCCATCTGCACCCCGTCGGTCCGCATATAGGTGATCGCGCCCGCCTCATAGAGCGACTGCGCCAGCCGCATCGTGTGGCTGGCGGAGAAGCCGAGCTTGCGCGCCGCTTCCTGTTGCAGCGTCGAGGTAGTGAAGGGAGGCGCAGGGTTGCGGGCGAAGGGCTTGGTCTCGACCTCCTCGACCGTGAAGCGCCCCGCCTCGACCGCGGCCTTGGCGGCGAGCGCGCTGCCTTCGTTGCCGAGCGTCAGCTTGTCGAGTTTTTGCCCATCGAACTTGACCAGCCGCGCGTCGAACTCGGTCCCGTCATGCTCCAGCCGGGCGACGACCGACCAATACTCGTCCGCCCGGAATGCCTCGATCTCGCGCTCGCGGTCGACGATCAGGCGCAGCGCGACCGATTGCACGCGCCCCGCGCTCTTGGCCCCCGGCAGGCGCCGCCATAGCACCGGCGACAGGGTGAAGCCGTAGAGATAGTCGAGCGCGCGGCGGGCGAGATAGGCGTCGATCAGCGGCTGGTCGAGCTCGCGCGGGCGCGTCATCGCCTCGGTCACGGCGGGCTTGGTGATCGCGTTGAAGGTGACCCGGTCGACCTTGGCGGGCAACGCCTTGCGCTTGGCCAGGAGCTCGCGCACGTGCCACGAAATCGCCTCGCCCTCCCGGTCGGGGTCGGTGGCGAGGACGAGCCGGTCGGCCTTCTTCGCCGCGTCGGCGATTTCCTTGAAGCGGCTCTGCTTGTCGCGATAGAGTTCCCAGTCCATCGCGAAATCCTCGTCCGGGCGCACGCTGCCATCCTTGGGCGGCAGGTCGCGGACGTGGCCATAACTGGCGAGAACCTTGAAGTCCTTGCCCAGGTATTGCTCGATGGTCTTCGCCTTGGCGGGCGATTCTACGATGACGAGTTGCATGTGAGTTTCAGGTTGTCCCTACGCGTATACGTGTACGCGCGAGGGTGGCTGGGGTCGAAAGCAAAGGTCAACCCCAAACCCTCAGCCCCGTCACCCCACCGCTATCTCGTCACCCCGGCCTTGAGCCGGGGCCCAGCTTTTCTTTGGCGCAAGGTCGCAAGCCTCGCGCACAATCTCATAACCAGCCTCGGCCCGGATCAAGTCCGGGCTGACGTTGAAGGGACGGCTAGCCTGCCAGTTGATCGAACAGATCGAGCCAGTCGGGATTGCCCTTTTCGATCAGCTCGAATTTCCACTGGCGCCGCCAGCGTTTGAGCCGCTTTTCATGGGCGATCGCGGCGTCGATCGGTTCGGTGAACTCGGCCCAGACCAGGCGCGTCAGTCCGTGCTCGGAGCAAAATTGTGAGCCGCGCCCGATACGGTGCTGATGGATACGGGCAGCAAGGTCAGCGGTGACGCCGACGTACATCGTCCCGCGATAGCGGTTGGCCATGATGTAGACCCAGCCGCCGTGCTGTTCACTGTCCATTGCTTCAGCGCAGAAGGGAGCTGGGCCCCGGCTCAAGGCCGGGGTGACGAAGTGTGGGGATTATTAGCAAAGACTCACCCGCCCCCCCGCGTGCCGCTCCAGCCGCCCGCCCAGTTCCAGTTCCAGCAGCGCCATCTGCACCGCCGCCGCACCCGCGCCTGACTGGCGGATAAGTTCGTCCACCGCCACCGGCGCGCTGGTCAGTAACCCGGCGATGTCGGCGGGTTCGGCGTCAGCGAAGTCCTCGCCCGCATCCCAGCCCGGCGGCAGCGGTTCGCGGAAGGTCGAGCGCGGGGTGCCGTCGAAGCCGCTCAGCAGCTCGACCACGTCCTCGGGCGACTGGACCAGCACCGCGCCTTCGCGGATCAGGTGGTTGCAGCCCTGGCTGCGCGCGTCGAGCGGGCTGCCGGGGATCGCCATGACCTCGCGCCCCGCTTCCGCCGCCAGCCGCGCGGTGATCAGCGAGCCGGACTTCGGCGCGGCCTCCACCACCAGCGTTCCCGCCGCGAGGCCAGCGATGATGCGGTTGCGACTGGGAAAGTGGCTGCCGCGCGGCTCGGTGCCGGGCGGCTGTTCGGCGATGAGCAGGCCCTCGGTGGCAATCCGCTCCTGCAACTTGGCGTGCTGCGGCGGATAGGCGATGTCGATCCCGCTCGCGATCACGCCGATGGTGGCCGGGAGCGCGCCATCATGCGCCGCGCCGTCGATGCCGCGCGCCAGCCCGGAAACGACGGTATAGCCCTCCCCCGCCAGCCCCGCGGCAAATTCGCGCGCCAGCTTCACCGCAGCGGCGCTGGCGTTGCGCGCGCCGACCATCGCGACGCAAGGTCGCCCCATCAGCGACAGGTCGCCGCGAAAGGTCAGGATCGGCGGCGCGCTTTCGAGCTCGCGCAGCAAGGCCGGATAACCGGGCTGGTCGTGGAACAGGTAGCGCGCCCCGGCGGCGCGCACAGTCATGACCTCCGCCTCTACCTTTTCGGCTGCCACGGGCTGGTAGGCCCGCCCGCCCCTCCGCACGATATCGGGCAGCGCCTCCAGCGCCGCGATCGCATTGCCGAACCGCTGGAGCAGGTGCGCGTAAGTGACCGGGCCGACATTGGGCGAACGCAGCAGCCGAATGCGCGCGAAGGCTTCGTCCTGTGAGAGCGTCGGGTCCGCCTCGCTCACGATTTGCTGCCGACTTTCGGCTCCGTTCCGGCACGCAGGCGGGCGATGTTCGCGCGGTGCTGGAATACCACGATTGCGGCGATGACGATCAGCACCCAGACCAGCCCGGAATAGCCCATCGCCCACGCGGTGATCGGCGCGGCGATCACCGCGACCAGCGAGGATACCGAGGAAATCCGGCTCAGCGCCAGCGCCCCCGCCCACACCGCCGCGCAGATAAGCACCACCGGCCAGGCGAGCGCCGCCAGCACGCCCGCCGCCGTGGCGAACCCCTTGCCGCCCTTGAAACGCAACCAGACGGGGAAACAATGGCCGATGATCGCGCCGATGGCGGCCACGCCCTCTGTCCCCGGCCACAGCGCGCCCGCAATCAACACCGCCGCCACGCCCTTGCCTGCATCCAGCAGCACGGTCGCCGCCGCCAGTCCCTTGTTTCCCGTCCGCAGCACGTTGGTCGCGCCGATGCTGCCGCTACCGATCTCGCGCACGTCGCCCAGCCCCGCCATCCGCGTCAGCAACAAGCCAAACGGGATCGAGCCGAGTGCGTAGCCGAGCAGCGCTGCCAGCAGCGCATCGATCGTCAGTTGAACAGGTCCCAATCCCCAAACTCCGTTCGCCCTGAGCTTGTCGAAGGGCCGTCTCTGCCGTTAACTCCGTATGAGCAAAGTCAGGGGCTTCGACAACCGCCTTCGCGGTCGCAGGCAAGCTCAGCCCGAACGGATCTGGAGCATTGGAAGCACATTCACCCATACTCATGTTCGATTCGGGCGTCGGCGGGCTATCGGTGCTGGCCGCGCTGCGCCGCGTGCTGCCGCAAGCGCCGGTGATCTACGCCGCCGACATGGCCGGGCTGCCCTATGGTTCCAAGAGCGAGGCGCAGATCGCCGCGCGCGTCGCCGGCCTGCTCGGGCGGATGAGCGAACGGTTCCGCCCGCGCCTCGCCTGCATTGCCTGTAACACCGCCAGCACGATCGCACTGGGCATGGTGCGCGAAGTGCTGGAAATCCCGATTGTGGGCACCGTGCCCGCGATCAAACCCGCCGCCGCGATCACGCAAACCGGGGTGATCGGCCTGCTTGGGACCGAGGCGACGGTGCGCCAGGTCTATGTCGACAAGCTGGAAGCCGAATTTGGGAATGGTCATGTGCTACTGCGCCACGCCGCGCCCGGCCTGGTCGCCGCGGCTGAGGCGAAGCTGCGCGGCGAGCCGCTCAATGAGGCGACGATCCGTGCAGCGCTGGCAGGCTTGCGCCACCATCCGCGCGGGCCGGAACTCGACACCCTGGTGCTCGCCTGCACGCACTTCCCGCTGCTGCGCGATGAACTGGCGGCGGAGCTGGGCGACAGCGTGCGGCTGATCGACGGGGCCGAGGGCATCGCCCGGCGCATCGCCAGCCTGACCGAGGGGCAAACGTTTGCTCGCTCCGGGGCCGATATCGCCGTCACCACCGGTGCCCTGGACGACTTCCGGCGACTCGCTCCGGCCTTCGCCGCGCACGGGATTGATCGGCTGGAAAAGTTCTGAGGCGGCCAATCCATTTTCCTACTCCGATTCCGCTCGCTAGCGTGCGCTGATTCCCTCGACGCGATGGACACGGGCACGGGCAGAACATGACGACCGCACCAGCAGCTAGCGCACAACGTGATACGCGCTCGCGCAGGGTCAAAAAAATGCGGCCTGGACAGTGTGACAAGTGTGACACCGCCCGCGCTCGCTCCGCGCAAAACTGCGAATCGTTCGCAAACATCGCGGTGGAAATGGCGCGGCATAGCCCCTATTGCGCCGGGGGAAAGCCGCGGTCGGGCGGCGCTGACAGGCCACGCGATGAATTACGACCAGATCTTCGACCAGGCGATCGACCGCCTTCATGCCGAAGGCCGCTATCGCGTGTTCATCGACATCCTGCGCAACAAGGGCGCGTTTCCCAACGCGCGCTGTTTCCACGGCCACAATGGGCCCAAGCCGATCACTGTCTGGTGCTCCAACGATTACCTCGCGATGGGCCAGCACCCCAAGGTGATCGCCGCGATGGAAGACGCACTGCATGACGTTGGCGCGGGCAGCGGCGGCACCCGCAACATCGGCGGCAACACGCATCTGCACGTGGAGTTGGAAAGCGAGCTTGCCGACCTCCACGGCAAGAACGCGGCACTGCTGTTCACCAGCGGGTACGTGTCGAACGACGCCACGCTCTCCACGCTGGGCAAGCTGCTGCCGGGCTGCGTCATCTTCTCCGATGAACTGAATCACGCGAGCATGATCGCCGGCATTCGCAACTCGGGCTGCGAGAAGCGCGTGTTCCGCCACAACGACCTCGCCCATCTCGAGGAACTGCTCGCGGCCGAGGACGCGGCGACGCCCAAGCTGATCGCGTTCGAAAGCGTCTATTCGATGGATGGGGACGTCGCGCCGATCCACGCGATCTGCGACCTTGCCGACAAGTACAACGCGCTCACCTACATCGACGAGGTCCACGCGGTCGGCATGTACGGCGCGCATGGCGGCGGCATCTCCGAACGCGACGAGGCGGCGCACCGGATCGACATCATCGAAGGAACGCTGGGCAAGGCGTTCGGCGTAATGGGCGGCTACATCGCCGCTGACAGTCGCATCGTCGATTGCATTCGCAGCTATGCCCCCGGCTTCATCTTCACCACCTCGCTCTCGCCCGTGCTGGTTGCGGGCGTGCTCGCCGCGGTAAAACACCTCAAAGGTTCGAGCGAGGAACGCGACGCGCAGCAGGCCGCCGCCTCCGCATTGAAGGCCAAGTTCGCCGCCGCCGGGCTGCCGGTGATGCAGAGCGTCACTCACATCGTGCCCTTGATGGTCGGCGATCCCGTTCGTGCCAAGAAGATCAGCGACATCCTGCTGGCCGAATACGGCGCCTACGTGCAGCCGATCAACTTCCCCACGGTACCGCGCGGCACGGAGCGGCTGCGCTTCACCCCCGGCCCCGCGCACACTGAAGCAATGATGGACGAGCTGACATCCGCATTGGTCGAGATCTGGGACCGGCTCGCGCTCGAATTGCGCGAGGCAGCCTGAAATTAGCGTAAATTAAACCACCATGGCCGCATGAGCGGGACCATGGCGATGAATTTCCTCAAGGGCCGCAGGACTGGCGAGGCGGCGCCCACTGCGGCCCCCATGCCTACCGCCGCGAGCGATCTGCGCGCGCGCGTGCTCGACGATTTCGACCGCACCGGGATCGCCTGGATCTGGGCGACCGACAGCGAAGGCCGGCTCGTCTACCTGTCGGACAATGCAGTCGACACGCTCGGCGGGAGCGCCGGTGCCCTCACTGGCCAGCCGCTCGAACATGTGTTCGAAATCGACGAAGACACGGCCAGCGACAACGGCGGTCGCTCGCTGACCTTCCAGCTCAAAGCCCGCAAACCCATCCGCGAGCAGGTCGTCCGCTTCGCTCTCGGCAAGTCGCAAAGTGACATTCGCCAAACTTGGTGGTGCCTGTCGGGCCACCCCGTGCGCGACGGCGCTGGCGAATTCGTGGGATACCGCGGCAGCGCCAAGGACGTGACGGTCGAATACGAACGGCAGATGGCGGATTCGCGCCTGGCAGAATACGATTCGCTTACCGGCCTCGCCAATCGCCACAACATGAACCGCGCGCTCGATGGCACGCTCGCCGCGTTCAAGAGCGCGGGCCGCGCGGTCGCGCTGATGATGCTCGATCTCGACAAGTTCAAGCACGTCAACGACACGCTCGGGCATCAGGCCGGCGACGCGCTGCTCGTGCAGGTGGCCGAGCGCCTGACGCGGATCGTGGGTGATCGGGGCAAGGTGGCACGGCTGGGCGGCGACGAGTTTCAGGTCATGCTGCTCGACGAGGAGGATCGCGGCAAGCTGGGCGAACTGGCCGACAAGATCATTCAAATCCTGTCGCAGCCCTACCCGCTGGAAGATGACAAGCGCGCGATCATCGGTGCTTCGGTCGGCATTGCAGTGGCGCCATTCGACGGCGACGACCGCGAAAAGCTGATCCGCAGTGCCGACCTCGCGCTCTATGCCTCGAAGAATGGCGGACGCGGCCAGTTCCGGTTTTATTCGAGCGACCTCAAGAACGAAGAGGAAGTCCGCCAGCAGACGCTCGACGACCTGCGCGCCGCGCTCACTGACGGCCAGTTGTCGATGCACTACCAACCAGTCGTCTCTATCGAGAGCGGTGCGGTTGTATGCCTCGAAGCGCTGATGCGCTGGGAGCATCCCGAGCGCGGCTTCATCAGCCCCGCCGCCTTCATCCCGATCGCGGAGGAAAGCGACCTGATCAACACGCTGGGGGAATGGGCGCTGCGCCAGGCATGCGAGGCGGCACTCAAGTGGCCCGCCAGCGTGCGGGTGGCGGTCAACGTATCAGCGACCCAGTTCGTCAACCCCGCTTTCCCGAGCGTGGTCACCAACGTGCTTGCGGCAACCGGCCTTGCCCCCGACCGCCTCGAACTTGAGCTGACGGAAAGCATCTTTGTCGGCGACAACGAGACCACCGAGCGCATCTTCGCCACACTCAAGGGTATCGGTGTGCGGCTGGCGCTCGACGATTTCGGCACCGGCTATTCCTCGCTCAGCTATCTGCGCGCCGCGCCCTTCGACAAGATCAAGGTCGATCGCAGCTTTGTGGATTCCTGCACCCAAAAGGACAAGAACAGCGCCAAG
The DNA here is from genome assembly GCA_964516135.1 of uncultured Erythrobacter sp. Taxonomy (GTDB): domain Bacteria; phylum Pseudomonadota; class Alphaproteobacteria; order Sphingomonadales; family Sphingomonadaceae; genus 34-65-8. Next base: position 47,780 of record CAZEWN010000012.1, on the reverse strand, counting down.
ATCATCGCCGCCATCGTAGGCTTGTCGAACGCACTGGGTATGGAAACCACAGTCGAAGGGGTCGAGGCGTTCGACCAGCTCGAGGTGGTTCGCGACAAGGGGGCCAAGCTAGTCCAGGGCTACCTTTACGCAAAGCCCATGCCCGAACACGCGGTCCTGGAGAAATTCGCGCAGGGCGCTTTCGAACTGGAGCCAGAGGGGCCGGACAAGTTCCGCCCTGACCGACGCTCGGTATTCCGCCGGATCGGCGCCATCCATGAGGATTATTACTACAATGCGGTGATGCGCGACATCTCGCGGACCGGGGCAGGAATTGCGGGTCTCGTCGGCGTGCCGCTCGACACTGAACTGGTGCTGGATCTTGGCGAAGGCCAGCTCGCGGTTTGCACGGTGATCTACAGTAACGGCGATGAGATCGGGGTCGAATTCGAGACGCCCATGGTGAACGACGGCGCGGGCGGCCTGTGCACCCGCCACCGTATTTCCCCCTACACCATCGCCGCCGCCGGCCTTCCCAAGAAGCCGGGAACCGCCGGGGCGACCGAAGGTAAGCGCGACCAGTCGCGGCCGCATTTCCTGGAGGTAGTGCCCGGAACGGCCCCGGTGGACTGACCGGGCGCCCGATCAGCGCAGGCTGACGACGTTGTCGATCGCGGGAAGCTCGCGCCGACCACGATAGAGGCTGGCCATCGGCTCGTCCTCGACCACGATCTGCCGGGCGTTGCCGAAGCCGTTGAAGCCGGTCTTCATCGCCGCGCCATAGGCGCCCAGCATCCCGATCTCGATGTAATCGCCCGCCTGGATGTCGCCTGGCAGCATGAAGGGGCCCTTCATGTAATCGGCATCGTCGCAGGTCGGCCCGTAGAAGGCGAATTCCTGCGCCGGGTCGCGCAGATCGTCTTCCAGCGCGGCAACCGGAAAACGCCAGTCGACGTGCGCCGCATCGTAAAGCGCGCCATAGGCGCCGTCGTTGATGTAAAGCTCGTCGCCGCGACGCTTCTCGATCCGCACGATCAGCGAGGAATACTCGGCGCAGAGCGCGCGGCCGGGCTCGCACCACAGCTCTGCGTTATAGGCGATCGGCAGCGCTTCGTAGTGACGGCTGATCACACCGAAGTAATCTTCCAGCGGCGGCGGCTCCATGCCCGGATAAACGCTGGGAAAGCCCCCGCCCACGTCGACCACGTCGATCACCACGCCCGCCTCGGCCACGGCCGCGCGCACGCGCTCCAGCGCCTGGACGTAGGCGAACGGGGTCATCGCCTGGCTGCCGACGTGAAAACACACGCCCAGCCAGTCGCAATGCTGGCGGGTGGTTTGGAGCAGGCCCGCCGCATCGGCGAGATCGACGCCAAACTTCGACGCCAGGCTCAGTTCCGAATATTCGCTCGACACGCGCATCCGCACCAGCAGGCGCAGGTCGGTAGCCGCCGAGCCGTCAGGCGCGGTGGTGGCGTCGACGATCTTTTCGAGTTCTTCGATCGTGTCGAGGCTGAAGGTACGCACGCCGTGTTCGAAATAGGATTCCGCGATGGCGCGCGGGGTCTTGACCGGGTGCATGAAGCACAACTCCGCCTCCGGCAGCGTCGCACGCACCAGCCGCACTTCCGCAATCGAGGCGACGTCGTAATGGGTCACGCCGTTGGCAAACAGGATTTGCAGCAGTTCCGGCGAAGGATTCGCCTTGACCGCATAGAGCGATTTGCCCGGAAACTTCTCGACGAAGAAGCGGGCAGCGCGCGCCGCGGCATGCGGGCGGTTGAGAATTACCGGCTCGTCCGGCGCAAGGGCGCGAACTACAGACCGTGCGTCAGGATGGATGTGCAACTCAAGGGACCCCCAAACATAAGTTTGAACGAGGCAGCCTTGCGGTTTGGAAGTCCCCTTGGGGCTGCGGGGTGCGCGTATAAAACGCGCGGCGTGAACCGCAAGTGAAAATTACCCCCCGTTTTCGCAAGCTCCGGGATGTTGCGCGGAGACGTGAGCGGGACGAGCCGAGGCTCAGCTCAGGCGATCACGGAAATCCTCGTACCCGAAACTTTTGACCTGCTCCAGCGCATCGGTATCGCTGTCCCACAGCCAGATGCTGGGAAGCTGCACACCGTTGAAAGTGTTGGTCTTTACCATCGAATAGTGGGCTTGGTCGAGGAAAGCGAAACGCTGGCCCGGTTCGCACGGCACGGGCAGATAGTAATCGCCGATCACATCGCCTGCCAGGCATGACGGGCCGCCGAGCCTGACCACGTCGCCCTCGCCCAGCTCGCCCAGCATCGCCGGCCGATAGGGTGCCTCGATCACGTCGGGCATGTGGCAGGTCGCGGAAATGTCGGTGATGGCGACGGGAAGCCCGTTCCAGTGCGAATCGAGCAATGTGCCGACGAGGATTCCCGCGTCGAGCGCGATTGCTTCGCCCGGCTCGAGATAGATCTCGGCTTCAGTGTCTTCCTTCGCATCGCGCAGGAACGCGATCAGTTCCTCCCGCTGGTAATCGGCGCGCGTGATGTGGTGGCCGCCGCCCATGTTGATCCACTTGAGGTCGCCGAACCACGGCTCGATCGCGTCGAAAACCTTGTCCCACGTTTCGCGCAGCGGCTCGAAATCCTGCTCGCACAGGTTGTGGAAGTGGATGCCGTCGACCTGCTCCATGATTTCCGGCGTCAACTGGTCTAGCGGAAAGCCCAGGCGGCTACCGGGGCTGGAAGGATCGTAGCGCGGCACCTCGCCGCACGGGTTCTGCGGGTTGATCCGGAGGCCGACATCGAAGTCCTGCCCCGCCGCCCGCGCCGCATCAAGGATCGCGCGGGCGCGCAGGAGCTGGCCGGGCGAATTGAAGATAACGTGGTCGGAAAGGCGGCAGACCTCCTCCAACTCCTCGGGCTTGTACGCGGCCGAATAGGTCGCGATCTCGCCGTCGTAGAACTCGGCCGCCAGCCGCGCTTCCCACAGGCCGCTGGTGCAGACGCCATCGAGATACTCCCCGATGATCGGCGCCACCGACCACATCGAGAACGCCTTCAATGCGGCGAGCACCTTGATGTCCGCCGCATCACGCACGTCGGCCAGCACCTGCAAATTTACCCGCAATCGCGCCGCATCGACAACGAACGCGGGGCTATCGACCCGATAAAGGTCGAAGTCCGCAAAGGCGCCAGGATCTCCGGCTCTGGTTTCCATGTTTGATGTCGTGCCTTTTGGTTCACGCCGAGCCCACGGAGGAGCAGAGGACGCGGAGAATTATTCAGGGCGGTAGTTATTGACCATTCTTTGGATGCCATCCTTCATGGTCGGAGCAGAGAAATTCAGGAGCAGCCCTACGGGCTGGTGCGAGAGACGGAGATACGTCAACAATTGCCGGGCGTGGGTCTTGCTCAGACTCTCGACGGACTTGATCTCGAGGATCAAGCACTCGTCAACCAAGATATCGATTTTGAATGCCGCGCCAAAGGCGTGGCCGTCATATTCAATCGGTACCGGCACTTGTTGACGAACCAGCAAGCCACGCCGAGCAAGCCGGCCCGCCAGGATGGTTTCGTACACCGACTCGAACAGGCCCGGTCCGAGCTCCCGATGAATACCGATCGCTTCCTCAATGACAGCAGAGGTAATGTGATCAGATGCCATTTTCCCCTCTGCGACCTCTGCTCCTCTGCGAACCCTGCGTGAACCAAACCTTCGCTAGAACTCCACCGGCCCGTCCATCTCCGCGACCTTCCACGGCAGGCCGTGTGCGTTGAGCATGTCCATGAAGGGATCGGGGTCGAATTCCTCCATGTTGAATACGCCCTTCCCGGCCCACTTGCCCTCGACCACCATCGCCGCGCCGATCATCGCGGGGACGCCGGTGGTGTAGCTGACCGCCTGGTTGCCGGTTTCCTCGTATGCGTCCTCGTGGTCGCAGATGTTGTTGAGATAGAAGGTCTTCTCGCCCGAGCCATCCAGTGCCTCGCCGGTCGCGATGACGCCGATGTTGGTCTTGCCCTTGGTCTTGTCGCCCAGCGTTTCCGGCTTGGGCAGCACGGCGGCGAGGAACTGGAGCGGGATGATATCCTCGCCCTGGTACGTGATCGGCTCGATCGAGGTCATGCCGACGTTTTGCAGCACGGTCAGGTGCGTGATGTACTGGTCGCCGAAGGTCATCCAGAACCGCGCGCGCTCCAGTTCGGGCACGAACTTCGCCAGGCTCTCCAGCTCCTCGTGGTACATCAGGTACATGTTCTTCCGGCCGACGCCCTCGAAGTCGAAAGCGACCTTGTTGGCCATCGCCGGCGTTTCGACCCACTCGCCGTTCTCCCAGTGCCGCGCGGGCGCGGTCACTTCGCGGATGTTGATTTCCGGGTTGAAGTTGGTGGCGAAATGCTGGCCGTGGTCGCCACCGTTGCAGTCGAGAATGTCGAGCTGGCGGATGGTCTTGAGCTTGTGCTTCTTGAGCCACATCGTGAACACGGATGTGACGCCCGGATCAAATCCCGAGCCGAGCAGCGCCATGATGCCCGCTTCCTTGAAGCGGTCGTGGTAGGCCCACTGCCACTTGTATTCGAACTTCGCCTCGTCCTTCGGCTCGTAGTTGGCGGTATCCAGGTAGTCGACGCCCGCCTCAAGGCACGCGTCCATGATCGGCAGATCTTGATAGGGCAGCGCAAGATTGACGACGAGGCTGGGGTCCACCTTGCGGATCAGGTTGACCATCGCCGGGACTTCCTCAGCGTCAATCTCGTACGTCGCCACGTCCACGCCGGTGCGCTGCTTCACGCTCGCGGCGATGGCATCGCACTTGCTCTTGGTCCGGCTGGCGAGGTGGATATCGCCAAAGATATCGGGGTTGAAAGCCATCTTGTGGACGCAGACGCTGCTGACGCCGCCCGCGCCGATGACCAGGACTGTCGACATTGTTGTAAACTCCGAATTCGAATCTTGCGTGCCCCCTAGCGAAATGCGCTAGTCCCGCCAAATGATCCGCACGCCAACTCACGCCGGTGTCATGGAAGCCGCCGAAAAGGTCGCGACGATCCTGCCACCGACACCCCTGCTGCCGGTTGAGATAGGGGGCGTGCGGCTGTGGGCCAAGGCCGAGGTGCTGCAACCGGTCGGCGCATTCAAGATACGCGGCGCCTGGCACCGGCTGACCGCCCTGGACGCAGACGAGCGCAAGCGCGGCGTGGTCGCGGTGTCGAGCGGCAACCATGCCCAGGGGGTCGCCTGGGCGGCCCGCGAGCTTGGCATCGCCGCGACCATCGTAATGCCGCGCAATGCACCGCAGGTGAAGCTTGACGCGACCCGCGCGCTTGGCGCGGAGGTGGTGCTCTACGAGCGTCCCGGCGAGGACCGGGACGAGGTTGCCGCGCGGCTAACCGAGAAGAGTGGTGCAGTGCTAGTCCATGCCTTCGGCGATCCGTGGGTGATCGAGGGGCAAGGCAGCGCCGGGATCGAGATCGCCGCGCAGCTCGGCCGCGAACCCTCGCGCATCCTCGCCTGCTGCGGCGGCGGCGGGCTCGCGGCGGGGCTCGCCCTCGCCTGCCCTGAAAGCGCGATCGTGCCGGTGGAACCCGAAGGCTGGGATGTGGTCGGACAGGCGCTCGCGGCGGGCCATGTGGTGCCGGTGGGTAACGATCCCCCGCAGACGATCTGTGACGCGCTCCAGCCGCCTGAAACGAAGCCAATCAACCTCGCCGTGCTGCGCGGGCGCGCCGAGCCGGGCGTCGCTGTTACCGACGACGAGGTGCGAGAGGCGCAGCGCTTCGCTTTCTCTAGGCTTCGACTCGTGGTCGAGCCCGGCGGCGCGGCGGCGCTGGCGGCGGCGCTGGGGGGCAAGGTGCCGCTCGACGAGCATACCGTCGTGATGCTCACCGGCGGGAACACCGATCCTGCCAGCTATGCCGCGACGCTGGCCGGCCGATAGGTTTCGTTTGACTATCTTTCCCGGTCGCAGCACTTTCGCGCCGGGTCGAGTGGAGGGGAGTTTCCGATGCAGGCACAAATGCTCGCACCGGCCGCCGTGCTGGTCGCATGGTCGCTGGTCATGCTGTTCTGGATGGCGGGCGCCCGCTTTCCCGCGATGAAGCGCGCCAGCGCACAGCTTCAGTCGGGCAAGCCGGGCGGACGCGGGCAGGACCTCGAAGGCATCCTCGAGGACCGGGTCAACTGGAAGTCGCACAACTATTCCCACCTGATGGAGCAGCCGACGATCTTCTACGCAACGAGCGTGATCCTCGCGGTGATGGGGCCGCAGGCGATCGACGTATTGCTGGCGTGGATTTACGTCGGACTGCGGATTGTCCACTCGGTATACCAGGCGACCGTCAACCGCATCCCCGTCCGCTTCCTGATCTTTCTGCTCTCCACGCTAGCGCTTGTCGCCCTGGCAATCCGCGCGGTCATGGCGACGCTGCTGGCTGATCCGGGAGCTATTGCGTGATGGAAGACGTCGCAATCCTCAAGCCCGTCGTCGTCCTGATGGCCTGGACCATGGTGATGTGGGTGTGGATGTATGCCACCCGCCTGCCCGCCATCAACCGGCTGCCCAAGTCGAACGAGCCAGGTGCCGACGTGGGCTGGACCAAGGCCAGGCTGGAAGAACTGCTCGAACCGAGGATTCAGTGGAAGGCGCATAACTACAACCACCTACACGAAGCGCCGACGCTGTTTTACGCGGTCGCGCTGGTGCTGGCGTTGATCGGCCAGGGCGACGGGATAAATGCGACGATCGCGTGGATTTACGTCGCGGTCAGGATCGTCCACTCGATCTGGCAATCGACCGTCAACAAAGTCGCGGTGCGGTTTGCTCTGTTCGCGCTGTCATCGCTCGCGCTGATGGCGTTGATCCTCCACGCGGCGATCCCAGTGCTGCTCTAGGTGACTGCCTCGGGCGCATGGGCGTGGCCGTCGAGATCGATCGCGAGCCCCGCCAGGAACCGTTCCGCATCCAGCGCGGCCATGCAGCCCGTGCCCGCCGCCGTCACCGCCTGGCGGTATGTATGGTCCATCACGTCGCCACAGGCGAAAACGCCGGGAATCGCGGTCTTGGGCGTGCCCGGCTCGACCACGAGGTAGCCGCTGGCGTCGGTGTCGAGCTGGCCCTTGAATAGTTCGGTCGCGGGCGCGTGGCCGATGGCCACGAACGCGCCATCGACCTCCAGCGTCGATTCCTCGCCCGTGACGGTGTCGCGCAAGACCAGGTGCGTGAGGCCGCCCGCCGCCGGATCGCCCTCGAACCGCACCACGGCCTTGTTCCACAAGGTTGAAATCTTGGGGTTCTTGAACAATCGGTCTTGGAGGATCTTTTCGGAACGCAATTCGTCGCGGCGGTGGATCAGGGTCACGTCGTCGGAATGGTTGGTAAGGTACAGCGCCTCCTCGACGGCGGTATTGCCGCCGCCGATTACCGCGACTTTCTTGCCGCGATAGAAGAACCCGTCACAGGTCGCGCACGCCGATACCCCCTTGCCGCCCAGTTCCATCTCGCCCGGCACGCCGAGCCATTTGGCCTGCGCTCCGGTGGCGATCACCAGCGTTTCTCCGACGTATTCGTCGCCACTGTCGCCGATCGCGCGGAACGGCGGGCCGGACAGGTCGACCGAGACGATCGTGTCCCACATCATCCGCGTACCGACATGCTCGGCCTGGGCCTGCATCTGCTCCATCAGCCACGGGCCCTGGATCACGTCGCGGAAGCCGGGATAGTTCTCGACATCGGTGGTGATGGTGAGCTGCCCGCCGGGCTGCAACCCCTGAACGACGATCGGCTCCAGCATCGCGCGCGCGCCGTAGATCGCGGCGCTGTAGCCTGCCGGGCCGGAGCCGATGATGAGCATCTTGGTGTGGTGGGTGGCCATGCGTTTGTCCGTTTGCGTCCGGTTGCGTGGGGGCGGTACCCCAAAATGTGGTCAGCCTTCGACGAGGTGCAAGCGCAGCGCCTCGCGCCGGTCGGCGTCAACTCCAAGCACGCTTTCCATGAAACCGTCGATGGAGCCGAACTCGACTTCCACAGCTTCGCGCATGGCGGCGAGATAGCTTTCGTCGACCCCCATCAGCACGCGGACTGTTTCGTCAGAGATTTCACCATAGCGGTCGCGCACCGCCTTTGTCCCGGCGGCAATGCGCGCTTCGATATTTCCCGCGCTGTTGGTGAGCATGAAGTCGGCCATCGCGTCGTCGGGATGGACGCCCAGCGCATGGTGCAGCAGCGCCACCGCCATGCCGGTCCGGTCTTTTCCCGCCATGCAGTGTACTAGGCTGGCCCCGTCGCCGCGCGCCAGGACGTCAAAATATCGGCGCAGCCCCCACAGCACTGGCTCGCGCCGGGCAAGGTCGCGGTAAATGCGTTCGAGCGCCCGACCCGCGGCATCGGCATCGAGCAGGCCTCCGCTCGCTTCGAGGTGCGGGGCCAGATAAGCGGTTTCGCCGTCGTAATAGTGAACCTCGGCGCAGAATGTCGGCCCGCGCAGGCAGGGGGCACCGGCGCGCTCGGCGTTGCCGCGCAGGTCGATCACATGGGCGAGCGCCAGCGCGTCGATTGCGCCAAGGTCTGCTGCGCTTGCATTGACGTGCTGGCCCGATCGCCACAACAACCCGCGCCTGACCTTGCCGCCACCTGACACCGCATAGCCGCCATAATCACGGAAGTTGTGGACGCCGTCGAGGTGGAGCACACGAGAATCGGTCATCATCGGCGCGCTTGCCAGCAGGATCGGCGCTGCGCAACCCGTGGTCGCTCTTGAACGCCGCCGGAGGCGCCCTGCGCCTGTCAGATCGCGGGCAGTCGCTGTTCCGCGAAGCCCCAGCCCTTGAGCGACTTTGACCGCGCGCGTTTGAGCAGCGTCGCCGCATCATCGATAGCGAACGGATGCGCGTGGGCCATGCCGTCCAGTTCGTCCCAACTTATCGGCACGGCGACCGGCGCGCCCGCGCGAGCGCGAGCCGAGTACGGTGAGACGGCGGTGCTGCCTCGCTGGTTACGGAGCCAGTCGATGAATATCTTCCCCTTGCGTTTCGCCTTGCTCATTGTCGCGGTGAACCGATCAGCTTCCGCCAGACTGAGCGCTTCGGCAAAGCGGCGGGCAAAATCCTTGTGTGCGTCCCAGCCGTGGCCGGGAATGAGCGGCACCACCACGTGCACGCCCTTGCCGCCCGACAGCATCGCGAAGCTGACCAGGCCGAGATCGGCCAGGCGGTCGCGAATGTCGCTCGCGGCACTCTTCACATCCTCGAAGTCGAGCCCCTCGTCGGGATCGAGGTCGAAGATCATCCGGTCAGGCGCCTCGATATCGTTGGTGCGGGAACCCCATGCGTGGAACTCGATCGTTCCCATCTGTACGCAGGCGATCAGGCCGTCGCTATCGTCGATGTAGAGATAATCATCGTTCCCGCCGTCTTTTTCGCGGACCGCTATGTGCTTCACATGGGGGCCAAAGCCGCCGCTGTCGTGCTTCTGAAAGAAGCACTTCTTCGCCCGCCCCTGCGGACAACGGACGAGGCTGAGCGGGCGCTGAGCGGCAAAGGGCATGATGAGCGGGGCAACGGCGGCGTAGTAATCGGCCAGATCGCCCTTGGTTTGCCCGCTCTCAGGAAAAATCACCCGCTCGCGACTGCTTATCGTGATCGCGCTTTTCCCGTTGGGCGCAGCCGCGGGTTTCTCGGGTTTGACCGTCGCGGCTTTCTTATCATCGCGCAAGCCAACGAAGGATCCATGCCGCACATTGCCGTCCCCGGTAAATTCGGCGAAGGCGATTTCCGCAACCAACTCGGGTTCCAGCCATGTCACTCCCCGCGCCGCCGGGCGTTCGACTTCGGCAGGCGCATCGCGGCGTTCAAGCGGCTTCATTCGCTCGGCCAGGTCACTCATGGTTTCCTGGGAAAAACCGGTTCCGACGTTCCCCTTATAAACCAGCTTTCCGCCCTCACGTTGCGCCAGCAGCAGCGAAGCGAACGGACGCAGCCGGGCGCGCGACTTTTTCCACCCGATGACGATGAATTCCTGGCGCCGGGTGCATTTGACCTTCACCCAAGCCTTGCTGCGCGCGTGTCGATAAGGCGCGTCGATGCGTTTGGCGATGATCCCTTCCTGACCAGCATCGCACATTGCGCGATAAAGCGTTTCACCGGCCCCAATCACGTGCTCAGCCACCTGGATGGGCGGCGCGGCATGGGCAAGCAGGGCCTCGAGCCGTTCCTTTCGTTCGATCGTAGGCAACGGCCCGAGATCCTCGCCCGAAGCTTCGAGCAGATCGAATGCGAAGAAGGCGAAAGCGTCGCCACTGCCCTGTGCGCCGTGACCGCGCTTCAGAACGGACTGAAGCGCGGAAAAGCTGGGATTGCCATCATTGTCGAACGCGACGATTTCACCGTCGATCAGGCACGGCGGCAGGTTCAGCGCTTGGAAGTGACGGACGAGTGGTGCGAACTTCTCGGTCCAGTCCTGCCCCGTGCGCGTGAAGATCGAGACATGGTCGCCCGCGCACGCGACCAACGCGCGATAACCATCGAACTTGATCTCGTGCAGCCAGCCGTTGCCGCTTGGGACACTATCGACCAGCGTAGCAAGCTGGGGCTTGCGAAAAACGGGCGGTTTCACGCGCCGCTCGTGCATCCGCTTTGGCCGGGTCGCGGCCTGGGTGCGCTTGGCCGCCCTGGTCATTTCCGCAGTGAAGGCATCGCCCTTCTTGCCTGCCAGCGCGTAGGCGCCTTCCTTGTCAGCCGCGATTTCTGCCATCGAGCGACCGCTGGCAATGCTGGTCAGCGCGCGCTCGACGAGCACGTCGCCAGTCTCGGCGAAACGATCCGAAATCTTTCGCAAAAGCCAGTTCTCGCGCTTCTCGCCCGGTTTTTTGCGAAGGCGGACGAGGAGCCATTCACCTTTCATCCGCTCGCCTTCGACGATAAAGTGGAGGTGCCCCGCCTCGAGATCTTTAGCGCTCTTGCCAGCGACCGGGGCCCATGTCCCGCGGTCCCACAGCATCACCGTTCCGCCGCCATATTCCCCCTTGGGGATGACGCCCTCGAATGTAGCGTAGGCCAATGGATGATCCTCGGTCCGGACCGCCAATCGTTTGATGTCCGGATCTGGCGAAGGCCCCTTTGTGACCGCCCAACTTTTCAGGACGCCGTCTACCTCAAGCCGCAGATCCCAATGCAACCTGGTCGCATCGTGTTTCTGGACGATGAAGGTATTGCCGGCGCCAGCATCCCCGCCTTTGCCAACAGGTTCCGCCGTCTTGGCGAAATCACGTTTGGCATTATACTCGGCAAGGGGATGATGGCGCGCCATGCGTCAGGCCGATTTCCTGCGCGATGCGGCTTTCTTTGCGGGTGTTTTCTTCGCTGCCGCTTTTCGCGCCGCGGGCGCTTTCGCGTCGCCCACCGACTTTTTCAGCGCCGCCATCAGGTCGATTACATTGCCGCCGCGCACGCTGCTTGGATCTCCGACGTCTTCGAGGATTTTGCGCCCCGATTTCGATTTGGCTTTCTTTTCGATCAGCCGCATCAGCGCATCGGCATAACGGTCCTCGAACGCGCCCGCGTCGAACGGAGCCGTCTTTTTGTCGATGAGCGCGGTTGCAAGGTCGAGCAGTTCGGCATCGGGTTTGTGATTGCCGATCTCGCTAAAAAAAGCCTGTCCCTTGCGAACTTCGTCGCCGTACCGCAGAGTTTCCATCAGCAACCCCTTGCCGCACGGCTTGATCGCCACGAGCTGTTCACGGCCACGCACCGACAGCTGGCCGAGCCCGACCTTCTTTGCCTGGCGCAGGGCATCACGCAGTACCACGAATGCCTCTTCCGCCAGTTCATCAGCCGGCGCCACGTAATAGGGCTTTTCGTAATAAAGCGGATCGATTTCGTTCGCGTCGACGAACTGCACAAGTTCGAGCGTCTTGCGGCTTTCAATCTTTACCGCTTCGATTTCGTCATCGTCGAGCAGGACGTATTCGCCCCTGGACATCTCGTACCCCTTGACGATCTCGTCACGATCGACCGGCCCGACCCCTGCCACCACCTTTTCGTAATTGACCCGCTTGCCGCTCGGTTCGTGAATCTGTCGGAACGAGATTTTCGCGCCTGACTTTACAGCCGAATAGACCTCTACCGGAATAGAGACCAGCGCCAACCTGATCTGTCCCTGCCAATAGGCGCGTGCCGCCATCTGCCGAACTCCCTCTTGCCCTTGCCAAGCGATCGATGGGGCATTTGGGTTCCACGACGCCGCGCCACTTCGCGTGTCACCACATTGCACAAAGGGGCCGAAGCGCGCAGAGGCGGGACATGATCCAGCAATGCGACGCGATCCTGATCGGCGGCGGGCACAACGGGCTTGTCTGTGCCTTCTATCTCGCGCGCGCCGGGCTGCGGGTGCGCGTGCTGGAGCGACGCGCCTTGGTGGGCGGCGCAGCAGTGACCGAGGAATTCCATCCCGGATACCGCAACTCCGTGGCGAGTTACACGGTCAGCCTGCTGCAACCCAAAGTGATCGCCGACATGCAGCTGGCCAGCCGCGGCTACCGCGTAATCGAACGGCCGGTTGCCAATTTCCTGCCGCAGGACAATGGCGGCTATCTCAAGGTTGGCGGCGGCCTCGAACGGACCCAGGCAGAGTTCGCCCGCTTTTCGCGCAGCGATGCCAACGCGCTCCCCGCCTATTACGATGCGCTGGAAGGTGTCGCGCAGGTGCTGCGCGAGCTTGCGCTGAAAGCACCACCCAACGCGGGCGGCGGGCTGCGCGCCATGATCGACGCGGCGCTGCAAGGCCGGGGACTGGCGCGACTGAGCATTGACCGCAAGCGCGACGTGCTGGACCTTTTCACCAAGTCGGCCAGCGGCTTCCTCGATCAATGGTTCGAAAGCGAGGCGGTGAAGGCGGCCTTCGGCTTTGATGCCGTGGTCGGCAACTACGCATCCCCCGAAACGCCCGGAAGCGCCTATGTCCTCCTCCACCATGTCTTCGGTGAGGTAAATGGTCGCAAGGGCGCCTGGGGCCACGTCGTCGGCGGCATGGGATCGATCACGCGGATGATGGCAGATGCCTGCCGTGACCAAGGGGTCGAAATTTCGCTGGAAAGCCCGGTCGCACAAGTCCTGACGACCGGCGGCCGTGTCGCAGGCGTGCGGCTCGAGAGCGGCGAGGAAATCACGGCGCCGCGCGTGATCGCCAATGTTGGGCCAAGGTTGCTGTTTGATCGGATGATCGACCCATGCGACCTCCCTGCCGATTTCCGCCGTCGCATCAAGGGCTTCAAGACCGGATCAGGCACGTTTCGCATGAATGTCGCGCTGAGCGCGCTGCCACGGTTTGCCTGTCTGCCGGAACCGGGCGAACATCATCGGTCGGGTATCATCATCGCGCCAACGCTCCGCTACATGGACGAGGCATTCATGGATGCGAAGCGCTACGGCTGGTCGCGGCGTCCGATCGTCGAAATGTTGATCCCGAGCACGGTCGACGACAGCCTTGCCCCTCCCGGCGGGCACGTCGCCAGCCTGTTCTGCCAGCAGTTCGCGCCGGAATTGCCCGACGGGCGCGACTGGGACGCTGAAGAGGATCAAGCAGCGAACGCCATAATCGACACCGTCGAAGCCCATGCGCCTGGCTTTCGCGCCTCGATCCTCGGCCGCCAGGTGCTCAGCCCCAAAGGCCTCGAGCGCACGTTCGGGCTGGTCGGCGGCGACATCATGCATGGCAACATGACGATCGACCAGCTCTGGTCGGCGCGCCCGATGCTGGGCTATGGCGACTATCGCGGGCCGATCGGCGGGCTGTACATGTGTGGCGCTGGCACGCACCCTGGTGGCGGAGTTACGGGCGCGCCGGGCCATAACTGCGCGCATGTCGTTCTCGCGGACAAGGGGCGACTGGCAAGATTCCGGCCAGCCGCCGCTTGACGCCACCGGCTAAGCCGGTCGGCGAGCGAAGTATCCGAAGCCAGCTATCACGGCGTAACATGCCGCCGGGATGATCAGTGCGGCGGCAAGGCCGATCTGGTCGGCGACAGCACCGTAAAGCGGGGGAATCACCGCGCCGCCGGCGATCGCCACGTTGATGATGCCCGAGCCATCCGCCGCTCGCGGACCCAGCTTTTCGCATGCGAGGCTGAAAATCGTCGGAAACATGATCGCGTTCATCAACCCGACCGCGAGCAGCGAATATCCTGCGACAACTCCGGTCGTGTTCGCGGAAATCGTGATGAGCGTTATCGCGCCCAGCGCCACGCTCGCCAGCAATAATCCGGGGCTGACAACGCGCAGCAGTCCCGAACCGATAAACCGCCCGATCAGCGCGCCGCCCCAATAAAGCGCGATGAGCTTGCCTGCGCTCTGTTCAGGCAGGTTCAGCACCTCGGTCTGCATCAGGTAGTTAACGATGAAGCTGCCAATCGCGACTTCGGCGCCGACATAGAGGAAGATGCACGCCGCGCCATAACCGAACCGCGGACGCTTGAGCAGCGCAACGCCTTCAGCAAAGCTTGTCGCGTCGTGCCGCTCGCCCTTCAGCCGATCGCGGAACAGCCACACCGCGCCCGCGACTACCGCCAGCGCGACCGCGAGGCCGAGATAGCCGTTAACGATGGCCTGGCTCTCGGCGGTGCGATAGGCGGCCAGCTCCGCCCCGGTAAAATCCGCAGCGGTTACTGTGGCGAGGCTGCCAAGGATCAGGATCGCGCCAAAGTAAGGGAAGATCGTCGTGCCGAGTGAGTTGAACGCCTGCGCGAATGTCAGGCGGCTATGCGTCGTCCTGACCGGGCCGAGCAGGCTGATAAGCGGATTGGCCACGATCTGGACCAGCACCACGCCCGTGGCGAGCACGAAGTACGCGAACAGGAACATCCCGAACTGCGCCGTCTGGCTTGCCGGTATGAACATAAGACAGCCCGCCATCATCGCCATCAAGCCGATCGCGGCGCCGCGCAGGTAACCCACGCGCTTCACCAGCCGCGCGCCGGGAATGCCGACCACGGCGTAGGCGATGAAGAACCAGAACTGGACAAGGCTCGCTTCGAAATAACTGAGTGTGAACAATTCCTTGAGCTTGGGAATGATCACGTCATTAAGGCTGGTGATGCCGCCGAAAATGAAGAACAGCGCGAACACGAAGTAATTGAGGCCCGGCGCATCCACCTGCGGCACATCGGGCTCCCGCGGATGCGGGTCGGCGCTCGTCGCTATGTCGGGTGCCAGTGCCATGCTTCAGTCCTCTCCCTCGTGACGATGGATCGTGACATCGGCATCCCGCGCCGTGCACACGTCGTTCGTCATTGCCATGAAATGCTTCGACCCGCTCATGCCCTGAGCGGGCAATAGTGCGCCAGGTATCCGCGGTGGGGCGGCAGGCGTTTAACCAAGTAGCGCACAGATTTTTCTATCTGGCCGATTTCCGGGCCGAGCGCTGCCGGTTTCAGGGTGTCCGCCACCGCGTTGCGGCCTGTCATAGCGATGCCATGGCCCATCATCGCCGCCAGCCAGCTCGTTTCGGTGAACTGCTCGTGTAGGACCAGGAAGTCGCGCATGCGATCGTACTGCTTGTCCGTCAGCCGGTTGAAGGCATCTTCCAGTGCCGGTGTAACGCCGTCGAGCGAAAAAAGCGCGACGAGTCTGTTAATCCCCGCATCGATGAGCTGGATAGAGGTTCATCCCGACCCGCCCCACGAATCCATCCGCCGACCCGAGCGCCACGACTTCGCGGTTCCAGATTTCTTCCATCGCCCAACGCGGGATGCTGCGGCAACTTCTCGGAGAAGTCGGCAACGGTCAGACGGGCTTCTCTGCGACGAGCACCTGGTTCCGGCCGCCTTCCTTTGCGGCATAGAGGGCATCGTCCGCCGCCTTCAATGCCGCGCGCGGATCGCCGAAATCGAACACGTCGGCGACACCGGCCGAAAAGGTCACTTGGCCAATAGGCTCGTCGGTGGTGCGGCTGACCAGGCGGCGTTCGGCCATCCGTTCGCGGATGGTATCGAGCGAAGCCTTCGCCTCGGCCGCGGTCGAGCCCCGGAACAGCATCACGAACTCTTCGCCGCCGTGGCGCGCCACGTGGCACTTGTCATTCGAAACGGCCGACAGTGCCTCGCCGATCACCCTCAGCACCCGATCGCCGACATCGTGGCCGTGGTTATCGTTGACGCGCTTGAAATGGTCGATGTCGCAAAATGCGACCACCAGCGGCTCGACCGCCGCGCGGGCTTCGCGATATTCGCTCTCCAGCACGGTCTCGAACGCGCGGCGATTGGGCAAGCCGGTAAGGTGATCGACCTCAGCATCGCGCTTCGCCTTCGCCAGGCTGCGACGCAGCGATTCCGCCTCGTCCTCGCTTCGGCGCATGTCGGCTTCAAGTTGGCGCGAACGTTCCAGCATCGCTTTAGCAAGCTGCGCGAGATCGGAGATGATCTGCCCGGTTTCCTCCACCTCGACCAGTTCGGCGACATGGTGTTCGAGCTTCTCGTTGTATTCCGCCGTGGCATCGCGGGCCACGCTCGTATTGCGAGAATAGTTGTCGACCAAGTTTTCGATTTTCACCAGCAAGCTATCGACATCTAGGTCGCGCGATCGGGCAACTTCGGTCGCCGCCGCTTCATCGAGCCATGTCTGGGTCACGTCGAGGCCATCACGCACGCGCCGTTCGATCTGTCGGGCAAGACCTGGGTTGGCCCCGGACAAGGCGCCATGGGCGACGGCCAGGTTGTCAGGGGTCACATCCAGGCGATGGCGCAGCAGGAACGCAGTAATCTCGTCCAGCAGATCCCGGCGCGCCTGGTCGAACAGCGGAGCAGCGCTGCCATTGGGCTGTTGCTCACCTTCCGTCGCGTCCGCACTTCCTTGGCCGCGCCTCCCCAGCCACCCGAACAACTGGCCAATCGAACCGTCAGAACTGCCCACGATTTCCCCCTTTCAAGTCGGCGCGCCCCACCACAACGACCTGCATTTTTCACGACGGTTGAGAATGGTTCGCAATAATGCTAGCCGCCCTCGACCGGTCGTTCTTGCCGGTAGAATCGGAGGAACGAGTGCGCAAGGTTTCATGGGCTTTGGCGGGTGCGGTCGCGATGTTGCTGGCCGGTTGCTCTGGCGCCGAAAGCGATGTTACGCCAACGCAGGGCGCGGGTGAGGTAAACCTCTACTCCGCCCGTCATTACGACAGCGATCTTGCGCTTTACGAACGTTTTACCCGGGAAACCGGCATCAAGATCAACCGGATAGAGGGTAACGCGGACGAGCTCGTCGCGCGCATGCGGGCCGAAGGGGCGAACAGCCCGGCTGATTTGTTCATTACCGCCGATGCTGGCGCCCTGTGGCGCGCACAGCAGGCCGACCTGTTCCAACCGGTCGAATCCGATACACTGCTCGGCGCTGTTCCCGCCAATCTTCGCGAGCCCGACGGCAACTGGTACGGATTCTCGCGTCGCGCGCGCGTGGTGGCCTATGACCCTGCAAAGGTGCAACTTAATGAGATTGACGACTATGCCGAACTCGCGACGCCCCGTTTCCGCGGCAAGATTTGCGTGCGTTCGTCAGACAGCGTCTACAACCTTTCGCTCGTCGGCGCGCTGATCGAGGCTTGGGGCGCGGAACGCGCGAACGATTGGGTCGAAGGTGTCGTAGCCAACATGGCCCGTCCGCCCGAAGGCGGCGACCGCGACCAAATCCGCGCCGTGGCAGCGGGGGTGTGCGAAGTCGCGATCACCAACAGTTACTACTACATCCGCATGGCGAGCGGCGAGGACGCGGCTGACCAGGCTGTGACCGACAAGGTAAAGCTCGCATTTCCGAGCTTGGGCGGACAGGGCGCGCACGTGAACATCTCTGGCGGCGGGGTTGCAAAGAACGCACCGAACAAGGCGAATGCAATCCGCCTGCTCGAATTCTTCGCTTCGGCCGATACCCAGCGACACATCGCGGCCAACAACAATGAGTTTCCCGCCTCGCCGAGTGTTGCCCCGCCGCCGCCCGTCGATGCGTTTGCGGACTTTACCGCGCACCCGATGAGTGTTGCGGCCTTCGCAAGGCGCCAGCCGGAGGCGCAATCGATGATGAGCGAGGCGGGTTGGCGCTGACCGGAGCGCGCGCCCTCCCCCGCCCATTTCTGTCGCCCATCGGCTGGCTGGCGCTCGTGGCGGGCCTTGCCGTGGGCGCGCCGCTGCTGGGCGTGGCACTGGCCGCGTTTGGAACCGAGACAGCGGATATCGCGAGCCGTGACATCGCGCGATATGCATTGACCTCGGCGTGGCTCGCCCTGCTCGTCGGCGGGGCGACTGCGCTGAGCGGCACGGCAGCGGCCTGGCTCGTCGTGATGCACCGCTTCCCTGGCCGCGAAATTTTCGCCTGGGCGCTGGCCCTGCCCCTGGCCATGCCAGCCTTTGCGCTCGCATACGGCTATTCCGACTTGTTCGACGTCGCCGGACCGCTGCGGATGTGGCTTCGCGGAAGCGTCGGCGTCGACCTTCCTTTTGAAATGCGTACCGTCGGGGGGGCCGCCTTCATTCTGTCAGCGGCGTTCTATCCTTACGTCTATCTCGCCATGCGGGCCACGTTCCTCAACCAGTCCACCAATGTTCTCGAAGCGGGGCGGATGCTCGGTTGCACCGGCACTAGCGCATTGTGGCGGGTCGCCCTGCCGATGGCCCGTCCAGCCCTTGCAGCCGGGGTCGCGCTCGCCATGATGGAGACGCTGGCCGATTACGGTGCGGTACGCTTTCTGAGCGTCCAGACACTAACGACCGGCGTAGTGCGGGCCTGGTCCGTTTATGGCTCGACCGTGAGTGCGGCACGGTTCGCGCTGCCATTGCTGTTGGCGGCGGCCGTGCTGCTATGGCTTGAACGGGCGAGCCGGGTTGGCCGCAGCCACGAAAGCGGTCGCGCACGGTGGCGACCGGTGGAACCCACGCAATTACCATTAACGCGCGCGTGGCTGGCGAGTGTGTTCTGTTTTACCTTGCTGTTCGCGGGGCTGATCCTGCCGCTCGCTTGGTTGACCTGGAACCTTGCTGGAACAGATGCTGACTGGGCACGGCTTGGCCAGGCACTTTCCAACAGTCTCTCGCTTGGCGCGGTCGGTGCATTGGTCACTGTCGCGCTTGCCACCATGCTGGCATTGGGGACACGCGAGCTGCCGATCGCGGCGCGCGTGGCCAGCCTTGGCTACGCCACCCCGGGGGCGGTAATGGCGATCGGACTGCTGGCGCCGGCGAGCGTGATATGGGGCCTGGCGCCCGGTTCCGGCGCGACCATCGCGCTGGTCCTGCTGGTGCTGGCCTATGCCGCGCGATTGATGGCCGCTGCCCTGGAGCCGATCGACGCGGGGCTCGAACGCGTGACCCCCTCAATGATCCAGGCCGCCCGCACGCTGGGGCGCGGAGAAACCCGCGCCGCGTTGGAGGTTCAACTGCCCATGGCACGTGGCGCCATGCTGACCGCAGCGCTGATCGTGTTCATCGACGTGCTGAAGGAATTGCCGGCAACGCTGATCCTGCGCCCGTTCGACTTCGATACGCTCGCGGTGATTGCCAGCAACTATGCGCTTGACGAGCGCCTCGGCCAAGCCGGGTTGCCCTCGATCATGATTGTCGTCCTGTCGCTCCCCGCGGTGATCTGGCTTTCGCGCCGGATTGCCGCCGCGCGTCCGGGTGCCTAGAGGCTGGCGCGGTGTCTGCTGCCCCCATCCTGGAAATCCGCGATGCCACACGCCGGTTCGCTGGCAAGCTGGCGGTCGATCACGCCAGTCTCTCGCTTGCTGCCGGCCGAGTGGCGGCGTTGCTCGGTCCCTCGGGTTGCGGCAAGAGCACTCTGCTGCGGATGATCGCAGGGCTCGAGGGGATCGACGGCGGGGCCATCCATGTACGCGGCGCGCCCGTTTCAGCGCCAGACACATTTGTCGCGCCGGAACAGCGCGGGGTCGGGCTGGTGTTCCAGGACAACGCTCTTTTTCCCCATCTCGATGTCCAGGCAAACGTTGCATTTGGCATCGCCCATTTGCCGCGAACGGAGCGCAACGCACGAGTGGCAATGATGCTGAGCCGTTTGCACATCGAACATCTTGCCGCCGCCTGGCCGCATATGCTGTCGGGCGGTGAGCAGCAGCGGGTCGCGATCGCTCGCGCCATGGCGCGCGAGCCCTCGCTGCTGCTGCTCGACGAACCCTTCTCCGGCCTCGATGGCGATCTACGGGAGCGTGTGCGGCAATCGCTGATGGATGACTTGCGCCTGGCAGGCGCGACCGTGCTGGTCGTGACCCACGACCCGGCCGAGGCAATGATGATCGCGGACGACCTCGTGCTGATGGACGGCGGCCGGGTTCTTCAGTGCGGCAGCCCGCGCGATTGTTACGAAATGCCCGTTTCCGCCGTCGCCGCGCGACTGCTTGGCGAAGCGATTGTCATGCCGGTCACTGCTACTGCGGGCGTGGCCCTCACGCCGTTCGGCCCGATCACTGGGAGGGGAACTTCGAATGGGCCCGCGGACCTCGTGATACGCCCGGAGGCGCTCGAACTGGCCGCCACGGGTGTGCGGGCACGTGTGGAAGAAGTACGATTTTCGGGACAATCCTTTCGCTTGTCGATCATGTTGGGCGATGTCTCGATCGCTATGCGCGTTCATGGGGAACCACCGCAGGTCGGCGACGAGGTCTGCCTCGCGCTGACACCCGGCAGGGCGATACTTGTCGCGCGGCAAGGATAAGGGGTTTCGTCCCGGGAGGGGTGCAAACCTTTGCCCTTTGCTGCGGCAATCGGCGCCCGCCTGGATTAGCGTAATGTTTTCAAGCAATCCACCGCGGCTTCGCCAATTATCGGAAAGACGGTCTTAACCATTATCGGCTAGCTCTCCGCCGACACAGGTTCGGATCCACCATGCACAGCTTCGGGGCCTTGGCCCGTCACCCACTACCGACAACCATCAGCAGCAAGGTGCTGATCGGCTGCGTCGTGGCGCTGGCGCTACTGCTGGCGGGGGCGAGCTGGTCGGCCTACATTTCGGCCAAAGAACGCGACGCCGCAACGGCGGGGCAACACCATGCAGTCACCGTCCTGCGCACGACCGACACGATCAAGACTGCCGCAATCAATGCGATCTTGGGCGAACGGGGCTACGTCCTGACCAACAAGGACGAATTCCTTGACGCCTTTATGACCGAAGCGCCGATCGCGCGGGCGGGGGTGGAACGCCTGGAACGTCTCACCCGCGCGGACCCGGAGCAAGCCGCGCACGTGGTCGCGGTCGACCGCGAGTTGGAACAGTTCCTCGGCTGGCTGCAAACGGTAATCGCGCTCCAACGATCCGGGCGGCATGACGACGCACGCGCAATGATAGCGAGCGGCGGCGGCCGCCACTCGGTCGAGGGCTTAATCCGGGAAATTGATGCGATCGAGCGCTATGAGCGCCAACGTCTCGACCGCCGGATGGAAATTTCCAACCGACGCGGACATGCGAACGAAATCTATCAGTACATCCTGTCAGCGATCGGGTTGATCCTGCTCGCGCTGAGTTCGCTCGCAGCGATAACGCTGCGACGGGCGCTGTTGACCGAACAACAGGTCCGCAAGGAACTGCACCGCCATGCCACCACGGATGACCTGACCGGGCTGGCCAACCGCCGCGAAACCATAGCCTCGCTGGAACGAGCCACTGCATCGGCCACGCGATACGAGCGGCCCCTGGCGCTGGCGATTATCGACATCGACCACTTCAAGAACGTCAACGACACTCACGGCCACCCGGCCGGCGACGCGGTGATCCGCAAGGTCGCCCTCACCGCTGCCGAGGTCATGCGCGGCCAGGATACGGTCGGCCGGTTGGGCGGTGAGGAATTTGCCGTGGTCCTGCCTGATTGTTCCGCGCAGGATGCGCTCGCCGCGTGCGAGCGCCTGCGCGTCGCGATCCGCGAAACCGACCTCGAACTGGAAACCGGCCAGCGCGTGTTCGTGACGCTTAGCGTTGGCATCGCGGTGCTGGGTGAAGGCGACACTGCGGCGGACATGATCGCGCGTGCCGATGCCGCGCTATACGAAGCGAAGCATGGTGGCCGCGACCGGGTGCTGTTGGCCGCTTAACCACCGCGCAGCAACTGCACGCCCCAGTCCCGCTCGAACAGATAGAGCAGGATGCGCGCGGCATCGCCCCGCGGCCCCTCGAGCCCTCCATCGCGCTCAACCAGGAGCCGCGCATCATCGTGAGCGACCGGAAGGAGGCGCGTAATCTGCTCAAGCCTGGCGATGCGAAAAGGTGTGTCGCCTGATTGCCTGGTGCCGAGCAGTTCGCCGCCCCCCCGCAGGCGCAGGTCTTCCTCGGCCAGCCGAAACCCGTCCTGCGTTTCGCGCATCAGCGCAAGCCGCTCACGTCCCACCTCGGACAGCGCGCCCCCGCGCAGCAGCAGGCAGGTCGATTTTTCGCTCCCCCGCCCCACCCGGCCGCGCAACTGGTGAAGCTGGGCGAGGCCGAAGCGTTCCGCCTGTTCGATCACCATCAGCGTGGCGGCGGGCACATCGACGCCGACCTCGATAACCGTAGTCGCCACCAGGAGGTTCGCCGCGCCGCTGGCGAAGCGTTCCATAGCGGCATCCTTCAGCTCGGGGCGGAGCTGGCCGTGCACCATGACGACGGCCTCGCCAAACCGTTCGCGCAGGGCGGCATGCCGGGCTTCCACGGCGGCGATATCATCGGACTCGCTCTCGCGCACCATCGGGCAGACCCAATAGGCCTGCTGGCCGCCCGCGATATGCCGCCCAACCGCCTCGACCACGTCGCCCATCCGCTCCTGCGCCACCACGCGCGTGTCGATCGGCTGGCGGGCGGGGGGCATCTCGTCGAGGCGGCTGACGTCCATTTCGCCGTAGTTGGCGAGCGTAAGCGTGCGCGGGATCGGGGTCGCGGTCATTGCCAAAGTGTGCGGTGCACGTCGGCCCTTGGCAGCCAGTTGCAGGCGCTGTGCGACACCGAAGCGATGCTGTTCGTCGATGACCACAAGCGCGAGGTCGCGATAGGCGACGCTATCCTGGAAGATTGCATGCGTACCTACAACGATACCGATAGTACCCTGCAACAACCCTATCAGGATGCTCTCACGCGCGCGGCCCTTGTCGCGGCCCGTCAGCAAGGCGATTTCGACGCCCGTGGGCGCCAGCATGGCGCGCAGCGTTTCGTAATGCTGGCGGGCGAGGATTTCGGTCGGGGCGAGCAGTGCGGCCTGCTTGCCTGCCTCGACCGCGATCAGCATCGCCTCCAGCGCCACTACCGTCTTGCCCGCGCCGACATCGCCTTGCAGCAGGCGCAGCATCGGCGCCTCCTGCGCGAGATCGCCCTCGATCTCGGCGATCGAGCGCTTCTGCGCGCCGGTGAGCGGGAACGGCAGCGCCAGTTTCGCGCGGATCGACCCGTCGCCCGTCAGTGCCTGCCCGCGCCGGCGACGGTTGTCGGCGCGCACCAGCAGCAGTGCGAGGCTGTTGGCCAGCAGCTCGTCATAAGCGACCCGGTCGCGCGCGCCGGGGTTTTCGCCCGCGTGGGAAAGCCTCAGCGCTTCGGTCCAGTTGGGCCACTTCTCGCGTTCCAGCACGCCCGGCTCGATCCACTCGGCCAGGCTCGGTAGTCGCGCGAGCGCCTGTTGTGCGAGCCCCGCCACTTTCGGCTGGGTCAGCCCTTCGGACAAGGCATAGACCGGCTCGCACAGCCGGGCGAGGCTGGCGCCGCCCACCTCCTCGACATGGTCGGGGTGGACGATCTGGAGCATGTCGCCATAGCGCTCCAGCTTGCCCGCGACCCAGCGCGTTTCGCCCGCCGGCAACTGCTTCTTCGCCGTGTAAGCGGCGCGGCCGAAATAGGTCAGCGAGGCGACGTTGCCCTTCACGTCCTGCGCCAGCACCCGGTAGGGCGCCCGGCTGGAGCGCCCGGCGCGGTGCTCCAGCACGGTCAGCGCGACGACGATCTGCTCGCCCTCGCCCGCCTCGTCGAGATCCTGCACCGCGCGCCGCGAAACGAACCGTTCGGGCAGGTGGTAGGCGAGGTCGCGCACGCGCGTGAGGCCCAGCTTCTCGAGCGGCTTCTTCAGCTTCGGCCCGACGCCTTCCAGGCTCTCCGTCTCGGCGAACAGCGGGTTGAGGATTTCGGGGCGCATGGGCCCCTTTAGCCTTCCCCGTCATCCCAGCGGAAGCTGGGATCGCTATCGAAGCCGCGCTACGTGTGGATAGCGATGCCAGCTTGCGCTGGCATGACGGGAACGATAACCGCGCCCCATGCCCGACCCCACCCGCCTCGCCCGTGCCAAGTTCCGCGCCTGGCACCGCGGCACGCGCGAGGCCGATTACATGATCGGCGGTTTTTTCGATCGCTACCATGGCGGGTGGAAAGAGGCTGACCTTGCCTGGTTCGAGGCCCTGCTGGAGGAAGATGACGTGGACGTCATGGCCTGGGCCTTGCAGACCACGCCCGCCCCGCCCACTTTCGCCGGCGCGCAAATGGCGCTGATGCAGAAGCTCGATTACGTCCAGATTCCCCGCTAGCGGGAACGCCGCCAGCCAACCGCGTTTGACCTGACAATGCCCGATATCTCCCGCATCCTCGCGGCCAAGGAGCCGTTGACCCTCGCCTCGATCGCGCGCGGCGCGCAGCCATTGGTCATGGCCGACCTCGCGCGTGCCGCGAAAGGCCGCGCGGTGTTCATCGCGGCGGACGACGCGGCGATGCGCGCGGTGGCGGAGGCGGCAGCGTTCTTCGCACCCGAATTGGAAGCGCTGGAATTCCCGGCCTGGGACTGCCTGCCCTACGACCGCGCCAGCCCCGCCCTGTCGGTCAGCGCGCGGCGGCTGGCGGCGCTGCACCGCCTGCAAACGGGCAAGAACAAGTCTCAGCTGCTGGTGACCACCGTCAACGCCGTGCTCCAGCGGGTGCTGACCCCGTTCCGCATCCGCGAGAGCGTGCGCGAGTTCCGGCAGGGCACCGAGATCGGGCGCGAGAGCTTGGCTGCGCTGCTTCAGCGGCAGGGCTACAGCCGCACTGATACCGTGGTCGACAAGGGCGAATACGCCGTGCGCGGTTCAATTGTCGACGTCTTCCCCTCGGGCCTCGAGGAAGGGTTGCGGCTCGACTTCTTCGGAGACGAACTGGAGAGCCTGCGCAGTTTCGATCCCGCCACGCAGATGAGCACCGGCGTGCTCGAATCGCACCTGCTGCTCCCCGCGAGCGAGGCGCTGCTCGACGAGGACAGCATCAAGCGGTTCCGCGGCCGTTACCGCGAGATGTTCGCCGCCCACGCCACGCAGGACCCGCTGTATGAGGCGGTGAGTGAAGGTCGCAGGCTCGCCGGCATGGAACACTGGCTGCCGCTGTTCGAGGAGCGGATGGCGACCCTGTTTGACCATCTCGGCAATGATGACCTGGTGGTGATCGACAGTGCCGCTCTCGGCGCCAGCGAGGAGCGGCTATCCGACATCGCCGATTACTGCGAGCAGCGCACCACGGCCAGCGGTCAGGCCAAGGGCAGCTACCGCCCGCTGCCCAAGGACTCGCTTTATCTGTCCGGCGAGGAGTTCAGCACCGCGCTGGAACGGGCACTCGCGCACCGGGCAACGATTTTTGCCGAGCCTGAAGGCGCCAAGGTGGTCGACTTCGGCTTTACCTCGGCGCGCGATTTTGCGCCCGAACGCGCGCGCGGCGACAATGTCTACGCAGCGGCCGCCGCGCACCTGGCCACGATAGGCAAGTCTGGTCGCAAGCCGTTGTTCGCCGCCTACTCCACCGGCAGCCGTGCCCGCATCGCCTCGATCCTGTCGGAAGCGGGCGCCGCGACGCAGCTGGCCGATACCTGGCAGGAGGCGCTTGGCCTTGCCGCCAAGGGCAAGCCGGTCGCGCTGGTCCTGCCGCTGGAAACCGGGTTCGCCAGCGACAGCCTGGAAATCGTCACCGAGCAGGACGTGCTGGGCGACCGGCTGGTCCGCCGGCGCAAGAAGCGCAAGGATTCCGACGCCTTCCTGGCCGAACTGCAGGCGCTCAATCGCGGCGATCTGGTGGTCCATGTCGAACACGGGATCGGCAAGTACCTCGGCCTCGAACCTGTACCCGTGGGCAAGAGCAAGCACGACTGCGTGATGCTCGAATACAAGGGCGGCGACAAACTCTATATCCCGGTCGAAAACCTCGAGGTTCTGAGCCGCTTCGGCAGCAGCGAAGAAGCGGTCACGCTCGACAAGCTGGGCGGCGAAGCCTGGCAGAAACGGCGCGCGCGCCTGAAGGAACGCATCCGCGAGATCGCGGGCGAACTGATGCGTACCGCCGCCGAACGCGCCCTGAGGAAGGCGCCGGTGCTGGCGGCGGACGATGCCAGCTACAACCAATTCGCCGACCGTTTTCCGTGGGAAGAAACCGATGATCAGGACCGCGCGATCGGCGATGTCCTTGGCGACCTTGAAAGCGGGCGGCCGATGGACCGGCTCGTGTGCGGCGATGTCGGCTTCGGCAAGACCGAGGTGGCGCTGCGCGCAGCTTTCGTCGCGGCGATGAACGGGCAGCAAGTGGCGGTGGTCGCGCCGACCACGCTGCTGGCGCGGCAGCATTACCAGAATTTCGCCGCGCGGTTTGCGGGCTTCCCGCTGAAGGTCGGTCGCCTCAGCCGACTGGTCCCGGCCAGGGAGCTGGCCGAGACGCGCGAAGGGTTGGCTAACGGGCAGATCGACGTCGTCGTCGGCACCCACGCTATCCTCTCCAAGACAACCAAGTTCCGCAATCTCGGCCTAGTGATCGTGGACGAGGAACAGCGCTTCGGCGTCAATCACAAGGAACGGCTGAAGCAGCTGCGCGCGGACGTTCACGTCCTCACCCTCACCGCCACGCCGATACCGCGCACGCTGCAGATGGCGATGTCGGGGCTGCGCGAATTGTCCACCATCCAGACTCCGCCGGTCGACCGACTCGCCGTGCGGACCTACGTGATGGAATGGGACGACATGGTGATGCGCGAGGCCTTGCTACGCGAGCACCACCGCGGCGGGCAGAGCTTCATCGTCGTGCCGCGCATTTCCGACATGGAGCAGGTGTCCGACTGGCTGCATGAACATGTGCCGGAGGTGAAGTACGTCGCCGCGCACGGGCAGATGGGCGCGACCGAGATCGAGGAACGCATGAGTGCGTTCTACGAAGGCAAGTACGACGTGCTGCTGTCGACCACGATCGTCGAAAGCGGTCTCGACCTGCCCAGCGCGAACACGATCATCATCCACCGCGCGGACATCTTCGGCCTCGCGCAGCTGTACCAGTTGCGCGGGCGCGTGGGGCGGTCGAAACTGCGCGCCTACGCCTATCTCACTTACGAGAAGGACGTGGCACTTCCCGAAGTCGCGGCCAAGCGGCTGAAGGTGCTGGGCGATCTCGACAGCCTCGGCGCCGGGTTCCAGCTCGCCAGCCACGATCTCGATATTCGCGGCGCGGGCAATTTGCTGGGCGACGAGCAATCGGGCCATATCCGCGAGGTCGGTTTCGAACTCTACCAGTCGATGCTGGAAGACGCGATCCTGGCGGCCAAGGCGGGCGCTGCGGGGCTGGAGCCCAAGCGCGACAGCGTAAGCCCGCAGATCACGGTCGATGCACCGATCATGATCCCGGAAGAATACGTGCCCGACCTCGCGGTGCGGATGGCGCTCTATCGCCGCCTCAACGATGCGGGCGACAGGGCCGAGATCGAGGCGATGGCGGCCGAGATGATCGACCGGTTCGGCCCGCTGCCCGCCGCGACCGCCAACCTGGTGAAGCTGATCGAGATCAAGCACCAGGCGATCGCTGCAAACATTGCCAAGATTGATGTGGGCGCCCGTGGCACGCTGGTGACGTTCCACAAGGACGAATTTCCCGATCCGGCGGGCCTGCTCGCCTGGGTCGAACGCCTCAACGGTACGGCGCGCCTGCGGCCAGACATGAAGCTGGTCATCGAACGCGCCTGGCCCAGCCCTGAAAGCCGCCTCAACGGCCTGTTCCAGCTTACGAAGGGGCTCAGCCAGATTGCGCGCCGCGCGCGCAAGGCGGAAAAGATAGCGGCCTAACCGGCCGCAAGCACGGCGAACGCATCAGCCGTCATCGGCGCAGCGCCAAGAAAGCCCTGCCACCGATCGCACCCTTCGCGCACCACCGCCGCGCGCTGGGCCTCGGTTTCTACGCCCTCCGCAATCACGAGCAGGTCAAGCGCCCGCGCCATTGCCATTATTGCACGAAAAACCGCGAGATCGCGCCGGTCGGTGGCGATTCCTTCCACCATCGATCGGTCGAGCTTCAGCGCTGCGAGAGGCAGGGTCTTGAGATACCGGAAGTTGCAGAACCCCGCGCCGAAATCGTCCAGTGCAATCGCGATCCCCTTGTCGGTCAGATGCCGCAGCATTTGTGCTGCTCCATCAAGCCCGTCGACCAGCGCCTGCTCGGTGATCTCCAGCGTAAGACGCGCAGCGGGGAAGCCCGAGCGATGCAACGCGGCATCGAGCAGCGCGGGATAGCCAGGATCGGCGAGATCATCGGCGGTGACGTTAAGCGACAGGCGCAGATCGCCCGGCCACCGCACCGCCAGGTCCATGGCGCGCGCGCAGGTATGTTCGGCCAGCCGATGCGCCAGCCCGCTTTCATGCGCCATGGCGAAGATCAGGTCGCCCGCCAGCGGGCCTTGGAGAGGGTGATCCCAGCGCAGCAGGGCCTCGGCACCGGCGACCCGACCGTCAGCGCTCAGATATTGCGGCTGGAACATCACCTCGATCGCGCCGTGCTCGATCGCTGCCGCAAGTTCGGCAAATTGCTCGGGCGAACCGGACCGGCGGCGATCCGAGTGCGAGCGGCGTTCGGTTTTGGGAGGTTGGGGTTGTGCGACACTTATCATCCCCGCCGCTTAAGGCATGGCAGCCCGAGGCGGGCCGCCAATTCTGACGCGTTGCCAAATGACACAGTGCCCCATAGGGTCGCGCCGCAGCCGTTGAACGCGAGGAAACTGACAAGGTGGGCAGCAATCACGGTTTCGCACGGCTGGCGCTGCTGGCGTCGGACACCGCACGGGCGCAGGATGCCGCGCGCGAGATTGCCGACGCCCATCCGTGGGTGCCGGTCGAGGAAAGTGATGCCATCGTGGTGCTTGGCGGCGACGGCTTCATGCTACAGACCCTGCACGGCATGCTGGACAGCGGCGATGTGCGCCCGGCCTATGGTTTGAACCTGGGGACCGTCGGCTTCCTGATGAACCGTTATCGCGCCGGATCGAAACTGCTTGAAAAGCTCAATCGTTCCAGATCGATCGGCATCGCACCCTTGCGAATGGCAGCAGTGACCCAGGACGGCCAAACCCATGTCGCCTGCGCGATCAACGAGGTTTCGCTGCTACGCGAGACACGCCAGACCGCGAAGATCGAGGTGTCGGTCGACGACCGGGTGCGGATCAAGGAACTGGTGTGCGACGGCGTGCTGGTGGCGACGCCTGCCGGATCGACCGCATACAACCTCTCGGCCAATGGCCCGATCCTGCCGCTCGATTCGCAGCTTCTCGCGCTCACCCCGATCAGCCCGTTTCGCCCGCGACGCTGGCGTGGGGCGATCCTGCCTGATCGTTCGACGATGAAATTTCGTGTAAACGAACCCGACAAGCGCCCTGTTTCCGCTGTCGCGGACCAGAAGGAATTTCGCGACATCGCCGAAGTCTCGCTTGAGATTGCCGCCGATTCCGAGCTCACCCTGCTGTTCGACCCAGGCCATGCACTGGACGAACGGATCGTGGCCGAACAGTTCGTGGTTTGAGGGCGGCCAAGGGCACTTGCCAAACGATTCCACCGCCCATATAGGCGCACCCCTGCCCGCGGGTCAGGGTCATTCCCCGATAGCTCAGCGGTAGAGTAGGTGACTGTTAATCACTTGGTCGTTGGTTCGAATCCAACTCGGGGAGCCACCCGATCCGGGGCATGAAAAAGGGCGCGACGGAATTACCCGCCGCGCCCTTTTTCGTATCGGATTGTTATCCGGGTTTCGGTGCCGATCGGCACGGGACCGCTCCAAATACCGTCAGCCTGCCGCGCCGTGGCAGTGCTTGTACTTGTTACCCGAACCGCACGGGCATGGCGCATTGCGGCTGATTTCCATCCCGGCATAAGGATTGTCCGCCGTGGTCGCCGCCCCGCCGGGCGAAAATGCGGCGCGCGGGCTGCCCGCGAGCGAGCCGAACAGCGCCGGGCGTTCCGCCGAACCATCGCCATCGTCCGAATTGTCGAGCCCGGTCAGCGGGTCGATATGCCCGGTGAGGAAGTCGGGCAGTTCGGGCAAGGTTTCGACTTGCGGCGGTGCAATCCGCAGTTCGCTCTTGATCAGGATGCTGGTCACATCCTCGCGCAGTGTGTCGAGCATCCGTTCGAACAGGCCAAACGCTTCGCGCTTGTATTCGTTGATCGGCTGCTTCTGCGCATAGGCACGCAGGAACACGACCTGGCGCAGCGCGTCGAGCGTGGCGAGGTGTTCCTTCCAGTGGTGGTCGAGCCGGTCGAGCAGGATCGACTTTTCCACTCGCTTCCAGATCGCCGGGTCGGATTCGGCGATCTTGCGCTCCATGATCGCGTCGGTCTCGGTACGCACGCGTTCCTCGATCAGTTCCGGCTCGACCGTGTCTTCCTGCAGCCAGTCATCGATTGGCGGGTTGATCCCGAACACTTCGTCCAGCCGCTTCTTGAGGCCATCGATATCCCACTGCTCGGGATACGATTCGGGCGGGCATGCCTCGCCCACGATCGTGTTCACCGTGTCGTGCCGCATGTCGACGACCACATCGTCGACGGCCTCGCTGTCCATGATCTCGGCGCGCTGTTCGTAGATCACCTTGCGCTGGTCGTTCATCACATCGTCGTATTCGACGACTTGCTTGCGGATGTCGTAGTTTCGCGCCTCCACCTTCTTCTGCGCGGTCTCGATTGCCTTCGACAGCCATTTGCTGCCAATCGCCTCGCCATCGGCAAGGTTCGAATTCATCATCTTGGCGAACAACGTGTCCGGCCCGAAGATACGGAGCAGATCGTCTTCCAGACACAGGTAGAAACGGCTGAGACCCGGATCGCCCTGGCGTCCGGAGCGGCCGCGAAGCTGGTTGTCGATGCGGCGCGATTCGTGCCGTTCGGTGCCCAGCACGAACAGGCCGCCCGCGGCCAGCACGCGCTGCTTTTCTTCCGCGACCTCGGCCTTGATCCGTTCGATCGCAGCGTCGCGCTCCGGCCCTTCGGGCACGTCGGCGAGTTCGTCCTCGATCCGGAACTCGACGTTACCGCCCAGCTGGATGTCGGTGCCGCGCCCTGCCATGTTGGTGGCGATCGTCACCGCCCCGATGCGGCCCGCCTGGGCCACGATGTGCGCTTCCTGTTCGTGAAAGCGGGCATTGAGAACGGAATGCTTGACCCCTTCCTCATCGAGAAACTTCGACAGCAGTTCCGACTTTTCGATCGACACCGTACCAACCAGCGTTGGCTGGCCGATCTGGCTTTTCTCGGCGATCGCCCTCGCGATAGCTTTGAACTTGTCCATCGTGTTCTTGTAGAACTCGTCGTCCTCGTCGATCCGCTGAACGGGCACATTGGTCGGGATCTCGACCACGTTCATCTTGTAGATGTCCCAGAACTCGCTCGCTTCGGTGGCAGCGGTGCCGGTCATGCCGGACAGTTTGGGATACATGCGGAAATAGTTCTGGAAGGTGATCGATGCGAGCGTCTGGTTCTCGGGCTCGATCTTCACGCCTTCCTTGGCCTCGACCGCCTGGTGCAGACCGTTCGACCAGCGGCGACCGTCCATCATGCGGCCGGTGAACTCATCAATGATGACGACCTTGCCATCCTTGACGATATAGTCCGTGTCGCGCTTGAACATGATGTTCGCCTTGAGCGCCTGGTCGAGATGGTGGACGACCTGCGTGTTCTCGACATCGTAGAGATTGTCAGTTTCCAGCAGCCCCGCCTCGCGCAGCAGATTTTCCACCTGCTCGTTGCCATCCTCGGTGAAGGAGACGTGTCGGCTCTTCTCGTCTTTCTCGTACCAGTCCTCGGGCACCTGCTTCACGATCGCGTCGAGCGCGGTGTAAAGCTCGCTTTTGTCCTCGGTCGGGCCGGAGATGATCAGCGGCGTACGTGCCTCGTCGATCAGGATCGAATCGACTTCGTCCACGATCGCGAAGCTGAACGGACGCTGCACCATCCCGCGCCGGTCATGCTTCATGTTGTCGCGCAGGTAATCGAACCCAAATTCGTTGTTGGTGCCGTAGGTGATATCGGAATGATAGGCTTCGCGTCGCTGCGCCTCGCCGATATTGGGCACGATGACGCCCACCGTCAGGCCGAGCCAGCGATAGATTTGCCCCATCCATTCGGCATCGCGGCGGGCCAGGTAATCATTCACCGTGACAACGTGGACGCCCTTGCCTTCGATCGCGTTGAGGTAGGTCGCGAGCGTCGCGACCAGCGTCTTGCCCTCGCCCGTCCGCATCTCGGAAATTTCGCCGCGGTGAAGCACGATGCCGCCGATCAGCTGCACATCGAAGTGCCGCATGCCGAGTACGCGCACCGATGCCTCGCGCACGGTCGCGAAGGCTTCGGGCAAAATGTCGTCCAGCGTCTTGCCGTCGGCAAGCTGCGCACGGAATTTTTCCGTTTGTGCCTGCAGCTGCTCATCGGTGAACGCTCGAATCTGGGGCTCGAGCGCGTTGATCTGCTGCACCGTTTTGCCGAGCGAACGCACGTATCGTTCGTTAGCCGAACCGAAAATGGACTTGGCGAGGGTCTTGATCATGAAATGGGTGGTCCCGGAACTGGGGGAAACTGCATGTGTGCGCCCGCGCGCCGCTGCGCCGGGCGAACCAACTCGAAAAATGGGGGGCGCGCGCTATTCCAGCGCGCGATCGGGGCCGTACTGGATCGTCGGGATGTAAATGATGACTGGCTTGCGCTGGCGACATTCAGGCTGATCGCGCCGGGTGCCAGCCGTGCCGCGCGGAGCCTGGCATTCGATCCGTTCCGCCGAAGGCGTGGACGGTGCGGGTTTGCTCACGCCGACTTGCGCCGCAAACGTATCAACGACGCCCGCATTGACCGGCACACCAATCGAGGCGAGTCCGGTAAGCAGCGCAAGGCAGGCGAGAAGTCGGCGCAGCATCACGCGCGCAAGATAGTCGCGCCCCCCGCCTGCGTCCACCTTTTTGGCTCCGGAAGGCGGCAATGCGCGTTTACCTCGCCGCGCCGCTTACATAGAGCGGGACCATGGACCTAGAATCGAGCCCGCTGGCGCTGCCCTTCCCCGAAATGCCGCCAATCGAAGGTGTCACCCTGCGCGTATCGCGCGCGGGCTACAAGCATTGGGATCGGGCTGACCTTACATTTGCCGAACTCGCGGAAGGGACGGCAGTCGCCGGAGTCTTCACGCGCAGCGCCTGCGCCTCCAGCGAAGTGGAGCTGGGACGGATCAATGTGGCGCAGGGCCGCGCCCGTGCGCTGATCGTCAATGCCGGCAATTCGAACGCATTCACCGGCTATCGCGGGCGCGAGGCGGTGGAAGCGATCATGGCGCAAGTTGCCGAACGCATCGGCTGCGCGCGCGAGCAGGTATTTGTGTCATCCACGGGCGTGATTGGCGTGCCCCTGCCCAAGGACAAGGCGCGCGCGGGGATCGAGGCGGCACTCGTCGCGCCCGCATGCTCTTGGCAGGAAGCAGCCGCGACGATTGGGACGACCGATACTTACCCCAAGGGCGCCATGGCGAGGGCGACGATTGGCGACACCGCCGTGACGCTGTGCGCCATCATCAAGGGCAGTGGCATGATAGCCCCCGACATGGCCACGATGCTCGGCTATGTATTCACCGATGCGGCGGTGGAACCGTCATTTCTCCAGCAAATTCTGACCGAAGCGAACGCGCGTAGTTTTTCTTGCATCACCGTCGACGGGGACACTTCAACCAGCGACACGATCCTTGCTTTCGCGACGGGCGCTGCGGCGAACCCACTGCTTACGTCATACGACGATCCAGGCGCCGATGCCTTTGCCGCAGCACTGGCCGATGTCTGCCGCCAGCTCGCCCATCTGGTGGTACGTGACGGCGAAGGGGCGCGCAAGTTCATCGAGATCGCGGTGAGAGGCGCCATTTCCGATGACAGTGCGCGCAAGGTCGGCCTGTCGATCGGCAATTCTCCCTTGGTCAAAACCGCGATTGCGGGCGAGGATGCCAACTGGGGTCGCGTGGTGATGGCGGTGGGCAAGGCGGGAGAGCCGGCCGATCGCGACCGTTTGTCGATCGGGTTCGGCGGGGTCTGGGCGGCACGCGACGGGCAGCCGCTGACCGACTATGACGAGGGGCCCGTGGCCGCCCATCTGCAAGGGCAAGAGATTCGGATCGATGTCGATCTGGGCCTGGGCGATGGCCATGCCACCGTGTGGACCTGCGACTTGACGCACGGATACATCGCGATCAACGCTGATTACCGTTCGTGAGCGCGCTCGACGCCGAAATGGGCGCCCTGCTGCGTCGGGTGAGCGAAACTGCCATACTCCCGCATTATCATTCGCTCGCCGCGAACCAGATCGTCGCCAAGGCGCCAGGCGATGTCGTGACGGTGGCCGACCACGCCGCTGAAGCGATGTTGTTCGAGGCACTGGCGCGGATAGAGCCAGGTGTGGCCGTCGTAGGTGAAGAAGCGGCCCATGCCGACGCCGCCGTACAGGATGCGCTGGCGGGTGAATGCTGGATCGTCGATCCGCTCGACGGCACTCGCAATTTCGCCAGCGGAAGGGCGCCCTTCGGGATCATCGTCGCGCGTGCCAGCGGCGGCGTGTGCCGATCGGGATGGATTTATGATTGTTTGTCAGGCCGCCTGTGCATCGCGCACGAACGACGCGGCGCGCGGATCGACGATGATCTGGTCCGCTCCGTACCGAGCGGCCAGACCCCGCCAATCGCGGCAATCTCGCTTATCTATCTCCAACCCGAACGGCGAGAGGCGGTCAGGGCGCATATCGCGCCGCATTACGAGCTTGCCGATATCCCCTACTGCGCGGCTGAGCAGTATCCGCGGCTGGCACTGGGGATTAACGACGTATCGATTTTTGAACGGACGCTTGCATGGGACCATGCGGCGGGCGTTCTGTGGCTGAACGAGGCTGGCGGCATGGCGGCACGACCCGATGGATCGCCTTACCGCGTTGATGAATGGCAGCGACCCGGCCTGATCGGCGCGGCCCGCCCGGCGCTATGGCACGAACTGGCTAGCCGGCTTGCCGCGCTGGGCTAAAGGACGCTTTCCAGCCATGCCTTGAGCTGCCCCTTGGGCCGGGCACCCGTCAATTCGGCCGCCTTTTCCCCGCCCTTGTAGAGCACCAGGTAGGGGATCCCCTGCACGCCGAGCTTGCCCGGTGTGTCGGTGTTTTCCATGATGTCCATCTTGGCGATCGTCACGCGGTCGGCCAGTTCGTCGCTGATTTCCTCCAGCGCGGGCGCGATCATCTTGCACGGCCCGCACCAGTCGGCCCAGAAATCGACGAGCACGGGCTTGTCGGCGTCGAGCACGTCGCTCTGAAAACTGTCATCGGTGACTTTGACGGTCGCCATCAATGTTCTCCTATAATTGTTGTCGTCAATCTAGGCGCGGCGCGCGATCACTCAACCGCCAGGCCCGGAAAGCTTTCCTGCGCTGTGGACAAAGCCGCTTTGTGTTCGGCCAGCAGGGCCGCTGGAATTGCGATCAGCCGCGGCACTTGGGTGTAGAGCACGGCGGCGCGGATCAACCTGCCCGGGTAGATTTCGCCCAAAGCGGCCGCATATGCCGCCATCTGGCGCAGGGTCGGGATCGGCACCTGCGCAAGCGACGATGGCGGGCGGCGCGCGGTCTTGAAATCCACGACGACGATTTCGTCCGGCGTGACCAGCAGCCGGTCGGCAACGCCCGCGACCACCATGCCATCGACGGTCGCGGCCAGCGGCACCTCGGCCAGCGCCCCCTGCCCGAACAAAGCGGTGAATTCGGGGTCGCCGAGCACCGCGAGCGCCGAGGCTAGCAGTTCCTCGCGCACGCCATCGTCGAGGTCGCGTGCCTGGCGCGCGAGCCAAGCGCGCGCCTTCTCCTCGCGGGTCGGCGGGTCGAGATCGGGCAGCCGCTCAAGCAAACGATGGACCAGCACACCGCGCCGCGCTGCCTGCGCCTCGGCATGCGGTGGCAGCGGGGGATTGGCCCCGCGTTCTTCCCCGGCGGATGAGGGTGCGAGTGGGCGCGGCGGCCGCGGTTCGGGGCCGATCGGTGTCCGCGCCCAGCCGGGCATGGCCGACGGTGCGATTTCAGCTGCAATCGTCACACCGCTGACAGGATCGGGCCGTTTGCCAAGACGTCGCACCGCGCCCCAGATGGCATCCTCCTCCGCGTCCTCCGTGAACAGCGGAGCCAGCTTCGCATGCCAGCTGTCCGGGGCGGGCGCCTGCTCGCGTTTGCCCAGCGCGCCACCAATGAAAAGCGCTTCCTCCGCGCGGGTCATGGCGACGTAGAGCAGGCGCCAATGCTCCTGGCGCTCTGCTGCCCGGGCAGCGGCTTCGGCGGCGGCGACACGGCCCACCATCTCTTCGCCGCGCAGCCCCGGCAGCGGGATCGCGCGCCCGCCGCCGCCGGGCAGGTCCTCGTCGAGCGACAACCCGCGCGACAACGAATTGTCCGGGTTGCCCGCCGCGTCTGCCAAGATCACAATGGGTGCCTGCAGCCCCTTGGACCCGTGTACGGTCATGACCCGTACCTGCCCTTCACTTGCACCAGCTTCGCGCTTCAACTCGCCGCCGGGCCCATTGGCGCCCGCGTCGAACCAGCGAATGAATCCCTGGAGACTGGCCGTATTGCTGGCGGCGTAGGCACTGGCCGCGTTGAGCAGTTCGTCGATCGGATCGTTCGCCTCGGTGCCCAGCCGGGCCACCAATTTGCGACGCGCCCCCCATGGCCCGACGAGGAGCCAGTGGAGCAGGCTCTGGGGCGGTTCGATATCCGCAAGTCGAAGCAGGGCGCGCAGCATCTCC
Source organism: uncultured Erythrobacter sp. (assembly GCA_964516135.1). Taxonomy (GTDB): domain Bacteria; phylum Pseudomonadota; class Alphaproteobacteria; order Sphingomonadales; family Sphingomonadaceae; genus 34-65-8. The sequence goes on along the minus strand of CAZEWN010000012.1, from coordinate 10,802 downwards.
GCGACACGCGCCGTCTCAGGGTCGGCGGACCTGCGCAGATGATCCCACAGCCGCGACTGGTCGTGCCGCCAGCCGCGATCGAGCAGGTCTTGCTGGCTCCACCCGACGAGCGGCGATACGAGCAGATTGGCAAGGCTCAAGTCATCCCACGGCTGAGCGGCGAACCGCAGCGCCGCCATGAGATCCTTCACCGCCAGCGGAGCGCCGAGCCGCAGCCGATCGACCCCGGCCACCGGTACACCCGCCGCATGGAGCCGGGCGACAATCAGTCCGGCCAGTTCGCGACGCTTGCGGACCAGCACCATGATGTCTCCTGGCCCGGCATTGCGCGGCGTGCCCTTGACGAGTGGATAGCCATCGCGCAGCCAGGCCTTGACCTGCGCCGCGATGCGATCGGCCATGCGCCGCTCCGGCTCGGAAAGCCAGTTTTCAGGGCCATCCTGCGCGTCGCCGGAGTCTTCGCCGTGACCGGACACGGGCTGCCACAGCACGACCTCGCCCGGCCGGGCATCGCCGACATGTTCATCGGGATCGCCTTTGAGGCCGAAATTGGCGGGCCCGACCGCCGCGATCGCGCGATCAACGAATTCAAGCACCGACTGCGCCGTGCGATAGGAACGTCCCAACCCCAGGCTGCGTAGTTCGCGGGCTTCGGTATCGGCGCGCGTGCCGCTCGCATTGCGGGCTGCGCCCGCCATGATGGAATCGAAGTGAACCCGGGCCTTCTCGAAGTTCTCGGGACTGGTGCCCTGGAAGCCGAAAATCGCCTGCTTGTAATCGCCTACGACAAAAATGGTCCGCTGCCTGCCCTCGCGCTGGCCGGCGCCGGAAAAGAAATCGTCGGTCAGGGCGCGGATGATCGACCACTGCGCGGCATTGGTGTCCTGCGCCTCGTCGATGAGGATGTGATCGAACCGGCGGTCCAGCTTGAAGCGGATCCAATCCGCCATGTCGGATCGATCGAGTAGGGCCGCAGCGCGCCGAATTTGGTCGTCGAAATCGATCAGACCCTCGCGCGCCTTCGCATCCTCCCAAGCGATGGCGAACCTTCTACCGACGGTAAGCGCGGGAACCAGCAATTCGGCCAGTGCGAAAAGAGCCTGCAGTTCGGCCACGCGCCCCAGCGAAGTGAGCACCGCCGCTGCTGCTTGTGCATAAGAGCTCTCATGCTTCTCCAGAGCGCCGAGCTGACGGGGTTCACTCTTCTGGGTGAAAAGCGCGCGGCGCATTTCGTCGCACAAGGTCACGCGTGCGGTGGCTTCGGCGGTGAGCCATGCCTCGATCGCGGCAATACTCGTCGCCGCGGTCTTGGTCCCCCAGGCCCGGTTCGCGGAGAGGCATAGATTGAGCGCGGCGATATCGAATGCATTGTCCGAGCACAATTCGGCAACCGCGCGCTCGTCAGCATCGATGGGCAAGCCGATCAGCGCTTTCACCCGTGTTTCGATGTCGGCTTCCTGCCAGCCGCCCGGTCCGAACCAGGCCTCGCGCGCGTTGGCGCAGCGCATCAGCCAAGCGCGCGTACCCTCGGGGCCCATGCGGATGCTGAGCATTTCGAGCGCGGCAATCAGCGCCTGTTCGCCGCGCTCCTCCCATCCAGCGACCAGTCGGGCGAGTTCCGCGTGCGCCAGGACATCGCGATCTCGATCCTCCATTGGCCGCGTGCCGGGGGTCAGGCCGGCCTCGCCAGGAAACGCGGCGAGCAACCATTGTGAAAGAGCGTGGATCGTGTCGATCCTGAGCCCGCCGCCAGGGCAATCGAGCACGCGCGCGAACAGCATGCGGGCGCGGTCGCGTGCATCGGGCGTGGCGGCGGCGCCAATCGCGCGGAGCTGCTCGAACAGCGCCTCGTCGGGCATCCGCACCCAATTGGCCAACACCTCGTTTACACGCGTTGCCATTTCCGCCGCTCCCGCCTTGGTAAAGGTGAGGCACAGGATCTGTTCGGGCGCCACATCTTCGCGCAGCAGCAGCCGCAGGACGCGGGCCGACAGTACCTGCGTCTTGCCCGTTCCGGCCGAGGCCGACAGCCACACACTGTCGCGCGGGTCGACCGCGCGCGCCTGATTATCCTGAAGCGGATAGACCCGACCACTCATTGTTCGCGCCCCATCCATTCTTCCAGCCGCATGAGTTGATCATACGTCGCGTAGCCGGGTGCGTCGGGATTGAGTCGGGCAATGAATGGCTCGCGGCCAAGAATCCACTTGTCGAGCGCATCGTTCAGGAAATACCTCGCTTGGGGAAGGAAATCTTCCGCCGCGATGCCGTTTCGCTTGGCTCCCTCCAAGATCGGGGTGCTGATATATCCGAAACCGTTGTCGCTTTTGCCCAGCGACCAATACTCAAAGCGGCTTGCCCTTCCCTGCGCGCCGGGAAATCCACCCGCTTCGACCATCAGGCCGAGGGTGCCGAGTTGCAGCGCAAATCCCTTCGCGACCTGTGCGCCGCTTGGCGGGCCACCGGTCTTGTAGTCCACGACCGCGTAACTGCCGTCATCCAGCAGGTCGAGCCGGTCGATGCGCCCGAATATCTCCACGCCGCGAACGGTCATCTGTCCCCATTGCTCGACAAGGTGCGGCTTGCGCCGGGGGTCCCCTGCAAGTGTTTGTTCGACCCAGGCCAAAGCCCTGAGCAAGCGCGGTCGCCACAACGATCGCGTGAGCGGATGGGCGTTCATCCGCGCCAGTTCGGCGTCCGCCAGCGCTGCCAGCTCACCCTCGCCGCGGTGCCAGCGCTCGAGAATGGCATGTGCAAGCTGCCCCTGCCACGCCGGACCAGCATCCGCGTCGAGTGGCTCCAGTTCCTTGAGTCGCAGGATCGACGCGGCATAAAACTGATACGGGTCCGACCGCAGCCGATCGAGTGCGGTAACGCTGATCCGCACCACGCGCTGATCGGGCTCAGGCATGGGCGCGGGGCGGGCATAGAGCGGTGCGCGTTCGGCCCAGTCGATCGCACTTGCCAGGGCGGTCGGCCGCGCATCGACATGCCTGCCGAGCAAGTCCTCGCCCAGCAACGCCCGGACCCGCAACAGAAACCGCGAAGGGATCGCCGGTCCGCTTTCGTCCCGCCGCGAGCGGCTGAGCACCACTTCGGGCGCTCCCAGCATGGCGGCGAGATCATGGGCGGCCAGGCCGATCCGGAAATCAGCGCCAGGCACGCCGAGCGCGCGCATGACCGGCGCTGCGAGCAACGGGTCGACCGCGGGCCGCGCGGGCCAGGTCCCTTCGTTCAATCCGCCGCAGATCATCAGGTCGGCCCGAGCCATGCGCGCTTCCAAGAGCCCATAGATCGCAACGCGCGAATGACCGCCGTAGCTGGGGCGCACGGCCACCCGCTCCATCGCATCGCGGAGGATGGCCGGCAGATCGGCGACCGCGACAGAGATTCCCGCAGATTCGGCATTGGAGCGCAAATCTTCGACGAAGCTGGCCAGGGCGCGTCCGTCATCCCGCGCCCACAGCCCTTCGCCGCACAGTGCCTCGCCCGCCCCAGCCAAACGGCCGAGCATGTCGGCGAGCGAACCGCACGTCCCGCCTGAAAGTGGTGCCAGGATTGCCGCGACATCTTCCCACCAACCGGCGACCTGGGCCGCGCGTGCGCATTCGGCGATTGCCGCAAGGCCTGGCTCGCGGCGCGGCCCGCGCAGCGCCAGTTCCAGCGTGCGAACCTTATCCAGCCAGGCACCGCGCATGTCTCCTGCCCGCACCAGCGGATGGGAAAGCACTGCCGTCAGGGGTACGGGCGCTCCGACATCCGCTCCCGCCTCGGCCAGCAGCAACAGCAAGCGCCCGGCGACGGTCTGCGACAGCGGCTGCCCCGCGCTATCGTCGGCAATGACGTTCCAACGTCGCAAATGACGCACCACCCGACCGGCCAAGCCCCGATCGGGCGTGATCACGGCGACCCGCCGCTCCGGTTCCTCCAGCGCCTCGCGCACCAGCAGAGCGATTGCCTGCGCTTCGGCCTCGGGGGTCTTGCTCTCGATCAGCCGCACGCCCGCCAATCGGCGCTTGTCGGCATCGAGCGTGACCCAGCGCTTGCTGGCCTCGGGCGGCAGAAAGAGGCTGGAAATGGCATGACTACGTTCTGGCTCAGCCGCGCCCATCCCCTTGCGGTGCCACGGTCGCACTTCCTCGCGCGCGATGCCCATTCGGTTGAGAAGCAGCTTCAGATGGTATTGCGGATGCGTGACCGCATCGCCCCGCCCAAAAGGCGGATCGTCTGCATTTTCAGGCGCACCCGCGGTTCCAAGCTCAGCCCACACCGCCGGATCGAGAGACAAATCGAGATCAGGCAGAATCACCGCCGCATCCGGTAGCCCAGCCACGACACGCAACAGTTTGGCCAGCGCGGGCGCCGCGCTGGTCACACCCGCCGCAACGATCGGCGTTGCCGGGGGCCGTTCGCGCCATGCCTGCGCGGCATGGCGGAACAAGTGATTGCGCCGCTGCGCCGCATCGATCTCGCCCCGTTCGCGCAGTTCGGCCAGCCACAGTCGCTGGACGACGGCGAATACTCGCAGCCCCTCGCGCCAATGCTCGGCAAGGTCGCGCGCAAACAGGTCGAGCACACGATCCGCAAGCAAATCGTCAGGCGCGATTTCCTCAACCAGTAGCCGGTCCATCGTTCGCGCCGTTTCGGCCGCCAGCCGCAGCAGGGCGCTGCCATTGGGCGCGTTGCCGCCCATCGCTTCGCGCAGATGCTCGGCCAGCCGCAACCAGCGAAACGTGGGGTCCGCGGCGGGCGGGATGTCGGCGGCACCAAGCGGATCGAGCAGGCTGCCGAGCGTTTCGTCAAGGTCGAGATCGCCCACCGCCGCCATGCGCGGCATCAGCATCCCGGTCCGCCCTTCCGCTCCGAGATGGCGGATGAAGGCTTCTTGCACAGTCCGCATCGCGCGGCTGCTGGGCAACAGCAGGGTCAGCCGGGCAAGGCCGAAGTCCGGGTCCGCGTAACGCGGCACCAGCCCCGCGACGAGCGCGTCGGCGAAGCCCCGGTGCGCGGCGATCGAATAGACATGCGGGCCGGGCCGTTCAGGCACTCCGCAACGCTTCCTCGGTCGGCGCGATTGCATGCGGCGTGCCCACTTCGAACCACAAACCGGTGAAACTGGTGCCGTAGAGGCGGCCTTCGCCAATCGCGCGGTCCCACAAAAGATTGGTGGAGAACTTGCCGTCTGGCGCATCGCGAAGCAGACGGTGGGACACCAGCTGTATGCCGGTGTATATGAATGGCGCGACCCGGCCCGCGCGCTTGCGTGACAAACGCCCGCGGGGGTCCATGTAGAAATCGCCGACGCCGTCGAAGTTAACCGCACGCGCATGGCCGACCAGCAGCAGGAGTGCATCCATCTCCTGCGGATTCCAGCGCGCCGACAGTTCGGCAAAGGCGCTGGATGGGCCATCAAGCCACACGTTGTCGGCATTGAGGCAGAAGAACGGATCGGGCAGATGCGGCAGCGCCTTGATCATTCCGCCACCAGTTTCCAACAGCACCGCCCGCTCGTCCGAGACGGTAACGGCGGGTGCCTTGCGCGCCTTCAGATGCGCCTCGAGTGCGTCGGCCAGATAATGAACATTCACCACTGCCCTTGCCACCCCGGCCTCCGTCAGCCGGTCAAGCGCGTGATCGATGAGCGGCTTGCCCCCGACCCGCACCATCGGCTTGGGCTGGCTGGCGGTGAGCGGCCGCATCCGCTTTCCGAGGCCGGCCGCCATCACCATCGCGGTGTCGGACGCGAGCGTTGTCACTGAATCTCCCCGCCGAATGTGTCGCGGATCTCCTGCGGGATATTCGCGGCGAACCACGCACTTACGGGGGCAAGTGCCGGGTGCGCCAGATCGCGCTCCATCGCTTCCCACACGCGGGGGATGTAGGCGAGATAGCGTTGTTTGCCGTCGCGCTTCCACAACCGGGTAAATATCCCGACGATCTTGGCATTGCGCTGCGCCCCTAGCCGGGCATAATCAGCCTCAAACTCCGCCCCCGCCCCGCTCGCGGCGAGATAGCGGTCCAGCATCAGCCGTTCCAGCTCGGGCGTAACCTCGCGCCGCGCATCCTGCAGCAGCGAAACGAGATCATACGCAGGGTGCCCGACCAGCGCGTCCTGGAAATCAATCAGTCCTTGCGCGCCGCTGCCATCGGCGGCGGGCTCCAGCAGCATGATGTTTTCGGCATGGTAATCACGCAAGACCGTGACGCCGGGGTTCTGCCGCGCCATGAGCGGCTCGAGCGCCGCGTCCCACGCAGCGCGATAGCCATCCTCGTCCACCGCCAGGCCCATCGCCGGGCAATACCATTCGGTCAGCAGTCCCGCCTCGCGCTGATAAGTCGCCATGTCATAAGCCGCGAAAGGACCAGGCGATCGGCGATGTAGCGCCACCAGCGCATCGACCGCTTCGGCATATGCCCCGCTTTCCCCAGCTGGATTGTGATCCAGCCAGTCACGCATCCGGTCGTCGCCGAAATCCTCCAGCAAGACCCAACCCGCCTCGGCATCCGCAGCGTGAATCGCGGGCGCGCGTTGGCCGTGCTCAGCCAGCCACGCGGCGACATCGAGGAATGGGCGTGGATCCTCATGCGGCGGTGGCGCGTGCATCAGCATCGCACGTCGGTCGCCATCCGCTAGCCGGAAATAGCGCCGGAACGAAGCGTCTCCGGGAATGGCCGCGATCGAGGCCGTGCCCCAGCCCGCGTATTGGAGGAAACGATGCAAGCCATCAGGCAGTTCGGTCATGGCCAGCGGGTTAGCCAATTCGCCCCGGGCCGGGCAATGGCAATCCGCCCGTGCCTCACAGTTTCCAGCGCGATGGCGAGGCACCCCGCCTCATGCGCGAAGCCGCCCGCATGCTCTGGCCATTCGGCAATCAGCGCGGCGCCTGCGCGATAATCGTCGAGCCCGATCTCGATCGCATCCTCCGGTCGTTCGAGCCGGTAGAAATCGGCGTGGGCCACCGGCGGGTCGAGCATGTCGTAGGTTTCGATGATCGTGAAGGTCGGCGAAGGAACCTCGCCTTCATGTCCGAGCGCGCGGATGATCGCGCGCGCGAGCGTGGTCTTGCCCGCGCCCAGTCCGCCAGAGAGGGCCACGACATCGCCAATCCGCAACCGGGCCGCGATCCGAGCCCCGAACACCTCCATGGCCGCCAGATCGGGCAGTGCGATGGTCATGGCAGCAGGATCGTGACGGTGGTCCCCTCGCCCAGCCGCGAATGAAGTTCGAGCGTGCCCCCATGCGCCTCGACCAGCTGGCGTGCGAGCGGGATTCCCAGCCCCTGTTTCCGCCCACCGTCGGCAGCATTGCCTTGCTGCAGGCGGCGCAAAGCATCCTGATCCATGCCGCGCCCGTTATCGGACACGACGACCCGCGCCGTGCCCTGCGATTTGGACAGGTCCACCAGGATTCGCCCGCCCCGCCCGGTCGCGGCGATCGCATTATCGAGCACCTGCCCCACGGCCTTGGCCAGTTGGCGGGGATCGGCGTCGACGGTGCCGCTCGCCTTGCTACCCCGCAAATCGAGACTGAGCCCTGAATCGACGATCGCCTGTTCCCGCTCGCGAACCACTTGCGTGGCAAGCGCGAACAGATTCACGCGCTCTTTCGACAAGGGTAGCAGCCCGGCCTCGCTTTGCGACAGGTCGAGCACATTCTCGACCTGCGCGGTCAGCCGCCCCACTGATTGCAGGATCGCATCGACATATTCACGCGCCTGCTCCGAAATCTCGCCAGCGACGCCCGCCTGCAGCAGCTCCGCGAACCCTCCAATCGAGGTGAGCGGCGTGCGGAATTCGTAGCTCATGTTGGCGAGGAACCGCGTCTTGACTTGGTCCGCCTGTTCCAGCGCAAGATTGCGTTCGCGCAAGGCACCTTCGGCCCGTTCGTTCGCCGTGACGTCGAGCACGGTGAGCAGACCATTGCCATCGGGCAGCGGCACCCCGGCGTATTCCAGTGTGCGCCCGTCCGCCAGCGTGACCCGTCCGCCGCGCTGCTTTCGATCGAGGGTGGCAGCGCGGATCGTTTCACCAATCGCCGCGGCGCGCGCCGGATCGTTGAGGGCGCGCGCCAGCGCCTCGAGCAAGCCTTCCGCGGTTGGGTGCCCTTCCAGCAACGCCGGATCAATGCCCCAAGTGCCTGCGAACGTGCGGTTCCATTGCTGCAGCCGTCCATCGGGGGCAAAAACCGCCAATGCTTCGAACAAGCTATCGAATGTCGCGGTGCGGGTGCGCAACAACGTGTCACGGGTTGACGACAGCGCGAGTTGTTCGGTCCGGTCTTCGGCCACCAGCACCAGCCCGCCGTCGGGCATCGGCTGAGCGACAACGCGGATATGAGTGCCGTCGTTCAAGGGCCAGGCTTCCTCGACCGGGGAATCGCTGGCGAACCACGCCACATGCTCGCGTCGCCACACGGGAAAATCGCGTACTTCTGGTGTGCGCCCCGCTTCGCGCGCATTGCTGAGCACCCGCTCAAACTCCAGCCTGGCACCCAGCGCGTCGGGCGCCAGCGCGAAAATGCGGCGAAACGGCTGATTCGCGAAAGCAATCCGCCGTTGCGCGTCGAACTGCGCCACGCCAACTGACAGCTGGTCGAGCATCTGGCGCTGTGCCTCACGAAAGGCGCGAAATTCGCGCGCCAACTCTTCCATTTCCTCGATATCGACGGCGTAGCCAGCCACGCCTTCGGCGCCCAGCGGCAGGTCGCTGACCCTGAGCGTGCGGCGCGCACCGTCGATTGTCGCGGCCACGATCCGCTCCACCGGCAGGCCCTGGCCCGACGCCTGTCGGGCAACTTGCGCCGCGCTCAGCCCGTCCACGGGTTCGACCAGCTCGACCTGACCGGCGACCACTGCTTCCGCGCTGTCGGCACCCACGGCGGCAACGTAGGCGCGATTGACCAGTTGCAGCGACCCCTCGGGCCCACGAAACCACATCGGCATCGGCGCCGCTTCAATGAGCCCGACAAGCGCGGCGAAATCGTTTCGTGCGCGCCGCGCATCGGCGCGCAGCCTTGCCAGCTCGGCCTCGCTTTCGCTGAAATCAAACACCCAGACCAGCGCCGCGCCGCCCGGCGATATCTGCGGATCGGCCAACACGCCCCGAAATGCGAAGCTGCGCTGTGCGCCCGGCTGCGTCGCGATCATGCGAAACGGAGCGGCGGTGCGCTGCGTCGTGCGAACATGGTCCGACAGCTCGCGGACCTGGCTTTCGCTCAGCCCCTTGCCTGGCCCGCCCGTCAGTTCGGTCAGGAATTGGGGCATCTTGTCCAGATCGAGCCACGTGGCGAGCTTGTCCGAAGCTTCGATGCGGCCATCGGTTCGCACCAGCATCGGCAGGGCGGGCGCTTCCTCGATCATGCGCGCCATCCGGCGGGCGGAACGGCGGCTCGCCTGCGCGCGCCCCGCCTTGCCGTGCGCCCACAACGCGACCCATGCCGCCACCACCGTCCAGGCGGCGAGTAGCACTCCAATCAAGGCCAACGCGGTGGGGGACAATTCCATTGCTCGCCAGCTATGCGTGTGGCGCGCGCGATGCAACGTCCGCCACGCGCCAATGCACGAAACGCCGCTCCCACGCCTTGCGGGAGCGGCGTTTCGTTGGCGCCAATGCGCGAATCAGTAGCGGTAATGATCCGGCTTGAACGGTCCGGCTTGCGGCACGCCGATGTAGTCGGCCTGCTTCTGGCTAAGCTGGGTCAGCATCACGCCAAGTTTTTCGAGGTGCAGCGCGGCGACCTTCTCGTCGAGATGCTTGGGCAACACGTAGACATCGTTCTGATATTCGTCCGCCTTGGTGAACAGCTCGATCTGCGCCAGCGTCTGGTTGGTGAAGCTGCTGCTCATCACGAAGCTGGGGTGGCCGGTGGCGCAGCCCAGGTTCACCAGGCGGCCCTTTGCCAGCACGATGATCGACTTGCCATCGGGGAACGTGACCAGGTCGGTGCCCGGTTTCACTTCCTTCCAGGTATAGTTATCGAGTGCCGCGATCTGGATCTCGCTGTCGAAGTGGCCGATGTTGCAGACGATCGCCATCGGCTTCATCGCCATCATGTGCTCGGCGGTGATCACGTCTTCGTTGCCGGTCGCTGTGACGAAGATGTCGGCGCGCGGCACCGCGTTTTCCATCGTCACGACCTCGAACCCGTCCATTGCCGCCTGGAGCGCACAGATCGGGTCGATCTCCGTCACCAGCACGCGCGCGCCGCCATCACGCAGGGATGCGGCCGAACCCTTGCCCACGTCGCCGTAACCCGCGACACAGGCGACCTTGCCCGCCAGCATCACGTCCGTGGCGCGGCGGATCGCGTCGACCAGCGATTCCTTGCAGCCATAGAGGTTGTCGAACTTCGACTTGGTGACGCTGTCGTTGACGTTGATCGCCGGGAACGGGAGCTTGCCCTGCTTGGCGATCTGGTAGAGCCGCATGACGCCAGTGGTCGTTTCTTCCGACACGCCCTTGATGTTTTTGACCGTGGCAGTGAGGTAACCCGGCTTGGCCGCCACGAACGCCTTCAGCGCGCGCTGGAATTCGATTTCTTCGGCATTGGTGGGCTCGCCCATTTCCTCGCCCGCCTCGATCCGCGCGCCCCACAGCGCGAACATGGTGGCATCGCCGCCGTCGTCGAGGATCATGTTGCAGGTGAGGTCAGGATCTGCCTCGGTCGCCCAATCGAAGATGCGGCCGACGTAGTCCCAGTACTCGCCCAGGGTCTCGCCCTTGATCGCGAACACCGGGATGCCGCGCGCGGCGATGGCGGCGGCGGCGTGGTCCTGGGTCGAGAAGATGTTGCAGGTCGCCCA
>CAZEWN010000011.1:0-92053 GCA_964516135.1 uncultured Erythrobacter sp. | reverse complement strand
TGGCCGCCGTGGCTGGGTCCGCGCGGCCAGCCTGTGGGGCGCGGGCGAACCATGAGATCCGCCCGCCGACCCGCAATTATTCGGCTGCCGGTGCCGGTGCCGCTGCCGCCGCTGCTGATGCCTCGGCCTTGGGCCGCACGGTAACCGTCATGCCGGCGGTCGAAGTGGTACTGAAAGAACCGTCAGCGGCGGGTTCACTAACCGTCCAGCACATCTCTGCCTCTTCACCCGCCGGATCGAAACAGTCCAGCCCATCGCGCCGGGCATAGGCACCGCTGGTTTCCGTCCCATTGGCGGCGACCGTTGTGTAAGTACCATCGGCATTGATCGTGGTGGTCCCGGCACTGCCATCGGCGCCAGTGAACTCGTAGGTGCCGGTTGCCACCCCTTCGACGGCCATCGGTTCGGGCGTCGCGGCGGTTTCGGCGGGTTCCGGCTCGGGCGTGGCTTCCGCACAGGCCGCTTCCACGGCGACCGCAGCGAGTGTCAACACGATACGCACGGACTTCACTCCGCCCATTAGCGTTGACGCGCCCCTGCGTGCGGGTGGGCTCATACGCTGGGGGCAGCAAACCCCCCGCGGTTCAGGCCAGTTCCACCGCGATCGCGGTCGCCTCGCCACCCCCGATGCACAGGCTCGCAACGCCGCGCTTCTTGCCCTGCTGCTTCAGCGCGTTGAGCAGCGTCACGATGATGCGCGTCCCGCTGGCGCCGATCGGATGGCCGAGCGCGGTTGCGCCGCCGTTGACGTTGATACGGTCGTGCGGAATGCCGATGTCGCGCATGGCGAACATGGCGACACAGGCGAACGCCTCGTTTACTTCCCACAGGTCGACATCCTCGACCGACCAGCCTGCCTTGTCGAGCAGCTTCTGGATCGCCCCGACCGGGGCAACGGTGAACTGGGCCGGCTCCTGCGCGTGGGCGGCGACCGCCACAATCTTTGCAACCGGTGACTGGCCATTGGCGCTGGCGAGGCTTTCGCGTGTCAGGACCACGGCGGCCGCACCATCCGAGATCGAGCTGGAGGTCGCGGCGGTGATCGTACCGTCCTTGGCGAAGGCGGGGCGCAGGGTCGGGATCTTGTCGGGCTTGCCCTTGCCGGGCTGTTCGTCCGTGTCGACGGTGGTATCGCCCGCGCGGGTGGTGAAGGTCACCGGCACCACCTCGTCGGCGAAGGCGCCGCTTTCGATCGCGGCATTGGCGCGACGCAGCGATTCGATCGAATATTCGTCCATGTTCTCGCGCGTGAGCTGGTACTCGTTTGCGGTTTCCTGCGCGAAGGTGCCCATCGCGCGGCCCGCCTCATAGGCATCCTCCAGCCCGTCAAGGAACATGTGGTCATAGGCGGTGTCGTGGCCGATCCGCGCGCCCGAGCGGTGCTTCTTGAGCACGTAGGGAGCGTTCGTCATGCTTTCCATGCCGCCCGCGACGACATAGTCGGCGCTGCCGCTGGCCAGTGCCTCGGCACCCATGATGACCGTTTGCATGCCGCTGCCGCAAACCTTGTTCACCGTGGTCGCCTGAACGGACTTGGGAAGGCCCGCCTTGATCGTCGCCTGGCGCGCGGGTGCCTGGCCCAGGCCCGCGGGAAGTACGCAGCCCATGTAGACCCGATCGAACTGGTCGCCCGCCACGCCCGAACGTTCAACCGCCGCCTTGACGGCAGTAGCGCCCAGATCGGTCGCGCTCACCTCGCTGAAAACGCCCTGCATGCCGCCCATCGGAGTGCGTGCGTAGGACAGGATGACGACCGGATCGGCGGCGGAAAACTGGGCCATGACGGGACCTTTCGTTGTAGCAATATTGCCACGACCTCTAATGCTGCGCTGCGGCGAACGCAAACGGCATACGGTTGCACCGGCCCAAACCCGGCTTGTCATCGCGGTCGGCCTCGTCGACAACGGTGGCAAAGTGAAACCCAGGAGAGTGACGATGGCCCAGGATCGCAAAAAAGAGATGGAAGCTGCCCTTGCAGCGCAACGCGACGCCTTCACCGGTGCGCGGCCCGAGCCGCTTTCGGCGCGCCGCGACCGCGTACAGAGAGCCATGGCGTTGCTCCAGGAGCATGGCGAGGCGCTGTGCCGGGCCATGGCGAGCGACTTCGGCAACCGCAGCCCGCACCAGTCGATGATCACCGACATCGCGGGCACGGTGAACTTCGGCAAGTATTGCCTCAAGAACATGGAAAAGTGGTCGCGGACCGAGAAGCGCCACGTGCAATTTCCGCTCGGGCTGCTCGGCGCGAGGGCGGAACTGCGCTACGAACCCAAGGGCGTGATCGGCATTCTCAGCCCATGGAATTTTCCGGTCAATCTCAGCTTCGGCCCGCTGATGCAGGTGCTGGCGGCCGGCAACCGGGCGATAATCAAGCCGAGCGAGTTTACCGAGCGGACCAGCGAACTGTCGGCTGAGTTGTGCGCGCAATACTTTTCGGCGGACGAGGTGGCATTCTTCACCGGTGGTCCCGAAGTCGCGGCGGCATTCTCGAGCCTGCCGTTCGATCATCTCGTTTTTACCGGCTCGACCGCGACCGGGCGACGCGTGATGGAGGCGGCAGCCAAGAACCTCGTCCCCGTGACGCTTGAACTGGGCGGCAAGTCGCCGGTGGTACTGGGTCGCAGCGCCGACCTCAGGGCGGCGGGTGAACGGATTGCAATGGGCAAGATGTTGAACGCGGGGCAGATATGCCTCGCGCCAGACTACATGTACGTGCCCGAAGACATGGAGGACGGCGTGGTCGCCGCGATCGAACTGGGCGCGCGCACGATGTATCCAACCTTGCTGGCGAACGAGGACTATGCCTCGATCGTGTCCGATCGACATTTCGAGCGGCTTCAGTCCATGGTGGCGGATGCGCGCGGCAAGGGCGCCGAGGTGATCGAGGTCAATCCGGCGGACGAGGATTTCCGCGGCAGCAGTAACGCGCGCAAGATGCCGCTGACGATCCTGCGGAATGTCACCGACGACATGCAGGCGATGCAGGAGGAAATCTTCGGGCCGGTGCTGCCGGTCAAGACATACAGGGCGGTCGACGAGGCGATCGACCACGTCAATCGTAACGACCGTCCACTGGGGCTGTACTATTTCGGCCAGGATGCCGGCGAGCGAGAGCGGGTGCTGACCCGGACGCTCTCGGGCGGGGTCACCGTCAACGATGTTATCTTTCACGTTTCGATGGAAGACCTTCCGTTCGGCGGCGTCGGCCCATCGGGAATGGGCAGCTACCACGGGGTCGAGGGGTTTCGCGAATTCAGCCATGCACGCAGTATCTACACCCAGCCCAGAATCGACGTGGCCAAGCTGGGCGGGTTCAAGCCGCCATATGGCGCGAAGACCGAAAAGGCGGTGCGAGCCATGATGAAATAGGCCGGAATGCGGGCAAAAACCGGGTCTGGCGCCCTTGCGCGGGACAGGGGAGCAGACTAGGGCGCGGCTGAACTGTCGCAGTGCGAGTCATACCTTTGGTCGACCTGACCCATTACCTGCCGATCCTGATCTTCCTGTTTATCGCGGCGGGGCTATCAGCGGCGTTCGTGTTCCTGCCAATGGGCGTGTCGCGCCTTACCGGGGCGCACAACCCGACGGCTGAGAAGCTGAGCGAATACGAATGCGGCTTTCCCGCGTTCGAAGAACCGCGCAGCCAGTTTGATGTGCGGTTCTACCTCGTGGCGATCCTGTTCATCATCTTCGACCTCGAGGCCGCGTTCCTGTTTCCGTGGGCGGTCAGCCTCGACCTGACGGGCTGGCCGGGCTGGATCACGATGATGATCTTCCTGGGCGAACTCGCGGTTGGCCTCGCTTACGCATGGAAAGTGGGGGCGCTGGAATGGGAGTGAATGAGATGATTCCCGCCGCGCGGCCTCTCGCTGCACAACCAGGTGACGTGCGCCAGCCCGACGCGGACTATTTCCGCGCGCTCCAGACCGAGGTGAACGACAAGGGTTTCCTCGTCACCTCGACGGAGGATCTTTTCCAGTGGGCGCGCACGGGCAGCTTGTGGTGGATGACCTTCGGCCTGGCCTGCTGCGCGGTCGAAATGATCCACGTCAACATGCCGCGATATGACATGGAGCGGTTCGGCGTTGCCCCGCGCGCGTCGCCGCGCCAGTCGGACGTGATGATCGTGGCTGGCACGCTGTGCAATAAGATGGCTCCTGCGCTGCGGAAGGTTTACGACCAGATGTCGGAACCCAAGTATGTCATCAGCATGGGTTCGTGCGCCAACGGCGGCGGTTATTACCACTATAGCTACAGCGTCGTGCGCGGGTGCGACCGGATCGTGCCGGTGGACATCTACGTTCCCGGCTGTCCGCCCACGGCCGAGGCGCTGCTCTACGGCGTTATGCAGTTGCAGCGCAAAATTCGCCGCGCAGGCACGATTGAACGATGATTGGCTCGCGTTAGGTATGGCCACTTTGCATTCCGCGCCCCGGTTCACCCGGATCGAAGGTCTCAGGGACACGCTGTCCGGTGCCCTGGGCGCGCATCTGCTTGAAGTGCGCGAGGAGCATGGCGAGCTGATCCTGACGGTCCGCCGCGAGAGCATCGTCGATGCCCTGCGGACCCTGCGCGATAGCCACGAATACCAGCAGCTGATGGAAATCGCCGGTGCCGACTATCCACAGCGCGCCGAGCGGTTCGAGATCGTATACATGCTGCTCAGCGTGACGCGGAACAGCCGGGTGATGGTCAAGTGCGCGACCGATGAGGCGACGCCTGTCCCGACCGTCACCACGCTGTGGCCCGTCGCGGGCTGGCTCGAGCGCGAGGTGTTCGACATGTATGGCGTGCTGTTCGCAGGGAATACCGACCTGCGTCGCATCCTGACCGACTACGGTTTCGAGGGGCATCCTTTCCGCAAGGATTTTCCGCTGACCGGCTACACCGAGCTGCGCTATTCGGAAGACGAAAAGCGCGTGGTTTACGAGCCGGTCCAGCTGGCTCAGGATCTTCGTCAGTTCGATTTCATGAGCCCGTGGGAAGGCGCCGATTACGTGCTGCCGGGGGACGAGAAGGCGGCAACGCCTCCGGTGGCCGATCCCAAGACCACCGAAAAGCCGAGCGACACCGGCGCGGGCAGCAAGGCCGATGCCAAGGCGGCTGAGAAGGTCGCCGCCGGCGCTCCGGTCGAGAAAGACACCGCGATCGACGAGCATGCGCCCGAACCGACCGAAGCGCGGCCCAAGCGTGCATCGCGCACGGGCAAAGCCAAAGACACCAAGGCCGCGACCAAGCCCAAGGCCGCCGCGAAGCCAAAGTCCCCGGCTAAGCCGCGCACCCGCAAGCCCGCGATCCGCAAGCCTAAGGGGGATCCGGCATGAGCCTCCAGCTCGAACAGTCGCCAACGACCGGCGACGAGGCCATCACCAATTACACGATCAACTTCGGGCCTCAGCATCCCGCGGCGCACGGCGTGCTGCGAATGGTGATGGAACTTGATGGTGAAATCATCGAGCGGATTGATCCGCACGTGGGTCTGCTCCATCGCGGCACCGAGAAGCTGATCGAGCACAAGACCTACCTCCAGGCACTGCCTTATTTCGACCGGCTCGATTACTGCTCGCCGCTGGCGCAGGAATACAGCTACGTCCTGGCGATCGAGAAGCTGCTGAACATCGAGGTGCCGATCCGGGCGCAGTACCTGCGCGTGTTCTTCGCCGAGCTGACCCGCATCTGCAATCACATGCTCAACCTCGGCGCCCACGTGATGGACGTGGGCGCGATGACGCCCAACCTGTGGATGTTCGAGATCCGCGAGGACTGCCTGAACTTCTTCGAGCGGGCATCGGGCGCGCGGATGCACAGCGCCTATTTCCGCCCCGGCGGCGTCCACCAGGACGTGCCGGAAAAGCTGTTGGTCGATATCGGCGAATGGCTCGACGGCCGCCTGCCCGAACTGTTCGGTGACGCCATGAGCCTGGTGCTCGACAACCGCATCTTCAAGCAGCGCAACGTGGATATCGCCGTGGTGAGCCGCAACGACGCGATCGCATGGGGCTTCTCCGGCCCGATGATCCGCGCGGCTGGCATTCCGTGGGACCTGCGCAAATCGCAGCCCTACGATGTCTACGACCGGATGGAGTTCGACATTCCCGTTGGCACCAACTCCGACTGCTACGACCGGTTCGTGGTGCGGGTGAAGGAAGTCTACGAAAGCGCGCGGATTATGAAGCAGTGCCTCGCGCAAATGCCGCAGGGCCCGGTCGCGAGCGAGGACCGCAAGGTCGTCCCGCCCAAGCGCGCCGAGATGAAGCAGTCCATGGAAGCGCTGATCCACCACTTCAAGCTCTACACCGAAGGCTTCCACGTGCCCGCGGGCGAGGTCTACGTCGCGACCGAAAGCCCCAAGGGCGAATTCGGCGTCTATCTGGTCAGCGACGGGTCGAACAAACCCTACCGCTGCAAGATCCGCCCGACCGCGTTCAGCCACCTTCAGGCGATGGACATGATGTGCAAGGGCCACATGCTGCCCGACGCGACCGCCATTTTGGGCGCGATCGACGTGGTGTTCGGGGAGTGTGACCGGTGAGAATGCAACATACCACCGTCATCCCGGACTTGATCCGGGATCCCGCTTTTCTTCCGCAGCGCCCGAAGGCAGCGGGACCCCGGGTCAAGCCCGGGGCGACGATCCGGGAGGATCGTCGTGGCTGACCGTTCCCCCGCACCCGACACCCCCGAACTGCGCGAGCGGTGGGGCGCGTTTGCGTTTTCGCCCGCGTACAAGGCCAAGGCGGACACCGCGATCGCGCGCTATCCGCAAGGCCGGCAGCGCAGCGCGGTGATGCCGCTGCTCGACCTCGCCCAGCGGCAGGTCGGCGAGGAAACCCATACGCAGGGCTGGCTGCCCCTGCCCGTGATCGAGTACATCGCGCGCTATCTCGACATGCCGGTGATCCGCGTGCTCGAGGTCGCGACGTTTTATTTCATGTACAACATGCGCCCCGTGGGCAAATTCCACGTGCAGGTCTGCGGCACCACGCCGTGTATGCTGCGCGGATCGGACGCGCTGTTCGAAACCTGCAAGGCGCGCGGGATGAAGAAGGGCCACGTCTCGGCCGATGGCCTGTGGACGCTGACCGAGGTCGAGTGCATGGGCAACTGCTCCAGCGCGCCGATGGTCCAGATCAACGACGACAACTACGAAGACCTGACGCCTGAACGCCTCGACACCGTGCTCGATGCGCTGGCGGCGGGGCAGACGCCGAAGCCCGGCACGCAGGAACCCGGCCGCCACACGGTCGAGCCGGTCGGCGGGCCGACGACCTTGCGCGAAATGGTTGACGCCAACCACGATTACCGGGGGGAGTGGTGATGGAAGTCGCCACCATCCTCATCGCGCTCGTGCTCATCTTCATCGCGTGGAAGGTGCTGACCGGGCTGATCAAGTTCGGCCTGATTGCGCTGGTCGTGATCGGCGCGTTCTATTTCCTCTCGCAGGGAAGGGCATTCTGATGCTCGCGGCTGTTTTTCGTAGGACGCTCGCAGATGCTCGCTGACAAGGACCGCATCTTCACCAACCTCTACGGCTATCAGGACTGGCGCCTGAAAGCCGCAGAGGCGCGCGGCGACTGGGATGATACCAAGGCGCTGATCGCGCGCGGTCAGGATGCGATCATTGAGGAGATCAAGGCATCGGGCTTGCGCGGGCGCGGCGGGGCGGGGTTCCCCACCGGCCTCAAGTGGTCGTTCATGCCCAAGGAATCGCGCGACGGGCGGCCGAGCTTCCTGGTCATCAACGCCGACGAATCCGAACCGGGTTCGTGCAAGGACCGTGAGATCATCCGCCACGATCCGCACAAGCTGATCGAGGGCGCCCTCGTGGCTGGTTTCGCGATGCGCGCGCGTGCCGCCTACATCTACATCCGCGGCGAATACATCCGCGAGGCGGAAACGCTCCAAGCCGCGATTGACGAGGCCTATGCGGCGGGCCTGATCGGCAAGAACGCCAGCAAGTCCGGCTACGACTTCGACGTGTTCATGCACCGCGGCGCGGGCGCCTACATCTGCGGCGAGGAAACCGCGATGATCGAGAGCCTGGAGGGCAAAAAGGGCCAGCCGCGCCTCAAGCCGCCGTTCCCGGCCGGCGCGGGTCTTTACGGCTGCCCGACCACCGTAAACAACGTGGAAAGCATTGCAGTCGTCCCCACGATCCTGCGGCGCGGCGCGGCGTGGTTCTCCAGCTTCGGGCGCGAGAACAACAAAGGCACCAAGCTGTTCCAGATCAGCGGGCACGTCGAAAAGCCCTGCGTGGTCGAAGAAGCGATGAGCATTCCCTTCCGCGAGCTGATCGAGAAGCATTGCGGCGGTATCACCGGCGGGTGGGACAACCTGCTGGCGGTGATCCCGGGCGGTTCCTCGGTGCCGCTGGTTCCCGCGCGCGAGATAATGGACGCCCCGATGGACTTCGACGGGCTGAAGGATGTCGGCTCGGGTTTGGGCACGGCAGCGGTCATCGTGATGGACAAGTCGACCGACATCGTCCGCGCGATCTCGCGGCTCAGCTATTTCTACAAGCACGAGAGCTGCGGCCAGTGCACCCCTTGCCGCGAGGGCACGGGCTGGATGTGGCGCATGATGGAGCGCCTTCGCACCGGCGATGCGGCGATCGAGGAGATCGACATGCTCCAGCAGGTCACCAAGCAGGTCGAAGGCCACACCATCTGCGCGCTGGGCGACGCGGCGGCGTGGCCGATCCAGGGTCTGATCCGCCATTTCCGGCCCGAGCTGGAACGGCGCATCACTGAACGTGAAGCCACCTTTGCGGAGGCAGCGGAATAATGCCTAAAGTCACCGTGGACGGCCAGGAAATTGAGGTTCCGGACGGGGCCACCGTCCTCCAGGCGTGCGAGCTTGCGGGGAAGGAGATTCCGCGCTTCTGCTATCACGAGCGCCTCAGCATTGCGGGCAACTGCCGCATGTGCCTGGTCGAGGTGAAGCCCGGCCCGCCCAAGCCGCAGGCGAGCTGCGCGCTGCCCGCCACCGAGGGCCAGGAAATCCGCACGGACAGCCCGATGGTCAAAACCGCGCGCGAAGGGGTGATGGAGTTCCTTCTCATAAACCACCCGCTCGATTGCCCGATCTGTGACCAGGGCGGGGAATGCGACTTGCAGGACCAGTCGGTCGCCTATGGGCGGGGTGGAAGCCGCTATGACGAAAGCAAGCGCGCCGTTACCGAAAAATACATGGGTCCGCTGATCAAGACGGTGATGACCCGCTGCATCCACTGCACCCGCTGCGTGCGCTTTTCCGAGGAAATCGCGGGCGTTGACGAGATCGGCGCGATCGGCCGCGGCGAGGACATGCAGATCACCACCTACCTCGAGCAGGCGGCGAAGCACGAGCTTTCGGCCAATGTCATCGACCTGTGCCCGGTCGGCGCGCTCACCAGCCGCCCCTACGCATTCGAGGCGCGGCCGTGGGAGCTGAAGAAGACGCTAAGCATCGACGTTTCCGACGCGGTGGGGGCGAACATCCGCCTCGACAGTCGCGGGCGCGAGGTCATGCGCGCGCTGCCGCGCAACAACGACGACGTGAACGAGGAGTGGCTTTCCGACAAGGGCCGTTACATGGTCGATGGGCTCACGCGGCGCCGCCTCGACAAGGTGTGGATCCGCAAGAACGGTAAGCTGCAGGCGGCCGGTTGGAATGACGCCTT
Source organism: uncultured Erythrobacter sp. (assembly GCA_964516135.1). Lineage (GTDB taxonomy): Bacteria > Pseudomonadota > Alphaproteobacteria > Sphingomonadales > Sphingomonadaceae > 34-65-8. The sequence goes on along the minus strand of CAZEWN010000011.1, from coordinate 82,392 downwards.
CACCGCAATCGCGAAGGCCAAGCCCGGCGCAAGCATTGCGGCAATTGCGGGCGATATGGTCGATTGCGAGACGATGTTCGCGGCGAAGGCGCTGTTGCGCGCGCTGGGATCGGACCTGCTCGAAGGGCGGCAGACGGGGCTGTCCTATGACGCTAGCAACCTTGCTGCGGTGAATTTCAATACGACGTTTGCCGGTATCGAGACGGCCGACGCGATCCTTATCATAGGCAGCCATGTCCGCTGGGAGGCGCCGCTGGTTAATGTGCGGCTTCGCAAGGCGGCAAAGCGCGGGGCGAAGGTGTTCGTGGTAGGACCGGAGTGGGATGCGACCTATCCCACGACCTTCCTCGGCAACGACCTGGCGGTGCTCGGCAAGCTTCCGAAAGATGCGGCAGACGCGTTCGACAAGGCGGAGCGTCCCGCGCTGATCCTGGGTGGAGCAGCGCTGGGGAAAGGCGCGCTCGGTGCGGCGATGTCGCTCGCAAGCAAGCTGGGCGTCGTAAAAGACGGCTGGAACGGTTTCAACGTGCTCCACATGGCGGCGAGCCGGATGGGCGGGCTGATGCTTGGCTATGCACAGCCGGGCGGCATCGCCGATCTCGCCAGGGCCGAGCCAAAGGTGGTGCTCGCACTGGGCGCGGACGAGGTTGACTGGTCGCAGTTTGCCGGCAGCCTCAAGGTCTATATCGGCCACCACGGCGACAAGGGTGCGCATGCGGCGGACATCGTGCTGCCAGGTGCCAGCTACGCCGAGAAGGACGGTACTTACGTCAACACCGAGGGCCGGGTGCAGTTCGCCGAAAAGGCTGTGTTCGCGCCGGGCGACGCGCGCGAGGATTGGACGATCCTGCGGGCGCTGGCCGATGCGCTGGGCGTCTCGGTCGGTTTCGACAGCTTTGCCGAGCTTCAAGGCGCCATGATTGCCGAGGTGCCCGCACTGGGCGAGGAAGGCCTTGCGGACTACGGCGCGCTGCCTCCGGGCGACGCCAAGGCCAAGTTCGAAGGCTCCATCGAGGCCTACCCGATCAAGGATTTCTATCTCACCAATCCCATCGCCCGGGCGAGCGCGGTGATGCAGGAATGCAGCGCCGAACTGCTGTATGGGGATGAACTGGCGGAGGCTGCGGAATGACCGCCTTCTTCCAGTCGCTCGGGATGACCTATGAGTGGGCGTGGTTCGTCGCGACGGTCGCGGGCATCCTGCTGATCGCCTTTCCGCTGATGCTGGCGGTGGCGATGATCATCTACATGGACCGCAAGGTTTGGGCCGCGATCAATCTGCGGCGCGGTCCCAATGTGGTTGGCCCGTTTGGCCTCCTCCAGTCGTTCGCCGACGGGCTCAAGGTGTTCCTACAGGAAACCATCATCCCCAGCGCGGCCAACAAGGGCATTTTCATCCTCGCCCCGATCGTGACTTTCACGGTTGCGCTTGCGGCATGGGCGGTGATCCCGTTCGATGTGGGCGTGGTGCTCGCCGACATCAATGTGGGCCTGCTCTACATTCTCGCGATCAGTTCGCTGTCGGTCTACGGCATTGTGATGAGCGGGTGGGCGAGTAACTCGAAATATCCATTCTTCTCCGCCATGCGCGCCGCAGCGCAGATGATTTCCTACGAGGTCTCGATCGGGTTCATCCTGGTCTGCGTGGTGCTGTGGGCGGGGACGTTCAACCTGTCCGAGATCGTGGAGGCGCAGCGTGGGCACGGGCTGGGGATCGTTAACGGCTATGTCTTCAACCTGCTGCTGTTCCCGATGTGGGTGGTGTTCTTCATCTCCAGCCTCGCCGAAACCCAGCGCGTGCCGTTTGACCTGACCGAGGCGGAAAGCGAGCTCGTCGCCGGATACCAGACCGAATATTCGTCCATGAGCTTCGCGCTGTTCTGGCTGGGCGAGTACGCCAACATCCTCCTGATGTGCGCGCTGAACGCGATCCTGTTCTTCGGCGGGTGGCTGCCGCCGATCGACTGGGAACCGCTCTATGCCGTTCCTGGCATCGTGTGGCTGCTCGGCAAGATCCTGTTCTTCTTCTTCATGTTCAGCTGGGTCATGGCGACCGTCCCGCGTTACCGCTACGACCAGCTCATGCGGCTCGGCTGGAAGGTGTTCCTACCGATGAGCCTGATTTTTGTGGTCCTGATCAGCGGTTATCTCATGCTCACCCGTTACGGAGGCGCCGCGTGACCGTCGCCCAGCTCATCAAGTCGTTCACTTTGTGGGAGATCGTGAAGGCACATGCCCTCACGCTGAAGTATTTCTTCAAACCCAAGGCGACGATCAACTATCCGTTCGAGAAGAACCCGCTTTCCCCGCGCTTTCGCGGCGAGCACGCGCTGCGGCGCTATCCCAACGGCGAGGAGCGGTGCATCGCGTGCAAGCTGTGCGAGGCGGTGTGTCCGGCGCAGGCGATCACCATCGAGGCGGAACCGCGTGAAGACGGATCGCGTCGAACCACGCGTTACGACATCGACATGACCAAGTGCATCTACTGTGGCTTCTGTCAGGAAGCATGCCCGGTCGATGCCATCGTCGAGGGGCCTAACTTCGAATACGCGACCGAAACGCGCGAGGAACTGCTCTACGACAAGGCAAAACTGCTGGCCAACGGGGACAAGTGGGAGCGGGCCATAGCCGCGAACCTTGAAGCCGATGCGCCGTACCGTTAGGGGCCGCGCGCACTCATGGTTCAGGTCTTTGCCTTCTATCTCTTCGCCGCACTGATGCTCGCCAGCGCCGTGCTGGTGATCGTCGCGCGCAACCCCGTGCATTCGGTGCTGTGGCTGATCCTGGCGTTCTTCAACGCCGCCGGCCTCATGGTGCTGGTGGGGGCGGAGTTCATCGCGATGCTGCTGGTCGTGGTTTACGTGGGCGCGGTCGCGGTGCTGTTCCTGTTCGTGGTCATGATGCTGGACATTGATTTTGCGGAATTGCGCGCGGGCTTCATCCGCAATTTTCCGCTGGGCATCGCGATCGCACTGGTGTTGCTGGCCGAGCTCGTATTGGGGATCGGAGCCTATCGCGCGGGTGCGATCGACCTCGGCACACCCGCGGGCGATGCCGCGCCGCTTGTCGGACGCAGCAATATCGAAAGCCTGGGCGCGTTGCTCTACGGCGAATACCTTTTCCTGTTTGAAACCGCCGGGATCATCTTGCTGGTCGCCATGGTGGGCGCGATCGTGCTGACCCACCGGCCGCCCAAGACCGTGCGTGGGCACCAGAACATATCGAAGCAGGTCGCGCGCCGACCGGAGGATGCGACGGTCATGCGCCAGCCCGAGATCGGCAAGGGGGTCGAGCTGTGATCGGCATAGAACACTACGTCGTCGTCAGCGCGATCCTGTTCGTGCTGGGCGTGCTCGGCATCTTCCTCAACCGGAAGAACGTGATCGTGATCCTGATGGCGATCGAACTGATCCTGCTATCGGTGAACATCAACCTGGTCGCTTTCAGCGCCTTTTTGAACGACTTGGTCGGGCAGGTCTTCGCAATGTTTGTGCTGACCGTGGCAGCGGGCGAGGCTGCGATCGGGCTGGCGATCCTGGTGATCTATTTCCGTGGCCGCGGCACCATCGCGGTCGACGATGTCGACCGGCTGCGGGGGTGAGCGTGATGTCCCTCTCCGTCATCCCAGCGAAAGCTGGGATCGCCCTCCGCAATGCGCGGAGTTATCCGACAACGATCCCAGCTTTCGCTGGGATGACGGGGTATCGTAAGTGAACTCCTCGATCCTCATCATCGTATTCCTGCCGCTGCTCGCCGCGATCGTCGCGGGGCTGGGCAATCGCGCGCTGGGCAACACGGTCGCCAAGTCGCTGACCACCGGTGCGCTGTTCGTTTCCGCCGTGCTGAGCTGGCCGATCTTCATTGGGTTCCTGACCGGGGGTGCGGAGGCACAAGTCGTGCCCGTGCTCAAATGGGTCCAGTCGGGCACGCTGACGTTCGATTGGGCGCTGCGCGTCGACGCCCTGACGGCCGTGATGCTGGTGGTGATCAACACCGTCTCGGCGCTCGTCCACCTGTATAGCTGGGGCTACATGGAGGAGGACCCGGACCAGCCCCGGTTCTTCGCGTACCTCAGCCTGTTCACCTTCGCCATGCTGATGCTGGTGACCGCCGACAACCTGGTGCAGATGTTCTTCGGCTGGGAAGGGGTCGGGCTCGCCAGTTACCTGCTGATCGGGTTCTGGTTCAGGAAGCCCAGCGCCAATGCAGCCGCGATCAAGGCCTTTGTCGTCAACCGCGTGGGCGATCTCGGCTTCATGCTCGGCATCTTCGGCACCTACCTGGTGTTCCAGACGACCTCGATCCCGGAAATCCTTGCCGCAGCGCCGGCAATGAGTGGCAGCACGATCGGATTCCTCGGCTACCGCGTCCAGACGATGGACGTACTGTGCATCCTTCTGTTTATCGGCGCGATGGGCAAGTCGGCGCAACTCGGCCTCCACACCTGGCTTCCCGACGCAATGGAGGGCCCGACGCCCGTATCCGCGCTGATCCACGCGGCGACCATGGTGACCGCGGGCGTGTTCATGGTCTGCCGCCTCAGCCCCATGTTCGAGACCGCGCCGGTCGCGCTGGCGATGGTGACCTTCGTGGGCGCCGCGACCTGCTTCTTCGCCGCCACCATCGGCACGACGCAGTGGGACATCAAACGGGTCATCGCGTATTCGACCTGTTCGCAATTGGGCTACATGTTCTTCGCCGCGGGCGTGGGCGCATACGGCGTCGCCATGTTCCACTTGTTCACGCACGCCTTTTTCAAGGCGTTGCTGTTCCTGGGCGCGGGCAGCGTGATCCACGCGATGCACCACGAACAGGACATGCGCTATTACGGCGGCCTGCGTAAGCACATCCCGTTCACCTTCTGGGCGATGTTGGCGGGCACGCTCGCGATCACGGGGGTCGGTGTCTATCATCTCGGCTTGGGATTCGCTGGCTTCTTCTCCAAGGATGCGATCCTGGAAGCTGCATGGGCGCGCGGCACCTCGCTGTCGCAGTTCGCCTTTTGGGCGGGCACGGTCGCGGCGCTGCTGACCAGCTTCTATTCCTGGCGTCTGATGTTCTTGACCTTCTGGGGCAAGCCCCGCTGGATCGAGAGCGAGCATATCCAGCACGCGGTCCACGACCATCACGGCCACGCGCACGACCACAATCCGCCCTCGCAGGAGGATGCGGGCGAGGACGTGCATCATCGTGTGCCTGACCCCAAGCATGGCGACGGAACCGGTGGTTACCACCCACATGAAAGCCCTGTCGCGATGCTGGTGCCCCTCGGCGTGCTGACGCTGGGCGCGATCGCGGCGGGTTACGTGTTCAAGGGCGCCTTCATCGACGGCGCGGCCTTCTGGGGTGGCTCGATCTACTTCAACCAGAACCTCGTCACCGCGCTGCACGAAGTGCCGACGCTGGTGAAGTATGCGGCAACGATCGTGATGCTGCTGGGCCTCGCAGGTGCGTACTGGGCATACATCCGCAACACGACGATCCCGGGCAAGTTTGTCGATCAGTTCCGGCTGGTCCACCAATTCGTGTTCAACAAGTGGTACTTCGACGAGCTGTATCACTTCATTTTCGTGAAGCCCGCATTTTGGTTCGGGCGGGTGTTCTGGCAGCGCGGCGACAAGGGCATCATCGACCGCTTCGGGCCTGATGGCGCAGCCTGGGTCGTGGTGCAGGGCTCGGCCATCGCGAAGAAGGTCCAGTCGGGCTATCTCTACTCTTATGCGCTGATCATGCTGCTCGGGCTGATCGCGGCGGTTACCTGGGTGCTGATGTAATGGGGGGCTTCCCGATCTTGTCCGCGATGCTCGCGGTGCCGCTGGTCGCGGCCGCGATTTGCATGTTTGTCGAAGCCAGGCCTGCGCGCATGATTGCGTTGGCGGCGACGCTCGCGAACCTCGCGCTCGGCGTGGTGCTGTGGGCGAGCTACGACATCGGCGGCGCACAATGGCAATTCACCGAACGCGCGGACCTGTTCGCGGGCTTCCAGTGGGCGCTGGGCATCGACGGCATCGCGCTAATGCTGATTGTTCTCAGCGTCTTCCTGATGCCGATCTGCATCCTTGCCAGCTGGGACGCCATCGACAAACGCGTAGGCGAATACATGGCCGCCTTCCTGCTGATGGAAACGCTGATGATCGGTGTTTTCGCGGCACAGGATCTGTTCCTGTTCTACATCATGTTCGAGGCAGGCCTCATTCCCATGTACCTGATCATCGGCATATGGGGCGGGGCGGACCGGATCTACGCCAGCTACAAGTTCTTCCTCTACACCCTGCTCGGCTCGGTGTTGATGCTGATCGCGATGCTGTGGATGGTGAACGAGGCGGGCACGACCGACATTCCGACGCTGATGCAGTACGATTTTCCTGCCGGTGCACAGACCTGGCTGTGGCTCGCCTTCTTCGCCAGCTTCGCGGTCAAGATGCCGATGTGGCCGGTCCATACCTGGTTGCCCGACGCGCACGTGCAGGCGCCCACGGCCGGCTCGGTGATCCTGGCGGGCGTTCTGCTCAAAATGGGCGGATATGGCTTCATTCGCTTCAGCCTGCCGATGTTCCCTGAAGCGAGCGCGCAGTTCGCCTGGTTCATCTTCGCGCTGTCGATGATCGCGGTGGTCGTCACCAGTCTGATCGCGCTGGTCCAGCACGACATGAAGAAGCTGATCGCCTATTCCTCGGTCGCGCACATGGCGATCGTCACCGTGGGCCTGTTTGCGTTCAACGTGCAGGGACTGGAAGGCGCGATGATCGTCATGCTCAGCCACGGGCTCGTCTCGGGGGCGCTGTTCCTGTGTGTTGGCGTCATCTACGACCGGCTGCACACGCGCGAGATTGATCGCTATGGCGGCCTCAGCATCAACATGCCCAAGTATTCGCTGTTCTTCCTGCTGTTCACGATGGCGAGCATCGGGCTTCCTGGAACCAGCGGTTTCGTGGGGGAATTCCTGGCGCTGGCGGGCATCTATCAAGTTTCGAGCTGGGTCGCGCTCGTCTGTACGACCGGCATCATCCTCGGGGCCGCCTACATGCTTTACCTCTATCGCCGGGTCGCCTTTGGCATTCAAAAGAACCAAGACGCGGCGGCAATGCCCGACCTCAACCCGCGCGAATGGGCAATGCTTGCTCCGATCGCGGCTGCGGTTCTGTGGATGGGCATTTATCCAGAAAGTTTCCTGGCGCCCATGCGGGCGGATATTGCCGCACTCGATGCCCGGGTGGCACGTGCGGCGCCAGCCGGGGATGCCCAGGTGGGCGAGGGGGCGCCCCGTGCCGAGGCCGCCAACGCCATGCCCGAGATAGTGCATGAAGGGGCGCACCACTGATGGACTTCGCCCTCTCACTTCGTTTGATCGGGCCTGAGCTGGTAATCAGCGTGTCGGGACTGATTTTGTTGCTCGTCGCCGCATGGGGCGGGGAGAAATCTGCGCGCCTTGTCTCGATCCTCGCATCGGCCGCGCTGTTTGCAGCAGGAATCTTGCTGTTTCCGACGCTGCATCTCGGGTTGATGGGGCCAGATACCTGGGCTTTCGCGGGTCAGTTCCGGGCGGATGCGTTTTCGGCCTTTGCGAAGGCATTGATTTATCTCGCGGCCATTGGCTGTTTGATGGTGGCCCCCGCCTATTTCGAACGTTTGCGTGCGATGAAGCCGGAATATCCGGTCCTGATGCTGCTGGCTGTGCTCGGCGCAAGCATCATGGTGTCATCGGGCGACTTCATGACGCTGTATATCGGGCTCGAACTGAACAGCCTCGCTGCGTATGTGCTGGCCGCGTACCTGCGAAACGATAGCCGTTCGGCCGAGGCGGGCCTCAAGTATTTCGTCCTCGGTGCGCTTGCCAGTGGTATCCTGCTCTACGGGATGAGCCTGCTGTACGGCTTCACGGGCACGACCAGCTTTGAAGGTGTTCGTGCCGCCTTGTCGGGCGAGATGTCGACCGGGATGCTGTTCGGGGTGATTTTCGTTCTGTCCGGCCTCGCTTTCAAAATAGCCGCGGTGCCGTTCCACATGTGGACACCCGACGTCTATGAAGGCGCGCCGACCCCGGTCACGACGTTTTTTGCAACGTCGGCCAAGGCTGCTGCCATTGCGCTGATTGCGCGCGTCGCGCTCGATCCGCTTGGCGCGCAAGTGGACGCTTGGCGTCAGATCGTGATTTTCGCGGCGCTCGCCTCGATCGTGGTTGGCGCGCTAGGCGCGATCGGGCAGCAGAACTTGAAACGGCTGCTCGCCTATTCCTCGATCAACAACGTCGGCTTTATCCTGATCGGCCTCGCAACCGCCACCGTGGCGGGCGCAAGCGCGATGATGGTCTACATCGCGATTTACCTGGCAATGACGCTGGGCAGTTTCGTGGCTTTGCTGATGTTGCGCGATACCGACGGCAACCCCCTCGAAACATTTGCCGACATCTCAGGCCTTTCGGCACAGGCGCCGTTGCTGGCCTGGTGCCTGCTAGCGCTGATGTTCAGCCTTGCCGGTATTCCGCCATTGTTCGGCTTCTGGGGCAAATTCGTCGTGTTCCAGGCGGCGGTCGAGGCGGACCTGGTACTGCTCGCCGCCATCGGCATCGCCGCAAGCGTGATCGGTGCGTTCTATTACATCAAGTTCATCAAGGTGATGTTCTTCGATGCCCCGGCGCAGGTCACTGTGGGCAAGAGCGCAGGCGCACACTGGGCGCTGCTGATTGTCACGACGCTGATCGTGTCGCCGCTAGGCTATTTGCTCAATCGCTCGCTGGGCGATCTCAGTGACAAGGCGGCTGGCGCGCTGTTCCTGCTGCCTTGATCCGCACGATAGCCGAAACCGGTTCGACCAACAGCGATATCGCCGCACGCATCCGCCGGGGTGATCATGTGCCCGAGGGCGAATGGCTCGTGGCAGACCGCCAAACCCGTGGGCGCGGGCGACAAGGTCGGGTGTGGAGCGATGGGCTAGGCAACTTCATGGGCTCTACGGTGGTTCGGCCCGCGCCTGGCGATCCGCCCGCGCCCAGCCTTGCGCTATTGGCCGGGCTGGCGCTGCACGAGGTGACGACGCCGCTGGTACCCGATCCCACGCGGCTCACGTTAAAATGGCCGAACGATCTGCTCTACGGTCGCGCGAAACTTGCCGGTATCCTGCTGGAGGGCGCGCTCGGCGCGGTCATCATCGGCATCGGGGTCAATCTCGCCAGCGCGCCCGATTTGCCCGACCGCGAAACGGCCGCGTTCACGCGCTTCGGCCCCGCTCCCGATCGCGATGCGTTTGCACAGGCGCTCGCCGAAAATTTCGATCGCGAGCTGGAGCGATGGCGCACCTTCGGGATCGCACCGGTGGTGCGCCGTTGGCAGGCGGCAGGAATGCCTCTGGGCACACCACTGACCGTGCACGATGTCGCGGCCGCGCGGATCGAGGGGACATTCGCTGGCCTCGCCAGCGACGGCGCGCTCTTGCTCCGGCTGCCTGATGGTGCCACGCGGAGCGTGCACGCCGGCGATGTGTCGTTGGCCTGAAGGAGCCCGTGAAGATGCTGCTCGCCGTAGATGTCGGCAACACCAATGTCGTTTTCGCGCTGTACGATGGCCGGGCGAGCAAGGCGCGCTGGCGTATCGCCACCGACCCCCGCCGCACGGGCGACGAATATGCCGTGTGGTTGCTGCAGCTTCTTGCCATAGAAGGCGTGGAACGCGGTGCAATTAGCCAGATCATCGTCGGATCGGTCGTGCCGCGCGCGATTCACAACCTGACCGTGCTGGCGGAAAAATATTTTGGTCTCGCGCCATTGATCGCGGGCGAAGGTGCGGCGGAATGGGGCATCGCGATCGATGTGGACGAACCCCGCTCGCTTGGAGCCGACCGCGCGCTCAATGCCATTGCCGCGCACGCCAAGTACGAGGGCGATCTGATCGTTGTCGACTTTGGTACCGCGACAACGTTTGACGCGGTCGATTTCAACGGCGCCTACAAGGGGGGTATCATCGCGCCGGGTATCAATCTTTCACTCGATGCACTGGTCGGCAACACCGCGAAGCTGCCCCGCATTGCCATCCGCGCGCCCGATGATGACAGCGTCATCGGCCGCAACACCGAGGACCAGATGCTGATCGGCGTTTACTGGGGTTATGTCGCCATGATGGAAGGGCTAATTGCGCGCATGCGGGCCGAGATAGGGCGCCCCGCGCGGGTTATCGCCACGGGAGGCCTGGCAATCCTGTTCGACGAACAAACGACCATCTTCGATGCGGTCGACACTGATCTCACCCTCGACGGCCTGGCCATCCTGGCGGAGCGGGCGAGCGCGTGAGGAAGGATTTTACCCCCGAGGATGAACTGCTGTTCCTCGCACTGGGCGGCAGCGCCGAGATCGGCATGAATGTCAACCTTTACGGCTGTCAGGGCAAGTGGCTGATGGTCGATCTGGGCATGACGTTCGGAGCCAACGAGTACCCCGGCACGGAACTGGTCTTTGCTGATCTGGAATTCATCGAGGACCGGCGCAAGGATTTGCTCGGGGTCGTGCTGACGCATGCACACGAAGATCACATCGGCGCAGTTCCTTACTTTGCCGAGGAACTGGGGGTGCCGTTCTACGCAACGCCTTTCACCGCCGATCTCGTCATGCGGAAACTGGAAGAGGCGGGGCTGTCGAACGCAGTGGAGCTGAACGTGATCGAGGAAGATCACGGCCAGATCGACCTTGGACCGTTCACCGTAACCTATCTGCCGCTGGCGCATTCGATCGCGGAAGGTAACGCGCTGCTGATCGACACGCCGCACGGGCGGGTGTTCCACACTGGCGACTGGAAGCTGGATGAGGATCCGATCATCGGCGTACCCGCGACCGAGGAGGAACTTACCGGGATCGGCGACGAAGGCGTGCTGGCGCTGGTGTGCGATTCGACCAATGTGTTCAATCCTGAGCCGAGCGGGTCAGAAGGTGCCGTCCATCGCGGGCTGATGGAGGAAGTGCGCCGCCATGCGGGCAAGCGCGTGCTGGTCACCACGTTTGCAAGCAACGTCGCGCGGTTGCATACCTTGGGGGAGGTTGCACGCGAAACCGGGCGGCAATTGTGCGTCGCGGGCCGCTCGCTCGACCGGATCATCGAGGTGGCGCAGGATAACGGTTACCTTGCCGACCTGCCCGAAACGATCGATTTCGACACCGCGATGCGCCTGCCGCGTGGCGAGGTGCTGATACTCGCGACCGGCGGGCAGGGGGAGCCGCGCGCCGCGCTGGCCCGGATTGCGGAGGGCAACCACCAGATCGAGCTTTCTGCCGGCGACGTAGTGCTGTTTTCGAGCCGCCAGATTCCGGGTAACGAGATTTCCGTGGGTCGGGTGATGAACATGCTCGCGGACCGGGGGATCGAACTGGTCACCGACAGGCAGCAGATGATTCACGTTTCCGGCCATCCGGGGCGGCCGGAACTTGAAGCGCTTTACGGCTGGCTGCGGCCCGACATCCTGGTGCCGGTCCACGGTGAGATGCGCCACATGTACGAGCAGGCGCGGCTCGGCAACTCCCGCGGCATCCCACACGCCGTGGTGCAGAAGAATGGCGACATGATCCGTCTCGCGCCCGGAAACCCCGCCAAGATCGCCGAAGTCCGGGCCGGGCGACTGGTGCTCGACGGAGAGATGATCGTGCCGGCTGATGGCGACGCGATCGTGATGCGGCGGCGGCTGGCGCATAATGGGGTCATGATGGTGGTCCTGGATCGCGACTTGCGCCCGCATGTCGACGCGCTTGGTTTGCCTCTGGTGGAGGATTTCGATGATTTCATCGGTGAAACCAAAGCGGACGTGATCGAAGCGCTTGTGAAGCTACGCAAGGGTCGCAAAACCACCCGTGATGACGTGATCGAAGCCGCGAGGCTTGCCGCGCGCCGCGCCGCGCAGCGATGGTCAGGCAAGAAACCGCAAGTGAAGGTGATGCTGCTGGAGGACGAAGGGTGATGCAGTGGACCTCCATCCTGGCAATATATTTCCTTATCTGGATCATGACAGCGTTCGTGATGCTGCCCTTCGGTGTGAAAACTGCGGACGAGGCTGGTGTCGCGAAGGTTCGCGGCCAGGCCGACAGCGCGCCTGTCAACTTCCGGCCTGGGCGCATCGCCTTCCGCGCGACAATCGTGGCCGCTTTGCTGACCGGACTGTACGTACTGAACTACGACCGGGGATGGCTTCGCGTCGAGCATATCGACGTCACGAATTATTTCTAATCGCGCAAACGCTCGATCGCCTGGGCCAACGCGACATAGAGCTTGCCCATGTCCGAGCTGAGCAGCGTCACGCCCAGCGCCTTGCCGTCGCGCGTGGACAGCAGGGTACGCAGCATGCTCTCGAAATCAGCAATATAGCGGCTCACATTGTCGCGGAAATGACCATCCGCATCATAAAGTTCGGCGATTTCGCGAGCCTCGGTATTGTCGAGCAGACGTACCGCACGCCGGGTGAAAATACCGCGATCACCACGCAGGTACGACGCCCATGCGGTGTCGCCGACATCGGCGGACAATGCCTTGTCAATGTCGATGGCGTTTGAATTAAGGCTTTCGGTGATCAGTGCCACGCGCCGGGTGAAGTCGTTCCCGACTTGCTCCTCGGCCTGCTCGCGCGCGCGGGCGACGCGGGTTTCGAGATGGCCGGCAAGTTCGTTCACACGGGCGAGCTGATCGCGAAGCTGGATCGTGGCATCGCGGCTGGCGCTCGCGGCCCGAGTGGTTGCCTCGTCGATCTCCGCGATGGTTTCCGTCGTCCGGGCCCTGAGCGCGGTGGCCAGCGCATCGCCCGTTTCGTTGGCGATCCTCGCGGCAAGGCCGCGCACGGCGGCGCCGCTATCGGTTTCTATCGCCGACACCGCCGCACGTGTGGCGGCTTCCAGCGCCGCGATCGAGTCGCGCAGTTCGCCTTGCGCCCTGACCGACAGCCCGGCGCTGTCCTCGGCGGCTAAGGCCAGGGCATCACGCAGTTCGGCCACCGTGCGCAGGGCGATGGCATTGCCCGCTTCGATCTTCGCACGAAGGCTATCGATCCGGGCGGCCGCATCTTCACTGCCGTCGCGCGTTGCAATGACATAGTTGGAAAGGTCTTCCCCCTTGCGGCCGGCGGCGTCGATTGCAAGAGCGAGCGCTTCCGTGGATTGAGCCAGTGCGGCGAAGCGGGCCTCGGCATCGTTGAGCGCGGCGGGCAATTCCCGTTTTGTCTGCTGCGCGCTCGCCTGGAGCAATTCGAGCAGCCGCACGCTCGCGTCGGTCAATTCCGCCACCGCGCGATCGGTGCCTTCGATACTTGAACGGCTTTCGCCAAGCCGCGTGGTCAACTCACCGACGCTCTGCGACAGCCGCCGCTCGGTTTGTTCCCCCTGCTCCGCGATCGCGGCGATCTCGGCCTGCAGTTCTGCGAGGCGGGCGGCAACGGCTTCGCCGCGCTCGCCGAGGAAGTCCGTCCCTTCGATAATGGCAGCTCGGCGCGCCTCTAGCGCGGCGTCCAGCGCGTTGAGGCGCTCTTCCATCCGGCCGAGCGCCTCGCTTTCGTTGCGCGAGAATGCATTTTGTCGTTCCGCAATCTTGGCAAACAGTTTGGCGTCACGATCTACGATGTTCCGATCGACCTTCTCGGCTTCGGCGCGCAGAGCCTCCAACTTGCGATTGGCCGACTCCAGGGCCGACTGGTCGATGGTCTTGATTTCTTCTATCGCCTCGATCAACCGGGTGCGGAGACTTTCGATACGCGCGCGCCAATTTTCCGCGGCCTCGTCCTCCGATTCGCGAAGCGATGTCGAGATCAGCTTCGCCTCATCGCGCAGCGCAACCAGCCGCGCGCGCATGGACCGAAGGACACCTTCTTCCTGCTCGTCGATAAGGTGCGCGGCGCTCGACAGTTCCTGACCGAGCGTGTCGGCACGGCGGCGCAGCCCGGCGAGCGCGTCCACCTCGCGCGCGTCGAGGTCCGCGCGCAGCCGCTCGCTTTGCTCGCGCAGCGCGTCGAACCGTGTGCCGAGCAGGTCGTCAACATGTGCGAGCTGGGTCTCGAACGCCGACAGCGCGGCATCGACGCGGGATTGCAACGCCCCCACCTGGCGTTCGCTGGCCTCCCCGAACTGGTTCAGCCGCTCGAAGCCTGCAATCAGTTCGGCGACCTGACCGTGGGCAGTGCGCCCCGCGCCGCCGATCTGGTTCGACACATCCCGCGCCGAATTGGCGACAACGGGCAAGTCATCCCGCAGCCGTTCCATGTTCTCGCGTGCGGAAACGCTGACGGCGGCAATAGCGTCGACCTGCGCGCCATTTTCGCGGATCAGGGCCTGAAGGCGGTCGGCATGCGTCGAAATCCGATCGCATGCCACCCGGCCCAGCGATTCCACTTCCCGCGACTGTGCTGCGAGGAATTCCCGCGCCAGGCTCAGCTCGCGATTGACCACCGAAAGACGCTGCTCCAGCTGCGCTGATTCAGCGCTCAGCATATTGGCAATCTCGCCAAACCGCAGCGCCTCGCGTCGGCTGGTCCGCATGGCCAGCAGCCATACCGCGACGATCAGCAAGGTTGGCACGGCCCAGGCGATGACCCATGCGGTCCATTGTCGTGGGCTGCCCCCGGTGGCGATGTCAGCCCAATGCGCCCAACCGTAGAAAACGGTCCATCCAACGACGGCAACGCCAGCGAGCGTAGGCACCAACCATTGCCAGCGCGCGCGCTCCACCGGTTCAGGCCACGCATCCAATGCGTCAGCGGGGCTGGGGACCCAAACGGCCTCCTCCGCGCCATCAGCCTGATCTTGCGCCTGTGGCGCATCCCCGGGCTCTATGGCCCGAATATTCGATCCCCCGCTCATGTCCCGGAATCTAACACGTTTCGTGACAGGTTAAACCCCGACTTAACCTTTACCGATTAACACTTGGGAGTGATGCTGTTTGACAACGGTGCCCTCGATGCCACGCTGGCGGCCGCGGCGGTGGAAGATCCCACCTTGTTGGCGGAATTGCGCGCGGCTTACGCCGACAGCGTGGCGCGCCAGCTTGACCTGCTGCGTCGCTCGCGGTGCGATGCCAACTGGAACATCGCCGCCCTGCGCTTGCGAGGGTTGGCAACGTCATTCCACGCCGAGGAATTGATCAAGCTAGCCGATGAGGCGCTGGAATCCGCACCAGGCGAACCCGTGACCTTGCGTCGGATCGACAAGTATCTCAAGGATTTGCCAACGCTCTGAGACGGTCGGTGCGCCCGGCGAGGGCAAAGCCGTAGCCGCGAACGCAATCACGGCGATCTCGACCATTGCCGTGGCTCGGGCCGAACCCTAGACCAGCCTTGTGCCTTGGGAGCTACGCGGTGCTGGTCGCCCTTTTGTCTTCGATTGATCCGGTTGCCGACCATGCGGACCACCCGCGCGCGCACCTGCGCGTGGCAGGGCAGACCGTGCTCGAGCGGCAGGTAAGGATCGCCTTGGCGATCGGCTGCGAACGCGTGGTATGCGTCGCGCAAGGGCTGCCACCCGAACTCATCAAGGTCCAGCATCTGGTCGAGCGGGAGGGAAAACGGTTCCACGCAATCGCTGGCACGCGTGCGTTGGCCGGGCTGGTGACGGTTGCCGACGAGATACTCGCGATTGCCGACGGTTTGCTGGTAGACCCCGCCTTGGCCCGGCTCCATGTCCATGTGGGCCGAGGAATCCTTGCCTTGCCGGGTGAGCTGGCGATTCCGGCTGGGCACGAACGCATCGACCGTGACCGGGCATGGGCAGGGCTGCTGCGCGTGCCCGCTGGCGATGTGGAGCGGCTGAACGAATTGCCAGCCGATATTGATCCCATTTCCGCGCTGATGCGGGTTTCGGTACAGCGCGGTCGTCCGATCGTCGATTTGCCACCTGAAGTCCTGACCGACAAGCGCCTGGAGTTTGTTGATTCGGAAACGGCTGCGCGCGGGGCAGGGCGCCGCGTGGTCGACGCTTGTCTGCATCCGGCACCGTGGACCGCCCCCGCTCATGCCCTGGTCGACCGATCAGTGCGCGCTGCCGCGCCAGAGCTGCTTTCGCGTCCCGCGATCGGTGCGGTGCTCTTTTTTGGCAGCGTTTTGCTTGGCGCGATCGCACTAGCCGCTTCCTGGTATGCCGCGCCCGCCGTGGGGATCGGCTGTTTGGCGGGCGCGGCGGCGTTGAGCCGCTATGGCGACCGGTTGGCGCAGATAGCGCAAGCCAGCAACGGTTGGATCGGCCGGCACCGGGAGAGGTTGATCGCGGCTGCCCTCGACCTGCTGCTGCTCGCGATCCTGTTGATAGCAATGCCACGGTCGGCCTGGGGCCGGGCCTTGTTCCTGCTTGCCATGCTGCTGGGCCTCGTACGCCTGGCCGGCATCTACGGGCCACGCTGGCTCGCGGAAGCTGCGTCGGACAGGGTGGCGTTGTTTGTCCTGCTAACGCTGGGCGCGATGTTCAATGCGCTCGGGATCGCGTTTCAGGTACTCGCCCTGTTGATATTGGCCGCGCTTCTGATTGTTGGAAAAGACGCTAGGATAACGCGCGCTTAACCACACGGGCGATATAACGGGGGCATGACTGGTACGGTGATGACCGACGCGGCCGAAATGCCGGTGGAGGCTGTGCTGCGCGGCGAGCTCGCGCAGGGCGACGTCGTGCTTGGGACAATCGGCCCCATCCTGGGGCATCTGCTCGCCAACCAGGACCATTCGCTGTTCAGTGACGAAATCGTCGCGCGCGTCAGTGGTATGGCGAATCATGTCGCGCGCCAGCTGCTCAGCGCCGAGGCCGAGGCGTGCGAAAGCGATGATCCCAAGCGCTTCGCAGTGGAGCACGCCGATACATTGACCGGTGCGCTTGTCACCAGCTTGCCGTTTCTCACGCATTGCCACGCCCTCTCGCTGGAATGGCAACTGGCCCGCCGACTGGAAGAGCGCAGTGGCATCGACCCGGTGCTGTCGCCGTTGTTGCAGGCGCTGATTGCATCGGACGATGCGGCGACCGCGTCCTCCGCCATGGCAATGCTCGCCGCGCAGGCCCGTTTCATGCAGCAACAGCGCCGCATGGAGTTGCCGCTGGGCGAATTGCCCCCGGAATTGTTCCATCACGCGGTAACCACATGGCGCACCCGCGCGGGCGAGGGTGATGTGTTGGAACGTGCCGAAGTAGCCCTGCGGATGGCTTATGATGAAGGGGCCGCGCGGCTCGGCCTGTTGGCCCGGCTCGTCTCCGGAATGGGCGGCGGGGCGCGGGCGGCGCTATCGATAGGGCATGCGGGCACGGCGCTGTTCCTTTCCGCCCTGGCGGCGGGATCGCGCCAGGACCGCGACTTGACGACGGTATCGACAAACGAAAGCCAGCTTGCCCGCCTGGCGCTGTGTCTCCGCCAGGCGGGGCTGACGCCGCGCGAGGTGGAGGAGCAGTTTCTCTATCTCCACCCCGACGTCGCTCTGCCCGATGGCTACGAACAGCTGCGCGCCGATCGTGCCGGGGCGCTGCTGGCGGGTTCCGCCAGGCAGTCGGTGTCCTGAACGTGGAGGTCCCGATCCGCGCCGTCATCGCCCGTGCCCGCACCGATGGCATGGACCGGCTGATCGAGGTCGAGGAACCGCTGGCAGGCCTTCAGCGCGCATGCGGCGGCGAAATCCCGGGCACCGTGGCGATCCCCGAATTACTCTCGCTGGTCCGCAAGGCGCGCCAGTATGGCTTGCGCCTTGCCCGCCTGATCAGCGCTACCGATGGCGAGGAGCAGATCCAGGCCTGGGTCGAAATCGCGCCAGCGAAGGGCGGTGGGGGATGCGCGATAGCCGTGGCGAGCTGGCAGCGCGCGCCGCTGGCCCCCGAGGACGAGCAGTTCGCGAGCCGCCGCAGGATCGAGATCGATCGGGCCACCGCGGAACTCACGGCGCGGCTCGATGCGATGCAAAATATCCTGACCGTTGAAGGCGACGCACGTGATGTGAGGGCAGCTGTCGGGGAAATGCGCGCGGCAATCGGGCGACCGTGGACCGACTTTGTCGAATTTGCGCACAACACGCACCATCGCCCGCTGCATTGGCGCCTGCTCGACGGGGCGCGGTGCCGGATTTCGGGGTCGCGGCGCGAATGGACCGCATCGCTGGTGCCACTTGGGCGGCCCGATCCCGGCAGTGCCGGTTTCGAGCTATACCTCGTCGCCGACCAACCGCTCGGCCCATTAAGCGCGCGCCGCGGTCGCGTTCAGCAGATTGCCACCCAATCGCTGGGTCGCGATCTGTCGCCCGTCCTTCGCAAACCGATCGCGCGCATCATTGCTAATGCGGAGACCATCCGTACCCGGCTCGCGGGGCCGCTGGCGGAGGAATACAGCAACTACGCCGCCGACATCGCCACGGCGGGCCAGCACCTGCTGTCATTGCTGGACGACCTGGCCGATCTGGAGGTGGTCGAGGCGGAGGACTTCGCCACGGCGCCCGATACGCTCGACCTGCTCGACGTGGCGCGGCGGGCGACTGGCATCCTGGGCGTGCGTGCGCGTGAGAAAGGTATCGTGCTCGAAATAGAGGGGCCGCCCCGGCCGGTGCTCGCGATCGGTGAATTTCGGCGGGTGTTACAAATCTTGCTCAACCTGCTTGGCAATGCGATCCGCTACTCGCCGGGCGGGTCGACCGTCACGGTGAAGCTCAGCCGAAAGGCGGACTGGGCTCGGATCAGCGTGGCCGACGAAGGGCCGGGCCTGACCGTCGATCAGCAGGACGCCGTGTTCGCGAAGTTCGAGCGGCTCGGGCGCAGCGGCGATGGCGGCTCGGGCCTGGGCCTTTACATTTCCCGCCGGCTCGCCCGGGCGATGGGCGGCGCGCTGAAGGTGAAGAGCGCGCCGGGCGCCGGGGCGCGCTTCACCCTGTCATTGCCAGCACTTGACAATCGGCGCACCAAGCCGCGCTGAAGCCTCAGCGCTGGGCGATGGGCACGTAATCACGCTCGGTCGGGCCGGTGTAGAGCTGGCGAGGGCGACCAATCTTCTGGCCCGGATCGCTGATCATCTCGTTCCACTGCGCGACCCAGCCCACGGTGCGAGCCAGCGCGAACAGCGCAGTAAACATGGTGGTCGGGAAACCCATCGCCGACAGGATGATGCCCGAATAGAAATCGACGTTCGGGAACAGCTTCTTTTCCGCGAAGTACGGATCGCTCAGGGCAATCTCCTCAAGCCGCAAAGCCGTTTCAAACACTGGATCGCTAACCTTGAGGGCGTCGAACACTTCCCGCACGGTCTTCTGCATCACGGTCGCGCGCGGATCGTAGTTTTTGTAAACGCGATGGCCGAAGCCCATCAGGCGGAACGGGTCGTCCTTGTCCTTGGCACGGTCGATGTAGTGCTGGATGCGGTCAGGCGTGCCGATTTCCTGCAGCATGTTAAGCGCCGCTTCGTTGGCGCCGCCGTGCGCGGGGCCCCACAGGCAGGCAATGCCGGCCGCAATGCAGGCAAATGGATTCGCGCCCGACGAGCCCGCCAAGCGTACGGTCGATGTCGAGGCGTTCTGTTCATGATCGGCGTGGAGGATGAAAATCCGGTCCATCGCCCGCTCGACCGCCGGATGCAGTTCATATTCCTCCGCAGGCACGCCGAACGTCATGCGCAGGAAGTTGCCGGTATAGCTGAGATCGTTCTTGGGATAAAGGAACGGCTGGCCGACCGAATACTTGTAAGCCATTGCCGCGATCGTTGGCATCTTGGCGATCAGCCGGTGGCTCGAGATCTTGCGGTGATGCGGATCGGAAATGTCCGTACTGTCGTGATAGAACGCTGACAGGGCGCCGACCACGCCGCACATGATTGCCATCGGGTGCGCGTCGCGGCGGAAACCGGCATAGAATCGATGCAACTGCTCGTGCAGCATGGTATGGCGGGTTATGGTGTAGCTGAAGTCGTCCAGCTCGTTCTGGTTCGGCAGTTCGCCATTCAGCAGCAGATAGCTGACTTCCATGAAACTGGAATGTTCCGCCAGTTGCCCGATCGGATAACCGCGGTGCAGCAGTACGCCTTCCTCGCCGTCGATGTAGGTCAGCGCGCTCTCGCAGCTCGCTGTGGACGTAAAACCGGGATCGAAGGTGAAGGCGCCCGTCGCGCCGTACAGCTTGCGAATGTCGATGACGTCCGGACCCACGGTGCCCGCCATGACCGGGAAATCGTGACTGGTGCCGCCAAGTTCGAGTTTCGCCTGCTTGTCCGCCAATTCTCTTCTCCTTACCCCTGCCGATCCGTCCGGTCAGGTCGCCTGCGCGTCAAGCCGCGCGAGGGATTCGTCCCGTCCAAGCAGAACCAGCACATCGAAAATACCGGGCGACGTGGTGGTGCCGGTGAGTGCCGCGCGCATCGGTTGCGCCAGCTTGCCGAGACCCACTGCAAGCTCTTCGGCGAGGGCCTTGGTAGTGGCTTCGAGAGTCTCGATTGTCCAGTGGTTTTCAGCCCGCAACCGGTCGGCGGTCAGGCGCACTCGCTGCCGTCCCTCGTCGTCGAGCAGCGCTGCCGCTTTGTCGGTCATTTCGAGGGGGCGCCGGGCAAACAGAAATGCCGCATTTTCAGCCAGCTCGTGCAAATCCTTCGCGCGCGATTTCAAGACCGGCATGGCGCGGGTCAGCAATCCCAGTTCCGCATTGCCACCGATCTTCGCGGCCACCAGTGCCGCGAGCCGGACGTCTTCCGCCTCGCGAATGTAGTGCGCGTTGAGGTTTTGCAGTTTCTTGAGGTCGAACCGGGACGGGCTCCTGCCGACGCCGGCGAGATCGAACAGCGCGATCGCTTCCTCGCGGCTGATTTCCTCGCGATCGCCATGGCCCCAGCCCAGGCGGAGCAGGTAATTGAACAGCGCTTCGGGCAGAATGCCCAGCTCGTCGCGATAGCTTTCCACTCCCACGGCACCGTGGCGCTTGGACAGCTTGGCTCCATCGGCCCCATGGATCAGCGGGATATGGGCGTAAACCGGATCGACCCAGCCAGCGTCCCCATTGCTTCGGGCGATCGCGTCCATCGCCCGAATGATCGGTAGCTGGCGAAACGCATTGTTGAGATGATCGTCGCCCCGGATGACGTGCGTCACGCCCATGTCGTGATCATCGACGACGACGGCCAGCATATAGGTCGGCGTGCCATCGGCGCGCAGCAGGACATAGTCGTCAATCTCGGCATTCTGTACCGTGACCCGACCCTGTACGGCATCGTCAATCACGGTCTCGCCAGTGTCGGGCGTGCGGAGCCTGATGACAAATGGCGCGCCGGCCGGGGCATCGGCGGCGTCGCGATCGCGCCAGCGCCCGTCATAACGCAGCGGCTGCTTGTTGGCGCGCTGTTCGGCCCGCATCGCCTCGAGCTCCTCCGGCGTTGCGTAACAGCGATAGGCATGCCCGGCGTCGAGGAGTTGCCTGGCGACGCTCGCATGCCGTTCGGCCCGTCGCGACTGGAATACCGGTTCCTCATCGTAATCAAGACCCAGCCAGGCGAGGCCGTCGATGATCTTGTCGATCGCATCCTGCGTTGATCGCTTGGCGTCGGTGTCTTCGATCCGCAGCAAAGCCTTGCCGCCGTGATGGCGGGCATAGAGCCAGTTGAACAGCGCGGTACGGGCGCCGCCGATGTGAAGATAACCCGTGGGCGACGGCGCGAAACGCGTGACCACGTTGCCGCTATCGCTTGCCATAAACCGGGGAATCCTCTTCAACAGTGACATGGCCACCAGCTCCGCGCCTCTGGTTCCCCTGGGGCAAGGGCCGGACGAAGCGGATGCTGCAGCGCAGCGCACTTGGCCCAAGGGCGTTCGCTTGTCCAGTGCGGTGGACGGCGCCGAAGCATTTCTGGCGGGTGCGGGGTTCGATCGCGGACCGTGGCTCGCCATTGCTTTCGCGGCAGGGATTGCGGCGTGGTTCGTGCTGGCGAGCCCTTGGCAGTGGATGGCTGCGATCGGCGCGAGCCTGCTGGCGGTGATCGCGGCTGCCGCGATATGGCGAGACAGGGGCGACCGGACCGCGTTGCGGCTTGCCGTCGTCACCGTGGGACTGCTGTTCGCGGCCGGGCTTGCCGCGATATGGCTGCGATCGGCTGCAATCGGTGCCGAACCGATCGCGCGCAAACATGTGGGATGGATCGCCGGTCGCGTGTTGGACCGGCAGGAGCAGCCGGCCCAGGATCGCGTCCGCGTGATCCTCGCAATACGCGATGCCGAGGCGGGCGTAGCGCGCAAGGTACGGGTGAATGTTCCCTCCGCGCAAGGCAGCCCGGCAATGGTCGAAGGCGCGGTGGTGCGCCTGCGCGTGCGTCTCATGCCGCCCGCGCCGCCGATGCTTCCGGGCGGATACGACTTTGCGCGGCGGGCATGGTTCGACGGCCTATCGGCCACGGGGTCGGCAATCGGTTCGGTCGAAATCATCGAACCGGCACCTGCGCGACCTGGCCTGGCATCGGTCCAGCGGGCGCTGGCCGCGCACGTCCGTTCGCGGGTCGACGGGTCACCCGGCACGATCGCCGCCGCTTTCGCCAGTGGGGATCGCGGCGCCATCGACCTGGCCGACGAGGAAGCCATGCGCGATTCAGGGCTGACGCACCTGCTTTCCATCAGCGGGGTCCATGTCAGCGCCGTCATCGCGGCAGGGTACTTCCTGGCGCTCAAGCTGCTGGCCCTGTCGCCCTGGCTCGCCTTGCGTGTGCGCTTGCCCATAATCGCGGCGGGCGTGGGCGCGGCTGTCGGGGTCGGGTACACTTTGCTAACCGGGGCGGAAGTGCCGACGATCCGAAGCTGCCTGGGCGCGCTCCTGGTGCTCGGCGCGCTGGTCATCGGACGCGAGCCATTGTCGGTCCGTATGCTTGCGATGGCGGCATTTGCCGTCATGCTGGTATGGCCAGAGGCACTGGTTGGCCCGAGTTTTCAGATGAGCTTTGCTGCGGTGCTTGCCATCATCGCGCTGCATAACAGCGCCCCCATTCGCGTTTTCCTCGCCCCGCGCGAAGAAAGTTGGCTCGCCCGCCAGGCACGACTGGCGATGATGTTGCTCCTGACGGGCCTGGTGATCGAAGCTGTATTGACGCCGATCGTGCTGTTTCATTTTCACCGTGCCGGGCTCTACGGCGCATTCGCCAATGTTGTTGCGATACCGCTGGTGACGCTGATCTCGATGCCGGCGATCGCGCTCGGGCTGTTGCTCGACCTTGCCGGGATCGGAGAGCCAGCGTGGTGGGTGGCGGACAAGTCGCTCGAAGCGATGTTGTGGATCGCACACTGGACCGCGGATCAGCCGGGGGCGGTCAAGCTCATGCCGCAGATGGGTTACGGCACTTATGCCCTTTTCCTCGCCGGAGGATTGTGGCTCGCATTGTGGCGCGGTTGGGCGCGATTGCTGGGGCTTGTTCCAGCGGCCATTGGTGCACTGACCCTGGTGCTGACTCCGGTTCCTGACGTCATGGTGTCGACTGACGGTCGACATGTCGCGATCGTGGGCGAGGGCGATCGCCTGCTGATGTTACGCGAGAGCCGGAGCGATTACGCGCTGAGCAACATGTTGGAAACAGCGGGAATGGCGGGCGATGCGATTGCACTGGCAAACTGGCCGGGCGCACGGTGCAGCCGTGACTTTTGCACGCTGACGATCGAGCGCGGCGGCCGTGAATGGGTGATCCTGATGGCACGCAACCGTGAGCGGATCGAGGAACGGGCACTTGCGGCCGCATGCGAACGATCCGACATCGTGATCGCCGACCGCTGGTTGCCGCGCAGTTGCCGCGCGCGCTGGCTCAAGGCAGACCGCGCGATGCTGGAGCGCACCGGCGGGCTGTCACTTTACCTCGAAGACCGCAGGATCGCGAGCGTCGCAGACGCGCAGGGCAAGCACGGCTGGTGGCGACCACCCCCGCAGCGGCGACCCTACCAGCCGCATGTTCAATGATAGCGGCGGAGCAGCCCGGCCAGCTTGCCCTGAACCTCGACCTGATGCGGCTCGTAATATTGGGGGTCGTAGGTGGCATTCGCCGGATCGAGCCGGATCCGCCCGCTTTCGCGGCGAAGGTACTTGAGCGTCGCTTCTTCGTTGTTGACGAGCGCGACCACGATTTCGCCATCCCGCGCCGTGTTTGTCCGCTTGACCAGCGCGAAGTCGCCGTCGAAGATTCCCGCCTCGATCATGGAATCACCGGAAACTTCCAACGCATAATGTTCGCCCGGCCCCAGCAGGGCGGCCGGGACAGGCAGGGTGCTTTGCCCTTCCAACGCCTCGATCGGCACGCCGGCCGCAATACGGCCATGGAGCGGCAATTCCACCACATCGTTGGCGGGCTGCGGCGCGGACGGGCGTGACGCAGGCGCCATCGAGACCACATTGCTCGCTGCGGTGGCCCGCCCGCCGCCAATCGCGTCCACCGGCTGCTTCAGCACCTCGAGCGCGCGCGCGCGATTGGGCAGGCGACGGATAAACCCCCGTTCTTCCAAGGCCGAAATCAGCCGGTGCACCCCCGACTTGCTCTTGAGATCGAGCGCTTCCTTCATTTCCTCGAACGAAGGAGAAATCCCGGTTTCCTCCAGCCGTTGATGAATGAAGCGGATCAGTTCGTGCTGTTTGGCGGTCAGCATGCCGGAAGCTCCCAAAGCCGCAATGTGCGTGAACGAATGCGGAACAATTAGGCAACTCGATATGCCGAGTCAAGCATTCCCGCCATTTTCGATCAGGTAGACCGGAACAGGCGTTCCCGCTTTCGTCCCATCGCAATGTGCCGGACGTTCGATCAGCGCGTCGGCCGAGGCCAGGCTCGCCAGCGCGCTGCTGTCGCGCTCCGACTGTGGGCGGACGCCATCGCGGTGCCATGTGGCGCGGAGGAATTCACGCCTGTCGCCGCCCGGAGGGAGAGCGTCCAGCAGGGGGAGTGCGATGGGGCGCGGTAGCGGTGCCCGCGCGCCAGCCAACGCGCGCACGAGGGGCAGGAGAAACAGGAACGCGGTGACGAAGCTCGACACTGGATTGCCCGGCAGCCCGAGCATGATCTGACCGTCCCGCCGCGCGACGAGCAGTGGCTTGCCCGGCCGGACCGCTATCCGCCAGAAATCTATGGTTGCGCCGACCGCCTCCAGCGCAGGGCGGATAAGGTCGTGATCGCCAACCGATGCCCCGCCGGTGGTAACGATTACGTCGGCATCACCTGCGCTTTCGAGGGCGCGCACGACGACGCCCAGATCGTCTGCCACCGGCCCCATTCGCCGGGTCGAGCAGGGCAGTGGCGCGAGCATCGCGGCCAGCATCGCGCCGTTGCTGGCGGGAACCTGATGCGGCGCGCAGGCGCGCGGTTCGGCGGCCAGCTCGTCGCCGCTGTCGATGATCATAACGCGCGGCGCGCGATGAATGGCGACTGCCGCATGGCCTGCCGCGAGCGCGAGTGCGATCGCCGCCGGGCCAAGCCGAGTCCCGGCGGTGAGCACGGTATCACCAGTACCGAAGTCGAACCCGGACCGCCTGATGTGGCGGCCGGACACTGGCGCTTCCCCCGTCAGATGGACGCTGGCGCCTATGCACTGTGCATATTCCTGGATCAGCACCGTATCCGCCCCAAGGGGCATGAGCGCGCCAGTGGAGATACGCACCGCTTCGCCGGGGCTGAGCACGCCCGCGAAGGGATGCCCTGCGCGGCTTTCCCCGATGAGCGACCATGGGCCGGCGCCGACGAGGGCGAAGCCATCCATCGCCGAAAGGTCCGCGGCGGGCTGCGTTCGCGCGGCCCGCAGGTCCTCCGCGAGGTAGCGACCGCCAGTCTGCTCGACGGGCAGCGTCTCGCGGGCGAGCGGCGCGGCGAGCGCGAGCAGCCGCGCCTGCGCCTCTTCCAGCGGCAGCGGGGCGGTCATTCGGGAGCGTGCCAATCGCCCGACTTGCCGCCAGTCTTGGCAAGCAAACGCATTTCGCCAATCACCATTGCCTTGTCGAGCGCCTTGGCCATGTCGTAGATCGTCAGCAGGGCAACCGATACGGCAGTCAGCGCCTCCATCTCGATGCCGGTCTTGCCGGTCAGCGAGGCGGTGGCGGTGGCGCGCAGCCGGTCTTCTTCGAATGCAAACTCGATCGTGACGGCATCGAGCGCGAGCGGGTGGCATAGCGGGATGAGCTCGCCGGTTTTCTTGGCGGCAATGATCCCGGCGATGCGCGCGACGGCGAGAACATCGCCCTTGGGCGCGTCGCCTGCCCGGATCGCGCCGAGCGCCTCGCTGGACATGCGGATCGTTCCGGTGGCCACGGCCCGACGCGCGGTCGCGGCCTTCCCGCCCACATCGACCATGCGAGCGGCACCGTGTTCGTCGAGGTGCGTCAGGCGGGTCATGTCACACGTGTCACACTGTCCTGATCCGAAAAGTCCGCCTTCCGCGCGGGGCTTCCCGTGAGGTCGATAGCAGGGCGGCGGACAGGGTCATGGGCCGGTGCTGCCAGATCCCGCACCTGTAGGAAAGTCGCGGCTTTCCGGGGAGGCGCGCGCTCAAGTCGTGCGCTTCAGACTCCAGATCGCCTGCCCGATGCCGAAGGCCGCGAGCAGGATGCCCCAGAAGGTCCAGGTAATGTCGCCCGCCATGAAGCTGTTCAGGAAGGCGATGTTGAGGCCCTGGAGAATCCAGATACCCCCGATACAGATCATCAACAGGCCCAGCAGTGTGCTGACGATCCGGAAAACCACATTGAACAGGCCGCCCATCGTTATCCTCCCAGCAAAGCCCGCGTCGCAGCCGCCACGTCGGGCTGGCGCATCAGGCTTTCACCAACGAGAAAGCACCGCACGCCGCTCGCGGCAAGCCTTTCGCAGTCGTCATGACTGGCGATACCGCTCTCGCCGACCAGCAACGTGCCCTCTGGCGCGAGCGGGGCGAGGCGCTCCGTGGTGGCGAGATCGGTGCGGAACGTTTTGAGATCGCGGTTGTTTACCCCTATCAGGCGTGACCGAAGGCGGGTCGCGCGTTCCAGTTCCACCTCGTCGTGGACCTCGACCAGCACATCCATCCCGCGTTCGATCGCCGCCGCTTCGATTTCGGCCATCGCGCCGTCTTCAAGCGCCGCGACGATGATCAGGATCGCATCGGCGCCGATCGCGCGCGCTTCGGCCACCTGCCACGGATCGACCATGAAATCCTTGCGTAGCACCGGCAGCGCGCAGGCGGCACGGGCGTCCATCAGGTAATCCTCGTGGCCCTGGAAAAAGGGCGCGTCGGTCAGGACGGAGAGGCATGCAGCGCCGCCTTGCTGATAGGCGAGGGCATGTTCGGCGGGGCGGAAGTCATTTCGGATCAATCCCTTGGAGGGCGATGCTTTCTTGATTTCCGCGATCAGCGCAAATCCGCTTGCCGCCTTCGCCTCCAGCGCGGCGCGGAATCCGCGCGGCGGACCGGCAGCGGCGGCGCGGCGATCGAGATCGTCCATCGTGGCGATCCCCTTGCGCGCCAGCACTTCGCCGCGTTTGGTCGCGCAGATTTCCTCCAGCTTGTTCATCGGGCCAGCTCGATCCAGCGCGAAAGCAACGCTTCCGCCTTGCCACTGTCGAGCGATTCGGTTGCCATCGCGGCGCCCTCGGTCCAATCCGCGGCCTTGTCGGCCAGCACGAACACCGCGGCCGCGTTGAACACCACCGCGTCGCGATAGGGGCCGGGCATACCGCCCAGCAGAGCCGTCAGCGCCTTTGCGTTGTGGGCGGGATCGCCGCCCCGGATCGCTTCCACGGGTGACTGCGGCAGGCCCGCTGCATCGCAGGCGACGCGGCGCATCTCGAATTCGTTGCCGATGACATCGGCCAGCTCGTTGCCGCCTGCCAGGCTCAGTTCGTCCAGCCCCTCGTCACCCGATGCGATGAAAGTGCGGCGCGTTCCGAGTTTTGCCTTGGCCGCGGCATAGATCGGCACGTAGGCCGGACGCGCAATGCCGATCAGTTGACGATCGACGCGCGCGGGATTGGACAGTGGCCCCATCAGGTTGAAGATCGTGCGCCGGCCAATGCGCTGGCGGATCGGTTGAATGCGCCCCATCGCCGGGTGATGGTTTTTTGCGAAGAGGAAACAAATGCCGATTTCGGCCAGTGTGCGCTCCGCCGTCCGGCCGGCGGCTTCCATGTCGAGGCCGAGTGCCTCCAGCGTATCGGCGGCACCGGCCTTGCTGCTGGCGGCGCGGTTGCCATGCTTGGCAACGGGCACGCCGGCCGCGGCCAGGACCAGGCTGACCGCGGTCGAAACATTGAGTGTGTGATGCCCATCTCCCCCCGTGCCGCAGCAATCAACCGCATCATCAGGTGCGGGCACCGGGATAAGGCGGGCACGCAGCGCGCGGGCCGCGCCGGCAATTTCCTCGGCGGTTTCGCTGCGCTCCGTCATCGCGACGAGGAACCGGACGATTTCCTCCTCGCTGGTTTCGCCATCCAGGATCCAGCCGAAAACTTCCTCGGCCTCGGCTTCGCTCAGGTGCGGTTCGGCCTGGGGCAGCGCCTTCATGCCGAAACGCCCACCGCGATGCCACACGCAGCCAGGAAATTGGCGAGCAGCGCGTGGCCATGCTCCGTCGCGATGCTCTCCGGATGGAATTGCACACCATGGATCGGCAGCTCGCGGTGGCGGAACCCCATTACCGCAGAACCTGCAATGCCCGGGGTTTCGGCCGTGGCATTGATCGCAAGGACATCGGGTATGTCTTCGACAATCAGCGAGTGATAGCGGGTCGCGGTGAAGGGCGAGGGGAGCCCCGCAAAAACACCGCTGCCGTCGTGTGTCACGGGGCTGGTCTTGCCGTGCATCAGCGCGCCGCGCACCACGCTTGCGCCGAAATGCTGCCCGATTGCCTGGTGTCCCAGGCATACCCCGAGCAGCGGTTTACCCGCATCGGCACAGGCCGCGACCAGATCGAGGCTGATCCCCGCCTCGTTGGGCGTGCATGGCCCGGGTGAGATCAGGAATCCGCGTGCGCCGCTGGCAATCGCCTGCGAAGCGCTCAGCGTATCATTGCGTTCCACTCGCACCTCGGCGCCCAGTTCCATCAGGTAATGGACAAGATTGAAGGTGAAGCTGTCATAATTGTCGATGACAAGGATCATCCCGGCGCTTTTGCCGCTGAAGCCCGCGGGATCAAGCAAGGAAAGCTATTCGCGGCTCTCCACGACGATCAGCGGGCCGATCGGCGCGCCGCCGTCCATCCGCCCGCTCGCCGGATCCCACAGCGCGCTGACGTTGCCGTCGAGATAGAGCGCGTTGGGGGTGTTCGCCTCGTCGCGGAAATAGCGTGCCAGCAGCCCGAAGCTCACCGGGCCGGCGGAAATCACAAAATGGGCACGCCCCGCCGCGTCCACGCCCACGCCGTTGCGCGTGTGGCGGCTCGGACCGTTTTCGGTGATCTCCGGGTGCAGCTTGCCGCCGATAACCAGCATCGGGCCGCTTTGGGTGCCGAATTGAGGACGATCGCCAATATTGGCGTAGAAATCGTCGGCGGTGCGGACCTGCCATTTGTCGCCACTGCCGAAAAACACGCCGTTTGGCTTGAGGTGGAAATTGCCGCTGCCTTCGTTGCGGTTCAGTGCACTGTAGCGTTCGCCGCGCTCCACGTAATAGCCAATGGGTCGCCCATCGTCGTCGAACATGCCGCCGTTCACGGCAAAGGCGACGGGCGCGGCGTCAGCGGCGCGGTTGGCGGCCAGCTGCGCCATGCCGCGATAAGGTTCCCCAGCGGCGGGCCCAAGCGCAGTGGTGATACGGTGGCGTGCCGGATCAGCGATGCAATGCGCCAGCGTGGCCCCTTCGAATGTGACCTGGCGGCAGGCCGATGTCGCCGAAGCGGCGGGCGAGGGTGTCGGCTCGACCCGCCCTTCGCCGATGCCGCTGCCGATCTCGGTTCGCATGACCGGCTCGCCCGGTGCATCCTGCCCGCACGCCGCAAGCGGTAACATGGCGAGTATTGCAAGCCGCTTCATTGCCCGAAGCCCGGTTCCTGCGCGATCCGTGCCGCCTCGCGCGCGGCCGCAAGCAGGGCACCGGCCTTGGCTTCGCATTCCCGCTGTTCGTAGGCGGCATCGCTGTCGGCGACGATCCCCGCCCCTGCCTGGACATGCAGCACGCCGTCCTTGATCACCCCGGTACGCAGCACGATGCAGCTGTCGACCGAACCATCGGGCGCAAAATAACCCACACCGCCCGCGTAGGCACCGCGCGTTTCGGGTTCGAGCTCTGCGATTATTTCACAGGCCCTGATCTTGGGTGCGCCGCTGACGGTGCCCGCGGGGAAGCCTGCGAACAGTGCGTCGAGCGCGTCCTTCGACTTGTCGAGCCGCCCCACCACATTGCTGACGATGTGCATCACGTGGCTGTAGCGTTCGATCGTAAAGCTGTCGGTCACCTCGACCGTGCCGCTCGCCGCCACCCGGCCAACATCATTGCGGCCCAGGTCGAGCAGCATCAGGTGCTCGGCGCGTTCCTTGGGATCGGCGAGCAGGCTCGCCTCGTTCGCCGCGTCCTCGGCGCGGGTTGCGCCGCGCGGTCGCGTGCCCGCGATTGGGCGAATCGTGACTTCGACGTTGCTGTCCGCGTCGGGACGAACGCGCACGAGGATTTCCGGGCTCGAGCCGACCACCGCGAACCCGGGCAGGTCGAGGAAGTAGAGGAACGGCGACGGATTCACTCGCCTGAGCGCGCGGTAGAGTTCGAACGGCGGCAGCGGAAAAGGGCAGGTGAAGCGCTGCGCCAGCACCACCTGGAACACGTCGCCAGCGGTTATGTAATCCTTGGCGCGCGCCACCATCGCGGCATAATCAGCTCCGGCCATTGTCGGGCTGAGCTCCATATCCGGCAGCGTCGCGGTGCGCGGCTCGTTCGGTGCCGCGGCGGAAAGGCGCCGCAGCGCGCCGTCGATCCGCTCGCCAGCATCATTGACACGCAGCGCGGGATCGCCCGCGGCAGGCCATAACGGTGCGATCAGGTATAGCGCATCGGTCAAGCGGTCGAAGATCAGGATCAGCGTCGGACGCGCGAAGACCATGTCGGGCAGCGCGAGCGCGCTCTGCGGGGCGCGTGGCAAATCCTCCACCAGTCCGATGGTTTCGTAGCCGAAATAGCCGACCAGGCATGCGAGCGCGGGGGGCAAATCGGAGGGAACCGCGATCCGGCATTCGCCGGCAAGTCGGCGCAGCGCGTCAAGGCTGTTGCCCGCGATCGGCTCGCTCTTGTCGCGATCCCGCTGCCAATCGCGGTGGATGCGCGCGCCATCGCCATCAGCGCGAAACAGCAGGTCGGGATCGAGGCCGAGCAGGCTGTAACGGCCACGCACTTCACCGCCCTCGACCGATTCCAGGAGGAAATCGCCGCGCCCCGGTTCGATCAGCTTGCGCGCCGCGCCGACAGGTGTTTCGGTGTCGGCGATAACCCGGCGCCACACCATCGTCGGCTCGCCACGGCCCAGCGCGGCGCGCGCGGCCTCGGCATTGACCGGCTCGGCGCCGCTCGGCCCGGTCATTGTCAGTTGGCGCCGGTCAGCTGTCGGCGCACAGCCTCTATGCCCGCGGCATTACGCTCCACGCCCACTGCCGCGCGGATCGCGGCACGGAACTGATCGCCGTATTCACGGCTCAGTGCCTGGCTCAATTCGATTCGCGCCTGCGCGTAAAGTGGATTGTCACGCGCCACGGTGCCTGTCTCGATCGCATCGAGATCGACCAGCAGCCAGCCGCCACGCCCCGGCGCTTCCAGCCGCTTGGTCGTGCCTTGTGCCATGCTGAACATCAGCGCGAGCGGCGGCGCAACGCGGCCACCCTGCCGGGCCAGTTCCTCGCGGCTAAGATCGACCGTCTCGATATCGGTGAGGCGCGGATTCTCCGCACGCATGGCCGCCGCCAGCGTTTCGCCGCGCCGGACCCGGGCAAGGATACGATCGGCAGCAACGCGCGCGCGGGCGAGCCCTTGCGCCAACCGCCAGTCGGCGACCACATCCGCCTGGATTTCGCGCAGCGGCGCAGTGGCGGACTGGGTGATCTCCTCGACCTCGAACATCAGGAATGTTTCGCCCGCCACGATCTCTGCGATCTGCGGCTCGCCTTCTTCCATCTGAAAAACGGTCTGGAGCGCGGGGGCCAGGACCGGCGGAGCGGGTTCGGTCGTCCCATAGACCAGGCCATTGGCGGTGATCGGGCGGGTCGCCTGCAGTTCGGCGCCGATTTCGCGGGCGATATCCGCCAGGGATTCGCCATCGTCCAGCCGCTCTTCGATCGAAGCGGACAAGTCGGCGATGGCGCGGCGGCGATTTTCCTCGCCCAGGGTCGCGGCGATTTCATCCCGTGCTTGTGCAAGCGTGCGCCCGGCGGTCCGTTCGATCGCATCGATTCTGACCACGTGCCAGCCAAGTCCGCTCCGCGCGGGCTCCGCGATGGTTCCCTGACCGGCGGCGAAGGCCGCCTGCGCCACGGCAGGCGAAGTTTGCGCGGCAAGCTGTTCGCGCGAGACCGGGCCGATCGCCGCGGCCTCGAAGCCGGCCTGGCTCGCCGCCGCGTCAAGCGTCTGCCCGCCCTGGACCTGCTGACGCAGGGCATTTGCGGCTTGCTGGGTCGGGACGATCAGCTGGCTTACCCTGCGCGTTTCGCTCGGCGCATACCGCGCGCGATCCTGCTGATAGCGCGCGGCGATCGCGGCTTCGGTTGGTGCGGTTGATCCGGCTACGGCCCCGGCATCGAAAGTGGCGTAACGGACCACGCGGCGTTCCGGGCGAATGTAGTTTGCCCGGTTGCGTTCATAATGTGTCTGCAGCTGCGCCGCGGTCGGCGCGGCGGTTGGCGCATAGAGCCCGCTCGGCACAACGCCGATGGTGCCGCGTCGGCTTTCCGCCAGCAACGCCGCATACTGGCTGACCAGCTTTTCCGGCATGCGGGCACCAAATGCCGCTGGCACCAGGATTTGCTGCGCCAGCAAACCTTCGCCCAGATCGGCCCGAACCTGGGCGTCGTTGAGACCCTGCTGCGCGATCGCCGCGCGGTAGATTTCTTGTGAGAAATTGCCATCCGGCCCGCGGAACGCGCCGATCTGCACGATCTCGCTGTTCACCAGGTTGTCGCCCGCCCGCAGACCAACGGATCGCGCGAATTCAGCGATCGCCGCACGGTCAATGATCTGGTTGAGCACTTCCTCAAGCCCGCCCTGGGCGAGAAACGCGGGCATCGTGAGCGTGGGGTTTTGCTGGCGCACCTGATCGAGGGCGTTGGTCGCGGAACGGCTGAGGTCCGCCGCGCCAATCTTCTGGTCTCCGACCACCGCGACCCGGTCGCCGCCGGCCAGGCCGCCGAACGTGCCGGTCCCGCTGATGTCGGCGCTGGCAAACGCCACCGCGATCAGCGCAAGGAAACCGAGGGTTACCGGAATGCCGAACTTGGAATCGAAGAACCTGCGAATGAACTGGATCATGGAAACGGTCGAACCCGATTGGCGCGCGTGGTGCGCGGGGAATTGCGCAGGCGCTTTATCGCCCGTGCGACCGCGCGGCAACAGGTGGACTGGCGTTTTGACTATCCGGGCGCATGGCGCTAGCGCCCGCCATCCGCGCCCCGCTAGGGGCGGTTCTTGATTCTCGCACAGCTTTGCAGGACGCTCATCATGGCCGAACGGCCCTATATCGTTGGTAATTGGAAGATGAACGGCACGCGCGCGATGCTGGCGCAGGCTCGTTCAATCGATCGTGCGGCGCAGAACCTGATGAAGATCGAGGTCGCGCTGGCGCCCCCTTACACGTTGATCCACGCGGTGCACCGCGAGGTCGAGCAAATCGGCGTCGGGGCGCAGGATTGTCATCCCGGCCCCGACGGCGCCAATACCGGCGACGTGTCCGCAGCGATGGTCGCCGATGCCGGCGCCAAGTTCGTCATTCTGGGGCATAGTGAGCGGCGGCAGGATCACGCCGAAAGCAATGAACTGGTGGCGCGAAAGGTTGCCGCAGCGCTTGAGGCGGGGCTGCGCGTCATCCTGTGCGTCGGCGAAAGCGAAGAAACCCGTGACGGAGGGCGGGCCGAAGCGTTCGTCACCGATCAGCTCGCCGCGTCACTGCCTGCCACATTCGCCAATCCGGCCGAAGCGCTGACTGTCGCCTATGAACCTATCTGGGCGATCGGAACCGGGCGCACCCCGACAGTGCAGGATATCGGCACGATGCATATCGCGATCCGCGCCAAGCTCATCGAAATCTTCGGGGAGGCGACGGCGGCCAGGGTCCGTATTCTCTACGGCGGTTCGGTGAAGCCCGACAACGCACGCGAACTGCTCGCCGCGGCCGAAGTGGGCGGGGCGCTGGTCGGCGGCGCAAGCCTGACCGCCGAATCGTTCCTTGGCATCGTGATGGCCGCGGCCGAGACGGTCGACGCCTGACGACCTTGCCTATCGCGCTGCCTCTTACTAGATGCAGCGCATCCCTTCCGAGAGTTACCTATGTCGCTGTTCCTGTTTCTTACCGTTGTCCAGGCGATTGTTGCCGCCGCGCTTGTCGGGGTGATCCTGATGCAGCGGTCGGAAGGTGGCGGCCTGGGCATCGGCGGCAGCCCCAGCGGCATGATGAGCGCGCGCGGCGCAGCCGATTTCCTGACTCGATCGACCAAGTGGCTCGCTGTCGTGTTCGTCACCCTGTCGATCGCGCTCGCGGTGGTGGCGGTCGGCGCGACAGGCGGCGACGACATCTCGACCACGCTTGATCGCAACGTCGCGGCTCAGCCCGATCCGCTCGCCGCGCCGGATGCCGGTCCCGGTGCGGCGGTCCCCGCGCCAGCGCCAGCCGCGCCTCCCGCCCCGACAGCCGATCCGCTCACCGAATAGGGCGCGCGAGCCGCTCCAATTCCATCCGCTCGTGGACAGGCGGCCTCGCGCCGCGGCAATCCGCTTGCGCCGACTCCACACACACGATTAAGGCCCGACTCCCATGGCGCGGTACATTTTCATCACCGGCGGCGTGGTTTCCTCGCTCGGCAAAGGACTCATGGCAGCGAGCCTCGGCGCGTTGCTCCAGGCACGCGGCTACAAGGTCCGCATCCGCAAGTTCGACCCCTATCTCAACGTCGATCCGGGGACCATGAGCCCCTATCAGCACGGCGAGGTCTACGTGACGGACGACGGGGCCGAGACCGACCTCGACCTGGGCCATTACGAACGCTTCACCGGCGTTTCGGCGCGGCAGAGCGACAATGTGACCTCGGGCAGGATCTACCAGCAGATCATCGCGAAGGAACGGCGCGGGGACTATCTCGGCGCGACGGTGCAGGTCGTTCCCCACGTGACCGACGCGATCAAGGAATTCGCGCTGGCTGACCAGGGCGATCACGACTTCATCCTGTGCGAGATCGGCGGCACGGTGGGTGACATCGAATCGCTGCCGTTCATGGAAGCGATCCGCCAGCTGCGCAACGAGCTGGAGCCGAACCAGACGCTCAGCATCCACGTCACGCTCGTGCCCTATGTGAAGGCGGCGGGTGAGCTCAAGACCAAGCCCACGCAGCACTCGGTCCGCGAACTGGCCAGCCTGGGCATCAAGCCCGATGTCCTGCTGTGCCGCTGCGAACACCCGCTGCCCGAGGGCGAGCGGCGCAAGATCGCGCAATTTTGCAACGTGCGCGCGGAGGCGGTCATTCCAGCGCTCGACGCGAGTTCGATCTATGCCGTGCCGCTGCAATATCACGCCGAGGGGCTGGATGGCGAGGTACTGCGCGCTTTCGGCATTACCGACGCGCCCGCGCCCGACCTGTCGCGCTGGCACGATATCGTCGACCGGTACGAGAACCCGGAAGGCGAGGTGACCATCGGCGTGGTTGGCAAGTACGTCGGTCTGCAGGATGCATACAAGTCATTGAACGAAGCGCTGGTTCATGGCGGCATGGCCAACCGGGTGCGGGTCAATATCCGCTGGATAGACGCCGAAGTGTTCGAAGGCGAGGATGCCGAAATCGCCGCGCGGCTCGAACCGATGCACGCGATCCTCGTGCCGGGCGGCTTCGGCGAGCGCGGCAGCGAGGGCAAGATCGCCAGCGTCCGCTTCGCGAAAGAGCGCCAGGTGCCGTTCCTGGGAATCTGCCTGGGCATGCAAATGGCCTGCATCGAAGGCGCGCGGGCGGCCGGGCATGGCAAGGCGAGTTCGACGGAATTCGGCATGACCGACGAGCCGGTCGTTGGCATCATCACCGAATGGATGAGCGAGGAAGGCCTGCAGAAGCGCGAAGCCGGGGGCGACCTTGGGGGCACGATGCGCCTCGGGGCGTATGAGGCCGTGCTGTCGGGCAACAGCCACGTCTCCACCATTTATGGCGGCGCTTCCGTTATTTCGGAGCGGCATCGCCATCGGTACGAGGTCAACGCCGCCTATCGCGACTCGTTGGGGCGGGATGGGCTGGTCTTCTCCGGAATGTCGCCGGATGGCCTGCTTCCCGAGATCGTGGAGCGCCCGGACCACCCGTGGTTTGTCGGCGTGCAGTTCCATCCGGAACTCAAATCGAAACCTTTCGAGCCGCACCCGCTGTTCGCTGGGTTCATTGCGGCGGCGCTGCGCCAGTCGCGCCTTGTCTGAACTAGGTCGCAATCCGCAACCGGATCAAAGAGTTGCGCAACATACGTCCATGCGCTGCCCGACAAAGGTAATATTGTCTCGTCGGAACTAAATCTCCGGCAGTATTTTTTCGTACATCATACTTTATCTTTTGATAATTTTGGTCCAATAAGCTGGCGGGCCGCGCAATGGCGCGCGCCCACCCGCAGTGTGGTGCGGCACGGGATTTCGAGCTTGCAACGGGCTTGATCGTCTTCTGCGACCCGGACGGTCAGACCCGTTGTGAGGCGGCTTTGCCGCGGGGGCGGACCTCAGGGTCCGCCTCCAAACCCGCCAGGGCGCCACGACTTTATCCGCGCCAGCGTGCGCTGATCTCAACCAGTGTCGATATTGCCTGGCGGATGAAACGCGGGCCCCTACACAGGCCATCAGCGGGCGGGCGGGTTAGTTGCCCGCCCGCCCGTTTCTGCCGATACCGGCTCAAGCCGCGGCGTTGTCCTCGTCGCGCTTAACCACTTCGAGCGTTGGCTGGCCGCCGACCATGATCTTCTTGGGCTTCATGGCCTCGGGCACCTCGCGGATCAGGTCGATCACGAGCAGGCCATCGGCCAGGTCCGCCGCCTTCACGCGGACGTAGTCGGCCAGTTCGAAGCGGCGTTCGAAACCGCGATTGGCGATGCCGACATGCAGCATCTCGCCTTCGACGGACTCGTCGCGCTTGCGCCCCTGGACCACGAGCAGATTTTGCTGCGCGGTGAGATCGAGGTCGCCCGGACGGAACCCGGCGACGGCGAGCGTGATACGATATTCGTCATCGCCGCGTTTCTCGATATTGAACGGGGGGTAATTGTCGCCTGCGTTGCGCGCCTGGTTTTCGAGCAGGTCGAACAGGCGGTCGAAACCCACGGTCGAGCGGCGGTAGGGGGTAAAATCGAAACGTGACATCGAAACAAATCCTCCAATGAGCAATTTGACATGACAGAGCCCTCAAGAGGCGCCCCATCGCGTGTCCGCGAACCCGTTGCGGCGGTCGCGTCCATGCATCACATAGGGCGGGCGGAAACGGTTTCAAGCGGATCGAAGGACAGAACGTGAGCACACCGAAGATCGATATCTACACGAAGTTTGGCTGCGGTTTCTGCTACCGCGCCAAGGCCTTGCTCGATGCAAAGGGTGCCGACTACGTCGAACACGATGTGACTTTCGGCGGCGCCGACAAGGAGGAAATGCTGCGCCGCGCTCCGGGCGCGCGCACGGTGCCGCAGATATTCATCGGCGATCTGCATGTGGGTGGTTCGGACGATCTTCACGCGCTTGAACGTCACGGGCGCCTCGACGCTTTGCTGGCCGGCTGAATGACCCGTATCGCGGTGTTTCAGGCGACCACCGGGATCGACCCCGCCGCCAATGCGCGCAGCCTCGTGCGTGCTATCGATGGCGCCCGCGCAGGCGGGGCGGCGATGCTGTTCACGCCGGAAATGAGCGGCCTGCTCGACCGCGATCGTGCGCGCGCCAGCCCGCATGTGGTGGCCGAGGATGCCAACCCGGTGCTTGCCGCCGTTCGGCAGGCGGCGCGCGAAAATGGCACGTGGGTCGCAATCGGATCGTTGGCAATCAGGACCGATGGCGGTTGCTGGGCCAATCGGTCGTTCGTGATTGATCCCGCGGGCAGCGTCGCCGCGCGTTACGACAAGATGCACATGTTCGACGTCGACCTGCCGACGGGCGAAAGCTGGCGCGAATCGAATGCGTACCAAGCTGGCGAAGAGGTCGTGACGGTGGAAACACCTGCCGGGCGGCTGGGCCTGACAATCTGCTATGACATTCGTTTTCCAGCGCTGTTCGATGCGCTGGGCCAGCGGCGCTGCGACCTGATCGCCATTCCGGCGGCGTTCACCGTGCCGACCGGCCAGGCGCACTGGCATGTGCTCCAGCGGGCACGTGCCATCGAGGCAAGCGCTTATGTCGTGTCGGCTGCACAAGTCGGCACGCACGAGGACGGCCGTGCGACCTTTGGTCACAGCCTGGTCGTCGATCCGTGGGGTGATGTGGTGCTCGATATGGGGGGCGAGGCAACGGGGCTAGGATTTGCGGAGATAGACCCTGTCCGCATCGCGCAAGTGCGAGCACAAGTCCCGAGCCTTGCCAATCGTCGCGAAATCGCCAACTGACGCCCCATGATCGTTTACGACCTGGCGTGCGGCGATGGGCATCGTTTCGAAGGGTGGTTCGGCTCGTCCGGCGAATTTGCAGCGCAGCAGTCCAGCGGACTGATCATGTGTCCCCATTGCGGCTCGCTCGATGTGGTCAAGGCGCCGATGGCCCCGGCGGTTTCGGCCAAGGGAAACCAGCGCTCCGAGGCACGTCCCGCCAATACCCCCACGACCATGACCAATCGCGAAGTGCCCCCGGAAGTGCGACAGGCCATGCTGGCGCTTGCAAAGGCGCAGGCCAAGGCACTGAGCGAAAGTCGCTGGGTCGGGGATGGCTTTGCCGAGGAATCGCGCGCGATGCACTATGGCGAGAAGGCGGTCGAGGCGATCCACGGCAAGGCAACCTTGAAGGAGGCAAGGGGGCTGTTGGAAGAAGGCATCCAGGTGGCGCCCCTGCCATTCCCGGTTGCGGAGCCTGACGAACTCAACTGACTACGTTGCCTCGCATCGTCACGCCAGTTATGGCGATCCCAGGCGCGCCCGTAGCTCAGCAGGATAGAGCACCAGATTCCTAATCTGGGGGCCACAGGTTCGAATCCTGTCGGGCGCACCATGAATTGCCAAGATGGTAGCGCGACCCGGCGTGGTCATCCAGCAGAGTCCTGCGCGCGTCTTCGCGCCCGGCAGTGATCGTTGGTTCGGTCCGCGCTACCGCGTCGCGGCCACGGCCCGGGCATCAAAGGGTACGTCCTCGGCAAAGGTGTGGGTGACGTAGGGATAGGGGATTTCGATCTCCGCCCTGTCGAGTGCCTGCTTCACCGCGAAGACGACATCGTTGTGCACGGCGAACAGACTGTGTTTCGCCGTATCGACCCACCAGCGAACCAGGAAATCGATCGAGCTAGCACCGAATTCGCGCGCGTATACTTCCGCACCACGCTCGGGCACGACGCCGTCAACCGATGCGACCGCATCGAGAATGACCGTCCTCGCAGCGGCAAGGTCGGCGTCGTAGGATACCCCGACGATCATCTGGAAACGGCGCTCGGGAAGATCGGTGAAGATCTTGACCGCATTCTTGAAGATCATCGAATTGGGCAAGATGGTCAATTCACCCGAAAACTGGCGGATATGGGTTTCACGAAGGGTGATCTTCTCCACCTTGCCCTCGATACCCTCCGCCTCGATGTTGTCGCCGATCTGCATCTTGTCGCGCAACATTATGAGCACCCCGGCAAGGAAATTCTCGAAAATGTCCTGGAAGGCAAAGCCGATCGCCAGTGCGCCGATCCCTAGACCCGCGATCATCCCGCCAAACGTGAAGCCGGGGACCGCGATGGTCGCGGCAAGCAGGAAGCCGAGCGTCCAGATCGCCAGTTTGACCAGTGTTGCGACGAGTTGTCGCAAATCACCACGCAGGTGGGTGCGCCCAGCGAGGCGCAATGCGATCCGCACGGCGAAGCGGGCGAGGAACCAGGTCACGAAAATAACTGCAAGGGCGATGGCGATGCTGGGCAGCGCGGCGATGGCCGCGCGCGCCATGCCCTGCAACTGGGCTTGCAGGACGGCTAGGTAATTCACGGATTGGTCCCCTTTCTGCCCAGCCAACGGGCCGACTGGGGGAGGGTTCCTAGGTGCCGGGGGTGTGACCGGCGCGCGCGACCTCATGCAGCCAGTCGGCGTGGCGCGGCGCCTTTTTGGTGCGCGACCATTCCTCCAGCATCAGCGGCGCGACGCGCTTAAGTTCGGCGTACTGCTCATCGGTCCCGATGTCCGCGGCCAATTCCACGCGGTGGCCATTGGGGTCGAAGAAGTAGATCGATTTGAAGATCCCATGGTGCGTCGGGCCGAGGACGTCGACACCGAGCCCTTCGATATGCGCCTTTGCCGCAAGGAGTTCCTGCTCGTCCGCGACGCGGAACGCCAGGTGCTGGACCCATGCGGGCGTATTCTCATCGCGACCCATGTCCTTCTGGTTGGGCAGCTCGAAGAACGCGACG
Organism: uncultured Erythrobacter sp.; assembly: GCA_964516135.1. GTDB lineage: Bacteria > Pseudomonadota > Alphaproteobacteria > Sphingomonadales > Sphingomonadaceae > 34-65-8. The sequence goes on along the minus strand of CAZEWN010000011.1, from coordinate 41,776 downwards.
ACGTTGCCGTTTCCGGCATCGAGGAAAACATGCATGTACGGGTCATATTCGCCTGTCGATGGAACATGATCCTCGGCAAAGGCGGTCGTGTAGTCCATGCCAAGCACCCTTTGGTACCAGGCGACAGTTTCCTGCGCGTCCTTGCACCGATAGGCAGCGTGGTGGACCCCGTTCAGTCTGATGGGATGCGCGGTCATTCCGCCAGTTCCTCGACCTTGAGTACGCCGCGCTCGATCTGATCACGTTCAAGGCTCTCGAACAGCGCCTTGAAGTTGCCTTCGCCGAAGCCCTCGTCGCCCTTGCGCTGGATGAATTCGAAGAAGACCGGGCCGACCTGCGCTTGCGCGAAGATCTGCAGCAGCAGGCGCGGGCGCCCGCCCTCGGTCGTACCGTCGAGCAGGATGCCGCGCATCCTGAGCGCCTCGGCATCCTCGCCATGGCCCGGCAGCCGCTCGTCGAGCATCGCGTAATAGGCCGGGGGCGGGGCGGTCATGAACGGCACGCCGAGTTGCTGGAGCCGATCCCAGCAAGCCATCAGGTCGTCGCAGATCAGCGCGATGTGCTGGATCCCCTCGCCGTTGAAGGCGCGCAGGAACTCCTCGATCTGGCCCTTGCCACCCTCGCCCTCTTCGTTGAGCGGGATTCGGATCTTGCCGTCGGGCGCGGTCAGCGCCTTGGAGGTCAGCCCGGTGTATTCCCCCTTGATGTCGAAGAAACGAATTTCTCGGAAATTGAACAGCTTTTCATAATAATCGGCCCAATAGGCCATCCGTCCGCCATAGACGTTGTGCGTCAGATGATCGATCAGCTTGAAGCCAGCACCCACGGGGTGGCGATCAACCCCGGGAAGATATTCGAAATCGATGTCATAGATCGACAAGCCGTTGCCCTGCTCGTCGGCATAGCGGTCGACAAGGTAGAGGATCGCACCGCCGATGCCACGAATCGCGGGGAGGTGAAGCTCCATCGGGCCGGTCTGGACCTGCACCGGCTCTGCCCCTTGCGCCATCAGGTGGTCATAGGCCTTGCGCGCATCACGAACGCGAAAGGCCATCCCGCAGGCAGAGGGGCCATGCTCGCGCGCGAAGAACCAGGCGGCCGAACGTGGTTCGTAATTCGCAATCAGGTTGATGCCGCCCTGGCGCCACAGATGGACGTCCTTGCTGCGATGCCGCGCGACGCGGGTGAAGCCCATTGCCTCGAACACCGGCTCGAGCATTCCCTTTTGCGGGGCACAGAATTCGACGAATTCGAAGCCGTCCAATCCAGCGGGATTTTCGAACAGGTCGGGCATGCTTACCTCCTTGAATATAGTTTCATGTGTAACCAGATTTGCCGCTCGACGCAAGGGCCGCGATTCCGATGGCCGTGCGCGACGTGGGTGCACCAGGCAAGCCAACCACCGCGCCCTGCGCGATCACTTCGGGGACTGCCCGGGTCAACGGTCGCAGCCATGGCTGCCGTCTTTCGCGAAATTGCCGTAATCGCGCTTGACCCGCTGAATAGCTTGTGATTCATGGGCGCATGACGCGCGAAGGGCATACCATCAGCTTGCCGAAGGAAAAGCTCACGCAGGGGGTTGCGCTGGGCATCCTGTTATTGCTTGGCGGCCTGGCCATCGCGGGACCGAGCGGGCTGCTGGCCTGGAGCGAGAACCGGCAGAAGCTCGAACAGCGCGAGACACGCATCGCGGTCCTGATTGAAGAGCGCGACCGGTTGAAGAACCGGATCGAACTGCTTGATCCGGATCATGCCGACCCAGATCTCACAGGCGAACTGCTGCGCCGCAATCTCAACGTCATCCATCCAGACGAGGTGGTCTTGACGCTGGAACCTTCCGCGGATTGAAAATGGCGCTGTAATCGTATGCGCGGGATGCGGCGGACATTGCGCCGCACGGGCGCTTGCGCTTATAGCCGGGCCGCCGCGCTCTAGCGTCAACCCGCCTCCCCAGGTGACCATTCGAGGATGTCCGCTTTGGCCAGAACCGCCAAGACCACGAAAGCGACCGCGACGGGCAAGGCTGCCAACGCCAGCCAAGACTTCGTCCTTCACTCGCTCCAGGAGGCGCATCAGCAGGCGCGCAGCTACGATGCCAGTGTCGAAGAAATGCTGCACTTCTACCAGCAGATGCTGCTGATCCGGCGCTTTGAGGAAAAGGCTGGCCAGCTTTACGGTCTGGGTCTCATCGGCGGGTTCTGCCACCTCTATATCGGACAGGAAGCAGTCGCGGTCGGGCTTCAGTCCGCGCTTACGGAAGGCGTGGACAGCGTCATCACCGGCTACCGCGATCATGGCCACATGCTGGCCTATGGTATTGACCCCAACGTCATCATGGCGGAATTGACCGGTCGCCAAGCCGGGATATCCAAGGGCAAGGGTGGCTCGATGCACATGTTCAGCACCGAGCACAAATTCTACGGCGGGCACGGCATCGTCGGCGCGCAAGTGTCGCTGGGCGGGGGGCTCGCGCTGGCGCATCAGTACAACGATGATGGCGGGTTGTGCCTGGCCTATTTCGGCGATGGCGCGGCCAACCAGGGGCAGGTTTACGAGACGATGAACATGGCCAGCCTGTGGAAGCTGCCGATGGTTTTCGTGATCGAGAACAATCAGTACGCGATGGGGACGGCGGTTACGCGGTCCAGCGCGGAAACCGAATTCTATCGCCGTGGCACGGCGTTCCGCATTCCCGGCATGGAGGTGAACGGCATGGACGTGCTGGAAGTGCGCGCCGCGGCCGAGATTGCGTTCAAGCACGTGCGCGAGGGCAATGGCCCGGTGCTCATGGAACTCAACACCTATCGCTATCGCGGGCACTCGATGTCCGATCCGGCCAAGTATCGCACGCGCGAGGAAGTGCAGGATTATCGCGATCACAAGGATCCGATCGAAGGGCTGAAGAAGGTGCTGCTCGACAAGGGCAAGAGCGAGGATGATTTGAAGGCGATCGACAAGGACATTCGCAAGATCGTCGCTGAAGCCGCCGACTTCGCGGAAAATTCGCCCGAGCCTGATGCGAGCGAACTCTACACCGATGTTCTGGTCGGGGAGTATTGAGCGATGGGTGTTGAGATCAAGATGCCCGCGCTTTCGCCCACGATGGAGGAAGGTACGCTCGCCCGCTGGCTCAAGCAGGAAGGCGATCCGATCGCGCCCGGCGACATTATCGCCGAGATCGAAACCGACAAGGCGACGATGGAATTTGAAGCCATCGACGAAGGTACGCTCGGCAAGATCATGATTGCCGAAGGGACCGAGAACGTGAAGGTCGGCACCGTAATCGCGGTGCTCGAGGGTGAAGGCGAAGAAACAGCTGCGCCCGCGCGCAAGGAAGAAGCGCCAAAGAAGGAACCAGCCGCCGCTGCGGAGCAAGCGATCACGCCGGCCAAGCCTGCCTCCAGGCCCAAGGCGGACCCCGAAGTGCCGCCCGGCACCAACATGAAGAGCGTGACCGTGCGCGAAGCGCTGCGGGATGCGATGGCAGAGGAGATGCGCCGTGACGAGCGCGTCTTCGTGATGGGAGAGGAAGTGGCGCAGTATCAGGGCGCCTACAAGGTGACACAGGGCCTGCTCGACGAATTCGGGCCCAAGCGGGTGATCGATACGCCGATCACCGAATACGGGTTTGCCGGTATCGGCACGGGCGCGGCGATGGGTGGCCTCAGGCCGATCGTCGAATTCATGACCTTCAATTTCGCGATGCAGGCGATCGACCACATCATCAATTCTGCCGCCAAGACCAATTACATGAGCGGCGGACAGATGCGCTGCCCGGTGGTGTTCCGTGGGCCCAATGCCGCCGCCAGCCGCGTCGGCGCGCAGCACAGCCAGAACTATGGACCCTGGTATGCCAGCGTGCCTGGCCTGATCGTAATCGCCCCCTACGACAGCTCCGACGCGAAAGGCCTGCTGAAGGCCGCGATCCGCAGCGATGATCCGGTCGTGTTTCTGGAAAACGAGCTGGTTTACGGTCGCAACTTCGAACTGCCCGAACTCGACGATCATGTCTTGCCCATCGGCAAGGCGCGGATCATGCGCGAGGGCACTGATGTCACGATCGTGAGCTATTCGATCGGGGTAGGCTTCGCGCTCGAAGCGGCGGAGACGCTTGCGGGCGAGGGGATAGAGGCCGAGGTGATCGACCTTCGCACGCTGCGCCCACTCGACAGGCAGGCCATCCTCAACAGCCTGGCAAAGACGAACCGGTTGGTGATAGCCGAAGAGGGTTGGCCGACCTGTTCCATCGCATCGGAGGTCATGGCGATTTGCATGGAGGACGGCTTCGATCATCTCGACGCCCCAGTGGCCCGGGTATGCGATGAGGATGTACCGCTGCCCTACGCCGCGAACCTCGAAAAGCTGGCGCTGATCGACGCGGCGCGCATCGCGGAGGCGGCGCGCAAGGTCTGCTACCGCTAGGCGCCAGCCGCAGCCTTAGTCGACGATGCCATCGGCGCCGTCGAACTGCTCGCAATCCGCCACCGCGTCGGGGTTGTTCTCGTCGCGCTGGTAAACTTGTGCCAGGTCGCGGTTGTCGCGGACATTGAACGCGGCCGTCGCTTTAAGCTCAGTGGCATGCGTGAAAGCCTCCGAGATCAGCGGCTGATACTCGTAGACGATTTCGACGAACATCACCGCTTCGCCTTTGAAAGCGATGATCTCCTCGCCTGGCGGGCCCATCCCGGCGATGCCGCCGTCCTCGCCGTCGCCAGCCTGGCCATAGCTCGATTTCTTGCGGAGTTCCCCCTTGCAGCGTTGCCAGTGGATGTATTGCTGATCTTCGGTGCCGGGGACAACCTCGAGGCTCGACAGGATCACGCGGCCGTGGCGATACAGATCGACGGCTTCGCCGGCCTGCACCTTTGCGCCATACAGCACGTCGTTGATATCGCTTTCGAACAGGCGCGTTTCGCCGAGCAGCGAGTTTTCGCCAACGCGCGATGCGTTATCAGCCACCAACACCGCGACCTGGCTGACGCGCATTTGCATCACCGCGCGATGCGCCGATTCCACACCCCACAGACCAGCGGTCATGAGCAACGGCGCGGCCAGCGCGAACTCGGTCGCGGCGGCACCCGATCGGCACCGCAGGAGATTGGCAAACGCTTTTGAAATCGTGCTCACAGGCATCGCCCCACGTTCGACTGGATGTTCTGCGCCGCCCACGGCTGGTTTCGCAGCACGGTGGTAGCCGTGGTCGTAAAGTTTTCGGGCAGCCCAATGAACTTCGTCACGCCGATCGGGCGTCGATACGTCACGTTGACGATGTAAAGGATCACGTCGCGTGCGCCGCCCATGCCGGCGGCTCCGCGATCCTCGTCCCACTGGCCGTTGCCGTTGGCATCCTCGAACGGTTCGCCATCGTCACAGATGTTGTTGCGATTGATGTCGGTGAAATCCTCAGGCTGCTCGACATCGGCGAACTTGGCATAGGCGCGGCGGTCGAACTCGATCTTCGCGTGCGGCATGATGTCGCGCACCGCTTCTGTCACGCGCTCGTCGATCGCGGCGCGTTGGTTTTCGGCTCCCTCGATTCCGGAATCGCGCGCCGCGCGCAACACCGCGCCCTGGAGCTGTGACTGGACGTAATAGTTGTAGCCCATGTCAAACATGCCCATCAGCAGCAGCAAGAGAATGGGTGCGACCAGCGCGAACTCGACCAGGGTCGCCCCACTCGTGTCGGTGGGCAGCGCGCGCAAACGGTTCATCGCGTGACCCGCAAGTCGGAAATGCTGTCCGCGATCGTGGCGAAGGATGCGTTGAGCTCCGCCGCGTCGGCCGCTTCGAAGTACCGCCCTTCGCCCGCGCATTCGCGCATGACGTCGGTCAGTTCGGTGCCGAACCCGATGACCCAGACGGTAATGTTGCGTTTCTTCACCTCGTTGCAGGCGACGGTGAAGCGTTTCTCCACAACCTCCGCGAGCGAAAGCGGTGATGCGGGCGACCAGCGCCGCCGGTCGAGCGGTTCGATGCCATAGCTCGAGTAGCTGACATCGAGCGGCGCGGTCTCGCCATCGGTCAGAAAGATGAGATGGCGCCCGGTCGGCCCGCCACCCCGGTCGCCATTTTCGGCCGCGAAAAGGCCAGTGGGCGACAGCAGCCGACCACCCCAGATCATGCCGATGTCATGGTAGGTGGCACCGTTCGGCTGCAAGGTCGCGAGGTAGCTTTCCAGTTCGGACTGCGAAATCTCGCCCAACTTGCGCGCAGGCGATGGGCAGGCGGCGGAGTTGAGACCGACGGGAGACACAAAGTCGTCGGTGGTGACCACCTTTTGCGTGCGGAACGCGCCCGAACCATCCCACTTCATCGCGCGGATGAATTGGCGATTCGGATACATCGGACGCCATTTGGACGTGTCGTAGGTCAAGGTAAGCAGGTTCAGGCTGACGTCATCGTCATCATCATCATCATCATCATCGTCATCGTCGTCATCATCGTCGCCCCCCCCAAGGCTCAGCGACAGCAACGAGGTCAGCTCCCCCGCATCCCGATGGCGCGGGTCGGAGCCCGGGACGAGGTCGAGATCGAGATCGAGCGCGCGGGAAAGGTCGACATTGTCGTAGTCGTCGATCTCATACGTTTCGCGCTCCTCGACACAGCCGTTCGATGCGCTGCGAAAATCGCTGACGTTGTGGAGATAGCGTCCATAGGTCCACTGCCGCCGGGCCTTGAGCGAAGGTTCGGTGATCTGACTGTAGCTTTCAACGTAATTGACGTGATCGATCCGCACGACTTCGCAGCGCTGCCCCGAAAGCCGCGCGTAATGGGCCGCGCCATTGGAAGTGCGTTCATATGCCGTGGTGGTCTTGACACCGGCGACCGGCAGCAGGACCGGCTGTGAGCTCTTTCCGGTCTGCTTGTAGGTCTGCTTGAGGGTATCCGCGGGCTGGTTGGGGCAATGATAGCCACGCCGTTCATCGAATGACGCGGCGTAATTGTCGACCGTCGCTTCCGTGCGCGATCCCGACAGGTGCACCGGATTGGTGTAGCTGGTGCGGGTTGTTTTGATCTGCGACAGGGCCTCGGTACGCGATTGATAGGGCCACTCGTCCACAACCCATTCATCTCGGAGGAGATGCAGCACGTTCACATTGGTGGAGTAGGGCACGAAACCATAACGAACGCGCGATCCTGCCAGCGCCGCCGCCGAAAGCTGCGCGTGGAAAGAGGCGACCGTCGCCTTCAGCACCGAAATCCGCGATGCGGTATCCCCCGGATTGACCGCCGCCATCGAACCGGTGACATCGAGCACCATCATGATGTCGGTATCGGCGAAATTGATTTGCGCCTCGCACTGGACGGCCAGCGGGATCTCGCGAAATCCGAAGATCTGCATGATCGTGGTCGGTACGTTGACCTTGGCGACCCCGGAAATGGCGAAGTCGTCTTCCAGCGTCATCACGAATTGGCGCTGTTCCGTTCCGTAAGACCCGTCGCGGAAATTGATGTTGAAGAACCGCTGGCCGACATCGGCAGCGGCTTCAGGAATGTCACCGGACACGGCGGCTTCGGATCCGAGCCTTTTGCGGGCGGCAAGCACGCCGGCATCGCACGCCTGCTGCAGCCGGTTCTGCGACAGATGCGAGCGGCCCAGGTCGATGCCGCCGCCGACGAGCGCAAGCAGCGGCCCGAGCGCGGCCGCCATTATCGCAAGCGCGTTGCCCCCCGTGTCACGCCCGAGCGCACGCAAGACTTGCCCGGCCGGGATTGAGGAGGCGAACCGTTTCTGCACACGGGCGGTCTAGCCAGCGCGCGTAAGCACATCGCGAAGCGTTATGGTTAATTTGGTGACGCTTCATGGGGGCTCTACGCGGATTTACGGAATGTTAGGAACAGGCCGGTCATAGCCACCCGCAAAGCACGACGTTGGGGGGCCAGCCTATGTCCACGGACACCTCGCCGCAGCATACCGGAATTATGACGATCCTGCGCGAGCAATCGGGCAACATCATGCCCATTGCCGCGATTGCCATGGTGGCGCTGGCCGGCCTTGTGGGCGGCGGCGTGGACATGTCACGCGCATACATGGTTCAGAACCGGCTGCAGAATGCCTGCGACGCGGGCGTGCTGGCCGGGCGCCGCGCGGTGGGAACAAACGGCTTCGACGATGCGGCCGAGGAACAGGCCAACGCATTTTTCGACACCAACTTCGACGAAGCTAACGAAGACGTAACCGGTACGAACTTCGCACCGACCTCCAGCGATCGCGGCAACACGGTCAGCGGTACGGCTTCAACGACGATCGATACCGTGGTGATGCGCCTGTTCGGGTATGAGGAGATACCATTATCCGTGGTCTGCTCCGCCTCGATGTCGGTGGGTAACAGCGACGTCATGATGGTGCTGGACGTGACGGGCTCGATGGCCTGCACTTCGGCAATGAGCAACAGCCAGTGCGTTACGTACATCAGCGGCAACGGCTACAGCGAGACGGCACACGGCGGGAATTCGCGACTCAAGGATTTGCGTAACGCGATGAAGTCGTTCTACGACACCGTGAAGGCCGCCACCGCCGGCTCAAACGCGCGGATCAGGTATGGGTTCGTGCCTTACAGCTCGTCGGTCAACGTGGGCAAGCTCCTCGTGGCCCAGGATGATTCCTACGTGGCCGACAACTGGACCTACCAGTCACGCGTTCCGCAGTATCGCACTGAGACCAAAGCAATCTTCGCGGGTTACGAGGATCCGATCTACTCCGAGGAAACGGGCTATACCGACGTCAGCTATGGCGCCCAGGTACAGCACAGCACGATGAGGCACCGCAACGAGAGCGACTGCATCGCCGCACGTCCGAGCAACTCCAGTTGGACCAATTCGGGGGGGGCGGTGACCAGTACCGATGTGGAAATCAACTCCTCTGCCCAGCGGATCACCACCACCACGACGGCTCAGCTCCAGAGCCAGACGATCTATTTCTGCGCCAGGCAGGGCAACCGCTGGTACGTATGGCGCCAGAGCGTTACGCGGTATCAGTACGAAAGCGATATCGCGACCGAGAACCCCGAATACACATACGAGACGATCTCGATTTTCACCGGCTGGCGTTACAAGGCCGTCCCTTACGACACGTCCGTCTACAAGGCGCTGGGGACTGTCAGCCTGCCGCTCGGCGGCAGCGGCGCGGCGCTCAACTCGGCGGTCTGGCGCGGCTGCATCGAGGAGCGCCACACCGTCTCCCAGGCCACGTTCAGCTGGAATTCGATCACCGGGTTCTCACCCGACGAGGCATACGATCTCGACATCGACATGGCGCCGGATTCGGGCGATGTCCGCACCCAGTGGCGGCCATTATGGCCCGATGTCGCCTACTATCGCACTTCGACATCAACCGGCACGCGCGCGGCGAACGTGCCTGAAAGCGACTGGGGTCGGAAGCCGGCTTGGTACTGCCCGACCGAAGCGCGTCTGCTCGGGGCGATGACCGAAACCAATTTTGATGCCTACGCCGATTCGCTGCTGCCGTCGGGCTCGACCTATCACAACTTGGGAATGGTCTGGGGCGCTAGGCTGTCGTCGCCTCAGGGTATCTTTGAGGATAACGTAACCTCCGCGCCCAGCAATGGCGGCGCCGTGGCGCGGCATATCATCTTCATGACCGACGGCCAGATGGCGCCGAATGACGAAATCTATTCAAGCTACGGGTTCGAGGCACATGACGAGCGGGTGATCGGTTTCGGTTCGACCGATAGCAATCACGCCGCGCGCCACACCCAGCGTTTCCTGGCCGCCTGCGCCGCCACCAAGGCAAAGGGCATCCGGGTGTGGGTCATTGCATTCTCCTCGGCGCTGACGTCCGACCTTGCCAACTGCGCATCGACGGACAGTTCGTACACTGCGAGCAACGCCGCCCAGCTCAACGCCGCGTTCCAGGAAATCGCCAAGAACGTGGGCGAACTGCGGATCACGCAATGACGCGCGCCATGATCCTCGCCCGCCTGCGCGCGCTCCCCGCCGACGAGCAGGGGACCAGCGTGATGGAATTCGGTCTGATGGTGACCGTGTTCGTTGGCATGCTGCTGGGGCTGTTTGATCTGGGCCAGTTGGCCTATACCCAGGCTGTCCTCAATGGCGCGGTACAGGAAGCCGCGCGGTCAAGCTCGCTGGAGGTCGGCGACATCGACGCTGCCGATGCCATGGTCGAGGATATTGTCAGCGTCGTCGCACCTGGCGCTGAATTCGAAACTGAACGCGTCAGTTATGCATCGTTCGCCGACATTGCCCGACCCGAACGCTGGAACGACGAGAACGCCGATGGCACCTGTTCCGACGGCGAAAGCTACACCGATGAGAACGGCAACGGCCAGTGGGACCCTGATGTCGGAACCGATGGCAATGGCGGCGCGGAGGACGTAGTGCTCTATTCCGTAACCGTCACCTACGAGCCGCTGTTCCCGAACCCATTCTATGTTGGCGGCACATCGGATCGCACGGTCCGCGCCAGCGCGATCAAGAAGAACCAGCCATTCGCCGATCAGGCCGAATATGGCTCGGATGCGGGGACGTGCGACTGATGGCCGTGCGTCCAAACCGTCGCCCTCTCGCCGCGCTGCTGCGCGATACGTCCGCCGTGTCGATCGTGGAATTCGCGCTGGTTTTGCCGGTCGTGCTGACGCTTGGTCTGTACGGCACCGAAATCGCCCGCATGGCGACCACGAAAATGAAGGTTAGCCAGATCGCTTTGTCGCTCGCCGACAATGCCTCGCGCCTGGGGCAGACCGACAACAGCGGCGTGACGCCCACCATAACCGAGGCGGATGTGGATGCGATCCTCGAAGGCGCGCTGCGGCAGGGGGAAAGCATCGATATTGGCGATCACGGACGGATCATTCTGTCGAGCGTCGAATATGACGACTTCACCGAGCGCCAGTTCATTCACTGGCAACGGTGCCGGGGTGAGCTCGATCGCGAATCCGCGTACGGCGATGATGGAGCCAACAACGGCATCAGCGGCGACGAAATCACCGGGTTCGGCCGTGGCGCAACGAAGATTACGGCGCAATCGGGTTCGGCAGTGATGTTCGTGGAAATCTACTATGAATACCAGGCTTTGTTCGAAAACCCCTTCGGCGCCGGCGACAAACAGTTCCGCGAAGAGGCTGCCTTCCTCATCCGTGACGACCGGAACCTTGGGCCGGGCCTGACCGGCGACGACGGCGATTCCGAATGCTAGGCGGTTGACGCCGCGCCGGATTGACGCGTCAAACGGTCCGCGTGACCGATTCCGAATCCCTTCCGCTGCCGCAGCGACTTGGCTTGGCGTACGCTCCCCCTTCGGGGCGTGCACAATGGGGCGTGGTGCTGGCCTTCGACCACCGGCTGGCGCATACAATCGCACAGGCGCGCGAGCCCATGCTCAAGCAGATTCGCCTGGCCTGGTGGCGTGACATGGTCCGCGGCGGCCCCGCCAGCGATCCCCTGCTCGCACGAATGCACCATTTTTTTCCGGGCGAGTCTGACAGGCTTGTTGCCGCCATCGACGCGTGGGAAGAGTTGATAACCACCCCCATATTGTTGCCCGCCACGCTTGACCGGTACGCGCGTGGGCGTGCCGAGGCATTCGCTCCGCTGTTCGCGGACGCGACCGGAACCGCAAGGACCGACGCTGCAAACTATGCCATCAAGTGGTCGCTGGGCGATCTTGTCGCGCATGCTGGCGACCCATCAGAGCGGCGGCTTGTGGCGGCGCAAGCCAGCCAACTGCCCGCGCTCGCACCGTTGCCGCGCACCCTACGCCCGCTGGCCATACTCGGAAAGCTGGGTGCGCGCGCTCTGCGGAAGGGTGAAGGCGGCCTGCTCGACGATCGCGGTGGTGCCATTGTGGCGATCCGGGTTGGCATCTTCGGCCGCTGAGCTATGCTGCGGCATCTGGCTGGGGGTCGGCAATGCAGCGTACATTTCTGGTTGCCGTGGTTACTCTGGCGCTGGTTGCGGTGGGCATGTTCTGGTGGCAGGGTCGGGCCGAGGTAGAGCGCGCCGCGCCGCCGCCCGAACCGATCACCGCTGCGCCCGACCCCAATGTCCTGCCCTTGGTTGACGTGGGCGACTTGCGCGGGCCGGAACCGCCTGAGGCGACCGAGCTTACCCGCGAACAGCGCCGCTTTTTCCGCTACGATCGCAACCGCGATGGTCGGATCAGTCGCAACGAAATGCTTTCGACCCGTACCGACGCTTTCCGCAAGCTCGACAAGGATGGCAACAACCTGTTGACGTTCGAAGAGTGGGCAGTGACCACGGTTGATCGTTTCGACGGCGCGGATGCAAATGACGACGGTGTGCTGACGGCAGAGGAATTCGCTACGACCGCGCCGAAGCGCGCGGCCCGGCCTGCTTGTCGCTGCTAGGCCGCCACCGGTTCTATGACCGCCAGCCACGCGCCGAAGTCGGCCTTCGCCCGCTCAGTATAAGCTTCCTTGCGAACCTTCTTGCCGACATCGTGCAGCGGCGGGAATAGGCCGAAGTTGACGTTCATCGGCTGGAATGTTTCCGCCTCGGCATCGCCGGTGATGTGCGCCAGCAATGCCCCCATCGCGCTGGTGCGGGGCGGGGGGCCCCACTCGCGCCCGGCCAGTTCGGCTGCCATCATCAGCGCCGCCATGATGCCCACCGCGCTGCTTTCGACATAGCCTTCGCAGCCCGTCACTTGCCCGGCGAAGCGGATGTGTTCCGCGCCCTTCAGCCGCAGCTGGCGGTCGAGTACCAGCGGTGAGTTGAGGAATGTGTTGCGATGGAGGCCGCCCAGCCGTGCGAATTCAGCCTTTTCCAGCCCCGGAATGGTACGAAACAGTTCGACTTGGGCGCCGTGCTTCAGCTTGGTCTGGAACCCGACCATGTTCCACAATGTACCCAGCTTGTTATCCTGGCGCAGTTGTACCACGGCATGGGGCCAGCGGCCTTGGGGAAATTCGGGCGTCGCGTCGCGCGGATTGTCGAGGCCGACCGGCTTCATCGGTCCGAAGCGCAAGGTATCGAGACCGCGTGCGGCCATTACCTCGATGGGCATGCAGCCATCGAAATAGGGCGTGTCCGCTTCCCACTCTTTGAATTCGGTCTTCTCGCCGTCGAGCAAGCCCTGGTGGAAAGCGCGGTACTGATCGCGGGTCATCGGACAGTTGATATAGTCCTTGCCCTCACCGCCGGCGCTGTCGACCTTGTTCCATCGGCTCTGCATCCAGCACACGTCCATGTCGATCGAGTCGCGATGGACGATCGGGGCGATGGCGTCGAAGAAGGCAAGGCGGTTCTGCCCGGTCGCAGCGACGATGCTCTGTGCCAGCGCTTCGGCGGTGAGCGGCCCAGTTGCGACAATGGTGGGGCCGGACCCGGGCAGGGCGTCGATCCGCTCCCGCACCACCCTGACGTTGGGATGCCCCGTCAGTGCTTTCTCGACTTCGGCCGAGAAGACCTCGCGGTCGACTGCCATTGCCGATCCGGCGGGCACACGCGCGATCTCGCCTGCACGCATTACGAGGCTGCCGAGCCGACGCATTTCGTGGTGCATCAGCCCGACGGCGTTCTTCGTGTCGTCATCGGAGCGAAAACTGTTGGAACATACCAGTTCTGCCAGGCCATCGGTTTCATGCGCGGGCGTGGTCGAGCCGCTGCCGCGCATTTCGGACAGGCGCACTTTGAACCCTGCCTCAGCGAGCTGCCACGCAGCCTCGCTCCCCGCCAGCCCGCCGCCGATGATGTGGACATCGTGTTTCATGCGCGGACCCATGTGCTTGCCGGGCCGTTGGTTCAAGTCCAAGCTTGGGGCAGGGGGACCGATGCCGAAACGCGCACTTGCCGAACATCGACCGTGGCTGCTGGCCAGTATTGTCGCGGCTTCGCTGTATTATTTCTTTTCCGACAACCCGATCGGCGGCGTGTGGCTGATGTTGGTGAAGGGGGGCGCGGTCGCATTGCTGGCGATCTATGCCCTGCGCCGCCACCGTTCGGCGGATGCCAGAATGATCGCGCTGGTCATGGCGCTGGGCGCGCTTGGCGACATGGCTATCGAGTTGAGCTTTACCGCGGGCGGCGCGGCGTTCTTCGCCGGACATCTCGTCGCCATCGCGCTGTACTGGCGCAACCGGCGCGCGAACGACCGGATCGGTGGCAAGGCGGTGGCGGCTACGATCATGGTGACAACAGTAATCGTCTCATGGCTGTTGAGCCGGGATGTCGCCGTCACCGCCTATGCCACCGGATTAGGCGCGATGGCTGCCGCCGCGTTCCTCAGCCGTTTCCCGCGCGGGCGGGTGGCGACCGGTGCGGCCCTGTTTATCCTGTCCGACTGGCTGATTTTCAGCCGGATGGGGTCCGTGGGCGAGAGCGCGCTTGCCGACTGGATGATCTGGCCGCTCTATTACAGCGGCCAGATACTGATCGCGACTGGTGTGATCCAGACTTTGCGCGGCGAATTGCGGTCCGGCTAGCTGTCAGGCTCGCCCGCGATGTCGTCGTCACTGTGCGGGGTAGTGTCGGGAACGGTTTCAACGCTACCGCGCGAGAGCATTTCCTCGACCACGGCTTCCTCGGCCTCGTTCTCCGGCGCTTCCTGCTCGTCGAGCCTGACCGCGCTGACGACGTGCTCGTTATCGGCGACGTGGAACAGGCGCACCCCGGCCGAACCGCGCCCGATCACTCGCAGGCTTTCCAATGGCAGCCGGATGAGCTTGGCCTGATCGGTCACCAGCATCAGCTGATCGGCCTTGGTCGCGGCGAAGCTCGCCACCACTGGGCCATTGCGCTTGATGTTGTCGATATTGGTGATGCCTTGGCCGCCGCGTCCGGTGCGGCGGTATTCATAGGCCGAGCTGAGCTTGCCATAACCGTTGGCGCAAACTGTCAGGATGAATTGCTCCTTGTCCGCCAGTTCAGTGAAACGATCGACCGACAAATCCGGCTCACCTTCCTTCTCCGCCTTCCACGGTGCAAAGCGCAGGTATTGCTCGCGCTCTTCGGTGTTGGTGCCGACCTTGTGCAGGATCGACAGCGAAATGACCTCGTCGTCGTGCTTAAGCATCATGCCGCGCACACCGGTCGAGGTACGGGAAGTGAACTCGCGAACGTCCTCCGCGGCGAAACGGATCGCCTTGCCCTGGCGGCTGGCCAGCAGGACATCATCGGACGAATCGAGCAGCGCGACCCCGATCAGATGGTCGTCCGAACCATTTTCAAACCGCATCGCGAACTTCCCGTTTGACGGGATGTTGGCGAAGGCATCCATCGAATTTCGGCGAACGTTGCCTTTGGCGGTCGCAAACACAACGCTAAGCGCGCCCCAGGTACCTTCATCCTCGGGCAGCGGCAGCACGGTGCGGATCGTCTCGCCTTCGTCGAGCGCAGGCAAGAGGTTAACGATCGGCCGCCCGCGCGTGGATGGGCCGCCTTCGGGCAGCTTCCACACCTTGAGGCGATAGACCTTGCCGTGGGTCGAGAAGAACAGCACCGGATTGTGGGTGCTGGTGACGAACATCTCGCGCACCGCATCCTCGTCCTTGGTCGCCATGCCGCTGCGGCCCTTGCCGCCGCGGTTCTGGGATCGAAAGGTGGAGAGGGGCGTGCGCTTGATGTAGCCATCGTGGGTGACGGTTACGACCATCTCGTCGCGCTCGATCAGATCCTCGTCATCGAGACCGTCCCACGCGGGCGCAATCTCACTGACGCGCGGCGTGGCGTAGAGGTCGCGGATGTCTTGCAGTTCGCCGCGCATCACCGCGTAGAGCTTCACCCGGTCGGCGAGGATCGAGAGGTATTCCTCGATCGCAAGCGACAGGTCCTTGAGTTCGCCACCGATCTCGTCGCGGCCCAACGCGGTAAGGCGGTGGAGACGCAGGTCGAGGATGGCTTTCACCTGCCGTTCGGAAAGCCGATAGGTGCCGCCGTCCTGTTCCACGCTCGGCTCGATCGCTTCGACCAACGCGATATACTGCGCGATGTCGCCGATCGGCCATTCCTTGACGAGCAGCTTGGCGCGCGCGGCGGCCGGGTTGGACGACCCACGGATCATCGCCACCACTTCGTCGAGGTTGGAGACCGCCACCACCAGGCCGAGCAAGATGTGCGCCCGTTCGCGCGCCTTGTTCAGTTCGAACTTGGTGCGGCGCGTGATCACTTCCTCGCGGAAGGTGATGAACGCTTGGATGAAATCGCGCAGGGCAAGCACTTCCGGGCGACCGCCGCGGATCGCCAGCATGTTGGCCGGGAAGCTCGCCTGCGCCGGGGTGTGGCGCCAGATCTGGTTGAGCACGACTTCGGGCGTCGCATCGCGCTTCAGGTCCACGACCACGCGAACGCCTTCGCGGCTGGATTCGTCGCGGATGTCGGCTACGCCTTCGATCCGCTTCTCCTTCGCGGCCTCGGCGATCTTTTCGACCAGCCCATTCTTGCCCACTTGATACGGGATCGAGGTAAGGACGATGGACTGGCGATCGCCGCGCCCCGTCTCCACTGTGTGCCGCGCCCGCATCAAGATGGACCCGCGCCCCGTGGTGTAGGCCGCACGGGCGCCGGCCTTGCCGAGAATCAACGGGGCCGTGGGGAAATCGGGGCCGGGGATGATCTCGTGCAGTTCCTCGCTGGAGATGCCGGGGTTGTCCATGTAGGCGAAGCAGCCGTCGATCACTTCACCCAGGTTGTGCGGCGGGATATTGGTCGCCATGCCGACCGCGATGCCGCCCGCACCGTTGACCAGCAGATTGGGAAACCGGGCGGGGAGGACGGTCGGCTCCTGCCGCGAACCGTCATAGTTGTCGGTAAAATCGACCGTATCCTTGTCGAGATCGTCCAGCAGGCTGTTGGCGACCTTGGCAAGGCGCGCCTCGGTGTAGCGCATCGAGGCCGGCGGGTCCGGGTCCATCGAGCCGAAGTTGCCTTGGCCATCGACCAGCGGCACCCGCAGCGACCAGTCCTGCGTCATCCGCGCCAGCGCGTCGTAGATCGCAGCATCGCCGTGCGGGTGATAGTTACCCATCACGTCGCCGACGATTTTGGCGCTCTTGCGATAGGGCCGCCCGGCGACGAAGCCACCTTCCTGGCTGGCGAACAGGATGCGGCGGTGGACCGGCTTAAGGCCGTCGCGCACGTCGGGCAGTGCGCGGCTTACG
Organism: uncultured Erythrobacter sp.; assembly: GCA_964516135.1. Taxonomy (GTDB): domain Bacteria; phylum Pseudomonadota; class Alphaproteobacteria; order Sphingomonadales; family Sphingomonadaceae; genus 34-65-8. Next base: position 24,680 of record CAZEWN010000011.1, on the reverse strand, counting down.
ATCACGCTCATCGCGTAATCGAGGTAGCTCGTCTTCATCTCGTCGACGATGTCGATCCGTTCGAATTCGTCGGGTGCAAAGGCGGGTTGGGGGGTATCTATGACGTCGGCCAAGAAGGGTGCTTTCGGATGATGGGGCGTGTTCCGCCCGGGATCGGTCCAATGTAGGCGCGGCGCGCGGATTTCGCCACTTTGGGGGCCGATGATCGAAACTGTTTGGCCGCCTTTTCCACATTTCCGGCGCCACGCGCGGCACGCATCGGTCAACGGAGGATTTACGGACCATTCAAAGCGGGTTCAGCCGCTGGTCCCGATAGGAATTGCAATGCCGCCGATGACGCGGCACTAGCGCGCTTGCCCGGCGTTTCGCTCACCGAACCGCTCAAAGTTTCTTGCATATGGGAGACACCCTGATGTTTGCTTTCGCCCGTAAATCGGCTCTTCGTCCCAGGTTCGCATTTGCCGCGGCGCTGCTGGCCGGAACCACGCTCGGCGTCGTTGCACTTGAAGCCCCCGCCCATGCCCAGCGCAACAAGAAGGAAGCCGAACCGGCAACGCCCAAGGCCGACTATTCCAAGAACTTCGTCGCGGCCTATCGTCCGGTGGATGAGCTTGTCCAGGCTGAGCGCGGTGCCGAAGCCAAGCCGCAGGTTGCCGGTGTCGTAGCGCTCGCGCAGACCGCCGACGATCGCAACGCGGCCGGCGGCATGCTTTACAATGTCGGAACGCAGACCAGCGATCCCGCCATGCAGCTGCGGGGACTGGACATGATGCTCGCAAGCGGACGGGTCGATTCCGCGCGCGCCGGGCAATACAATTTCACCGCTTATCAGATCGCCAACCAGAACAACGATGCAGCCAATGCCCGGAAGTATCTCGAGGGGGCGATCGCCGCTGACTACAGCTTCGAGGGTAGGCTGGCCGACGGCACGATCAAGCAGTTCGGTGCGGATGACCTGCGTGCGATGCTGGCTGAACTCTATTTCGACGAGAGTGATCATGCCACGGGGCTCAACTATCTGAAAACGATGATCGAGCAGCGCGCGGCGAGTGGGCAGCAAGTTCCTGACAGCTGGATCAAGCGCGGACTTTCCGTCGCCTATCAGAACGAACTGGTGCCACAGTCGATCGATTTTGCCGGATTGTACGTCAGGCACTATCCGTCCGAGACGAGCTGGGCCGATGCCATCGCCATCCAGCGTAACCTGGTCGAGTACGATTCGCATGCGACACTCGACCTCTTGCGACTTGCGGCGCGAAACAATGCGCTTCGCGATGGACGCGCATATATCGATTATATCGAAGCCGCCGACGCGCGCCGACTCCCTGCGGAGGTCAAGCGCATGCTTGATCAAGGTATCGCATCCGGCAAGCTCAACCGGGGCGACGCGCTGGTGGCGGAAGCGAACCAGATTGCCAGTGGTCGCGTCGCGGCGGAAAAGGCGGATCAGCCTGCACTCGAACGCGATGCGCGCGCACCCAATGCCACCGCCGTGCTGGCGACCGCCGCCGGCGATTCCTACCTGAGCAGCGGGGATGCCGCGAAGGCTGAGGCGATGTACCGCATCGCTCTTGGCAAACCGGGCGTTGATACGGCGCGTGTCACCACGCGGCTCGGTATTGCGCTGGCCGATCAAGGCAAGTCGGCGGAAGCGATCGAGACCTTTGGTCAGGTGCAGGGCGCGCGCGCGCCGATCGCCCGTTTGTGGTCGATCCACGTTGGGCAGAAGTCGGCGCCAGCACCGGCGGCGGTTGCGACAACGGGCTGATCTGACGGCCGCAATCCATTGGGGCGCGTGGGCTTGTCCCTGCGCCCCTTTTTGCGCCCGTGCTCAGCGCAGGCGCTTGACCCAGAGTTGCCCGTCCTCGCGGCGCTCGACCTTGAAGTTCTCCAGCGCGCGAAACAGGTCCGACAGGCTCTTGAACCCATAGTTTCGCACATCGAAGCTCGACCGGTTCCCGGCGATTTGCCCGACCTGCTGTAATTTCGCGAAGCCCGCGTCGTCGCGCTTCGCCTCTTTGTAGGCCGCGCCGATGAGTTCGAGCAGCTCGATGTCGGCGGTGGCTGTTTTTACCGATTCGGGCGTTGATTGCTCTTCCGTCGCGGCAGTCTTGATCAACTGGTCGATATCGATGAAACGGGTGCAGACCGACTTGAACGCCTGGGGGGTCTTGCTGCTTCCGAACCCATAGACGATGATCCCATCCTGGCGCAGCCGCGTGACCAGCGGGGTGAAATCGCTGTCGCTGCTCATGATGCCGAAACCATCGACCTTACCCTGGTAAAGCAGGTCGATGGCATCAATGGTCATCGCCATGTCGGTGGCGTTCTTCCCCTTGGACACATCGAATTGCTGATGCGGGCGGATGCCGTAACGATTGGTGATCGCATCCCATTTGGCGAGGTTGCCCTTGGCGAAATTACCGTAGGCGCGGCGAATGTTGACCTGCCCCAGTTCCGCCATGACGGTAAGGACAGGATCGATCGCCGCAGGCTGAGTGTTGTCCGCGTCGATCAGCAGAGCAATGTTCTTGGGGTGGTCGGCTGCCTGTTCCATCGTTGCTCCTTACGCCACCGGCGCAAAATCGCCGCTTTCTTCGTTCAGCAGATGCAGCACACCGTCCGAAATGGCGAAATAGGCACCGCGCAGCATCAGCGCGCCGCGCGGCTCCTTTTCCTGGATGCAGGGGAAGGTCCGCAGGTTGGCGATGCTCTGGCGGACCGCGGCCAGCTCCATCGCACGCTCCGCCGCCCGTCCCTGGGTGCCCAACTCGCGCACGATGGGTTCCCGCGCGCTGTCGAGCTGGCCGATCCAGTCGGCGATGAAACCGCCGTGCCCAGGCTCACTTCCATGGAGATCCTGCGTCAGCGCGGCCTTGCAGCCTCCGCATAGACCATGCCCGAGGACTACGATCTCTCGCACTTTCAGAAACTGAATGGCAAATTCCAGCGCGGCGGAAACGCCGTGCAGGCCCGGTGTGGTCTCGAACGGGGGGACCATGGCGGCGACATTGCGGACGACGAATATCTCCCCCGGGTCGACATCGAAGATCTGCGCTGGATCCACGCGACTATCCGAGCATGCGATGACCATGACCTGCGGCGATTGCCCCTCGCCAAGCCTGGCCCAGCGGTCTCGATTTCCGCTCCAGCCGTGTTCGCGAAACCGGCGATAACCCGCCAGCAAGCCGTCGAGCGGGGTGGGATGTAGTGTGCCCATGGCGCGAGCGCATGCCGCCTGGCATTGCCTCTGGCAAGAGCGGAGCCTAAGTGAGCGGCGATGAACGACCTTTCCAGCGCCCCGCAGCCGCCACAGGATCGCCCCGCGCGCGAGCGCAAGCCCGACTGGATTCGGGTGAAAGCGCCGACCAGCGCTGGCTATCACGAGACGCGGCGCCTGATGCGCGACCTCAACCTCAACACCGTGTGCGAGGAAGCCGCCTGCCCCAACATTGGCGAATGCTGGACCAAGAAGCACGCCACGGTGATGATCCTGGGCGACGTCTGCACGCGAGCCTGCGCGTTCTGCAACGTCAAGACCGGGATGCCGCGCACGGTCGATCCGCTGGAGCCCGAGAACGTCGCGATTGCGGCGGGCAAGATGGGCCTTGAGCACATCGTCATCACCAGCGTCGACCGGGATGATCTGCCCGATGGTGGGGCATCGCAATTCGTCAAGGTGATCAAGGCGCTGCGGCGCGAAACGCCGAACACCACCATCGAAATCCTGACGCCCGATTTCCGGGGCAAGATGCGCCCGGCGGTCGAGGCAATCTGTGAAGCCGGCCCCGACGTTTACAACCACAATCTGGAAACCGTGCCACGGCTTTATCCCACGATCAGGCCCGGCGCGCGCTACTATGCCTCGCTGCGCTTGCTCGAGGAGGTCAAGGCGCACGATCCATCGATCTTCACCAAGTCGGGGATCATGCTGGGGCTGGGCGAGCAACGGCTGGAGGTCCACCAGGTGATGGACGACATGCGTAGCGCCGATGTCGATTTCATCACCATGGGCCAGTACCTGCGCCCGACGCCCAAGCACGCGGCGGTGGAGGAGTTCGTCACCCCCAAAACATTTGCCGCCTATGGCTCGATCGCGCGGGCAAAGGGTTTCCTGCAAGTCGCGGCGAGCCCGTTGACACGCTCGAGCTATCACGCGGGTGATGACTTCGCGCAGATGAAGGCCGCGCGCGAAGCGAAGCTAGCCAAGGCGCGCTGATGCCAGGCATCCGTGAACAGCGCGAGCTGCCTTATAGCGCGGAGCAGATGTTCGACCTCGTCGCCGACGTGGCACGCTACCGCGAATTCCTGCCGTGGGTGATCGCAACCCGCGTGCGATCCAACAGCGAGGATGAAATGATCGCCGACATGGTGGTCGGCTTCAAGAGCTTCCGCGAGAGCTTTACCTCGCGCGTGATCAAGGACCGCCCGCGCGAGATCGAGGTTATCTACGTGGATGGCCCGCTGCGCGATCTCGACAACGTATGGCGGTTCCAACCGCTGCCGGGCGGCGGATGCCGGGTCGACTTCGCGGTGGATTTTGCATTCAAGAGCCGCGTCTTCGAGGCCTTGGCCGGGCAGTATTTCGATCGTGCATTCCGCAAGATGGTGGCGGCCTTCGAAACGCGCGCGGCGCAGCTTTATGGCAGCAGCAATTCCAGCGCCGTCAGCGCAGCCTGACGGCGCACCCCGGCCCGGCCGATATCGCCGTAGCGCTGGATTTCGCCTTCGGGCTCGCCCTGTTGGTTTCGGAACGCCCGTGCAAACACGACCGTGCCAACCGGCTTGTGCAATGTCCCGCCGCCCGGACCCGCGACGCCGCTTACGGCAACCGCCACATCCGCATTGCTGCGATCGAGCGCGCCACGTGCCATCGCCCAGGCGCAGGCGATCGATACCGCGCCGAACGTCTCGATGATGTCATTGGGCACGCGCAGCAATTCCATCTTTGCTGCGTTGGAATACGTCACGAAGCCGCGGTCGAGCACCGCGGACGATCCTGGAATTTCCGTCAGCGCTGCCGCCACCAGTCCACCCGTGCAGCTTTCCGCCAGCGCAACCGTGCGGCCCGCGCTTGCGTTCGCCTCGACCACGCGGCGGGCGAGGTCTTCGATGTCTTCCGGTAGCAAACGGTCGGTCATGACGTTGCCTCACCCCGTCTCACGATCGAGGCTACAGCTTGTGCGGCGATGCCTTCGCCCCGTCCCGTAAAACCAAGGCGCTCGGTCGTGGTCGCTTTCACGCTAACCCTCGCGACATCGATCGCCAAGAGGCCGGCGATCGTGGCGCGAATCGATTCACGGTGCGGTCCGATCTTGGGCGCTTCGCAAATGATGGTGAGATCGACGTTGCCGATGGCGTAGCCCGCCTCCGCGACAAGGGCGGCAGCGTGTTCGACAAAGCGGGCCGATGCGGCGCCCTTCCACTGCGGGTCGCTGGGTGGGAAGTGCGAGCCGATGTCGCCGGCCGCGATCGCGCCGAGCAGCGCATCGACGATGGCGTGGAGCGCCACGTCGGCGTCGCTATGGCCGGCAAGGCCCTTGTCGTGTGCGATTCGCACGCCGCCAAGCCACAGCTCCTCCCCCTGGGCCAGGCGGTGCACGTCGTATCCCATTCCCATGCGGAACGCGGGTGCCTCGACCATGAAATCCCCAGCGAACGTAAGCTTGCGAAGCGCCTCGTCACCATCGACCAATGTTACCTCGCCGCCAGCGGCACGCAGGACCTGGGCATCGTCGCCAGCGACGGGTGCATCTGGCCATGCGCGATGAGCAGCGAGAATCTCGGTCGTGCGGAAGGCCTGCGGTGTTTGGACCCGCCGCAATCGTTCGCGTGGCGCGCTGTCCCCCATCACGCCACCCTGATCGAAGGCGAGGCTGTCAATGACGGGCAGCGCCGGGATTGCGCCGGGATGCGTCGCGAGCGCGGCGAGCAGCCTCGCGACCACCGGCTCGGGTATGATCGGCCGCGCGGCGTCATGGATCAGGACCAGGGTTGCATCGCCAATTTGCTCGAGCGCGTTGCGAACGGACTGCTGGCGGGTGTCGCCGCCGATCACGAAAGTGACCTCGATCCCGCGCAGCGCCTCCGCCGCAAGATCCTCGCCTCCTTCGGGAATCGCGACCACCACTGGCGCTGCTCCAGATGCGATCAGCCGCTCGACCGAGTGACGCACCACGGGCTTGCCCCGCCAGTGCGCGAACTGCTTTGGAAGTGATTGACCCGCGCGCAGCCCCTGCCCGGCGGCAACGACAATGGCGCCAAATGGCGGCAGGGCTGGGCGCTCGCTCATGATGCGGGGCGGGCTAGCGGCTTGCGGAGCAGGGGGCAATGCACTATGCGCTGCCCAAATTTAAGGCAGCATACGCAATGACCTCGCTTCCGCCACCACCGCCGCTGCGGCCAATCATGGTCGGTCCGGTCGAGATCGCCACGCCCGTGGTGCTCGCGCCGATGACGGGCGTCACCGACATGCCTTTCCGCACCCTGGTGCGTCGCTACGGCTCGGGCCTCAATGTCACCGAAATGATCGCCACCCAGGCGGCCATCCGCGAAACACGGCAGAGTGTGCAGAAGGCCGCGTGGGATCCGATCGAGGAGCCGGTATCGATGCAGTTAGTCGGCTGCGATCCCGAGAGCATGGGCGAGGCTGCCCGGCTCAACCAGGATCGCGGCGCGCAGATCATCGACATCAATTTTGGTTGCCCGGTACGCAAGGTCACCAATGGCATGGCCGGTAGCGCGCTGATGCGCGAAGTGCCGCTCGCGACGAAGTTGATGGAAGCCACCGTTAAAGCGGTCCAGGTTCCCGTGACGGTCAAGATGCGGATGGGCTGGGACCACGACAGCCTCAACGCGCCCGAACTCGCCCGCATCGCCCAGGATCTGGGCGTGAAGATGATCACCGTCCATGGCCGCACCCGCAACCAAATGTATAAGGGCGAGGCCGACTGGGCTTTTGTCCGCCAGGTGAAGGACGCCGTATCAATCCCTGTCATCGTAAATGGCGACATTTGCGGAATCGGTGACGCGGCCAAGGCGCTGGAGCAGTCCGGCGCGGATGGGTTGATGATCGGGCGTGGCGCCTATGGCAAGCCGTGGTTGCTCCATCAGGTCATGCACTGGTGGAGAACAGGCGAGGCGCTGCCCGATCCCGAGATCGACGAGCAATACGCGGTAATGGTTGAGCACTACCGAAAGATGCTGGACCATTATGGCGGAGAGGTGGGTGTGAAAATCGCGCGCAAGCACCTTGGTTGGTATACCAAAGGGCTGCCCGGTTCGGCCGAGTTTCGCAACTTTGTCAACTTCATCGATGATCCCGCGCAAGTGCTGGGGGAACTCGAACGGTTCTACGCGCCGTTCCTGCGGCGCCAGGCCGCGTGAGCGCGCGGCCGGACGCGTCGGCCCAGATCCAGGGCTTTGTGTTTGCCACGATTCTGCTCGACCCCGACCTGCGCGTCACCGAAGCGAACAATGCCGCCGAGGAATTGCTCGGTCGCAGCGCAAAGCGAATGATCGGCAACCGCCTGACTGAACTTGTGAAATTCGAAGAGTCGCGGCTGCCTGAACGCCTTGGCATTGGCGACGCGCGGCTGATCGCGCGCGGCACCACACTGAGGATCGGGGAGCGGGCGATCGTGGCGAATGTCACCGTGTCACCCGTTATGACCCACCCCGGCTGGCGGGTGATGACCCTGTCCGACGCGGGGCAGGACGACATGGCTGGGCCGGCTGCAGGCGAGGGCGCGCTGCGCACGCCAGCGGTCCTGGCGCACGAAATCAAGAACCCGCTGGCCGCGATCCGCGGTGCGGGGCAACTCATCGCTCGCAAGCTGGATGAGAAAGACCGCAAGCTTGCGACGGTCATCGCCGACGAGGTCGACCGGATCGCTCGCCTGATCGACCGGATGCAGCGTTTGGGAAGCGCCACCCCCGAGCCGGTCGGGCCGGTGAACTTGCATGAGGTCGTCAGAAGCGCATGCCAGTCGGTGCGCGCGGGGAGTGGCGTCGACTTTGTGATCGAGGAGGAATTCGATCCGTCGATCCCCGCGGTCCTGGCCAGCCGCGATGCCCTGGAGCAGGTGCTGGTCAACCTGATCGCGAACGCCCGCGATGCCTGCTTGGCCGCTGACGAACCGTTGGTCCGGGTCCGAACCCGTTTCGTCAGCGGTTTCGCGCTCAACGCGATCCGGTTCGGGCGATCCGTCAAGCTGCCGGTGGAGATCACCGTGTCAGACAACGGCCCAGGCATCGACAAGGCGATCGAGCGGCAGATTTTCGAGCCGTTCGTGACCGGCAAGAAGGGCGGGCAGGGGCTTGGGCTGGCGCTGGTCAAGAAGCTGGTCGGCGACATGGACGGGCGGATCAGCCACGAGCGCGACTCCGCCGCCGGAATGACGCTGTTCCGCACTCATCTACCGATTGCGGGGGAGGGATAAAGCTTGGCACGTACCATCCTGCTGGTCGAGGACGACAGCGCGATTGCCACCGTGATCGAAACCGCGATGGCGGACGAGGGCTTCGATGTCGTCCGATGCCCCAGTGTTGCCGAGCGGGATCGCCTTCTCTCGCAGCGCTCATTCGCGGTCATGCTCACCGACGTAGTTCTGGAAGACGGCGATGGGATCGACGGCCTGGCCCAAATCGCCCGCGCACAACCGCGAATGCCCGTCATCATCCTGTCGGCGCAGAACACCCTCGACACCGCGGTTCGAGCCAGCGATGCCGGTGCTTTCGAATATTTCCCCAAGCCTTTCGATCTCGATCAGCTGGTGCGAGCGGTGCATCAGGCGGCGGACAGTCGCGGCGGTTCGAACGCGGTGGCTGGCGAAGAGCCAAGCACCGGTTTGCCGATGGTCGGCCGCAGCCAGGCGATGCAGGGGGTCTACCGAATGATCACCCGCGTGCTGCGTAACGACCTTACGGTCCTTGTCCTGGGCGAATCGGGAACAGGCAAGGAACTGGTCGCGGAAGCGATCCATCAACTCGGCCACCGCAAGACCGGGCCATTCGTGGCGGTCAACGCCGCCGCCATACCGGGGGAACTGATCGAGAGCGAACTGTTCGGCCATGAGAAAGGCGCCTTCACCGGCGCGGTCAACCAGGCGATCGGCAAGTTCGAGCAGGCAAACGGCGGCACGCTGTTCCTGGACGAAATCGGCGACATGCCACCCGACGCGCAGACCAGGCTGCTACGCGCGCTTCAGTCGGGGCGCATCCGCCGCGTGGGCGGGCGGCAGGAAATCGCGGTCAATGTCCGCATCATCGCCGCTACCAACCGGGAATTGACCCCGATGATACGCGAGGGCCGCTTTCGCGAGGATCTCTATTACCGCCTCAACGTCGTTCCGATCCAGTTGCCGCCGCTGCGGGACCGGACGGAGGATATCGAACCGCTGGCGCGCCATTTCCTTGCCCTAGCGGCGGCGGAAGGGCTGCCCACGCGCGCACTTCATCCATCCGCGTTTGCCGTGCTGCGCGATCATCCGTGGCGGGGCAACGTGCGCGAACTGCGTAACGCGGTCTATCGGCTCGCACTGCTGGCGCGGGAAGACGTGATCGACGCGCAAACAGTCGGCGAGGTGCTGGGCGACACGCGCCATGCCGAAGTCCAGCCCTGCGATGGCGATTTTGGCGAGGCGCTAAGGAATTGGTTGGGCGAAGCGCGACCCAGCGACGGAGCGCTTTACCATACCGCGCTGGCTGCTTTTGAACGGCCGCTGTTCGAACACGCGCTGCGCAAGACGGGCGGCAATCAGGTTCGCGCCTCCAAGGTGTTGGGGATCAATCGCAATACCCTCCGCAAGCGCTTGCATGAATTGGGTATCGAACCCGACCAATATTCCTCGCGACCGTAGATCCCGCCGCTGGCAAGAGGCGGGGCGACGATTTCTCTCTTGCAAAAATGCAACACTGGCGTTGTAACCAAGCAACGATGGCCATCGGTCTTACCTCCCCTACACGTCGAAGCCCGCGCATCTGGCGGCGGATGCTGGTCGCGTCGCGGCGGGCGAATTTCTTCATGTGGCTGGAGATCGTGGCAGCGGTCGTCTTTGTCCTCATGGTCGGCACGACGTGGATCGCGTTCACGAGCACGCCAGCTGAGGGCCAACTGCTTCCGTCAGCGCAGGTCGCGTCGTTGCTCCTGGGAACGCTGATACCTGCAATGGCCCTGATGGTGCTGTTCGGGCGTCGCATGGCGATCAGGCGGGCGGCCGGCAGTACGGCGCGCCTACATGTCCGGCTCGTGTTTTTCTTTTCATTGATCGCCGCGATCCCAACCCTGCTCGTCGCGGCCTTCGCCGCTTTTCTGTTCCAATCGGGTGTCGATTTCTGGTTTTCCGACGAATCGCGCGGCCTGATGCGTAATGCCAACGAGCTGGCGCGCGAATATTACGAACAGAACCAGGTCGAGGTCAGCGAAGAAACGACCACGATGGCGAGCGACTTGCGCTTTTACTTCCAGAACACGGCCGAGGTCGCATTCACCGATGCCCAGTTCGTCGAGTTTGTCGATTACCAGATGCAGGCCCGCGACATCAACGAAACCGCCATCCTTCAGGAGATCGACGGGTTGCTTCGCACAGTCGCGACCTACAACATCACCGAAGGGAGCGAACCTGGCGCGTTCGGGAGCGCGCAACTCAATAGGCTGCGCGATGGCGACCGGGTGGTGGTCGAGGCACGAAATGCCCGACTACAGGCGATCGCGCCGATCGACCTGGAAAACGGTGTATTCCTTTATACCGTGCGCAATTCCGAAGCGAATTCGTACAATTCCTGGGAGCGCGCACAATCCATCGCGCTGAACTACGATACCCTCACGAACCGCGCCCGTGCGTTACAGCTCCAATTCAATCTCGCGCTGTTCTTTGTATCGCTCGGCCTGGTCGGCATCGCCGTTTGGTTCGCGTTGCGCTTCGCCGACCGGCAGGTTGAGCCGCTGACCGATCTTGTTGCCGCTGCCCGGCGGGTAGGGGCCGGGAATTTTGCTATGCGGGTTGAGGGGCGGACCGGAGCGGACGAGATCGGCCAACTCAATCGGGCCTTTAATCGGATGACGGCACAGATCGAGCGTCAGACCGATGCGCTTGTGGGTGCCAACCGGCAACTCGATCAGCGCCGCGCCTTCATGGAAACGGTGCTCGAATCGGTGTCGGCGGGCGTCCTCTCGGTTGATGCGACGGGCCGGATTGTCCTGATGAACGGCCCGGCCCAAAAACTGCTGCTTGGCGAGCAATCCGCCGAACCTGATCGCGCGCTGTCCGCGCTCGCGCCCCAGATCGCGGCCATGGTCGACGCAAAGCTACCCACGGGCATTGTCACGCACGCGCGGGGCGGGGAGCTGTTGACGCTCGCGGTCAAGATCGCCGCGATGAGCGACGGTAAGGTAATTACATTCGAGGATATCACGCGCCAGCTGCTCGATCAGCGGCAAGCTGCCTGGTCGGACGTCGCGCGGCGCATCGCCCACGAGATCAAGAACCCGCTCACGCCGATACAGCTCGCCACCGAGCGGCTGAAGCGCCGCTATCGCAAGCAGATCGAAAGCGATGGCGAACTGTTCGACGAATTGACCAGCACGATCGTGCGCCAGGTCGGCGACCTGAGGAAGATGGTCGACGAATTTTCGTCATTCGCGCGCTTGCCCAAGCCCGTGTTCCGCCAAGAGGATGCGCTGGATCTCGTCAGACAGGCCCTGTTCCTGCAGGAAGTCGCGCACCCGCAGATCGATTTCAGCTTTACTGGTGGGGATGACCGTCACTTGCCGATCTCGTGCGACCGCCACCAGATCGGCCAAGCGATGACGAACGTTCTCAAGAACGCTGTCGAAGCGGTGGAGGCCAAGGCCAAAGGGGCCGAGCCTGATTACCGCGGCCGCATCGCCGTTACGATGTCAGCGGACGAAGACGATGTTCGCGTGGCGATCGAGGATAACGGGATCGGCCTGCCGCAGGACAGGGAGCGCATCGTCGAACCTTATGTGACCACTCGGGAAAAAGGCACGGGGCTGGGCCTCGCGATCGTCAACAAGATCGTTGAGGAGCATGGCGGCGAAATGACATTTTCCGGCACGCCTGAGAGCGGCACGCGCGTGACGCTCCGCTTCGCGCGCGAACCGATGCGGCGCACGGTGGAGGTTGCAGAATGATCGCGAACATGGAGATTGTACGCTGATGGCGCTCGATATTCTCATCGTCGATGACGAACGCGACATTCGCGAGCTGGTATCCGGCGTCCTTAGCGACGAAGGGTATGACTGCCGTACCGCGGGCGATAGCATGGCGGCATTGCGGGCCGTCGATGCGCGTCGTCCTAGCCTCGTTCTCCTTGACGTCTGGCTGCACGGCAGTCCGATGGACGGGCTTGAGGTGCTTGACGAGATCAAGAAGCGCGAGCCGGAGCTGCCCGTGATCATCTTTTCCGGCCATGGCAACATCGACACCGCGGTCGCCGCGGTCAGCCGCGGCGCGATGGACTTCATCGAGAAGCCGTTCGAAGCGGAGCGGCTGCTTCACCTCGTCGATCGCGCAACCGAAACGGAACGGTTGCGGCGCGAGAACACCCGCTTGCGCCAGGGGTTTTCCCACGGTGAGGAGTTCACCGGCAATTCAACCGCGATCAACCAGGTTCGCGCGACGCTGAAGCGCGTGGCCAGCACCGGTAGCCGGGTGCTGATCGCCGGGCCCGCGGGCGGGGGGAAGGAAGTCGCCGCCCGGCTGCTTCATACCTGGAGCCCACGCAGCGATTCCGCTTTCGTGATAGTCAATTCGGCGCGGATCACACCCGAACGCTTCGAGCAGGAATTGTTCGGTGAAGAGGCCGAGGGCAAGCTGGTTCGCCCCGGCTTGCTCGAAATGGCCGATGGCGGAACGCTCTACCTCGACGAAGTGGCGGACATGCCACTCTCGACTCAGGCGCGCATCCTGCGCGTGCTGACCGAGCAGAGCTTCGTCCGCGTTGGAGGCACGCGGCAGGTGGGGGTTGATGTGCGCGTCGTGTCCTCGACATCGCGTGACTTGCAGCGCGAGATGGAGGAGAAGCGGTTTCGCGAGGATCTGTTCTATCGGCTCAACGTCGTTCCCGTGACGGTTCCCTCGCTGGCGGAACGACGGGATGACATCCCCGCCCTGGCCGAACATTTCTTCACGCGCTATGCCGCCGAACAAGGGATCGCCGCGCCAACCATCGCGGACGAGGCCATGGCCGCGCTACAGGCCTATGATTGGCCGGGCAATGTCCGCCAGTTGCGTAACGTCGTCGAGCGTACGATCATCCTGACTCCGCGCGAGAGGCTGGCGCAGATCGAGCCGGATATGCTGCCGAGCGAGGTAACCGGCGGGAAGCTGGGCGGGGGAGGGGGCATTTCGGCCTTGATGGGCGCGCCCTTGCGCGAAGCCCGCGAGAGTTTCGAACGGGAATACCTTACCGTTCAAATCCGCCGCTTTTCAGGAAACATCTCTAAAACGGCCAGCTTCATCGGGATGGAGCGATCGGCATTGCACCGAAAACTCAAGCTGTTGGGAATGGGTGAGCGGCAATTTGACGACAAACAATCGTGATGTCTGGAACGCGACAGCCCTTCGAAGCGTTTGCAAACCCGGCGGTGACGGGGGTATAAAAGACAGACAACCGGCCGCAGCCAACGTTGCCTCGGCCAGAATGTGGATCGTTAACGGTCCGCCAAGACCAAAAAGGACATAAAGCCATGGCTACTGGACGTACACTTTCCGCACGCGCGCCATCGTCCGCGTCCGCTTCGCCGAAAGGCGATGGCAAGCAACAGAGCCTTCAGGACGCGTTCCTGAACATGTTGCGTAAGAACAAGACGCCGGTCACCATGTTTCTGGTGAAGGGCGTCAAGCTTCAGGGCATCGTCACCTGGTTCGACAACTTTTCGATCCTCCTTCGGCGCGACGGGCAGTCGCAGCTTGTGTACAAGCACGCGGTTTCGACCATAATGCCCGGGCAGCCGATTGATGCCGCGCAGTTTGCCAGCCAGGACAGCAATCGGAAGCAGCGCCTGTTGCAGGACGTGTTCCTGTCGCGGGTGAAGGATGCCGAAGCGCAGGTGACCATGTTCCTGGTCAATGGCGTCATGCTACAGGGCCGCATTGCAGCCTATGACCTGTTCTGCACGATGCTCGAACGCGATGGTTTCGTCCAGTTGGCTTACAAACACGCGGTTTCCACGATCCAGCCCGCGACCCATGTCGACCTTAGCGACGATTGGGAAGGCGAAGACGGCTGAGCTTCGACGACGATCTGCTGGGCGAGGTCTCGCGTGGAGCGAGGGCGCTCGTCATATGCCCCGATATTCGCGGCATCAGGCACGACCTCGACGCCGAGGCACGGCTGGAGGAAGCGTGCGGACTGGCGTTGGCAATCGGCATTGTCGTCACCGATGCATTCGTGCTGCCAGTCCGGGAAGTCCGTCCGGGAACGCTATTCGGATCCGGCCAAGTCGACAATATTGCCTCCAGATGCGAGCAGGAGCAGGCGGAGCTGGTTGTGATCGACGGCGCGCTCAGTCCGATCCAGCAGCGCAATCTGGAAGACAAGCTCGCACGCAAAGTCATTGACCGGACCGGCCTGATCCTTGAGATTTTCGGCGAACGTGCCGCAACCGCGGAGGGGCGGCTGCAGGTCGAACTTGCACATCTCGATTATCAGCAAAGCCGACTGGTGCGGAGCTGGACCCACCTTGAGCGGCAGCGCGGCGGATTTGGCTTCCTGGGTGGTCCTGGCGAAACGCAGATCGAGGCCGATCGGCGGATGATCCGGCAGCGCATGGCGCGGCTGCGCAAGGAACTGGAGCAGGTTCGGCGCACACGGGCGTTACACAGGGAAAGGCGGGGCAGGGCGCCTTGGCCGGTTATTGCGCTGGTGGGTTACACGAATGCTGGCAAATCGACGCTATTCAATCGTTTGACCGGCGCAGAGGTTATGGCCGAAGACCTGCTGTTCGCCACGCTCGATCCGACCATGCGCGCAATCCGCCTGCCAGGAGTCGAAAAGGCCATTCTGTCCGACACGGTGGGTTTCATCTCTGACCTGCCGACCCAGCTGGTCGCGGCGTTCCGCGCGACCCTGGAAGAGGTCACGGGGGCAGATGTCATAGTGCACGTGCGCGATTTCGCGAGCGATGCCGCCCAGGCCCAGAAGGCACAGGTGCTTGAGGTGCTAACCGGGCTGGACATTGTCCAGGACGATGACGGGAATAACGCCATCCCCATCGTGGAAGCGTGGAACAAGATCGATCTGCTCGATGGCGAACGACGTGCCCAGCTGGAAGCGATCGCTGCGGATGACGATGATGTCGTTGCGCTTTCAGCGGTGACCGGGGAAGGGGTTGGCAAGCTGCTTGACCGTATCGACGCGCTGCTGACGTCGGGCGCACGTCCCTACGAGATCCTGCTGCCGAGCGGGGACGGTCGGCGGCTGGCCTGGTTGCACCAGCACGGACAAGTGCTGAGCGAGAAGAGCGACGGCGAGAACGGCGAGCCGGGCACGGTGCTGACCGTGCGACTTACACCCAGGGAGTACGGTCGGTTTCTGTCGCTTTAGGTCGTCGACCGGCGCGCATCATCGCGCATCATTGCTCGTCGCGCTTTACCGACTGCCAGAGCTCTTCCTGTCGATCGAGCGACAGCTGATCGAACGGGCCAATGGCCCGCGCCTCCATCGCGCGAAAACGCCGTT
This sequence comes from uncultured Erythrobacter sp., assembly GCA_964516135.1. Classification (GTDB taxonomy): domain Bacteria; phylum Pseudomonadota; class Alphaproteobacteria; order Sphingomonadales; family Sphingomonadaceae; genus 34-65-8. The sequence goes on along the minus strand of CAZEWN010000011.1, from coordinate 8,975 downwards.
CGAACTTCGCGTTGGCATGGCGAAGAGCGGTTTCGGCCGAAACCCCGTACGCGCGCACGAGGTTGACCGCCGAAAACAGCAGATCGCCGGCTTCCTCCTCACGCTGATCGGGCGCTGCCTCGGCAAGCTCTTGCAACTCCTCCGCCAGTTTGGCCGTTGGTCCGGATGGATCGGGCCAGTCAAAACCGGTCCGCGCCGCGCGCTTCTGCAGCTTCTCCGCACGCATCAGCGCCGGCAGCGCCAGGGCGACGCCGTCCAGCGCACTCGTTGCTCCGCTGCGTTTGCGCTCTTCCGCTTTCAGCGCTTCCCACCGTTCCTCACGCATCTTGCCCGGGGTTTCAGCTTCGCCGAAGACATGAGGGTGGCGGAATTCGAGCTTGTCGCAGATCGCCCGCGCAACGTCGTCGAAATCGAACTGACCGGCTTCCTCGGCGATCCGTGCCTGGAAGACGACCTGAAACAGCAAGTCGCCGAGCTCGCTGCGGATATCGTCGATGTCCTCGCGTGCAACGGCGTCGGCGACTTCGTAGGCTTCCTCGATCGTGTGCGGCACGATCGTCTCGAACCGTTGAGCACGATCCCATTCGCATCCACGCTGCGGGTCGCGCAACGTCCGCATGATCGACAGCAAGCGATGTATCTGATCGGCCATTGTGTCCGAGCTTCGTCTGGAAGGGATGCAGCGCGGGGCAAACAGCAGCCACGCCGCAAAGTGGAAGTGATAATATATATTATGTTAAATCATGGATCAGCTTCGGGAGGTGGTCATCGCATGACCGCGCTAATTATCAGCGTAACACCGGCAAAGATCGCTCCCCATATAAGAAGTTGCCGCAAGGCGCTCTTCCATTCGAGGCGATACGAGGCGTAAGCGCTGCCGACCAGCACCAGACAAGCCAGCAGCGCGATGATCTGAACGAGGTCATGATCGTTCATGCCATGATCTCCATTCCATCGTAACCAACCACCACACCCGCTGGAATCTCGCTGCTGAGCGCAGCATAGTCCATGCTTTTGTCCAGATGGCTCAAGACCGTCAGTTTGGCCTTCGTCCGTCGGGCAAGATCCAGCGCCATGTCGAGATTGGCATGGGTTGGATGCGGTTCACGTCGCAGGCAATCGGTCACCAAGATATCGGCGCCCATGAAAGTGGCGATCATCTGGTCGGTAATTTCGCTGAAGTCCGTCGCGTAAACTATTGTTTTTCCGTCGTTTTCAAATCTGAGTCCCGTCGTTTCTGTCGGTCCATGCGGCATTTGGCATGTTTTGACGGCAAAGCCCGCGCAAATTCGCAGCCGATCCAGCGTGTCGAGCGCCACGATGGTCGGATACCCGTGTTGCCCGGCAAAAACGTAATCAAAACGCTGGCGTAAGCGCCGCACTGTCTCGGTTGATCCATACCCCGGGATCGGAGCTTTGCGTCCGTATCTCAACGGACGAAGATCATCGATGCCGTGGCAATGGTCAGCATGATCGTGGGTCCAGAAAACGGCGTCGATCGCGGCAATATCATTCGCAAGGAATTGCTGACGCATGTCGGAGGACGTGTCTACCAGGATACGCTTGCCTTCCGCGCTTTCCACCAGCACCGAAACGCGCGTCCGCCGGTTCCTCGGTTCCTCCGGGTCGCATTCGCCCCAGTCGTTGCCAATCCGCGGCACGCCGGTCGAGGTACCGGATCCTAGCAGGATGACTTTCACGCCGCGGCCTTGCCGAACAGTGCGTAGAAATTGGCGGTCGTCGTCTCCGCAAGTCGTTCGGGGGGTTCGCCGCGCAGATCAGCGATAAATGCGGCCGTGTCGCGAACAAAGGCGGGCTCACACGTGCGGCCGCGATGCGGCACCGGCGCCAAGAACGGGCTGTCAGTCTCGACCAGGAGCCGGTCCGATGGCAATTCAGCCGCGATTTGCTGCAGTTCCACGGCGTTCTTGAAGGTGACAATGCCGGATAACGATATCGTCAGCCCGAGATCCAGCACTTTGGCAGCGAAATCACGCGATGCGGTAAAGCAATGAATCAAAGCGGGAAATCTGCCCTTCGCCATCTCGTCCGCAAGAATTGCGGCGGTGTCATCCTCCGCGTCGCGCGTATGGATGATGATGGGCAGGCCCGTTGTCCGTGCGACAGCTATGTGCATTCGGAATAGCTTGCGTTGCACTTCGCGATCCGAATTGTCGTAATAGTAATCGAGGCCTGATTCACCAATGCCAATGACGCGCGGATGATCAGTCGCCGACTGGAGCGCGTCCTTGCCCAGTTCGGCATGCTGGTCGGCTTCGTGCGGATGAATCCCGACGCTTGCCCAAACGTCACACTCGCGCTCGGCGGTTTCGATCACTTGCCGCCATTCGGTCCGCCGGGTCGAAATGTTGAGGAAGCCGCGCACCCCTGCCGCTCGTGCCCGTACCAAGACGCCCTGCTGATCCTCGACCAAACCCTCGTATTCGAGATGGCAATGGCTATCGATCAACATCAGGCGGCCTCGTCCTCCGGCATTTCGAGCCGCGGAAACACCCCTTCGGGTTTGCCGATCACGAATTTGCTGCTCACCAGCCGATCGAACCACGTCTCATCGCCCAACGCGGCATAGTCGCGCGCGTCCGAAGCCACTCCCATCTGATCGAGCAGTCGATCGGCCGCGTTGGGCACCACCGGCCGGACCGCGATGGCGAGCTCGCGTACGCATGCGAACAGCGTCATCAGCACCGCCGCCATGCGTGCCGGATCGGTCTTTCGCAAAGCCCATGGAGCTTGCTCGTCTACGTACTGGTTGCAAGCGAACACCGCGCGCATCCAGGCTTCCAGACCGACCGAGAAATTCAGTCCTTCGAAGGCTTGGGGCAGATCGTCCTGGCAGGCGAAACGCACTTTCGCGCGCAGATCCAAATCGGCGGATGACGCCGTAAATGCGTGAAGTTCGCCATCCAGGTTCTTGTGGATCATCGACAATGTTCGCTGCGCCAGATTGCCGAAGCTGTTCGCCAATTCTGCGTTTGCGCGGTTGACAATCGCCTCCGCCGAATAGCTGCCATCCTGCCCAAAGGCGATCTCACGCATGAAGAAATAGCGCAAAGGCTCGACGCCGAATCGCGCCACCAGCGCCAATGGATCGGTCACGTTGCCCAGCGACTTCGATTCTTTTTGCCCCCGGTTGAGAAGGAAACCGTGTGCGAACACCCGGCGCGGTACTGGCAGCCCCGCACTCATCAGGAAAGCCGGCCAGTAAACCGTGTGGAAACGGACGATGTCCTTGCCGATCAGGTGTAGGCTCGCGGGCCAGAACTTGCGCCAGAGTGCCGTATCGTCGGGATAGCCAAGGCCGGTGATGTAATTGGTGAGCGCATCGACCCATACGTACATCACGTGCCCGTCGCTGCCCGGTACTGGCACGCCCCAATCGAAGCTGGTGCGGCTGATCGACAGATCTTTCAAGCCGCCAGAAACGAACGCCAACATCTCGTTTCGACTGCGCTCCGGCTCGAGGAAGCCGGGTGTGGCGAGCAGGTCGAGAAGTGGCTCCTGATAATTCGACAAGCGGAAAAACCAGCTTTCCTCCACGGTCCATTCAACCGGCGTTCCCTGGGGGGACACCCGCGCCCCCCCTTCCCCGGTCACAAGCTCGTTTTCATTGTAGAACGCCTCGTCACGAACCGAATACCAGCCTTCATAGCGATCGAGATAGAGGTCGCCATTGGCTTCCATCGCCTGCCAGATCGCCTGGCTCGCCCGGTAATGATCCGCGTCAACCGTGCGGATGAAGCGATCGAAACTGATGTTCAGAACGCGGTCCATCTCGATGAAATGCGACGCCATCTCGTCGGCCAGCGCACGCGCGGTGATGCCCTGCTCGGTCGCCTTGCGGGCCATCTTCAGCCCGTGCTCGTCGGTGCCCGTCTGGAAGCGCACCTCGCGACCGATCGCGCGCTGGAATCGCGCAATGACGTCCGCCGCGACTGCTTCGTAGGCATGGCCGATGTGCGGGCGACCGTTCGGATAGTTGATCGCCGTGGTGACATAAAAAGGATCAGGCATGGGCGCGCTCGCTAGCGGGCGCCGCGAGGGCAAGCAAGGTGCCGATTTCCATCGCCAGCAGTCCGGGATCGAAATTGTAGGTCGGCACTTGCGCGGCCAATGCGACGAGCCGCGAATACGTCTCCGCCAGGCGCGGAAAGCTCGTCGCGGGAGCGTCGCGGGCCGCATCGGCAACGACCGAACGGGCCAAGTCGATTATTGCCTGGACCCGTTCCCGGCCCGGCTTCGCGCCAATTGCCGCGGCTAGGTTTCCGCGCGCGTTCAACAATGGATCGCCTTGCCGGATCAGCTGTCGCATAAGCGCTTCTACCGGGCCAAGCTCGAGCGCAAGGAACTCTCGCGCGACACCAGGCGACCCTCCGGCGGCGTTTGCCGCGGCCAGCCGCGTGGCGGCGTCGGCGTGTGGCGCCTCGCGCGCGAGGAGCGCAAGGATTTCGTCGTCGGTCAAAGCCGGGAAGCGCAATAGGCGGCACCGCGACCGGATGGTCGCCAAGAGCCGCGCCGGTCGGTGCGTGACCAGTAGGAAATATGTCCCCGCGGGCGGTTCTTCCAGGCTTTTGAGAAGGGCGTTCGAGGCGCTCGGCTCAAGGTCGTCGGCAGGGTTGAGGATGACCGCCCTTCTGCTGCCCAGCGTTGGTCGCTTGGTCAATCGCTGCTGCATCGTGCGAATGGAATCGATTGGTATGTTGCGCTTGACTTCGAAAGGCTTGCCCTCGGCGCTCTTGGCGGCCTCTTTCTCGTCCTTGGGTGGGTGGGAGAGAATCAGGATGTCGGGATGGTCGGACCGGAGTTGCATCGCCCCATGCGGCCCGACGAGTTCGCGGGCGGCAGCTAGTGCAAACTCCATCTTGCCTAGCCCGCGCCTGCCGGCGAGGATCCAGCCGTGGTGCATTCGCGGCCCGGCAAGCGCGGTGCGCCATTGCTGCCATGGCTGGTCATGGCCCGGGATCATCCCAACTCCCCGAGCATCGGTGCAATGGCAGCAAGGACGCGGGCATGCACCTCCTCACGCGAAGCCGCCCCATCGATAACGCGAAACCCGTGCGGATCGCGCTCAGCCAGATCGCGAAACGCGGCGGCGACCTGGCCATGGTATTCCGCGCCGCGCCCTCCGATCGCGTCGCTGCGGCCCTTATCGCGCGCGGAAAGACGTTCAAGTGCCAATCCAGGGGGTACTGTCAGGAGCAGCGTCACGTCCGGCCGTATGCCCCCGCTCCCAAAATCATGGAGTGCGTTGACGGCGGCATCGCCCAGCTCGCTGGCCCCACCCTGATACGCGCGACTTGAATCCACAAACCGGTCGCAAATGACCCATTCTCCGCGCTCCAGCGCCGGACGAATAAGTTTGTCGACATGATCCGATCGGGCGGCCGCGAACAACAGGGCCTCGGCCCTGGCATTCCATCCACCATTCGGTGAATCCGTCGGTGGATGAAGCAGGAGTTCGCGAATAGCCTCGGCGCCCGGCGTCCCGCCCGGCTCACGCGTCAGAACAGCCACGATCCCGCGCTTCGCCAGCGCATCGGCAAGCAAGCGGGCATGGGTCGATTTGCCCGACCCCTCCCCACCTTCCAGCGCGATGAAGCGACCTCGCCTCATCGCACCAATCCAGCGAGCCCATTTCGCAGCCGATCAAGCCCTTCGGCCCGTCCCACATCCTGTGCCGCGACCAGCGGAACCCGGGCGGGTGGAAGACCTGCCGCCGAAATCTCCAGCTCGGCGATCCGTTCACCCTCGCGCACCGGGGCGCGCACCGGACCATTATAATGCAGGGTCAGCTTGATCTCGCCGGGTATGCCTTGCGGGAATGTCGCGTGGATCGGAACCTCGGACCGCAGCGGCACGGACAACCGGTTACCATCCTGGACGCGCGCATCCGCGATCTTTTCTCCCGCATCGAAAAGAGGCCGTGTGGCGTAGGCGGCGAAGCCCCATTCAATCAATGCCCGTGATAACCGCTTGCGCGCCGCAGGATTCTCCGCCCCCGCCACGACCATCACGAGCCGCCGCCCATCGCGCTGGGCCGATCCCAGAAAACCGTATCCTGCCTGGTTGGTGAAGCCGGTCTTGATTCCATCGGCGCCAGCGACCGCACCCGTAATCGGGTCATGATTGCGCTGGCTGATGCCGTTGTAGCTGAAGTTCGGTTGGCCCACGTAACGCGCGTAAAGCTCGGGGTGCCGCGTAACGAGCGCTCGGCCGAGCAGGGCCAGATCTTCGGCGGTGGTGAACGTGCGACCTTCGTCTGGCCATCCGTTCGGGGTGCCGAAATACGAATTGTTCATTCCGATCGATCGCGCGGCGGCGTTCATCTTTTCCGCCCATCCCTCGATCGAACCAGCCGCGCCAACGGCCAGCACCGCCGAAGCATCATTCGCCGAAACCGAGGCTATCCCGTGAAGCAGGTCATCCACCGAGACCCAGGCATTTGCCGGAATGAACATGCGGGATCCCTTGCCCGCCCAATCGCGAAACACCGCGTCGGTCATTGCAAACCGTGCCTGGGGGGACAATTCCCCTGCTTCGATCATCTCGAAAGCGACGTATAACGTCATCACCTTGGTGATCGATGCGGGCACGAAGCGGCGATCCGCTTCGCGCGCGTGCAGCACCTGACCGGAGGAAATGTCCAGCAGGTAGGCGATCTGGACCTGCGGCTCGATCGGCGGAATCGCGGCGGTCGGCAAGGCTGCCGGGGCTGCTCCTGCCCACACCATCGCCGCCACGGCGGCCAACTTGCCTGGAGTACCGAACTTCATCGTTCCCGCCCGCCGGACGGGAGCCGGCGTTTATCCCGCTGTTAATACGCGAGCGTCGCTATAGCCCGCCGCGCGGACCTTGGCGAGCGCCGCTTCGGCCTGTCCACGGGTAGCGTAAGGTCCGGTACGAACGCGGTAAAAACGTCCGGATTGCGTGACGGTGCCACCAATTTCGGTCGCCGCGCGCGCTGCGTTCGCTTCGCTGGCGAAGGCGGCGGCCTGGATCACGAACGCCGCGTCCGCAGGCTCCGTGGCGCCGGACCTGGCAACGGGCGGCGCAACCGCCGCGGCCACATTAACGGTTTCACTATCAGCAGCGGCTGAGGGCGATTGCCCAGCGAACGCTTGCGCGAAATCCGCCGACTCTTGCGGCGCGGGGGCCACGCTTGCGGCAGGCGGCGCCACGAGTGGTGGCAACTTACGCGCCAGCACGGCAAGCAGGGAACGCGGCGTGTCCATCCGCTCCGTCACCGATCGGCCTGCCCGCAATTCGGCTCGTTCCACTTCGAGGGGGTTCACCCGGCGCACGCGGACGGGGGTTCCATCGCTGGATCCCAACTGGGCCTGCGCCCCTTGCGAAAGCGCCACGATCCGCGACCCGGTCATCGGTCCGCGTCGCTCCACCCGCGCAAGGATGGTGCGGCCGGTTTCCAGCGAGGTAAGTTCGACGTAGCTTGGCAACGGAAGCGTCTTGTGCGCCACGGTTACGCCCTGCCCGCCATCGCCGTCCAGTGTGGCATAACCAACGGCGTCGTAACTCGCCACGTCGGCGGGCACATACTCCGTCCCGTCGACGCTGAATGCTTCGCCCAGCACCATTGGAAAGTCCGCCATCGGCCCCGATCGAACGAAAGCGGGGTCGCCCGTGGCCGACGCGACACGGTCGCCGCCGCCCGGGATCAGCGCGCAGGCACCGAGGGTGACCGCTAGGCCGTAAACCACCAAAGCCCGCACGGGCGCTTTACTGGGCAATCTCATCTGCAAGCAACCCCACACTCATCGCGTAGTAGTTCGAGCAATTGTATTCGAGGATAACCCGATAATTCGTGGTTAAGAGCCATGCGGGCGCGTTGGCTCCGTCGGGCTGAAACAAACTGGCCATCACGTCGTCACCGAGCGGACGCTGCGGCTGCACGCCCATTTGCCGCCATTCGCGTACGGTCATCCATTGGCTGTGACGCTCGTGAACGCGCGGGCATACTGGCGAGATGATCTTGCTGCGGACCGCTCCCCAATTGAACCCGGAGGGGACCGAGGCGCGCACGCCCCAGGTCTGGCCGCGCCGCCAGCCCGCGTCGCGGAAGTAATTCGCGATGGACGCGAGCGTATCCGCGCGGTTGTTCATGATATCCGCGCGGCCATCGCCATCACCATCTGTGGCCAACCGCAGATAGACGCTCGGCAGGAACTGCGGATTGCCAAACGCGCCTGCCCAGCTTCCGACCAGGCTGGAACGAGGATAGCCCTTGTCCGCCACCTTCATCAGCGCAACCCATTCGCCGGCAAAGAGCTCCCGCCTCCGCCCTTCCCAAGCCAGCGTCGCGAGCGAGCGGGAAAGATCGAAGTCGCCCTTGTAGCTGCCGTAGTTGGTCTCATGCCCCCAGATCGCGGTGATGATCGGCCCGGGTACGCCATACTCCCGCTCGATCGCAGCGATGGTGTTGGCATTGGCATTGTAGGTCCGGCGACCGCCCTGGATGCGGGCGGTATCCACATGGCGCGCCAGATACGGCGCGAGCGGCGCAAACCCGGAACCCGAGGTCGTGCCCGGCTGCGCGCGATCGAGTTCGATGACGCGGGCGTTCGGCGTAAGGCCTTCGGTCATCCGACGCAGCGTTCCCTCGCTCACCCCCTCGGCGCGAGCCCGGGCGATGAGCACTTGAAGATAAGCGTCAAATCCGAGTTCCTGCGCTTTCGCTGGCGGTGCTGCAAGAATGGCGGAGGTTACCAGGGCGACAGCGATGAGCAAGCGGGACAGCATGAACCGGCTTGTGGCAGAGGCGGCCTGAACAGCAAATGATTTTCGACCGTTATCGCGGCATGATCGGTGAGCGGAAATTTCCGCCCCGCGCGTGTCGTCCCACGTGACATCCGCCGCCAGCTTGGCTAGCGCCGGGCAGAGCGGACAGGTGGCAGAGCGGTTGAATGCACCGGTCTTGAAAACCGGCGAGGGTGCAAGCCCTC
>CAZEWN010000010.1:0-94256 GCA_964516135.1 uncultured Erythrobacter sp. | reverse complement strand
GCGGTGCTTGACCAGCCACAGCACCGCCCGCCGCGCCGAGCGCGGGCCGAGGCCGGGAAGCTGCGCCAGCGCGCCCGCGAGCCGTTCGATCTCTTGCGATGCCATCCCCCGGCAGATAGGGGCTGCGCTCCGCCAATCGCAAGGCCAGACCCGCCCTTATGCGCATCGTCTTCATGGGAACGCCCGACTTCGCCGTGCCCACATTGCGCGCGCTGGCGGCGGCGGGGCACGAGCTGGTGGCGGTCTATACCCAGCCGCCCGCGCCATCGGGCCGGGGCAAGAAGCTGCAAGCCTCGCCCGTCCACCGCGCGGCCGAGGAACTGGGGATCGCGGTTCGGCACCCCAAGTCGCTGCGCGGCGCGGAACAACAGGCGGCGTTCGCCGCGCTCGATGCCGATGTCGCGGTGGTCGCGGCCTATGGCCTGATCCTGCCGCAGCCGGTGCTCGACGCGCCGCGGCACGGCTGTCTCAACGTCCACGCCTCGATCCTGCCGCGCTGGCGCGGGGCGGCCCCGATCCACCGCGCAGTGATGGCGGGTGATGCGACCACTGGCGTCACGATCATGCAGATGGAGGCCGGGCTCGACACCGGTCCGATGCTCGCGACCGCGCGCACCCAGATTGGTGACAAGACCACGGGCGAGCTGACCGTGGAGCTGGCGGAAATGGGTGGACGGCTGATGGTGCAAACCCTGCGCGAGTTGCCCAAGCATGTTCCCGTTGCGCAGGACGATGAAAGCGCGACCTACGCCGCCAAGATCGACAAGGCCGAGGCGCGGATCGACTGGTCACGCGGCGCGGAGGAAGTGGTCCGCCATATCCACGGCCTTGCCCCCTTCCCCGGCGCCTGGTGCGAGATCGATGGCGAGCGGGTAAAGCTGCTGAAGGCACAAGCTGTCGATGGCGAAGGTGCACCGGGAACGGTGCTGGACGACAGGCTCGCCATCGCGTGCGGCACTGGCGCGGCGCGCCCCTTGCGCCTCCAGCGCGCGGGCAAGCCGGCGATGGAACTCGACGAATTCCTGCGCGGAAGGCCGGTGGCAGCGGGCACCACTCTGGAATGACCCGCTTTGCCCTCACCCTCGAATTCGACGGCACGCCGTTCTTTGGCCTCCAGCGGCAGGGGCATGGGCCGAGCGTGCAGCAGTCGGTCGAGGAAGCCGCCGAGCGCATCCTAGGGCACCCGGTGACGCTCCACAGCGCGGGGCGCACCGACGCGGGCGTTCATGCGCTGGCGATGCGATGCCATTTCGACATCGACAAGGCGATCACGCCGTTCCGGCTGTCCGAAGCATTGAACGCCCACCTGCGCCCCGATCCGATCGCGGTGACGCACTGTGAGGTGGTTAGCGACGAGTGGCACGCCCGCTTTTCCTGCGTCGGCCGTGCCTACGAATACCGCGTGCTCAACCGCCGCGCGCCGCCGACATTGGAAGCGGGCCGCGTGTGGCACGTGCCGCAGAACCTCGACACCGATGCAATGCACCGCGCCGCGCAGGCGCTGGTGGGGAAGCACGATTTCACCACCTTTCGCTCGGTCCAGTGCCAGGCGGCGAGCCCCGTCAAGACGCTCGACCGATTGAACGTGCGGCGAGAAGGCGAGCACGTGCTGGTCGAGGCCGCCGCGCGCAGTTTCCTCCACCATCAGGTGCGCAGCATGGTCGGGTGCCTCGCGCTGGTCGGCATGGGCCGGTGGCACGAGGAGCAGCTCGCCAAAGCCCTCGCCGCGCGCGACCGGCAAAAACTGGGTTTCAATGCGCCACCCGATGGGCTCTACTTCGTCGAAGCCACCTATCCTGGAGAAGAATGACCATGACCACCACCGGCCGCCAGATCTTCACCACTCTCGCCGCCGACGGTACGCTAACGGTCGAGGTCGGCGAGGCCAGCTTCCCAGCGCCGACCGGCAACCAGGTACTGGTCCGCATGGAAGCCGCGCCGATCAACCCCTCCGACCTCGCGCTGCTGTTCGGCCCGGCCGATCTCGACACCGCCGACTATTCGCCCGGCAAAGTGGTTGCGCGGATGCCCGAGCCCTTCGCCTCCGCCGCCAAGGCGCGGCACGGCCAGCGGCTGCCGGTGGGTAACGAGGGTGCGGGCACGGTCGTCGCGGCGGGCGATTCCGACATGGCCAAGGCGCTGGTCGGTCAGCGGGTCGCCTGCGTGCCGGGCAACGCCTTCTCCGAATATGCCATCGCCGACGCCGCGATGTGCCTGCCGCTGGGCGACGTTTCGAGCGAGGACGGTGCGTCGGCCTTCGTCAATCCAATGACGGCGCTGGGCTTCGTCGAGAATGCCAAGATGGACGGGCAGAAGGCAATCATCCATTGCGCCGCAGCGTCGAACCTGGGCCAGATGCTCAATCGCATCTGCCAGGAGGATGGCATCGCGCTGGTCAACGTGGTGCGCAAGGCCGAACAGGCCGAACTGCTGCGGTCGCAGGGTGCGGAATGGGTGGTCAATTCCTCTGACCCCGACTTTATGAGGCAGCTGCGCGAGGCGATCGCGGCCACCGGCGCATTCTATGGCTTTGACCCGATCGGGGGCGGGCAGTCGGTGGACCATTGCTTCAAGGCGATGGAGCAGGTCGCCGCGGCGCAGATGGGCGAATACAGCCGCTATGGCTCGAACCAGCCGAAGCGGATGTTCATTTACGGCCGGCTCGATCTGGGACCGACGATCCTGACCCCGAGCTACGGCTTTGGCTGGACGCTGTCGGGCTGGCTGCTGACCCCGTTCCTCCAGCAGGCGGGCATGGAAACGGTCGTGCGGATGCGCCAGCGCGTGCTCGCCGGACTCAAGACGACCTTCGCCAGCAGCTACAAGCGCCGCGTCGGGCTCGACGAAATGCTGACCCGGGAGGCGGCGCTCGATTACCGCGCGATGCGAACCGGCGAAAAATACCTCGTCACGCCCTAGCGCCGGTCGAACGCCGCCTGCATCGCTGGCGGGCGCTCCTCCCCGCTGGCGATCAGGAGTTGCAACAAGATCCTTGCCTTCTGCGGGTTGAGACGACGGGCGGCAAGGAAAAGCCGGGCGTCGTCATCCACCTCGACATTACGATCAACCGAGCCGTCGTCGACCCGGCTGGCGCGAACCACCGCCACGCCATTGCCCGCCGCCCGTTCCAGCGCATCAAGCACCGAGCCCGGTGCATTGCCTTGCCCCATCCCCGCCAGCACGATCCCGCGCGCGCCATGGCCCAGGGCCTGTGCGACCGGGGCGGGGCCCATCCCGGCGTAGCAATAGAGGATCGAGACCTCGGGCAGGGCGGCGGGCCATGCAAACCGCGCGGCCTGGCCCGCCTTGTCCGCCGGGCCGAACCAGTCGAGCGAATCGGGCGTCACCAAGCCAAGTGGCCCGCGCGGGAAGCCCTTGAAAGCATCGATATTGCTCGTCGCCGCCTTGCGAACGTCGCTGGCGGCGAACACCGCGTCGCCCATCACCACCAGTACGCCGCGCCCCATGGCGCCCGCATCGCCCGCGACGCGCACGGCATTGGCGAAATTTCGCATCCCGTCACTGCCAACCGCGTCGACCGGGCGCATCGCGCCGACCAGCACCACCGGCTTGCCCGCATCCAGTGTGAGATCGAGCAGGAACGCGGTTTCCTCCGCTGTGTCGGTGCCGTGGGTTACGATCACCCCGTCCACCGCCGGATCGGTGCGCGCGGCCACGATGGCGCGGTGCAAGGCGTCCCATTCCGGCCAGCCGATGTCCTGCGATCCGACCGCCGCAATCTCCGCCCCGTCGAGGACTGCGTTCAGGCCGAGCGCGCGCGCTGCATCGACCATCTCGGCGATCCCTACCTGCCCAGCGCGATAGCCGCGCGCCAACGCCGAACCGGCACTGCCGGCGATGGTGCCGCCGGTGGCTAGAATGCGAATGTGCGGAATGGCCATGCCACCCGCCCTAGCCGCGCGCAGTGTCGCTCGGCAACGCCTCAGGCAGTTTCGCGCACCACCAGGCAAGGCGGCATGACCAGGCTTTCGGTATCCTCGCCGCCCAACCGGCGAAACAGCAGATCGACGAGGCCCTTGGCTCCGGCAGCGATATCCTGCCGCACCGTGGTCAGCCCAGGCTGGGTCTGGGCGGCAACGGGCAGATCATCGAAGCCCACGATCTTCACCTGATCTGGCACCGCGATCCCGCGCCTGCGCAATTCCTGCAGGCACGCGATCGCCAGGTTGTCGGTCGCGGCAAACACGCCATCGAACCCGTCTGCTACCACAGAGAAATGGCGCGCGATCTCTTCCGCCGATTGCGCCGGTTCGAGATGGGTCGGCAATACGCGGATCGTTGCCCCGGTGCGTTCGGCTATTTCCTTCGCCCCCGCAAAACGCGCGGCAAATTCAATTGGGGCACTGTCGCCCAGGAACACCAGATTGCGTGCGCCGGCCGCGATCAGCCTTTCGGCCGCCAGCTTCCCGCCCAAACGGTTATCACTACCCACCACGCAATGCCGCTGCCCCTCCTGATGGTTGCCCCAGACAACCATCGGGCGATACCCGTCGGCGACGTCCTCGATGCGGTCGAACTGATCGGACTGGCCGATCACGATCACCCCGTCGACCATGCCCGATCCGATCAGCCGGTCGAGCCAGTCCTCGTCGCGGTCGGGGAGCACGCGGCGCAGCATCAGGTCGTACCCGCGTTCGGTCAACTCGTCGGCCAGGTGCCCAAGCAACGTCATGAAGAACGTGTCCGAAATCTGCTGACGCCGATCATGGCCCAGCGGGATAGCGACGCCGATCACGCCCGTTTCCTGGCGGCGCAGGCGGCTGGCCATCTGATTGGGCCGAAAGCCGTGTTCGCGCGCGAGCGCCTGGATGCGGTCACGGGTCTGCTCGTTGACCAGGTCCTTGCCCGCCAGCGCGCGCGACACAGTGCCCGCCGAAACGCCTGCCAGCCGCGCGAGATCGGTGATGGTGCGGACCGGCCTCGCGCCGAAACCGCGCAACACCGTTTCCTCCCCCTTGCCCCGTTGCTTCATCGTCTCATCCGTCAAGCGGTGCTTGCCTCCCTGGTGCGCGGCACAGGCCGCCCCGCATCGACGAACATTGTGGCAAAAGCACCCGCCAGCATCAACGCGCCTCCGAGGATTAGCACATTGCGCGGATCGCCGCCCAGCAAGGGGCGATAGATAAGCGGCATGGTCAATGTCTGGATCAGCATCGGGATCACGATGAACATGTTGAAGATGCCCATGTAGATGCCATTTCGCTGCGGCGGGATGACATCCGCGAGCATGACGTAGGTGTTGCCCATCATGCCCGCCCACCCGATCCCGATGCCCAGCATCAGCACGAACAGCGCCGCGGGCGTATCCGCGCCCGGTATCAGCAGCATGGCAATTCCCGAGGCCGTGAGACATCCCGCGTGGACAGACCTGGCGCCGAGCCGCCGCACGATCGGGATCAGCAGCAGCGCGCCGACGAAGGCAGCCGCGTTGTAAAGCGCCCCCGCTTGCTGCGTGGTCAGCGTTGCATCGCGGAATGCCGCGCTCGAGGCATCACTGGTCTCGTAGATCGAGCGGCCCACCGCGAAGGTGATGTACTGCCAGTAGGCAAACATCGCGTACCACTGGCACAGCATCGCGACGGCTAGCTGGCGCATGGGGCGCGGCATGTCGCGAATGGCGGATGCGATCTCGGCGAACGTTGACGAGACGGTGAGTGGGCTGGCCTCCAGTTCGGCACGTTCCGCGGGGGCAAGCGGCAATTCGGGCACGCGCCATACCGACCAAACGATCGTGCTGATCGACAGGATCGCGCCGATCACAAATGCAATCCGCACGATCACGGGAATACCATTAGCGTCGAGAACGTCCCTTGCCACAAATGCGGTCAGGAGCGTCGGGGCGAGATAGGACAGCGTTTGCGCCAGCCCGGTGAACGCGCTCTGGGTCAGAAAACCTATCGATCGCTGGTCGGGCACCAGCCGGTCCGCGACATAAGCGCGATACGGCTCCATCGTTATGTTGTTGCCCGCGTCGAGAATCCACAGCAGCGAAGCTGCCATCCACAGCGTGCTGGAATAGGGCATGGCGAATAGACACAGCGTGCAGATTATCGCGCCAATAAGGAAATACGGTGTGCGCCGACCCCAGCGACTGGCCGTTCGGTCGCTCATCGCGCCAACGATCGGCTGGATGATCAGCCCCGTCATTGGCCCGGCCAGCCAAAGCAGTGGCATCGTGGCCTCGTCCGCGCCAAGGAAGCCGTAGATCGGCCCCATGTTGGCTTGTTGCAGCCCGAAACTGAACTGAAGGCCAAAAAAGCCGATGTTCATTTCGATGATCCGCAGCAGCGACAGCCGCGGTTTCGGCCCGTCGAACATCCCCTTACCCTCTCCCGCGTTCGCGGCACGCCGTGGTGCCCGTGATCCGTGGGTGACACAAGCGAAGCGAATTTGCAAACGATTGCAAAAATCTCTTGCAATCGTTTGCATCGTAATTATCAGTTAGCTCGACTCACTTTGGGAGGAGGATGTCACCCATGAAATTCGCCCATGCCTTGGCCTTCGGCGTCGCGCTTTTGGCCCTCACCACCCCCGCTCTGGCGCAGGACGACCAAAATGCCGATCCTGCGGCCGAAGGCGACGCGCTTGGATTCGACGAGATTGTCGTAACTGCGTCCGCCCGTCCGACCAACCGCCTCGACAGCTCCGTTTCGGTCAGCGCGCTCGACAGCAGCGCAATTGCCGAGGCAGCGCCGCGCACGACCGCGGAAATCTTCCGCCAGATCCCCGGCGTGCGTTCGGAATCAACCGGCGGCGATGGCAACGCCAACATCGCGGTGCGCGGCCTGCCCGTCGCCTCGGGCGGCGCCAAGTTCCTGCAGTTGCAGGAAGACGGGTTGCCGGTGCTCCAGTTCGGCGACATCGCGTTCGGCAACGCCGACATTTTCCTGCGTGCGGACCAGACGGTCGCGTCAATCCAGGCGGTGCGCGGCGGTTCCGCTTCAACGCTGGCGTCCAACTCGCCTGGCGGCGTGATCAACTTCATTTCGAAAGATGGCAGCCAGGAAGGCGGCACCGTGATCGGCACGGTCGGTCTGGACTACGAAGAGTATCGGCTCGATTTCAACTATGGCGCCAGCCTGGGCGAGAACACCCGCTTCAATATCGGTGGGTTCTGGCGCGAGGGCGAAGGGCCGCGCAACGCTGGCTACAACGGCAACAGCGGCTACCAGATCAAGGCCAACGTCACGCAGGAATTCGACGGCGGCTATGTTCGGCTTTATGCCAAGCACCTCAACGACCGCGCGATCGGTTACTTGCCAATGCCGACGCTGGTTACCGGGTCCAATTCCGACCCCACCTTCCAGTCGATCCCCGGTTTCGACATCAGGTCCGACACGCCGCACAGCGCATTCTTTACGAGCGCCTTCGGCCTCGACGGTGACAACAACCGCCGCACAACCGACATCACCGACGGTATGCGACCGCTGGTCACCGCCGTCGGACTGGAGGCAGTGTTCGAAATCGCCGATGGGCTTACCGTGGAAGAGCGGTTCCGGTGGTCGAGTGTGAAGGGACGTTTCGTGTCCCCCTTCCCGTCCGAGGTGGGCGCGGCCGCGGGCATCGGTAATTCGGTTGGGGAATTGCTCACCGGCGTGGCCGGAACCTACGGCCTGCGTTACGCCAATGGGCCGAGCGCGGGACAAGCGTTCAACACCGCCAATGGCCTTTTGATGCGAACCCATCTGTTCAATACCGAGATCAACGATTTTGGCGGTTTCACCAACGATCTCAAGCTGTCCAAGGAGTTTGGCCCCGCCACGCTGACCGCCGGTTTCTACAAGGCGCGCCAGAACATCGACATGGACTGGACCTGGGACAGTTTCCTGCTCGAAGTGAAGGGCGATAACGCCGCCCTGGTGGACGTCGTGGACGGCACCGGAGCGGTGCTCACGCGCAATGGTCTATATGCCTATGGCGTGCCCTTCTGGGGTAACTGCTGCCAGCGCAGCTATGATGCGACATACGACATCGACGCGCCCTATGCCGCGCTTAACCTCGACTTTGAAGCGCTGACGTTCGATGCCAGCGTGCGGTGGGACAACGTCTCGGCACGCGGCAGCTATGCCGGCACGCTCCAGGCCACCAATTTCGACGTGAATGGCGACGGCGCGATCCAGCCGGTCGAGCGCAGCGTTTCGCTGATCAACAACGGCGCGACGAGCCCGATCAACTACGATGTCGACTATTTCAGCTACTCGATCGGCGCCAATTACCGCTTCAGCGACGATGCGGCCGCGTTCGCCCGGGTCAGCCGGGGCGGGCGTGCCAATGCCGACCGTCTGTTGTTCGGGGTGGTCCTGCCCGACGGATCGGTCCGCAAGGCCGACGCGATCGATTTCGTGCAGCAGTACGAAATTGGCCTGAAGTATCGTTCGGGGCCGTTCGGCCTGTTCGTCACCGGGTTCCATGCCAAGACGCAGGAACAGAATTTCGAGGCGACCACCCAGCGCTTCTTCGATCGCACCTACAAGGCGACCGGGGTGGAACTGGAGGGCGCGTTCCGCTCGGGTATCTTTGACCTGCGCGCGGGCGCGACTTACACCGATGCCGAAATTGCCAGTGACGCCATCACGCCGGCGAACGAGGGCAATACGCCCCGGCGGCAGGCCAAGTTCGTCTATCAGGTGACGCCCGCGGTCGACCTCGACGTGGTGCGCGCGGGCCTTAACATCGTCGGTACGACGAGGGCCTATGCTCAGGACAGCAACGAGCTGATCTTCCCCGGCTATACCCAGGTCAACGCCTTCGTGAACTTCCGCCCGATCGAAAACGTCGAGCTGTCGCTCAACGCGAACAATCTGTTCAACGTCACCGGAATCACCGAGGCGGAAGAAGGCTCGATCGTGACGGGCGCGAACAACTTCCTGCGTGCGCGTTCGATCAACGGGCGCACCGTCTCGGCATCGCTCCGGTTTGATTTCTGACTTGCCTGGGCCGGGGCCGGGGTCGGGCGGCGGAGCGCGTTCGATCCCGGCCAGTTCGCACTGCATCGTACAAGGAACCGGCATGACCACCGCTTGGACGGCCGCCGATGTGGCCAGGATCGATCTTGCCGGAACATCGCGCGTGCCCATGGTCGAGCGGGCGGACCGATCCAAGCTCGCGCCAGGACAGGTCTACTGGGACATGTGGCCCGTGCAGGACGCAGGTGGTCGCAAGGCGAACATTGCGGGCGGTGAGATGTGGATGGCGCTGGCCGCGCCGGATCGCGGCGACCCGGCATTGCGTCATTTCGAGGCGCGAATCCGCTGGCTGGAGCGGTACGGCGGGGAATGGTTCGACCTGGGGCCGGTGCTGCCCGACTTCCCCGTCCCCTATGAACGCGAATGGTCCGGCTCCGCGCTGGCGGACGAACGGGGGGTCACGCTTTTCCTGACCGGCGCGGGCACGGTCGTCCGTCCTGGCGGCTACCAACAGCGCCTGTTTGAAAGTTTCGGCACGGTGGGATCGGACGGCATGCCACGCCATTGGACCCCGCCCCGCACTTCGCTGCGAACGTTCGGTCCGTGGTACATGCCTGCCGACGCCCATGAAGGCGCCGCCGGCAGGATCAAGGCCATGCGCGACCCGGCCTATTTCCGCGATCCGGCGGATGGTGCCGAATACCTGATCTTCACCGCCTCGCTCGCCGGATCGAGCAGCGATTACAACGGTGCGGTCGGGATCGCCCGGCGGTCCGCCGACGGATGGGTGCCGCTCCCACCCTTGCTGCATGCCGATATGGTCAACAACGAACTCGAACGCGCGCATGTGGTGTTTCACCACGGAAGATACTACCTGTTCTGGGTGACCCAACGAACGACCTTCGCGCCCGAACTTCGCCGCGCGCCCACCGGACTGTACGGGATGGTGGCCGACAGCCTGACCGGGACATATCGCCCGCTTAATGGCAGCGGGCTGGTGCTGGCCAATCCGGATGCCGCACCCGCGCAATGTTACAGCTGGTTCGTGAGCGCGGAACTGGAGGTGTCGAGCTTTGTCGACATGCTCGGGAACGCGCCCGTCACCGGCCCGACCAACGAGACCCGGTTCGGCGGCGTACCCGCCCCACTATTGCGCCTTTCGATCGACGGCGACCGTTGCCAGCTGGCCCAGGAAGTCGCAGCGTGAGCGCACCCCTGCTTGGCGCGATCGAAGCGGGGGGAACCAAGTTCGTTCTGGCTGTGGGGCAGGGTCCCGATGCGATCGCCGCGCGACATGTCATTCCGACGCAGGATCCGGCAGAGACGCTGGGAGCGGCGGCGGCGTGGTTCGCCAACGCGGGGACGATCGCCGCGCTCGGGATCGCCAGTTTCGGCCCGGTCGAGCTTGATCGTGCTTCGCCGCGCTGGGGCCAGTTGCTCGCGACGCCCAAGCCCGGTTGGGCCGGTTGCGACCTCGCGGGTTATTTCGGCAAAGCGCTCGGCGTGCCGGTGGAGCTCGAAACCGATGTGAACGGCGCGGCGATGGCCGAGGCCCGGCTTGGCGCGGGGCGCGGCGGAACGTCGCTTGCCTATGTCACGGTCGGCACTGGGATCGGCGGCGGCCTGGTGATCGAAGGACGGCCCGTGCATGGCATTGCCCACCCCGAAATGGGCCATCTGTACCCGCGCCGCGCGCCTGATGACACATTCGCGGGCATCTGCCCCCACCATGGTGACTGTCTGGAGGGCCTGGTATCCGGTCCGGCAATCCAGGCGCGCTGGGGCACGTCGCTGTCGCACCTGCCGCCGGATCATCCCGGCCACGCGATCGTCGCGAGCTATCTGGCGCAACTTTGCAACACAATCTTCGCGGTCACGGCCGCGCAAACCGTCGTGCTGGGCGGCGGGGTAACGAAGGCTCCAGGCCTGATCGCCGCGGTTCGTGCCGAAGCGCGGCGGCTGGACGGCGGCTATCTGCCGGGCGGCGGCGGACACCGGATCGAGGCACCGGTACTGGGAGAGGATTCAGGCATTGCCGGGGCGCTGCTTCTGGCGGAGGCGGCCCTGGTCGAGGGTTGCCAGTAACCATCGGTTATCACTAAGTTGCTATGGCCTCGGCGGCGCCAATGGTGGCCCGCTACAAGGCTGATCGATGACCTGGATCCAACCCGACCGGTTGCGCCGGATCGCGACAGCGCTAGGCCTGGCGCTGATACCCGTTGCCCTGTTCGCGGTACATTTGCAACTGCAGCGCGAATTCGACACCTGGCGCGCGCTGCGCGCGTCAATCGACGAAACCATTGCGACACGCGAGCGCCTGAGCCAGCTGGTCACCCTGCACCTCGACATCGAGACGGGGATGCGCGGATACCTGCTCACGCGCGATGACGCTTTCCTCGCGCCCTACCGCCAGGCGAGGCGCGAACGCGAAATGCTACTCGATCAGTTGAGGCCGCACTTCGCAGTCCATCACGGTCACCGCGCGCTGTTCTCTCGACTCGAGGCCGCCTCGGACGCGAAAGCGCGATTTTCCGCCGCCCGTATCGCGGAGGCGCGGTCTGGACGGATCGACACGGCGGCCCAGGTGGTCGCGACCGGAGACGGGGCACGACTGACCGAAACGATCCGCCGCAATGTCGCGGCTCTCGACGCAGCCGAGAATGCCCACCTCGAGGTGATGGGCGGCGAACGCAATTCCACCCGCAACACCCTGGAACGCTCGGTGGCGCTGATCCTCGCCTGCCTGGCCCTATTCCTGGCCGGAATCGCCTGGCTGGTCGGGCGCACGATGCGTCAACGCAGCGAAGCCCTCGCCCGCGCCGAACGCCTGTCACAGAGCCAGGCGGCAATGTTCGACGGTGGCGTCGACGGGATGATGCTGCTCGATGCGCGCGGCTACATATTGCGGATCAACCCCAGCGTCGTGCGGATGTTTGGTTACGATCCATCCGAGCTGGTCGGTCAGCACAATACCGAACTGATGGCACGCCCCTTCGATCTCGACACCAGCCAGGCCTGGCTCGATCGTGTCGGGCAGGCGGGCGTCGATGGTGCCGGAAGCCGGCAGGAATTCATCGGTCGACGCAAGGATGGCACGACGTTCGCCACCGAAGTCGCGGTAAGCCGCATTTCGGAAGGCGGGCAGCGGCGCTATGTTGCCGCGATCCGCGATATCACCGCGTTCAAGCGCGCCGAGCAGATGAAAAACGAATTCGTTTCCACCGTCAGCCACGAGTTACGCACGCCTCTGACCTCGATCGCGGGTTCGCTCGGCCTCCTCACCTCAGGCGCGGTCGGGCCGCTCAACGCGAAGGCTGGCCGGCTGGTGGGCATCGCGCACAGCAATTGCGAACGCCTGATCCGCCTGATCAACGACATCCTCGATATCGAGAAGATCGAATCGGGCAAGATGCACTTCACCGAGGGCGAGGTCGATATCGGGGCGCTGATCGAATGGACAGTGGCAGCGAACCGGGCAATGGCCGAAGATCATCACGTGGTGCTGGTCGCGGCAACGCCGGCCGAGCGCGTGCTGGTGCGCGGCGACACCGATCGGCTGGAGCAGCTGCTGACCAATCTCGTTTCGAACGCCATCAAGCATTCGCCCGAAGGTGAGACGGTGGAGATCGTGGCGACGGCCGGAAGCGCGCGGATCGCGATCGACGTGATGGACCGCGGCGGGGGCATCCCGCATGAATTTCGCGGTCGTATCTTCGGCAAGTTTGCCATGGCCGACACGTCCGACACGCGGACCAAGGGCGGTACCGGGCTGGGGCTCTCGATCGCGCAGGAAATCGCGCATCGTCACGGCGGCAGTATCCTCTTTCAGGACCGTCCAGGCGGCGGGACGGTGTTCCGCACCGAATTGCCAGTACTCGCGCATGTAGAACAGGCCCGCAAATCCGCGCGTCGATTGCCACGCATTCTCCATGTCGACGATGATCGCGATTGTCTCAGCGTGGTTGCCAGCGCTTTCGACAAGCACGCCGAAGTGCTGGCCGTCGCCACACTCGAAGAAGCGCGCCGCATGATCGCGCGTACCCGGATCGACGGCGCGATCCTCGACGTTGGTCTGCGCGACGGTAACGGCGGATCGCTGGTCCCGCTGCTGCGACGCCGCGACGCAACCTTGCCAGTCATTGTCTTTACGGCCCTCGACGAGCCGCATGGAGAGCTCGCCGCGGACGCCATCATGATCAAGAGCAGGGCCTCGCTCGACGACCTCGTCGCGACCACCATATCCCTGCTTGGCGCCAACGGGCAAGTCGCCGCATGACAAGGGTGCTCTACGTCGACGACGAGCCGGATATCCGCGAGATCGCCGAACTGTCGCTGGGCCTCGACCCGGGGTTCGAGGTTCGGACGGCGGCATCGGGAAAGGCGGCGCTGGCACTCCTATCCCGATGGCGCGCGGACATCGCGTTGCTCGATGTGATGATGCCCGAAATGGACGGGCCGACCTTGCTTGGCCATATCAGGCGGATTCCCACGCTCGCCGCGCTTCCGGTGATCTTCATCACTGCGCGCGCTCAGCAATCGGAACTTCAGAACTTCGCCACTCTCGACGCGGTCGGGGTGATCGCGAAACCATTCGATCCCGTCACGCTGGCGGCGCGTGTCCGGGCGCTGATCCCATGAACGCGCTGACCGACAAGATGGCGGAACTGAGCGCGCGTTTCGCCCAGCGCGCGGGCGCGGAGCGCGCGGCACTGGCCGCTGACCTTGCCGCGGGCAACAGGGCCGACGTCCAATTCCGCGCGCACAAGCTGGCGGGGCTTGGCGCGATGTTCGGACATCCGGCCATCGGCGAGGCCGCCCTTGCGCTGGAAGCAGCCGCCGAACATGGGCGGGACATGGCGCCCGCCGCCGCCCGCCTCGATGCGCTGCTTGCCGACCTGGCTGGCTAGCTGGTTGCGAAACCCTTGCGCGTCATCGCGCCCCAGCCCTGCTTCTTGCGAAGGAAATGCCACCAACCTTGAAGCCGCCAGATGTTGGACAGTTGGCGGTAACCCAGGTTCTCGATCACCGCGATCAGTGCGAGGATCACGAGTTCGCGCACTTTGGTAAAGCGGCGCAACTGCAATTCTTCCAGTACCAGCGTGGCCATCGAAATGAAGATCCCGAAGGTGAAGGTCACCGCCAGAAATCCAAGCACCCACGGCAGCGCCAGAAGCCCCAGCGCCCACAACAGTGGCAGCAGAATATACCCGATCACCTCGATCAGCGGGCCCAGCACATCCACTAGCAGGATTTGCCCGAAACCAATGAAACCGACCCGTCCGTACTTGGGGTTGAATGTCATGTCGCGATAGCGGACGAAGGTTTCGAGCGCGCCGCGCTGCCAGCGCGCACGTTGCCTGCCCAGGTCGGCCAGGGTTTCGGGACATTCGGTCCAGCAGACCGGCTCGGCGATAAACTCGATCCGATAATCCCGCTTGCGATCACGCATGTGGCGATGGAGACGCACCACCAGTTCCATGTCCTCCCCCACGGTGGTGTCGTCGTAACCACCGATCTCGACCATCACGTCGCGCCGAAACAGGCCGAATGCGCCCGAAATCACTGTCAGCACCTGCATTCGGCCGAGCGCCAGCCGCGCCATCAGGAAGGCGCGTAGATATTCCATGATCTGAACCAGCGCGAGGTAGCTGCGCGGCAGGCGTACCTCGACCACGCGACCGGCATCGACTCGGCAACCGTTGACGATGCGGATCGAGCCGCCCGCTGCCACTGTGAGTTGCGGCTCGTCGATGAAGGGGCGGACCACCCGCAGCAGCGCGTCATCCTCCAGGATTGAATCCGCGTCGATCGCGCAGACCAGTTCCGACCGGCTGCAATTGATCGCGGCATTGAGCGCGTCCGCCTTGCCTCCGCCGTTGACCTTGTCGACCACCACGAGGCGCGGCACGTCGCGCGAGGCGTAAAACCCCCGGATAGGCGCATGCTTGACCGAATCGTCGACATAACGCTCGACCGGCCGCAGCCCAAAGTGCGCGATCAGCCGTTCGAGGGTCGCATCGGTCGAACCATCGTTGACCACGACCACCTCGAAATCCGGGTACTGCAACGCGAGCAGTGACCGCACGCTTTCGACGATGGTCATCTCCTCGTTGAATGCAGGGGCGAGCACCGAGATGGCGGGTGCCTGCTCCGAATAGCGCCGCCATAACGTGGCGCTGCGCGAAACGGGTGGACGGCTCGCCAGCGCCACCCCGGCGTAGGCCAGCTGCACCAGATAGAACCCGGTTTGCAGCAGTCCGGTGACGATCACCACGGTGGCGATCGCTTCGGCGGACGAAACCAGCCAGCCCTGGGCGCCGGGCAGGAAGTGACCGATCATCCCGCCGCCCTTTCCGCGAGCATCGTCCGTGCCGCGTGCCGCGCCACAGGCCCGTCATGGCCAGCGGCAGCGCGCAGCTGCTGCATACCTGCCGCGCCAAGCGCGAACAGTGCTTCGGCCGAACGAAATCGCACGATCCATTCGTTGTCGGAAAGCATGGCACGCAATTCGGGCGCCATGTCGATCAGGCCAGCGCGCCCGGCCGCCTCCGCCGCCGCAGCGCGCACCAATGGCGTGGCGCTTTTCATCGCCGCCGCGATCGGTCCGCGGGCCGCTGGATGCCGTGTCCGTCCGAGCGCGACGATCAGGCGCTGCTCGAGGTGCGGCGGGAAGCTGTGCTGCGCCGCCACCGCGACGATCCGGGTGACGTGAGCATGGCCATGGTCGGCCAGCGCCTCGATGGCCGAGAGCCGCGCTTCGTCGGTCAGCGATTCATTGTGCACAATCCCGGCAACGACCGCTGGGTCGCGCGCAGCGAAATCCCGCATCAGCGGGACCAGCATCAGCGAATGCTCTTCCACGCCGGCGCGCAGCTTGCGCAGGATATCACCGGGTTCGGGCCCCTCCTCGCGGTGCGCGAGCGCCAGCGCCGCGCCCAGCCGAACCGCGGGATCACGATCATCGAGTGCCTGTTCCGCGGCATGGGCATGATCGTCGAACAGCGCGAGCGTTTCGGCCGCGTTGAGACGTTCCTGCGCGGCCAGTGAACGGAGCCTGCGCTCGAGATGGCGCGGCACATCGAGCGCCTTGGCGGCGCGCAGCATTGCATCCCCATCCGAGCCACGCATCAGTTCCGCAAGCTCAATCGTCAGATCCATCGCCACGTCAGCGGCGGCGCCGGTTGTCGGGCCCTGGACCAAGCGTTCGTCGTTGCCCAACAGCACCGGCAGCACTGCCCTGCGCGCGGCCAATCGCCGCTGCTCCGCGCGCGCGCTCAGCCAGCGCGCCATGATCAGCGAGACGAGCGCCAACGCACCGAGCGAGCACAGGATGAGCGAAACGTTCCACAGGGCGACGAGGGCATCCATCGGCTAGAACCCGAGCTTGAGCCCTATCCGCCCCTCGCTCCGGTTGATCCCGTCGCCGCGCCATTCGCGCGCGCCGGACAGGGTCATGGCAACGCGCCGGGCCAGTGGCAATTCGGCGCCCGCAAACGCGGCCCGCGTGCGCGTGACGACACCCAGTTCGGTGTCCGCGCCGATTGCCGCGCCAGCGAACAGGCGCAGCCGCTCGCGCGGCGCGTGGTCGGCGCGTACGAGAACGCCGGGCACGAGCCCGGAATCCCGGGCGAAGGTCCCGCTTGCGCGCACTGTCAGGCTGGTGCGCCCGTCAGCGAAGTGACGGGTCAGATGTGGTTCGACGGAAACGACGGCCTGCGCGGGAAAGGCGCGATGGCGCAGGTCGAGCCCGATCACCGTCGCACCGCGCCGGTCCACCACGCGGTGGTCTATCCCTGCGTGCACGCCGCGCCGCGGGCGAAAATCCGCGTTCGGCGTCACGGAAGCGCCCGCGCGCAACCAGGTGTCCGGCGATGCCGCCACTGTGACGCCGGCCTCCACTTCACTGTCGTCGACGCCGAACCGGCGATAGTGCGCGCCCCGCAGGTCGAGCGTCGTGGATCGCCCCACCGGGATCACCGCGGCAAGCGCCAGTTCGCGCCAGTCCGAAACCTGGCTCGATACTTCGCTCAGCGCACCCTCGATGGCCACGAAGCCGGCCGCCGGACCCGGTCTCGCGCGGCGCCGCGCGATCAGCGCCAGCCCATCACGCGCGTCGGCGTAATCAGGCGCGCTGGCCAGCACGCGGCGAAAATCCGTTTCAGCACCGTCGATGTCGTCAAGCGCCAACCGGGTATAGGCAAGCTGGAGCCGCGCATCGACATCGTCGGGGTGCGCCGCGACCCAAGGTGCGAGGAGTGCGATCGCGGTTTGCGGATCCCCGGCCTGACGCGCGGCGACCGCCTGGTCATAAGGGCTGTCAGCCTGCCCCGCTGCGGGGGCCGCGAAGCCTATCGCGACCGGAAGAAGCGCAAGGGTCAAACGGCCAAGGCGCGCCGTGGAAGGACAAGTCACGGGTTGCCTTTGAGCAGCCGTGCCAGCCGCGCGAGCAGCTCTTCGGGCATGAAGGGTTTCACCAGATAGTCGTTCGCGCCGATCTCCAGCGCTTCGAGCACGTCTTTCTCGCCGCGCCGTGCAGTAAGCATGATCACGGGGATCGCGGCGTGTTTGTTCGACGCCCGTATCCGGCGCAGCACCTCGAACCCGTCATGCACCGGCATCATCGCGTCGAGTACCACGGCATCAGGTTCGCATTCGTCCAGCCGCGACAGCGCCTCGCGCCCGTCGTGCGCCACGACGGGAAGGTAATTGCGCGCCGCCAGGCGGTATTCCAGCAGCTCGGTGAGCAGGGGTTCGTCATCCGCAACCAGAACCGTTTTCATGCCGACCACCAAACGTTTGCATTTTCTTCCTGCGGCCTAGCAGGGCATGGTTAAGAAGCCGTTTCGGACGCGGCTTGATAGTCCTTACAGACGCTGCCCATTGACCCGCAGCGAAAGCGCGCTAAATCGCCGGTCCGCGCCGTGGGGCGGTTAGCTCAGTTGGTAGAGCATCTCGTTTACACCGAGAGGGTCGGCGGTTCGAGCCCGTCACCGCCCACCAGTTAAGACAGGCGACGGTCCTATTCCGCCCCTTCCGCCACCGCTTCGCGCGCTGCCGCGCCCGACCAGTTGTATTCGCCGACCACGCGCCAGACCTCGCGGCCCGAGGCGTCGTAAAGGATCGTCGTTGGGAGAACGTCGCTTTCCACCCGGAAGGCAACTGCGCCGTCCTGGTCGAGCCACGGTTCGAGATGCCGATACCCGCCCTTGTCGAAGAACGGGGCAACCACCGCCGCGCCCTGGAGGTCCTGGCTGACAGTCACCACCCGGACCACGCCGTCAAGTTCGCCCGCCAGTTCGTCCAGTTGCGGCATCTCGACCACGCAGGGCGCGCACCACGTCGCCCACAGGTTGATAAGCACCGGCTGCCCCTGCAAAGCGCCGAGGTTCAGTTCGCGGCCCGCCCCGTCGACGAGCGTGAGCGCGGGCATCAGCGCGCCCGCGCTGGCGCGGTCGATCTGGCCAGGCAAGACCTGCTTGTCGTCGGCCAACGTGCCCTCGCCTTGCGCTGGGTCGGGCGCTTGCCTATCGCATCCCGCCAATAGCAGGGCCAAGGCAGCGAGCGTGAGCGACGAACGGGACGACAAGGCAGGCTCCAACCGGATGTGGGGTGGCAGGTTCGCAGCCGGACCTAGCGCGATCATGCGCGAAATCAACGCCTCGATCCCATTCGACAAGGCGCTGTGGCGCCAGGATATCGCCGGATCGAAGGCGCATGTCGCGATGCTGGCGGCACAGGGGATCGTCAGCGGCGAGGATGCACGCTCCATCATCGGGGGGCTGGACACGATCGCCAGCGATTACGAGCGGAACGGCGTACCTGAGGATTGGGATCTCGAGGACATCCACATGACCATCGAGAGCAGGCTCGCGGAACTCATCGGACCGGTGGCGGGGCGCCTGCACACCGCGCGCAGCCGCAACGACCAGGTCGCGACCGATTTCCGCCTGTGGGTGCGCCAGGCGATGGACGATGCCGATGCGGGCCTCGCCTCGCTGCAGCGCGCACTGGTGCTGCGCGCGGAACAACACGCAGCCAGCATCATGCCCGGGTTCACCCACCTGCAGACGGCGCAGCCGGTGACGCTGGGCCATCACCTGCTCGCCTATTACGAGATGTTTCGCCGCGATCGCAGCCGCTTTGCCGATGCGCGCGTCCGGATGAACGAATGTCCGCTTGGTTCGGCTGCGCTGGCCGGCACGGGCTTCCCGCTGGACCGGGAGGCGACCAGCGCGGCGCTTGGGTTCGACCGGCCAACCGCGAACAGCCTTGATGCGGTGTCCGACCGTGATTTCGCGCTCGATTATCTCCAGGCCGCCAGCCAGTGCGCGCTGCACCTGAGCCGCCTGGCGGAAGAGATGATCATCTGGGCAAGCCAGCCCTATAGCTTCGTGCGACTGCCCGATGCGCTCAGCACTGGCAGCTCGATAATGCCACAGAAGAAGAACCCCGACGCGGCCGAACTGGTGCGCGGCCACGCCGGGCGGATCATGGGCTGCCTGACCGCGCTGTCGGTGACGATGAAGGGGCTGCCGCTCGCCTATTCGAAGGACATGCAGGACGACAAGCCGCCGGTGTTCGAAGCCGCCGGGCTGCTGGCGCTGTCGATCGCGGCGATGACCGGCATGGTCGCCGATACCGAGTTCCGCACCGACCGGATGCGCGCGGCCGCCGAGCTGGGCTATGCCACCGCTACCGACCTGGCCGACTGGCTGGTGCGTGCTGCGAACATCCCGTTTCGCGAGGCACATCACATTACCGGGGCGGCGGTGAAGCTGGCGGAGAGCCGTGGCGCGCCGCTCGACGCGCTGTCACTCGCCGACCTTCAGGCAATCGATACCCGCATTGACGACCGCGTGTTTGCCGCGCTGTCGGTCGATGCATCGGTCGCATCGCGCGCCAGCTATGGCGGAACCGCACCAGAGCGGGTACGGGAACAGGTCGCCGCGGCGCGCAAGGCGCTGGGGATGGAGGATTGATGCCCCGCCCGCTTGCCACCTTCATCAGCTTCGCTTCGCTCGCCCTGCTTGCCGGGTGCGGTCAGCGGGCCACGCTCGAGCCGCGTCAGGGCCAGAACCTGCCCGTGGCGCCTGTCGGGTCCACCCAACCCAAGACGGTCGATGAACTGCTCGAACCACCGACGCAAGCATCACCCGAACGCAACGTCGAACTGCGCCGCCGCTCGGAAGAGCGGGAGGACGATCCGTTCGACCTCCCCCCTGAATGAACTGAGCCGACGATGGACCATTTCCGCCTGATCGACGGCGTGCTGCACGCCGAGGACGTGCCGCTGCCCTGCATTGCCGAGGCGGTGGGTACGCCAGTCTATGTCTATTCGCGCGCGACGCTGGAACGCCATGCGCGCGTGTTTCGCGAGGCATTGGCACCGCTGGGCGAAGCGAGCGAGGGGCCGCTGATCGCATTCGCGGTCAAGGCCAATCCCAACCTCGCCGTGCTGCGCGTGTTGCAGCGGCAGGGCTTCGGCGCCGATGTCGTTTCGGGCGGCGAGCTGCGCCGCGCGTTGGCGGCAGGCATGACGCCGGACAAGATCGTGTTTTCAGGTGTGGGCAAAACCCGGGCCGAGCTCGAACTCGGGCTGGACGTAGGCATCGGCCAGTTCAACATCGAATCGCGCGAGGAAGGCCGCGAACTCGCGGAGCTGGCCGCCGCGCGCGGGATCGCGGCACCGGCTTGCCTGCGGGTCAACCCCGATGTCGATGCCCGCACCCATGCCAAGATCTCGACGGGCAAGGCGGAAAACAAATTTGGCGTGCCGCTGATGCGCGCGGTCGAGGTGTATGGCGAACTGGCCGGCCTGGAAGGGCTCGCCTTGCGCGGCATTGCCATCCACATCGGCAGCCAATTGAGCGAACTCGAACCACTGGAAACCGCGTTTGCCAAGGTCGACGGGCTGATTGCCGATCTGCGCCGAGCCGGGCACGCAGTCACCCATGTGGACCTGGGTGGTGGGCTTGGAGTGCCTTACAAGGCTGGCGACATCATGCCCTCCCCGGCCGAATACGGCGCGATGGTCGCGCGCGCGACGGCGGACTGGGACGTGCGGCTCACCTTCGAGCCAGGGCGGGTGATCGCCGGCAATGCCGGCGTGTTGCTCACCCGCGTGGTGCGCGTGAAGCGTGGCGGAAATGGCCCGCCGTTCGTGATCGTCGACGCGGCGATGAACGATCTCGCCCGCCCCGCGCTGTACGGCGCATGGCACGACTTCGATGCGGTTGAGCCGACCGGCGATCAGATGACGGCGAATATCGTGGGGCCGATTTGCGAAACCGGCGATACCTTCGCCACCGACCGCGAATGCGATGCGCTGGTCGCGGGCGATCTTGCCGTGTTCCGCACCGCCGGCGCCTATGGCGCCACCATGGCGAGTTCCTACAATTCACGCGGGTTCGTGGCGGAGGTGCTGGTTGATGGCGATCGTTTCGCCGTCGTTGCCGACCGGATTGACGCTGCCGCGATCATGGATGCCGAACGGGTGCCGGAGTGGCTGGACTAGAAAGCCTGCCGCTGTTTCACCGCGTTCGCGCAACGCGTGTGGTGCTGGTCGGCGAAGGACCGATGGCTGATGCCAAGCGGCGCCTGATCGAGCGCGCAGGCGCGCGCTGCTGCGGCGAGGCCGAGGCGCACCATGCCCGCCTCGCTTTCGTGGCATTGGCGGAACCGCGCGAGGCCGAAGCCGCGGCGCGGCGGCTCAGGGCGCGCGGATTGCTGGTTAATGTCGCCGATCGGCCCGACCTGTGCGACTTTACCCTGCCAAGCATTCTCGACCGCGATCCGGTGCTGGTGGCGATCGGGACAGGCGGGGCATCGGCGGGTCTCGCCAAGCAGTTGCGGTTGCGCCTGGAGCGGTTGCTGCCCGCCTCGCTGGGAATGCTCGCGGCGGCGCTGCGGGATGCGCGCGGCGCGATGCGGGACCGCTGGCCTGATGCCGACGAGCGCCGCCGCGCAATCGATGCCGCCCTTGCCGACAGCGGTCCTCTCGATCCCTTGCGCGAATACGATGAAGGCGCGGTGGCGGGGTGGATTGCTGCCGATGTTGCCATCGCGCCCGGCACCTGCGTCGATATTCCGCTGACCAGCGACGACCCCGATGATCTGACGCTTCGTCAAGCCCGCCTGCTGGGCGAAGCAGACACGGTGCTGCATGATCCCGGCATTGCGCCAGCCATCCTCGCGCGCGCACGTGCGGACGCCGTGCGTCGACCATGGCCGGGCGATGTCCCGCCTGCTGGCGCCACGGTCATCCTGCGACGCGCGACACCAGCCTAGCCGACCGCCGTTCAGGCCATCCGCACACCGTGGGGATCGTGCCTGTTCGAAACCAGCTTCGCGCCTTCCGCTTCGAGTTCGGCGAAGTACCGCGCCATCGCGTCGGCTGCCTTGTCGCTCAACGCAATGAAGGCGCGGCGCCGGTCCGTTTCGTCCTCCACCCGCTCCAACAGCCCGGCGTCGATCATCTGACCGATCCAGCGTAGCGCGGTGGTGGGCGGCACGCCGCTGGCGATGCACAGGCTGGTCACCGACACACGCAAGTGCTCGGCGCGCGCGGCGGTCAGGTCGAGCAGGATGTCCCACGCCGGATCGGCGAACAGCGCGGCGTCGAAGAACCGCGCCCGTATCTGCCGGTGGTGGATGATGCGCCGCACCAGGCGGGGATCGGGCAGAGGCGGCCGGGTGCGGCGCAAGGTCGACGGTTCCGCGTCTTCCGGGCCGAAACCGCGAAACGCCGCCTCGGGCGATTCGAACCGGAACGCCGACCCATCAGCCGCGGTCCCGACCGTGCCAAGGCGCTCCAGCCGTTCGGTCAGCTCGCCCACTTGCTCGGTCAGCCTGAGCAGCGTGAGGCGATCGTCTTCGGACAGGTCGCGCAATCGCGCGTTCGGTTTACCCGCCATCACTCGGCCGAGCGCCACGGCACGCTCGCCACGCGAGGCATCGACCAGGATTTCGGGGCGCGACTGGTCGAGACAGCCAAACACCGCGTCGAGCGCCGCCCGGGTGGTGGCGACGACCATGCGCGCACCCGACCGTGCCGCCCGTACGTCAATTCGCGCCAGTGCGGCAAGCGTCGCGGCGCGTGCATCGGGGCAGTCGAGCAGCACCACATCGCCAAGCGCGCACGCCGCACCCACTCCGCCGATATCCGCCAACGCCCGGGTATCCAGCACGTGAAGTCCGGCGCCAGCGCAATCCTCGTGCCAGTTGGCGCGCACGTTCGGCCGGTCAGCGAAGATCGAAACGGAAATTGCAAGCTGAGCATCGCCAACCGCCTGATAAGCAAAATCGGTTAGCGCCATAACCTGCGACTCCTACGTAGTGATACGAACAGGAGTAGAACAAAAAGGGTTTATGTCAAGCCCGAGGCGAGCGGGCTTTAGTCCATGAAGGGGTCGCGCACCAGGATCGTGTCGTCGCGCTGCGGGCTTGTCGAGACAAGCGCGACCGGGGTTTCGATCAGCTCCTGCACCCGCTGGATATACTTTATTGCCTGCGCTGGTAGATCGGCCCAGCTGCGCGCGCCAGCGGTGGTTTCCTGCCAACCCGGCATCTCTTCCCAGATCGGCTCGACCGCTGCCTGATCGGCGGCGTGGCTGGGGAAGTAATCAAGAATTTTACCATTCAGGCGATAGCCAGTGCATATTTTAACCACATCGAACCCGTCGAGCACGTCGAGCTTGGTCAAGGCTATGCCCGTGACGCCGCTGATCGCGCAACTCTGGCGAACCAGCACCGCGTCGAACCAGCCGCAGCGCCGCTTGCGCCCGGTTACGGTGCCGAATTCGTGGCCGCGCTCGCCCAGCCGCTGACCGGTGGCATCATCCAGCTCGGTCGGAAATGGCCCACTGCCCACGCGGGTGGTGTAGGCCTTGACGATCCCGAGAACGAACCCGGTCGCGGCCGGCCCCAGCCCCGACCCGCTCGCCGCGGTGCCGCTGACGGTGTTGGAACTGGTGACGAAGGGATAAGTGCCGTGATCGACATCGAGCAGCACGCCCTGCGCGCCCTCGAACAGTATCCGCGCGCCCGCCTTGCGCACTTTCTTCAGCCGTTTCCACACCGGCTGCGCGTATTGCAGCACCGATGGTGCGATCTCGCGCAGATCCGCCAGCAGCGCGACACGGTCGATCGGCGGCTGGTCAAACCCGGCGCGCAGCGCATCGTGGTGCGCGCAGAGGCGATCGAGCTGCGGCTCCAGATCATCGAGATGGGCCAGGTCACACACCCGGATCGCGCGGCGACCGACCTTGTCCTCGTAAGCCGGGCCGATCCCGCGTCCGGTGGTGCCGATCTTGCCCGCGCCCGCCGCCGTCTCGCGCAAAGCATCGAGGTCGCGGTGCAATGGCAGGATCAGCGGGCAGTTATCGGCAATGGCGAAATTGTCAGGCGTGATGGAAACGCCCTGCCCCTCCAGCTTGGCGATCTCCCCTTTGAGGTGCCAGGGATCGAGCACCACGCCGTTGCCGATGATCGACAGCGTACCGGTGACGATGCCGCTGGGAAGCAGGCTAAGCTTGTAGACGTTCTCGCCCACCACCAGCGTATGCCCGGCATTGTGCCCGCCCTGGAAGCGGACCACGGCATCGGCCCGGCTGGCGAGCCAGTCGACGATCTTGCCCTTGCCCTCATCCCCCCACTGGGCGCCGATCACGGTAACGTTGGCCAACTGGCAATCCCTTCGCTGCAATCCGTTTCGCGGGCGCGGCCTGGCTCGTGTCACACATGTCACACTGTCCAAAGGGGCAAAAACCCACTGCCCACGGGCAGCCTCGCCGGGGCGGCCCTATGGCAGATCGGGGGCCAGTAGGAAACGCGAGTTTTGCGTGGGAACCGACTCTGTTTTGCGGTGTCCACGACAATCGGCGACAAATCGCGACTGGTCTTTCGTTTCGCTCGATGGTTGAAACTGACGACGGGTCGTACCACTGGAGGTTTTCAGCATGAAACGTCTCGCCTTGCTGATCGCGGTGCTCGTCCTGATAAGCGGCACGGTCACTCCGTCCGCCGGGCAGGGTGAACGTTACACACGCGCGACGGAACTTGCCTACGGCAGCGACCCGTTACAAAAGCTCGACTTCTGGCGCGGCAACGAACGCAATGCCCCGCTGGTGGCATTCGTCCACGGTGGCGGCTGGAAGCGCGGCGACAAGCAGATGGTGAACGGTTCGGCCAAGCTCGCCAACTGGCAGGCGAAAGGCTTTGCCGTTGCCTCCCTCAATTATCGCCTTGTGCCGCGTGCAACGGTGGAACAGCAGGCGAGGGACATTGCGGATGCGATTGCATACTTGCGTGGCAATGCCGCACGACTCGGCCTCGACCAGCGACGGTTCGTGCTGGTTGGCCATAGTGCGGGCGCGCATCTCGTCGCACTGGTCGGTACCGATCCACAGTACCTGCGCGCGGCGGGACTTTCGCCAGAAGATGTCTCAGGTATCGTTGCGCTCGATGGCGCGGCTTATGATGTGCCTTCCCAAATGAGCGAGAACGCGCGGCTGATGGGCGATACCTACGTACAGGCTTTCGGCACCGACTCTGACCGTCAACGAGCTCTGTCACCCACTCACCACGCCGTCGCACCTAATGCGCCAGCCTTCCTTATCGTGCATGTCGAACGCGACGATGCGAGGGAGCAGAGCGAGAAACTGGGCTCGGCACTGCGCCGGGCGGGTACCCCGGTCATGGTACGGCAATTCGCAGGGCGTGGTTTGCGGGGGCACATGGAGATCAATCGCAAGCTGGGCCAAGTAGATTATCCCGCGACTGCAGTCGTCGACGCGTTTCTCTTGGAGCGATTTGCAAAGCCCTGATTCCGATTACGGACTCGACCGCGCGCGCCGAGTCAGACCGGTTGGGCCACCCCACCCTCCAACCGATGCGAGCACCCCAGCGCTGCCGCGTCCTCGCCCTCGGCCAGCGCCGCTACCGTGCGCCATCCCTCTGCGCGCAATTTCGCCGCTGCCGCGCGGTCGTGGCCTAGTGGGAGGTAGAGCGCGCCGCGCGCTTCCGGCGCGTCCAGCGTTTCGACCAGCGGGTCGAGGTAGAGCGAGAAGCCGGTCGCCGGTTCCTCGGTCCCGCCGATCGTGTAGGTGCCGCCACGGCCCAGGGCGCCCCTTGCGCCCTCGGCATAGAGCGTGAAGCCGAACCAGCTCTGGTATTCGAAGCCGTGGCGCTCGGTCGGGTCGAGGGTCACGCGCGCGCCGGTGCCGACGCGCGCGGCGATACGGCGCAGGCCGTCGATGCGGCTGGCGAGTGCGCCACCAGCATCGATCGCGGCGATCCGTGCGATCGCTTCCTCGAACGGGCCGGCGGCGTAGAGCAGCGGCAGGTATGCCGCACCGCCCGCATCGCGCAGCGCGCCTGCGTCCTTCATGTCGAGTTCGCGGCGGACCGCGTCGATCTGGCTGGCGGCGAGCGGGAAGGCTTCCTTCGCCAGCGTGTCGACCAGGTCCGGCAAGGTGAAATCGACCGAGACACCGCGCGCGCCCGCCGCCTCCAGCGCCTCGACCGCGAGCGCCACGATCTCGCCCGCCGCCTCGGCGCTGTCGCTGCCAATCAGCTCGGCGCCGAGTTGCAGCTTCTGCCGCGCGGGGTCCAACTGGTCGGCGCGGATCGTCATCACCTCGCCCGCATAGGCGAGGCGCAGCGGGCGTGGCGCGTTCGCCAGCGAAGTGGCGGCGATCCGCCCGGCCTGCACCGTCATGTCGCTCCTGAGCGCGAGCGTACGCAGGCTGGCGGGGTCGGTGAAACGGAACATGCGGCGCGTCTCGACCCCGCTCATGCGCGAGGCCATCGAGTGTTCGAACTCGACCAGCGGCGGACGCACGCGGTCATAGCCGTTCGCATCGAGCACATCGAGAGCGCCCCGCATCGCGCGCGTGATCAGCGCGGCTTCGGCGGGAAGCCGGTCGGCGAGGCCTTCGGGCAGGAGATCGTCGTCGGTCATTTCTTGTTACCCGTCATTCCGGCGAAAGCCGGAATCGCGTGCCACAGTGCGCGAGCGTGCGGCACGCGATCCCGGATCAAGTCCGGGATGACGACTATCAGTGATAGTCGTCAGAACGCCAGCGGCATCACCACCTTTACGCCTTCGAGCGCGCAGGCTGCCTTGACCACATCTTCGGGGATCGGCTGATCGACGCTCAGCAGCAGCACCGCCTCGCCGCCCGCCTCGCGGCGGCCCAGGTGGAAGGTGCCGATGTTGATGCCGTTCTCGCCCAGCAGCGTGCCGATCCGACCGATGAAGCCGGGCGCGTCCTCGTTCACGATGTAGAGCATGTTGCCTTCGAGCTCCGCCTCGATCCCGACACCGAAGATTTCGACCAGCCGCGGCGCGCCTGCACCGAACAGGGTGCCGGCAACCGAACGGTCGCCCTGGGCAGTGCCCACGGTGACGCGGATCAGCGTGTGGTACACGCCTTCGCGCTCGTGCCGCACCGAACGCACGTCGAGCCCGCGTTCCTTGGCGAGGAACGGCGCGTTGACCATGTTGACCGTGTCGGAATAGCGCTTCATCAGCCCGGCCAGCACCGCACCTTCGATCGGCTTGCCGCTGAGACCGGCTGCCGCGCCCTCCCGCTCGATGCTGATCTGGGTCAGGTTGCCGTGGGCAAGCTGGCCGACCAGGCTGCCGAGGCTTTCGGCGAGCTTCATGTAAGGCTTGAGCTTGGGGGCTTCCTCGGCCGACAGGCTCGGCATGTTGAGGGCATTGGTGACCCCGCCGTTGACGAGGTAGTCGGCCATCTGTTCCGCCACCTGCAGCGCGACGTTGACCTGCGCCTCGGTCGTCGATGCGCCCAGATGCGGCGTACAGATGAAGTTCGGCGTGCCGAACAGCGGGTGGTCGGCCGGGGGCGGTTCCTGCGCGAAAACGTCGAGCGCCGCGCCCGCGATATGGCCATTGTCGAGCAGGTCCTTCAGCGCTTCCTCGTCGATCAGGCCGCCGCGCGCGCAGTTGACGATCCGCACGCCTTTCTTGGTCTTCTCCAGGTTTTCGCGGCTGAGAATGTTGCGCGTCTGGTCGGTCAGCGGCGTATGAAGCGTGATGAAATCCGCCCGTGCCAGCAGCGTGTCGAGATCGACCTTTTCGATGCCCAGTTCAATCGCGCGGTCTTCGGTCAGGAACGGGTCGAAGGCGATCACCTTCATCTTGAGGCCCAGCGCGCGGGCAGCGACGATCGAACCGATATTGCCCGCGCCGATCAGGCCCAGCGTCTTGCCGGTCACTTCCACGCCCATGAAGGCGTTCTTGGGCCACGTGCCCGCCTGAGTCTGGGTGTCGGCCGCGGGAAGCTGGCGGGCCAGCGCCATGATCAGCGCAATCGCATGCTCGGCAGTGGTGATCGAGTTGCCGAACGGCGTGTTCATCACGACCACGCCCTTGGCCGAGGCGGCGGGAATATCGACGTTGTCGACGCCAATTCCTGCTCGGCCCACGACCTTGAGGTTGTCGGCAGCTTCCAGCACCGCCTTCGTCACTTTGGTCGAGCTGCGGATGGCGAGCCCATCGTATTCGCCGATCCGGGCGATCAGCTGGTCCGGCGTTTCGCCGGTGATGACGTCGACCTCGCACCCGCGCTCCTCGAAAATGCGCGCGGCGTTGGGGTCCATCTTGTCGGAAATGAGAACTTTTGGCTTGGTCATGCTGTTTACCTTGTCATCCCAGCGAAAGCTGGGATCGCTGTCAGATCAGGTCGACGCTTGCGGATAGCGGTCCCAGCTTTCGCTGGGACGACGGCTAGCCGCGCAGACTTCCCCAGGCCCAGTCGAGCCATGGGCCGAGCGCCTCGATATCGGCGGTGTCGACGGTTGCGCCGCACCATATCCGCAGGCCCGGCGGGGCGTCGCGATAACCGGCGATGTCGTAGGCGGCATCCTGTTCCTCGAGCAGCTTGGCGAACTTCTTGATGAAGTCCGCGTCGGCGCCCTCCACTGTCAGACACACGCTGGTGTTCGATCGGCTGGCCGGATCGGCTGCGAGATGGCCGAGCCAGTCGCGCGCTTCCACAATCGCGTTCAACGCCGCCGCATTGGCATCGGCGCGCGCCTGCATCGCGGCGAGCCCGCCGATCGACTTGCCCCATTCCAGCGCGAAGATCGCATCCTCGACCGCCAGCATCGACGGGGTATTGATCGTCTCGCCGGTGAAGATCCCCTCGATCAGCTTGCCGCCCTTGGTCATGCGGAACAGCTTGGGCATCGGCCAGGCGGGGGCATGACTTTCGAGCCGTTCGACCGCGCGCGGTCCGAGGATCAGCACGCCGTGTGCGCCCTCGCCGCCCAGCACCTTCTGCCAGCTGAAGGTGAGCACATCGACCTTGTCCCAGTCGATGGCCTGCGCAAATACGGCGCTGGTCGCGTCGGCAAAGGCGAGGCCTTCGCGGTCAGCAGCGATCCAGTCCGCGTCGGGCACGCGCACGCCGCTGGTGGTGCCGTTCCAGGTAAAGATCACGTCGTGCGACCAATCGACCTGGCCGAGATCGGGCAGCGCGCCATAGTCGGCGCGAATGACGGTCGGGTCGAGCTTCAGCTGCTTGACCGCGTCGGTTACCCAGCCTTCGCCGAAGCTTTCCCATGCCAGCGTGGTGACGGGGCGCGGGCCAAGCAGGCTCCACATCGCCATCTCGACAGCGCCGGTGTCGGATGCGGGCACGATGCCGATCCGGTGGCTCGCGGGAACACCCAACACCTCGCGCATCAGGTCGATGCAGTATTGCAGGCGCGCCTTGCCCAGCTTCGAGCGGTGCGAGCGCCCGAGCACTTCGGTGGCCAGTTTTTGTGCGGACCAGCCCGGCGGCTTGGCGCAGGGACCGGAAGAAAAAAACGGGCGCGCAGGTTTGCGCGCCGGAACCGGGTATTCAGTCATGTAGTCTCTCCTTGCAGAGAGCACGCGCGGCGTTGGGACCGCGTGGCCCGTCGGCCGCACTAATGTTGCGCGGCCGCAAGTCAAGCGCGGATAAAGTTGCAGGGGTAACAAAGTACGGGCTGGCGGTTGTCGAAGCGCTCGCCAAGCGCGCGCTTCGCCCCTAAGGCGCGTGGCAATGCAGCCGTCCGACCTCCGCATCGCCCTGTTCAGCGGCAATTACAATTACGTCCGCGACGGGGCCAACCAGGCGCTCAACCGGCTTGCCAGGTACTTGCTGCGCCAAGGAGCGGCGCTGCGCGTCTATGCGCCAACCACAGATACCCCGGCCTTCGCCCCGACCGGCGACCTGGTCAGCGTGCCCAGCGTGCCGATCCCCGGGCGAGCCGAATACCGGTTCCCGCTGGGCCTGTCGCGCCGCAACCGCGCCGATCTGGCCCGATTCGCGCCAAACATCGTGCACACGTCTTCGCCCGACGCGACGGGCCATGCAGCTGTCAGCTGGGCGCGCGGGCGTGACCTGCCGATCCTGGCTTCGGTCCACACCCGGTTCGAGACCTATCCGCGCTATTATGGCCTTGGCTTTACCGAGCCGCTGCTGGAGGCGATCATGCGGCGTTATTATCGCCGCTGCGACGCACTGGTCGCTCCGTCGCACTCGATGGTCGACACCCTGCGGCAGCAGCGGATGCACCGCGACATCTCGATCTGGTCGCGCGGGGTCGACCGCGCGATGTTCGCTTCAGCACGGCGCGACATGACCTGGCGGCGCGCGCAGGGGATCGCCGACGGCGAGGTCGCGATCGTCTTCCTGGGACGGCTGGTCATGGAGAAAGGGCTCGACGCCTTTGCCGATACGATGGCCGAGCTGCGCGATCGTCGCGTCGCACACAAGGTGCTCGTGATCGGCGAAGGTCCGGCGCGCGAATGGTTCGAGGCGAACTTGCCCGGCGGCATTTTCGCCGGCTTCCAGACCGGCGAGGATCTCGCCCGCGCACTCGCCAGCGGGGACGTGTTCTTCAATCCGTCGATCACGGAAACGTTCGGAAATGTCACACTGGAGGCAATGGCCAGCGGCCTGCCGGTGGTCGCGGCCGGGGCAACGGGATCGTCGAGCCTGGTCGAGGACGGCGCGAGCGGACGCCTCGTGCCCTGCGCCAGCCCGACCGCCTTTGCCGAGGCGATCGCGCCCTATTGCACTGACCCCGCCCTGCGCGCCGCGCATGGCGGCGCGGGCGAAGAACGGAGCAAGGCGTTCGACTGGGACACGATCAACCGGACCGTGCTGGAAACCTACCTGCGCCTGATCGCGGAACGGCGCGCCTAACGCTGCGGCCCTAGCGCAGGACGCCCGCCGCGCGCTGGCGCGCGGCATACCACAGCGACCCCAGCGTGATCGCCCAGATCATGACATCCAGCGGCACACTCTGCATGTTCTCGGGCACGTCGCTGACGACGTAACTGAAATACGCCGTCCCGACGAGGCCGATCACGGATAGCGCGAAAGCCGTCACCGCGTGGCGCGAGCGCATGAGCAAGAGTACCGAACCGAGCAGGCAGAACCACACGCCGATGGCCCAGACCGCATTGGCCCAGGCCGGGAAGCTGTCCAGATAGGCGATCTGGTCGGGCGTCATGCCCAGCGCCTCGAGCTGGCCCAGATGCGTCAGCGTGTAACTCATCGCGCCAATGGCGTTCCACAATAACGTGAGTATGCCGATTGCCCACAGGTGCCATGGCGCACGCGGCGTTGCCTGGTTCATGATCTCTCTCCCCCGGGTTTTGCTCCCGGAAGGAGATTACCACTGGCGGCCCGCGCCGCCAACGCTGATCAAAGCCGTTCGATCTTGCGCGCCAGCTCGTCGACCAGGTCGACGATCTCGCGCACGGTGTCCTCTTCGAGCTTGCCCGAACGGGCCCGATGCTTGAGCACGCTGGCGAGGTTGCCGACCGCGCGAAACATTTCCGGCGTGGCATATGCGCGGCGGTGCTCACCGTGGGTGGACAGGCGCTCCATCAACTCCTCGACCTGGTCGGCACGTGCGGCAAGCTCCGCGCGGCCCGCCTCGGTCGCCTCGTAAAGCTTGCGCGAATCCTCGCCCGGCACGGCCCGGATCAGCCCCTCGTCCTCCAGCAGTGCGAGCGTTGGATAAAGCGTACCCGGGCTCGGTTCGTAACTGCCGTGGGTCAGCGAACTGATCGCCTTGATCAGCTCGTAGCCATGGCGCGGTTCTTCAGCGATCAGTGCCAGAAGGACCAGCCGAAGCTCGCCCGAGCCGAACATCCGGCCCCGCCGTTTAGGTCCACCTTCGCCAAATGGCCCGCGCGGTCCAAAGGGGCCTTTCGGTCCGAACGGTCCGGCAGGCCCGAACGGGCCGTCGGGGCCGAACGGGCCGTCCGGACCGAACCCGCCCCAGCCCCGCGCGCCGCCCATCATGGCGATGAAGGGCCATGGATTGGCGCGCCGCCCGCGCGATCCGCAACTGCGATACATAACCTCGTCCTTTCGACTCAAGATAGGTCTAAGATATATCTTTTATCTGATTTGCAAAGTGGCACCTGCAAATTTTCGCGCCTCTGCCTATCTCCGGCGCATGGCCGACCTTTTCGCCCACGACCTCCCCACCCCGCCCGCCAGCGAACCACGCGAAGACGCGCCGCTCGCCGATCGCCTGCGCCCGCGCGAGCTGTCGCAGGTGATCGGACAGGATCACCTGACCGGGCCGGAGGGTGCGATCGGCCGCATGGTCGCGGCGGGCCGGCTTTCCAGCATGATCCTGTGGGGCCCGCCCGGCACCGGCAAGACCAGCATCGCGCGTCTGCTGGCCGATGCGGTGGGGATGCGGTTCGAGAGCGTGAGCGCGGTTTTTTCCGGCGTCGCCGATCTCAAGAAAGCCTTTGCGCTCGCGGACAAGGCCGCCGAGGCCGGGCAGCGCACGGTCCTGTTCGTGGACGAGATCCACAGGTTCAACCGCGCGCAGCAGGACGGCTTCCTGCCCTTCGTCGAACGCGGAACGGTGACGCTCGTCGGCGCGACGACCGAGAACCCCAGCTTCGCGCTCAACGCCGCGCTGCTCAGCCGCGCGCAGGTGCTGATCCTCCACCGGCTCGATTTCGCCGCGTTGGAGAAACTGCTCGTGCGCGCCGAGGAACTGGAAGGCCCGCTGCCGCTAACGCCGCCCGCGCGCGAGGCGCTGGTCGCGAGCGCCGATGGCGACGGGCGGTTCCTGCTCAACCAGGTCGAAACGCTGTACAATGCGCGGCCACCCCAACCGCTCGATCCCGCGGGGCTCGGCGCATTCCTCCAGCGCCGCGTGGCGGTGTACGACAAGGACCGCGAGGGGCACTACAATCTCATTTCCGCGCTCCACAAGGCGGTGCGCGGGTCCGATCCGCAGGCGGCGCTCTACTACCTTGCACGGATGCTGACAGCGGGCGAGGAACCGCGTTTCCTTGCCCGGCGCCTGATCCGCATGGCGGTGGAGGATATCGGCCTCGCCGATCCGCAGGCGCTGACCCAGTGCGT
Source organism: uncultured Erythrobacter sp. (assembly GCA_964516135.1). Taxonomy (GTDB): domain Bacteria; phylum Pseudomonadota; class Alphaproteobacteria; order Sphingomonadales; family Sphingomonadaceae; genus 34-65-8. The sequence continues at coordinate 60,928 of CAZEWN010000010.1, read as the reverse complement.
CGCGGCGAAGGACGCCTACGAGTTTCTCGGCAGCCCGGAAGGCGAACTGGCGCTGGCGCAGGCGTGTCTCTACCTCGCCACCGCGCCCAAATCGAACGCGGGCTATGTCGCGTGGAAAGGTGCGGCGAAATCGGCGCGCGAGACCGGCAGCCTGATGCCCCCCGCCAATATCCTCAACGCCCCGACCAGGCTGATGAAGGATATCGGCTACGGCGCGGGCTACACCTACGACCACAACGCCGACGAGGGCTTTTCTGGCGACAACTACTGGCCCGAGGAGATGGAGCCGCAAGCCTATTACCAGCCGGTCGAACGTGGTTTCGAACGCGAGATCAGGAGACGGCTGGAATATTGGGACAAGCTTCGCAGCGAACGGCGTGGGCAGGTTTAGCCACTTTCTCGCGATCGACTGGTCGGGCGCGGCTGGCGAGCGGCACAAGGGCATCGCGCTTGCCATGGCGAACGAAGACGGCGGGCCGCCGGTGCTGGCGGAGCGCGACAAACCGTGGTCGCGGGGCGAGGTGCTGGCGGTGCTGCGCGACTTGCCTGAAGGCACGCTCGTGGGCATGGACCTGGGTATTTCACTGCCGTTCGCGGATTGCGGGGCGTTTTTCCCCGGATGGAGGGGCAGCCCGGTGGACGCCCCCGCGCTATGGGCGCTCATCGACGAGATTTGCGCCGACGATCCGCACTTCGGCGCTGCGGCGTTCGTCGACCACCCCGAACTCGCCGCTTATTTTCGCCGCCACGGCGGGCGCCAGGGCGCGCATTTCGGCTGCGACGGCGCGGCGCACGGGCGCGGACGGTTCCGCCTGACCGAACACGCGCAGGCGCGGCAAGGGTGCAAGCCCTATTCCAACTTCAACCTCGTAGGCGCGGCGCAGGTGGGCAAGTCGAGTGTGACCGGAATGCGCCTGCTGCACCGGCTGCGTGGCCGGGTGCCGGTGTGGCCGGTCGATCCGCTGCCCGAACGCGGCAGTGCCATCGTCGAAATCTACACGACCCTCGCCGCGCGCGAGGCGGGGCGCAGCGCCGCGCGCGCCAAGATGCGCAGCCATGCGGAACTGAACGACGCGCTCGCCGCGCTTGGTTCGCCTCCGGTGCCGGGCGATGGCCCGATCAACGATCATTCCTCCGACGCGCTGCTGACCGCCGCGTGGCTGCGCGCGGTGGCCGACGACCCGGCGCGATGGAATCCTGATGCGCTGACCACCCAAATCGCGCGAACCGAGGGCTGGACTTTCGGCGCGCTGTGATCATAAGCCACGCCCGCGCCGGTTTAGCTCAGTTGGTAGAGCAGCGGTTTTGTAAAAACGTGCACCGTCTCTCATGGCGTCTCATACGATCTCAAACATCATCCATTTCAGGTGTTTAGCTTGACAGGCTGTCTCATGCAGACCATAGGTTCTAGCTACTAATCGCGCGATTTTAGTAGCTAAGATGAAGCTAAGACTGACCGATCTCACCTTGCGCCGCCTTCCCCCTCCGGCGAGGGGTCAGAAGACGTATTTCGAGTCCGATGGCTTTGGCGTGCGCGTAAGCCAAGGGGGTACCAAAACCTTCGTTGCTGTCCGCGGTCCGGAGCGGAAATGGACCAGCCTCGGCCGCTATCCAGACCTGAGCTTGAAGGAGGCTCGCGCAGCTGCGAGGCTTATCCTCCCTCCGCCGCCGCCAGGCGCCCCACCGACCTCGGTCAGAGAGGCGGTCGACGCATTCCTTGTCGATGCGACCAACCGATGCCGGCCGTCCACGGTCGCCAATTATCGGCGCTATCTGAACAGGATCGACAAGACCGATCTCCGCGATGTGACCAAGGCGGAGTTGACCTACACACCGCATGCCACGGCGGCTGCAAAGGCATTCTTCAACTGGTGCATCCGGGAAGGGATTGTTGAGAAAAATCCGGTCCAGTTCGAGCGGATCAAGCTCGGGCAGCGCTCGCGTGTTCTGACCGAAAGCGAATTGAAGGCGGTTTGGAACTACGAAGCGGCGCCGTTCAGCGATCATATCAAGATGTTGATCCTCACGGGGCAGAGGCGCAGCCAGTTCTCCAATTTCGAAATTCGCGAGGACGTGCTGTTTTTTCCGGCCGATGCGATGAAGGGCAAGGAGGATCACTCGATTCCCCTTCTTCCCATGGCCAGGGCGATCGCTCCGCGCATCAGGTCCTACAGCGGCTGGTCAAAGTCGAAGGCACGGTTGGACAAGCACGTGCAAATTCCACCATGGGTCATTCACGATCTGCGGCGTACGTTCTCGACCACCATGGCCTCGCTGCGCGTGCCGCTCCATGTGACCGAACGGATCCTGGCCCATCGCTCGGGCACAGTCTCTGGTGTGGCGGCGATCTACAACCGCTACGACTTCATGGAGGAGGCCCGAGAGGCACTCGCCACGTACGAAGCGCATCTGGCTAAAATCTTCGCTTGAGCCTGGCCGTCGGCTTGCCTCGCACGAGGGAGCCACGACCGTCTCGTCACTGGGGACGGCGCTGCGTCCTTGGATCCGCGCGACATTCCGTCGGAATCCGCAATCAGTCGTTCAAGGCCGGCCCCGCTGCCGGCGGCGCCGCGCATGGACCAGCGGAAAGGCCGCGAAGAAAAGCTGACCCAGCAGGCCGAGCAGACCAGGCCCGGTGGTCATCGCCTGAACCTGCCCGTGCATGCTCCGCCCGAACAGCTCGGTGCCGAGCAGCATTTCGGCGACTATCAGCAAGACCAGCGCCACCGTTCCCATCATCAGCCGCGCGGACGTCGCACTAGGAACAGCCAAGTGGCGCAACAGCCAAGGCCCGCATTGAAATAGACCTGGATAAGGATGGGCACGGCGAGCAGCGCAATGACTAGCGGCTGCGCGAGGATCTGCTCTCCTTGGAAGCCGAAGAGGAGGATGAGCGTCGTAAGCAGCGACAGCAGCGAGATCGGTCCGAGCACGCGGAGAAGCTGGTCGAGCGCTTGCTGTCCGTTCTGCACCAGCAGCCACCGCCGAGCGACTTGGGCGATCGCCACCGGAATGACGATGTAGAGCAGCACTGACAGCAACAGCGTGCTCCAAGGCACTGTGATGGAAGCGACGCCGAGCAGCAGGCCGACGATCGGCGCGAAGGCGAAGACCATGATCAAGTCATTCAGTGCAACCTGGCTCAGCGTGTAGTTCGGTTCGCCATCGCAGAGGTCCAACCAGGCGAAGACCATCGCGGTGCAGGGGGCGGCGGCGAGAATGATCAGCCCGGCAATGTAGGACGATATCTCGCCAACCGGTAGCAGCGGGGCGAACAGATAACCAATGAAGAACGTGGCCAGCGCGGCCATGGAAAACGGCTTCACGGCCCAATTGATGAAAAGCGTGATGCCCACGCCCTTCCAGTGCTGACGCACCGACCCAAGCGCACCGAAGTCGATCTTGAGCAGCATGGGAATGATCATCAGCCAGATGAGCGCCGCCACCGGCAGGTTGACCTGTGCGACCTCGGCCTCAGCGATTGCCGCGAATGCGCCGGGCGCAACACCCGCGGATCCTCGAGCATCCACTTGGCATAATCAGACTTGGTCACGGTTGGCTCGGCACCGAACAACGTGGAATAGAAGCCGATCGACTTGTCGAGGTCGGCGACACCGACGTGCACATGCAGCCGCTTCATGCGGATTTCCTTTCATCGTGGGGTGTGACCGCGCAGTCGGCTGGGGCTGCGGGCGTGCATTCGGCACCCGCACAGCAATTCTCCATGAGGTAGCCCACCAGCGCGTTCATCGCCGAGTAGTTTGCGGTGTAGATGAGTGAACGGCCCTCGCGTCGCTGCTTGATCAGGCCTGCCCGGCTGAGATGCGCAAGGTGAAAGGAGAGCGAGGAATTCGGTACCGCGAGCCGCTCTGCGATAGCACCTGCTGGGAGTCCGTCGGCGCCGGCCTGCACCAGCAGACGAAACAATCCAAGACGATGTTCCTGTGCCAGCGCTGCCAGAGCGTCCACCGCATCCGTGAGAGCCATTTCCATAATTCTCGAAATATCGAATGCCCGACGATCAGGCAAGCGTTATTTCGACAATTCTCGAATTATGGGGTCCCACGTGCAGAACCTCTCGGCAGAGACAGGTTCTCGGCCGGTAGCGGACAGGCAGCTATTGGCGTTCGAGCCGCGAAAATGCGACACTTAATAATCAGCTCCGGATTTGCCCGAGCGCAAACTCCTGATCGTGATGTCAGCCGGTGTCGGGGCTCCGGCTGGCATTCTTCAATTGCGCTTCCGCGCAATAAGGTCGATTAACGCCGACTTGCCCGAATGGCCGGTCCCCTCCTCGATCTCGGCATCGTAGGCATCGAGTAATTCGATCTCCCACGTCGAGAAGGCGCGGCGCAAACTGTCTTCCGTATATAGGTTCTCGATATTGGGCGGACCGCCTGTTCTATACGCCAGCTGTTCTTCGCGATAGCCTTCAAGCAGTAGCAGGCCACCCCGCTTCAGCGAACGATGGATGCCATCGAAGATGTCGTCACGCAGTCCGGGACCAGCAAACTGGATGAAGATGCCGACCACTGCATCGTAAGCTTCCACCGGCCATTGCCATTCGGCCAGATTTGCCCGCCGATATTCGACTTCGACCGCTCGCCGCTCTGCGAGAGCTCGCGCCTTATCGAGCGCCCTTTCCGAAATGTCGGTAGCGACGACGCGATGGCCATGCTGGGCCAGGAATACGCTGTTTCGCCCTTCGCCATCGGCGACCGCCAGGACTTTCGATCCCGGGGGCAGGCGATGCACCTCGCGCGCCAGAAAAGCGTTGGGCGCGGTCCCGAACAGATACTCGTCCTCCGCATAGCGGTCATCCCAGAAAGCCGCTTGATCTACTTCAGCCATGGGCCGATTTCCATGCGCCCATGGAGCCGAGATATACGTCCAACTTGTCAAAGCCGCGGCTCGCAAGCCAGCCGGCAGCGACCGTGGCCCGCATTCCGCTTGCACACATCAGCGTGTAGTGCTGGGCCGGATCAAGATCGCGATATTGCTCGTTGAGTTCGCTCACGTAGATATGCTGGGAACCCTCGATCGCGTTTTGCGCGCGTTCGTCTGCATCCCTCACATCAAGCAGCGTCCAGCCATCTTTGCCGGCTTCCAGACGACGCTCGACTTCCTCGGTTCCAATCATCGGGATAGTCCGCATAGACTTGCCTTGCGCAGCTGCAGGCACGACACCGACATAACCGCCTTCGATATTGTCGAGCGCGATCCGCACGAGATGCGTCATGGCAGCTTCGAGCTGGTCATCATCGGAAGCGATAAGAGCGACCTTCTCGCCCTCGCGAATGAACCACCCGGCGAACGCCGAGATCATGCCAATCGGCATGTTCATGGAACCGGGAAGATGGCCCGACGCGAAGGCAAGCGGCTCGCGCACATCTACCAGGTGGTCAACATTGATGTCGCTCAATTCGGACAGTGACAGGCGCTTGGGTCGCATCACACGAGGCGCAGCTTCGCCGCCTTCCAGATTGAGGCGCTCCATCAGCCGGAAATAGGGCGGTTGGTAGTGGTTCTCGTCTACCTTGAAGTCGATGAAGGCTTCGCGGCTTTCGAACAGCAGCCGCGGATTGTTCGCGCGTTCGTGGCCGAGGGTCGAGAACTCGCGTTCCGCCATTCCCGATCCACAAACAGACCCCGCTCCATGTGCCGGATAGAGGATGACCTGATCGCCAAGCTCGAGGATCTTGCGGAGGGAATCGTAGAGAAGGCCTGCGACCTCGCGCCTGCGATCGGGATAGAAGTCCGTGCGACCGACGTCGCCGACGAACAGCGCGTCCCCCGTGAACACTCCGACTGGGCCATCGGGATAAGCCGTGTCGTGGAGCACGAACGCAAGATGATCGTCAGTGTGGCCCGGTGTCTCCAGCACCTTGATTTTTAGCTGCCCGATCTTGAACTCATCACCCTCGCGCACCGTTTCGGCATATTCGACTGTGCCGGCAGGATTGGGACCATGCAGGACGCGCGCGCCAGTCAATTGCTTCAGGATCGGCGCCCCGGACACCAGATCCTCGTTGCGATGGGTCTCGAAGATATGGGTGATCTCCAGCCCCTCGGCGCGCGCCATTTCGACATAGCATTCGCAGTCCCGGCGCGGATCGATGACGGCCGCCTTCCCGCCCGAACCAATTAGGTAGGACAGGTGGGACAAGCCTGGGGTTTTGATTTTCTCGAGCAGCATATTGCCTCCTTCATATGGAAAAAGCGGGACCGGCGCGAACCGATCCCGCTTTCAAAAGAGTCGATGAGGGTGGACGCTCAATCGATTTTCACTGTGCGGAGGTAGGGACGAAGCGTAATGAAACCCTGCGGGAAACGCGCTTTCGCATCCTCGTCGGAAACCGACGGCGGGATGATCGCATCCTTGCCCTCGCGCCAATCAGCGGGCGTTGCCACGCCATGCTTGTCGCTGAACTGGAGCGCATCGATCGCGCGCAAAATCTCGTCGAAGTTTCGTCCCACGCTCATGGGATAGGTCATGGTAAGCCGGATCTTCTTGTCCGGATCGATGATGAACACCGACCGCACGGCCGCCGTCTCGCTCTGATCGGGATGGATCATGTCATAGAGCTTGGCGATCTTGAGATCGGCATCAGCGACGATCGGGAATACGAGGTTGGTGTTCTGGGTGTCGTTGACGTCTTCGATCCACTTGGCGTGTTCTTCGTTAGTGTCGGTGGAGAGGCCGAGTGGCTTCACATTGCGCTTGTCGAACTCGCTGGCGAGCTGCGCGGTGCGACCCATCTCCGTAGTGCAGACGGGGGTGAAGTCGGCCGGGTGGCTGAAGAAGAACACCCAGCTATCGCCAGCCCAGTCGTGCAGGCTGATCTCGCCATTCTGGGTGTCGACGGTGAAGTCGGGGGCGGTGTCGCCGATGTGAAGGCTCATTTCGATTTCCTTGTTTCGTGTCGATGCAGCCTAGGTAGAACGGCCCGAGCGCTTCGACCAATTCAAATTATCGATTGCACTAAGTGATAAATCATCTGAGGCGGAGCAGGGACATAAACCCGCATTTTTTGTGAGAGAATGGCGCTATCACTTAACTGTTGTATTAAACCGTATTGAGCATCGATGACGTTAGTTACGCCTTCAGCCAGAACCTGATGATCGAGGCTACGAGTCCCAGCACGGTTATGCTCGCGATCCAGATCACGAACATCCAGCCGAGCCGCTGCCAAAGCGGGCGATCCTGCGGCTCGTCCATCAGTGATATCCCTCGTCAGCAACCTTGCCGCGGAACACCCAGTAGGCCCAAGCGGTGTAGGCGATGATGAGCGGCATGGTGATCGCGACGCCAACCAGCATGAAGACTTGGCTGCGCTCCGGCGCGGCGGCGTCCCATATCGTGAGGCCCGGCGGAACGACATAGCGCCACATGGTCACGCCGAGACCCGCCATTCCGAAAAAGAAGAGGGCGATAGACAGCCAGAAAGGCTTGCTGTGCCGTTCGACCGACAAGGCACGCAGCAAAGCAAGAGCCACCAGCCCGGTAAGAATGGGGACAGGCGCGGCGAAGTAGATTTCCGGCGCCGTCAGCCAGCGTTCGGCATATTCGGCATTGAGGAACACGTTGTAGAGGCTCACGCCGCCCATCAGCACGAGAGTTGCCCAGGCAGCTTTCTTCGCCAGTGCGCGCGCATGGTGCTGGCTATCGCCTTCCAGCTTCCAGACCAGCCAGGTTGCGCCCAGCAAGGCATAGCCGGCGACCGTGCCGAGGCCGGTCAGCAGCGTGTAAGGCGTGAGCCAGTCAAACCAGCTCCCCGCATAAGATCGGTCCACGACTTCGATGCCCTGAAGAAGTGCCCCAAGAGTCATGCCCTGCGCCATCGCCGCGACCAGCGAGCCACCGGTGAAAGCCGCATCCCAATATCGGCGGTGCCCCGGATCGCGCCAGCGATACTCGAACGCTACGCCTCGAAACACCAGCCCCAGCAGCATGGCGATGATGAGCGGATAGGTGGCGGGGAGGATAACCGCATAGGCCAGTGGGAAAGCTGCGAATAGGCCGCCGCCGCCCAGAACCAACCACGTCTCGTTGCCATCCCACACGGGCGCAATCGAGTTCATTGCCCGGTCGCGCTCCGGCCCCACATCAAAGGTCGGAAAGAGGATACCGATACCGAGGTCGAATCCGTCCATCACGACATAGGCAAAGACGGCGAAGGCGATGATGAAGGCCCAGATTGTCGTCAGGTCCACGTTAACGTCCATCGGTCGCCTCCTCGTGATCGCGCGGCAATGTGTCGGGATCGCCCGGATTCTGCGACGGGCCAGGCGTGATGCCGGCAGTCCGGATCGGCCCGGTGTCCCCGCGCTTGACGCCGTATTCGCCTACATGCGGTGGCTTGTGCATCAGGTGAAGGATATACCAGACGCCCGCGCCGAAGACTGCGAAATAGACCACGACGAATGCGAGCAATGACGCGGCGACTGCGGGGGCATCCAGCGGGCTCGCAGCATCTGCCGTACGCAGGAGATTGTAGATCACATACGGTTGCCGGCCGACCTCCGTCGTTATCCAGCCAGCGATGACCGCAACGAAACCGCTGGGAGCCATGACCAAGGCGGCGCGATGGAGCATGGGCCATTCGTAGAGCTTTTTGCGGAAGCGAGCGAACAGGCTCCACGCTCCGATACCAAGCATGGCGAAGCCGATTCCCACCATTATCCGGAATGACCAGAAGACGATGCCGACCGGCGGTTCCTCGTCGTCCGGAATCGTGTCCAGTCCGGCGAGAGGAGCATTCAGATCATGCTTCAGGATCAGCGACGATGCCTTGGGAATTTCGATAGCGTAGTCGATACGCTTCTCCTCGCTGTTCGGAATGCCGAACAGGATCAGCGGTGCACCATCCGGATGGCTCTCGAAGTGGCCTTCCATTGCCATGACCTTCTGCGGTTGATGTTCGAGCGTGTTCAGCCCGTGCATGTCGCCTGCAAAGATCTGGATCGGCGCAACGATGGCCGCCATCCACATCGCCATCGAGAACATCTTGCGGGCGTGAAGGTTCGTCCGATCCTTCAGAAGATGCCAGGCTCCGACCCCGCCCACCACGAAGGCAGTCGTGAGGTAAGCCGCGATGACCGTATGGACCAGGCGATAGGGGAAGCTGGGATTGAAGACGATATCCCACCAGCTATCACCGGGGAGATACTGGCCGTTGGCCCCGATCTCGTATCCGACAGGCGTCTGCATCCAGCTGTTGACCGACAGGATCCAGAAAGCGCTGATGAAAGTGCCGATCGCTACCATCAGTGTAGCGGCGAAGTGCAACTTCTTGCCGACCTTGTCCATGCCGAACAGCATGACACCAAGGAAGCCAGCCTCGAGGAAGAATGCGGTCAGCACCTCGTAAGCCATCAGCGGGCCGATAACCGGCCCCGCAATATCGGAGAAGACCGACCAGTTCGTGCCGAACTGGTAGGACATCACGATGCCGGAAACGACACCCATCGCGAAGGCAATGGCGAAGATCTTCAGCCAATATTTGAAGAGATCGAGATAGATCGCCTTGCCTGTTTTGAGCCACAGACCCTCGAGCACTGCCAGATAGCTCGCGAGGCCGATGGAAAAGGCCGGGAAGATGAAGTGAAAGCTCACCGTGAAGGCGAACTGGATACGGGCCAGCAGCAGGGCATCTAGCTGTTCGAACATGTCTTTATCCGTGTTGCTTTTCAGTGCGTGCCTTGCGCCAGCGATAGAAGGTCTTTTCGGAAATCCCAATTTCGCGGCAGCTGTCGCAAACGCCATTCCCGGATGCGATTAAAGCCTCGATCTTGCGGCAGCGGGTGTCTTTGTCAGGAATTGCAGGCATCAGATCATGCCCCTCGCAGCATCGGGGATTGGTTCAGATGGTGGTCCGCCGTTTGTCGCCAATTCCCGGAACGCGCGGTTCTGCGACAGGAACACCTGCCCGTTGAGCTCGTCCACAAAATGGGTTCGTTTCAGGCGGTCCATGACCGGACCCTTCACTTCGGAAAGGTGAAGGCCGATCCCCGCGTCGATCATGCGGTGATTGATCGCTTCGAGGCTTTCGAGACCGGAAGCGTCGATTTCGTTGACCGCGCTACACATCAGGATGACGTGGCGCACTTCCGGGCGGTCGGCGACCTCCTCCAGCACATATTGCTCAAGCCACCGCGCATTGAGGTAGGTCAGGCTTTCGTCGATCCGGATCGAGAGGACGTGTGGGACGGTGAAAACCTGATGTCGGTCGACATTACGAAAGTGCTCGGTCTCAGGGACGCGGCCAACGATGGCCGCGTGTGGGCGGCTGGCGCGCCAAAGGTAGAGAAGGAGGCCGACGCCTACGCCCGCAATTACGCCCAGTTCGACGCCGGCAAGCAGCGTGATGGCGATCGTCGCCATATGCGCGGCGAAGTCGGCCTTGGAGTAGGTCCACAATTGGCCCGGCGTCTTGAGATCGACGAGGCTGAGAACCGCGACGATGATCGTTGCGGCCAGTGTGGCGATGGGCAGGCTATAGAGTAGCGGGGTGAGAAACAGTCCCGCCAGCGCGATGCCGACAGCTGTATAGGCCCCGGCTGCGGGCGTTTCCGCTCCGGCGTCGAAATTGACCACCGAGCGGGCGAATCCACCGGTCACGGGGTAGCCCCCCGAGAAAGCGCTGGCGATGTTCGATGCGCCAAGGCCGATCAGTTCCTGGTTCGGCCCAATCCGCTGGCGACGCTTCGCCGCAAGGGTTTGCGCGACCGATACGCTCTCGACGAAGCCGATGATCGAGATGAGCAGAGCCGGAACCCACAGTTGCCCGATAAGACCCAGATCGGTCGACGGCAGGGCGAAAGGCGGAAGGCCCTGCGGAATTGCACCGACGAGGTTCACACCGCGATCCTCGAGATTGAGGCCGATGGCGGCGAGAATCGTTGCGACCACCGCGATCACCGGACCTGCCTTGGCCGCGATATCGGCGGCGCGCGGAGCAAGGCCGAGCTTCACCAGGGATGGTTTCAGGCCCTTGCGAACCCAGAAAAGGAACAACGTGGCCGGAATGCCGATGGCGACTGTCCACGGATTGATCGTGCCGATTGCGGCGGCGAGCCCGCCGAGCATTTCGGGCCAGTTATCGCCGCCTGCCGAGACACCGAGGATATGTTTCAGCTGGCTCGTCGCGATCAGGATGCCGCTGGCGGTGATGAACCCGCTGATGACCGGATGCGAGAGGAGGTTGGCGAGGAACCCCATTCGCAGGAACCCGAGCACGGCCAGCATGACGCCAGACAAGGCAGCGAGGGTAATTGCCGCCTCGAGATAAAGCTCGGTGCCCTGCGCTGCGACGGCTCCGGCAGCACTTGCCGTCATCAGCGATACGACCGCAACAGGCCCCACTGCCAGCGTGCGGCTGGTGCCGAAGATCGCGTAAGCAACCAGCGGCAGGATCGAGGCGTAAAGGCCCACGACAGGCGGCAGTCCCGCAAGCAGGGCGTAAGCAAGGCTCTGCGGTATCAGCATGATCGTAACGATGATCGCCGCGACGAGATCGTTCGTCAGGACCGATCCGTTGTAGGTCCGGCCCCACTCGAGGATCGGGAAGTTTTGCGCCAGCAGTCCCGGCTTGTTCCGGCACGGCGAGCCGGACGGCCCGCCAGCCGACCCTGGATTGCTGTCGCTCACGATCAGGCAGCCTTCTTCATATGCGGCTTGGCCAGCCACTCATGGCCCTTCAGCATGCCGTTCCAGTAAACCCACGGCAGCGCCTCTGACTTAAGGAGCCAGCTCAGCTTGCGCGGCTTTGTGCCGTTGATCACCCAATTCGGGAAGCTTGGCAGCAGCTTTCCGTCGTAACCGAATTCCGCGAGCACGATCTTGCCGCGTTCCACGGTCAGCGGACAGGAGCCGTAGCCGTCGTATTCGGCCACAGGCGGCTGTGCATCGAGCTGCGCGAGCGCATTCACCGCGACGATGGGGGCTTGCTTGCGCGCGGCGGCCATCGTCTTGGCGTTGGGCGTAGATCCCGCATCGCCGACACCAAACACGTTGGGATAGCGGACGTGCTGTAGCGTGAACTTGTCGACGTCGACAAAGCCGCTCTCGGCATTCGCAAGAGGACTGTCGGCGACAAACTGTGGGGCTACTTGCGGCGGAACCGCATGGAGCATGTCGAACTCGACTGTTTCGTCACCGGCTTCGGTCTTGAAGACGGCCTTCCGGCCCGCGCCATCCACCGCGACGAGCGTCTGGTTGAGCTTTAAGTCGATCCCGTATTTTTCGACATATTCCATCAGCGCCGGGACGTATTCCTTCACACCGAACAGGACACCGCCAGCGTTGCGGAATTCAACATCGATGTTGCCGAGAACGCTGCGTTCCAGCCAGGCATCGCAGGACAGATACATGGCCTTCTGCGGCGCGCCCGCGCACTTGATGGGCATGGGCGGTTGGCTAAAGATCGCGCGCCCCGATTTCAGGTTGCGCACTAGCTCCCATGTGTAGGGTGCCAGATCGTAGCGATAATTGGAGGTGACGCCGTTCTTGCCGAGCGTCTCTTCCAGCCCATCAATCTTTTCCCAGGCAAGCCGAATGCCCGGAGCGACAACCAGAACGCGGTAGGTGATTGTCGTGCCGTCGCTGAGCGTGCCGGATACGATCGAGGTGAGAGCGGTCCGCATTACAGCACCTCCAGCCCGAGCGCGTTCATGATCGCGACTGTCGCAATGCCGGTCGCCATGAAAGTAAGCGTGGCGACGATCGATCGGCCCGACAGGCGACTAACTCCGCAAACGCCATGCCCGCTGGTGCAGCCGCTGCCGAGGCGCGTGCCGATGCCCACAACCAGACCGGCGATCGCGAGCGTGACGGGACTGGCGAAGGTGGCGTCAATACCACCCGAGGCCAGCATCACGATTAGCGCACCCAGCGGCAGGCCAATCACGAACATCCATGCGCCGCTCCTGGCGATTCCGCTACCGCCCAGCCCAACAGCTTTTGCCGTAAGACCGGAAACGCCAGCAATCCGACCAAGACCGAGAAGCATGACAGCGGCCGCCAGGCCGATCAGAATGCCTCCCGCCAGCCCGGCAAGCGGCGCAGCTTCGGGAAAGCCTGGGAGCATCATACGGCATTCACCGGAATCTTGATGTAGCTAACGCCGTTATCTTCTGGATCAGGCAGGCGCCCGCCACGGATGTTGACCTGAACCGAGGGCATGATGAGCTTCGGCATTGCGAGCGTCTTGTCCCGGCCGGTCCGCATCTCGACGAATTCGGCTTCGCTCACTCCATCCTTCACATGCACGTTCTCTTCGCGCTGCTGCTTGACGGTGGTTTCCCACGCGTATTCGTCACGGCCCGGCGCCTTGTAATCGTGGCACAGGAACAGGCGCGTTTCGTCCGGAAGCGAGAGCAGCCGGCGGATCGACTGAAACAGTTGCCTTGCGTCACCACCGGGGAAATCGGCGCGAGCGGTGCCGAAATCGGGCATGAAGATCGTGTCGCCAACGAATGCCGCATCGCCGATGATGAAAGCCATATCAGCCGGCGTATGACCCGGCACGTGCAATGCGATGCCTTCCAGCTCGCCGATCTTGAAGGTCTCGCCATCCTCGAACAGCTTGTCGAACTGCGATCCGTCCCGTTCGAAATCGGTGCCCGCATTGAAGAGCTTGCCGAATACCTCCTGCACGCGGATGATATCGCGTCCGATGGCTAATTTACCGCCGAGCCGCTCCTGCAGATAGGGGGCTGCTGAGATGTGATCCGCATGTGCGTGTGTCTCGATCAGCCATGTCACTTTCAGATTATTAGAAGTGACATACTCGATAATCCGATCGGCCGAGCCATTGGAAGTCCGACCGGACGCCGCTTCGAAGTCCAGGACCGAGTCGATGATAGCCGCTTCGTCCGTCTTGGGGTCGTGCACGACATACGAAACCGTATTCGTCGCCTCGTCGAAAAACCCCGCAATAGAAGGGCGGAGGCACTTGTCTGCCTGAGCGCGCTTGATCTGGGCGGCGGCGCTGCTGAGGTTATGATCGTCAGCCATAGCTTTATCTCCATACAATTACATAAACCGTTTATATGTGTTGCTATTCAGCTGTCAAGTGGTATGAAGTTTCGATGACCCACATGATCGAAGCGAATCCTGAGCGAGAGGCGCCATGCGCCGGACTGCGTATCGGCGACGTCGCACCGGACTTTTCCGCACGCAGCACTACGGGAGATGTGCGCCTTTCGGATTTCAGGGGGCGGTGGCTGATCCTATTTTCGCACCCTGCGGATTTTACGCCTGTGTGCACGACCGAGTTCGTCGCGCTGGCCCAATCGGCGAGCGAGTTCGAGCAACGCGACTGCGCGCTGATGGCGCTTTCCGTCGATAGCCTGTTTTCGCATTTCGCTTGGTTGCGGCTGATTCTCGATCGATACGAAATCGAGGTGCGCTTTCCGATCGTGGAGGACCCGACGCTTGTAATCGGGCGCGCCTACGGCATGGTGGCACCGAACGATAACGACAGTGCGACGGTGCGAACGACATTCTTCATCGACCCGCACGGCGTCATCCGCGCGATGACCTGTTATCCTGCGAACGTTGGCCGCTCGACACCTGAAATGCTGAGGACCCTCGATGCTCTCCAAGCAGTCGACGATGGGCCCGTCCTTGCCCCTGCGAACTGGGCCCCTGGGGAAGCGCTGCTGGCACAGCCGGACGCGTCGCTCGACACCGTTTTTTCCGCGAAGGGTCAGACCGACTGGTTCATGAAGGAAACCAAACGAGGGTCTCGCAAATGACCGACGAAGATCTGGTCGAAGCCTTCAAGGCTCTCGCTCATCCCGTGCGCTTGCGGATCATGCATGCTCTAACAGGCATGGAGCGTAATGTCGGTGAGATCGACGACGCGGCGCAGATCGGCCAGCCTACGCTTTCGCAACAACTGGCAGTTCTACGAAATGCGGGCCTCGTGAAGACCCGGAAGGATGCCAAGCTTGTCTACTACCGGATCGATGATGGCCGGCTTGCGAAGGTTGTCGATGCTGCGGGCGAACTTGGCGGATTGCCTGCTGGGCCCATACGCCAATCGCGCCAGCCAGCACCTGGGGTGGCCAATTTTGCCAAGCTTGAGAACCTAAATCCGTTGGATAGGCGATAGTTTCGACCCGGCCTCTTGGATTCAGCGCGAATGCTATCGATCAGGGTGTAGTCGGCTACTGATTTCGAATGGCAGCTGACAGGCAGTTCTAGCAGCATGCTGAATGACCGCCTTTAGGGCGCCTAGCGGACATACGGGAGACGAGCTGTCGAACGGCGGCTTTGCGCCCTCATGGTGGACGTCCAGAATTCTGCGCCGACACCCCAAAACCAGACATTGAACGAGGCTAAGCCGTATGGTTTGCCCTGATCCTTCCTGTCGCTTGAACGATGCGGCCATACAGAGGCTCTATCCTTCTTCAGTCGATGTCTCGGTCTGAGACTTTCGAAGAGCATCGCGAAAAGCTGTCAACAATCTTTCGCGTGAGCTTCGAGCTCGCTCAAGAGTCGAGGCGCGCGCGTGGAACCAGGCCCAGATTGATTGCATCATGACACCGCCTTCGTTTGCCAAGCCGCCGAGTGTCGCGCAGATCGAAGACACCACTGACCTGCAGCCCCGCGACGTCCGCATCGCCGGCCACGACGTCCGGGTCTCCCAGGCGGTTCGCGAGCGTCACAATCGCGCGCAAGGGAGCTTCCGAGAAGCGCAGCCGGCTGGCGGTCCAGGCGTGTTCCAGCCTTGCCGGGCGTGATCCCTGCGCTCCCAAGGCGAGCGCTTCGCCCGTTTCGAGACGCAGCGACGCACGATCACCCCCGCGTGATGGGTCTGCAATGGCCAGTGGACCGTCGACCGCTCCAAATGTGACCCGCTGGGCATCGACGGTGACGTCCGTCCGCGTCGATCCGGGCTCGGTGCGCGCCGCGTCTGCCAGTATCTCGAGCGGTCGCTCGCCCGCAGCCGGCACTACGCGTACCCGCCCTGCGCGGACCTCGATCTCGCGGCGCTCATCGGTAAGGCGAACGTCAATGCGGGCACCGACGTCGAGCCAGACCCGTGTCCCGTCTTCGAGTTGCACACTTCGGATCGCGGAGCCGTTGTTGACGAATGTCGCGAAAGCCGGAGCGGAAGCGCTCTGCCACAGAACGGCGGTGGTAATGATGGCAATTGCCGCGAGCCCGAATGCGAGCGCAGGCCGAAGTATGGTGGGGCCCGCGCGCTGCGGTGTGGCAGTGCCGCGTCGGACCGAGGTTGCAGCCATCACTGCGTCCATTTCCGAGTAGGACGTCGCATGGAGCGGATCGCGCGCCAGCCAAGCCTCGAACTCGGCAACCTCCTGCGCACTGGTCGGCTCGGCCATGCGTGCTCGCCACGACGCGGCCTCCTTCCAGACCCTGGATGTGCGCCGGCGAAACAACATCAAAAGGGGCCGGCCGCCCGGCGCAACTCGAGGAGCGCCTTGGCCATCTGCTTTTTGATCCCCTTTTCGCTCATGCCGACTTCCCTCCCTATGTCCGCATAAGACATTTGCTCGAAGCGGTGCAGCATGAATATCTTTCGACGACGCGGATTCATGGCAGCGAGCGCGCGCTCGATTGCGCGCAAGGCCTCGCGGGATTCAATAAGGCGATGGGGATCGACGGCTTCCGCAGGATTATCAGCCGCGAGTTGATGTAGGCGCACCGCCTCGCGCGCGGCCACGCGCGCTCTGTCCCGCAGGACATTCGTCGCAACGGTTGATATCAGCGCTTCGGGACTTTCAACCGGTCCGCCCGCGCCGACCCTGGCGCTTGCAAGTTTGGCGAACGCCTCATGGACAATGTCGTTGGCTTCGACACCGCTGATCCGCCGCGCGAAATGGCGGATCAGGCGACTGGCTTGATGCCGATAAAGAGTGTCGAGGGCTCCTGAAGAGAACAAGGCCGGGCGTTCAGCCTTGCACTCGGAATCGCTAGCAGACAGGTCGGCTGGCGGATCCTGCCGGAAGGCGGACGAAGCCGAACTGCTCACCGCGACGCCCCGCTTGTGGCAGCGCGACGCCCCAGCAGGTGCACTCCGACCCCATCAAGCACACGACGCCTCCCACGCGAGCCGCCGGAGCAAAGCCGGGTGTTGAGAACATGCTTGAGGGCACGCGCCGGCGCCTTTGGCCGCGAACGGCTTGGACATACGCGCAGGCCACCCGGCCACGCGGGAGGAACTGTCTCTCAAGCGAGGTTCTCAAGCCTCGGCGCCGGTCGGCGCGCGGATAGCATAGGCGTGTCGTGATTTTCTTCAACCCGCGGTCTGTTGTAATGCATCCGATACGACTGAGGTCGATGCGATTGCAGGCAGATTGACGCCCGGCCTTCCCCGACACACTTCCCACGGCTACAGAGCCCGCGCGCCGCGTTAGCTCAGGGGTAGAGCAACCGCCTTGTAAGCGGTAGGTCGTCCGTTCAAATCGGACACGCGGCACCACTGCAAATTAGTAGCTAGCGTGTAGCTAATCGCTCCTAACCTATTGTTTTTCAGCGCCTACCGGTTGCTTTGTAAACCGAAGGTCGGGGGTTCGAGTCCCTCAACCGGCACCACTCAACTCCCCAAGCCCGTTCGTCCTGAGTCTGTGGAATGATGAGCGTCGCGCTAGATTCGCCCTTCAACAAGCTCAGGACGAACGGAGATCGACATTATCCCCGCCCGCGATATCCCGGGACGCCCTGATCGGGCACCCACAACCCCTCTGGCGTCGCGGCGGTTTGCCAGAACACGTCGATCGGGATGCCGCCGCGCGGGTACCAGTAGCCGCCGATCCGAAGCCAGCGCGGGGCCATTTCTTGCGCCAGCCGCTGACCAATGCCAACGGTCACGTCCTCGTGAAACCCCGCGTGGTTGCGAAAACTGCCAAGGAACAGCTTGAGGCTCTTCGATTCGACGATCCGTTCGCCCGGGGCATAGTCGATCACGAGGTGCGCGAAATCAGGCGCTCCTGTCACCGGGCACAGCGAGGTGAATTCCGGGACAGCAAAACGGACCAGGTAAAGCGCTCCGGAGCGCGGATTGGGAACGTAGTCGAGCACCGCCGCCTCGGGCGAGGCGGGCAGCGTGCTGGTCTGGCCCAAGTGCATGGTGGCAGGTGTGTCGCTCATGCCGCGCATGTGGCCCCAACCGCGCCGCCGCACAAGTCATCGCTGGCGCGGCCAGTTTTCAGCCCCTATTCAGCGCGCCCTTCCAAGGGCCCAGAGTCGCAATGATCCGATTTTCCATTCTTGTTCCCGCCGCGCTGGCCATGTTCGCCGCGACGGCGCGGGCAGCGCCGACCGTGCGCGATTTCCAGCTTCCCCCATCCACTTCGACGCCAACGCCAAGTCCCAATGTCCAGGGGCCTGTCGATACCGAAGGCCCGGTTCCTGTTCGACCGCGCGCCATTCCCACCGCGACCCCAACCCCGACACCGACACCGACACCGACACAAGCTCCGACCACCGCCGCCCCGCCGGTCGCCACGCCCAGCCCGCGCCTCACCCTGCCACCGCGCGCGGATGCGGCACCGACGCCGCGCGCCACCGCGCCTGTCGTGGTCCGCCCCGAAACTGGCGCCGCGCCGACGATCCCTGACAGCGCGCAGCCGGCTATCGCACCCGCGCCGCCCGTGGTGCCCGCGCGTCCGGGCGGGCCGGGTACTGCCCTGCCCGATCGACCGGGCGCGCCCGCCACCGTGGCCGAGCCCGATGCGGGCTTCGCACTATGGCCGTGGCTGCTCGCACTCGTGGCAGCGCTAGGTGCTGGGGCAGCGCTCTATTTTCGGCGCACCGGCCGAATGCGTCATGCCGGGCCGCCACTGATCGAGCCGCCGCCAATCGTGCCCCGCGCACCTGCACCTGCTCCGGCACCTGCTCCGGCACCTGCTCCGGCGACGACTGCGACACCCCCGTCCGCCGCACCAATCCGGCACGGGCCAGCGCCCCAACTCGCGCTCGACGCAGTGCCGGTACACCTCAGCCGCAGCATGATGAACGCGACCTTCGCTTACAGGCTCACGCTCGCCAATCGGGGTGACACCCTGCTCGAGAACGTCGCGGTCGGTGCCGACCTCGTTACCGCACACGCCAGCGTTCCAATGGAACAGCAGCTCTCGCGCGGCGACACTCCGCTCCCCGAAATCGGTCGGTTCGGTTCGATCGCGCCGGGCGAGAAAGTCGAAGTGGCAGGCGAACTGCGACTGCCGCTGACATCTATCCGCACCGTGCATCAGGGCAAGGCACAGCTCTATGTCCCGCTGCTGCGCGTGCGGGCAAGCGCACCGGGCATGGAAGCGTCGGCACGGACATTCGTGGTCGGCACCCTCCCGCAGGAAGGCGGGCGCAAGCTCCAACCCTTCCGCCTGGATGAAATGCCGCAAACCTATCGCGCGATCGGGACCATGGCGCTCGATTAAGCCGGGCGCGGAGTGGCGCTCGACTGGACAGGCAGGCACCGGGGCCGCTACGCCGACGTCATGGACATACTTGTTTCGACCCGGTGGCTCGCCGATCGGCTTGGCAAGCCCGGTCTCACCATCCTCGATGCCTCGGCACACCTGCCCGCCGCCCAGCGCGATGTGGCCGCGGATTTCGCGGCGGGGCACATTCCTGGCGCCTGGCTGCTAGACCTGCCCACCCTGAAGGACGGGACCTCTCCCGTTCCCGCCGCACTGCCCCGCGCGGAGCAAGTGGAGGAGCGGCTGCGCGCACTGGGCGTGAACGCGGGCGATCAGGTAGTGCTTTACGACGACAGCAACCTGCGCAGTTCGGCGCGGGCCTATTACATCCTCCGCATGGTGGGCGTGGAACACTTGGCCGTGCTGGACGGGGGTTTACAGAAATGGCGGACGGAAGGGCACCCGCTCGAAATCGGCACTGTCGCCGGCCAGACGGGCGACTTCGCCATGCTGGCCGATGATCGGGAATGGGTGCGGAGCAAGGCGCAGATGCTCGCCAACCTCGACAGCGGGGCGGAGCAGGTCGTCGACGCGCGCGATGCCGCCCGCTTCACCGCCACCAGCGAAGACATGGTGCACGGCTTGCCCGGCGGGCACATCCCCGGCTCGCGCCACCTGTTCTTTCGCGACGTGCTGGCCGATGACGGGACATTCCTCGATACCGCCGCGATCCAGGCGCGGTTCGCCCGGGCGGGGATCGATCTCGATCGCCCGCTGGTGGGCACCTGCGGCAGCGGCGTGACCGCATCCGTGCTGCTGTTCGCCGCGGAACTGGCGGGCAAGCGCGACGCGGCGCTTTATGATGGAAGCTGGAGCGAGTGGGGCGCGGACCCTGCGACGCCCAAGGAAACCGGCGAGCCGCGCTGACATGGCCGGAGACGACGACAGCCTGCGACCGGCAACCCGGCTGGTCACCGGCGGGAGGCGGCCCGAATGGACCGGGCCGGTGGTCAACCCGCCGGTCTGGCGCGCCAGCACGCATCTCTATCCCGACGAAGCGGCGCGCAACGCGGGCGGCAAGACCAACCAGGATGGCCAATTCTACTACGGCCGCCGCGGCGCGCCGACGCAGTGGGCGCTGGCTGAGGCGCTGACCGCGCTGGAACCGGGCGCCGCGGGCACAATGCTCTATCCCAGTGGCGTTGCGGCGATCGCCGGGGCGCTGCTGGCGGTTCTCAAGCCGGGCGACGTTCTGCTTGTAACCGACAATGCCTACGAGCCGACCCGCCTGATGGCGAACGGGCTGCTCAAGCGGATGGGTGTAGAAAGCCGGTTCTTCGATCCGCTCGATCTCGAGGGCTTTCCGGCGAAATTCTGCGAGCGGACGAGGGCGGTGCTGCTCGAAAGCCCCGGCAGCTTGACGATGGAAGTCTGTGACGTGCCTGCGCTCGCGGCTGTGGCGCGTGGACACGATGCAGTCTCGATCCTCGACAACACCTGGGCCAGCCCACTGGGCTTCCCGGCGCTGGAGCGCGGCTGCGACATATCGGTGATGAGCCTGACCAAGCATGTCGGCGGGCATTCGGACCTGATGATGGGATCGGCCACCGCGGGCGAGCGCTGGTATCGCGCCCTGCGCCAGACCGCGCAGGCGCTGGGCCAGGTCGTCGCGCCGGACGACGCCGCCCTCGCCCTGCGCGGCCTCAGAACGATGGGCGTGCGGTTGGAGCGTGCCACGGCGAGCGCCCTGGAGATTGCGGAGTGGCTCCAACGCCGTCCCGAAGTCGCCAAGGTAATGTGTCCCTTTCGTCCTGGCGACACAGGTCACGCATTATGGCGCCGCGACTTCGCCGGTGCCTGCGGCTTGTTCAGCTTCGTGGTCGGCGGTGAAGAGGACGTTCGCGCCAGGTTTGTCGACGCGCTCCGACTGTTTGGTATCGGCTACAGCTGGGGCGGTTACGAGAGTTTGGTCGTGCCATTCGATCCAGCACCGATCAGGACCGAAATGATGTGGCCGCCGGCTGATTTGGCGATCGAACGGCGGCTCGGCGTGCGGCTGTCGATCGGGCTGGAAGACCCGGCCGACCTGATCGCGGACCTCGAAAGGGCATTTATCGCGATGACGCAAGGATGACCGCGCGAACCGCCCCACAGGAGGAAACGGCCGCCGATGGTCTGCGCGAGGCCGTGGCGGGGCGCAGCGACGCGGCCGGCGGTGTGGTCGAAACGCTCGATTCCTGGGCACTGAGCGTCGGCGCAACGCGGATTTCGGTGTGGGACATGCTGGTCGTGTTTGCCGTCCTGATCGCCCTGATCGTGGCGGCATGGCTGCTCAGCAAGGGTTCGCACAAGCTGCTGCGCCGCATCACCCGCCTCGAACCTTCGGCGCGGGTCCTGGGCGAAAAGCTGCTGACGATCGCGGTCTGGGCCGCCGCCTTCATGGTCGGGATCGACCTTCTCGGCATAGACCTGACCGCGCTGGCGGTGTTTTCGGGGGCGTTCGGGCTCGCCATCGGGTTCGGGTTGCAGAAGACGTTCGGCAACCTGATCGCGGGCATCATCCTCCTGATGGACAAGTCCATCAAGCCGGGCGACGTGATCGCCATCGCCGACCAGGCCGGGCAGACGACCTTCGGCCAGATCCGCAAGATCGGCATCCGCGCGGTATCCATCACCACACGTGACCAGAAGGAATACCTGATCCCGAACGAGAACCTGATGATCAACCAGGTCGAGAACTGGTCCTACTCCAGCCGTAACGTCCGGATGCAGGTGCCGGTAGGGATCGGGTATGGTTGTGACATAGCCGAAGCGGAAAAGCTCATGCTGGAGGCAGCGAAGAGCGTGGAACGCGTGCTCCAGACCCCGCCGCCGACCGTGTGGCTCGACAAGTACGGCGAAAGTTCGGTCGATTTCGTGATCCACTGCTGGATCAGCGACCCGGAAGAAGGGCTCGGCAACATCCGCAGCCAGGTGCTCAAGAAGCTGTGGCACCTGTTCAAGGAGAACGGGATCGAGATCCCCTTCCCCCAGCGCGACATCAATTTCCGCAACAACGAACAGTTCGAACAGCTCATCGCCGCGATCGCACAGCGGCTCGATGGTCGCGAAAGCTAGGCTTGCCGCGCGGGTAGCCGCGATTTCAAAAACTTTCCTACCCGATCTGACAAGCATTGTGGCTGGCGAGCGCGCAGGGGTGGGCGCATCTGGCCCGCATGGAACAACCCGGCACTGTCTTTCTCGTCGGCGCGGGTCCGGGCGACCCGGACCTGCTGACGCTGCGCGCCGCGCGGCTGATCGAGCGCGCCGCGATCATCGTCCATGACGGGCTGGTCGACCGCGCCGTGCTGGCGCTCGCCCGCCCCGATGCCGAACTGATCTCGGTCGCCAAGAGCCGCGCGCGCCACACGCTGGCGCAGGACGCGATCAACGCGCTGCTTGTGCGCGAGGCGCTGGCAGGGCGCAATGTGGTGCGCCTCAAGGGCGGCGACCCCTTCATCTTCGGGCGCGGCGGCGAGGAAGCAGAGGCCTGCCGCGCCGCCGGTGTGCCGGTCGAGGTGGTCCCCGGCGTGAGCGCCGCCAACGGTGCCGCCGCCGCTGCGCAGATTGCGCTGACCCACCGCGATGCCTCAAGCATCGTCAGCTTCGTCGCTGGGCAGTGCAAGGGCCTGGCCGAGCAAGACTGGGCTGGCCTCGCGGGCAAAGGCCGCACGCTGGTGATCTACATGGGCGTCACCACTGCGCCGCAGATCGCGGACAAGCTGATGGCGGACGGCCTCGCCCCAGACATGCCCGTGGCGGTGATCGAAAACGGCGCGCGCCCCGACATGCGCGTGCTGCGCGGTCTGCTCGCGGGTCTGCCCGAACTGGTCGCGCGCGAACGGGTGGTCAGCCCCGCGTTGATCGTGATCGGCGAAGTGACGGCGCGCGACAACATTGCGCTGGCCACCCTTGCACGGGAGGCGGCGCGATGATCATCCTTACCGGCAACGACCTCAAGAGCGGCGCGGTGGTCTGGTGGACCGGCCACGACTGGTCGCTCCATGTCGATGATGCGGTCGATGTGGGCGAGCGGGCCGACGAGATCGCCCGGCGCGAGGATGCCGCGCGCCGCGTCAACGTGCCCTACGCGGTCGAGGCGACCCGCGACGAACGCGGCATACGCCCCGCGCACATCAAGGAGCGCGTCCGCGCGATCGGCCCGACCGTTCGCCCCGACCTGACCCTCAAGCCCGCCGACCCCCACGTCGGCCAGTGGGTGATCTGAGATGTATCGCTACGACACCTACGACCAGGCAATGGTCGATGCCCGCGTTGCGGAATTCCGCGACCAGGTGGAACGCCGCCTCGACGGGCGCCTGCCCGAGGATCAGTTCCGCCCGCTGCGGCTGATGAACGGGCTCTATCTCCAGCTCCACGCCTACATGCTACGCGTGGCGGTGCCCTATGGCACGCTCGACAGCCGCCAGATGCATGCGCTGGCGGACATCGCCGACAAGTACGATCGCGGTTACGGCCACTTCACCACGCGGCAAAACATCCAGTACAACTGGATCAAGCTGGAGGAGACGCCCGACCTGCTGGCCGATCTCGCGAAGGTCGAGATGCACGCCATCCAGACCAGCGGCAATTGCATCCGCAACATCAGTTCGGACCATTTCGCGGGCGCCGCGGCGGACGAAGTGGTCGACCCGCGCCCCTATGCCGAACTGCTGCGGCAGTGGTCGAGCTTCCACCCCGAATTCAGCTATCTGCCGCGCAAGTTCAAGATCGCGGTGATCGCTTCCGACACAGACCGCGCGGCGATGAAGCTGCACGATATCGGCATCAACATTGTCCGCAACGCGGCGGGCGAGCTGGGCGCGGCGTTCTATGTCGGCGGGGGCATGGGCCGCACGCCGATGGTCGCGCCGTGCATCCGCGATTTCGTGCCGCTCGACCAGTTCGTGACCTATGCCGAGGCCGCCTTGCGTGTCTACAACCGCTATGGCCGGCGCGACAACAAGTACAAGGCGCGGATCAAGATCCTGGTCCACGAACTCGGCGCGGCAGAATATGCCCGCCAGGTCGAGGAAGAATTCGCGCACCTGCTCACCCAGGGCATCGAGCCGCCACTGGCCGAGCTGGAGCGCATCCGCCCCTACTTCGCCGATCCGGCATTCGAGGATGCATCAGCCGACACGATTGACCGCAGCGATCCCGATTTCGCCCTGTGGGTCGATCGCAACACCCACCCGCACAAGCGCGACGGATACGTTTCGGCGGTCATCAGCCTGAAGCCCGTCGGTGGCATTCCGGGTGACGCCAGCGCGCGCCAGATGCATGTCCTGGCAGAGCTGGCGAAAAGCTATTCCTTCGATGAGCTGCGCGTCATGCACACGCAGAACATCGTCCTGCCGCATGTGCGCAAGGCGCGGCTTTACGCCCTGTGGCAGACACTCGATGCAGAAGGGCTCGGCAGCCCCAACCTCGACACGATCGAGGACATCATCGCCTGCCCGGGGCTCGACTATTGCAGCCTCGCCAACGCCCGCTCGATTCCCATCGCTCAGCGCATTTCGGAACGGTTTGCTGCCAATGGCCGGACCGGCGAGCTCGGCGAACTGAAACTCAAGATTTCGGGCTGCATCAACGCTTGTGGGCATCACCATGCGGGCCACATCGGCATCCTTGGCGTCGACAAGAAGGGTGTCGAAAATTACCAGCTTCTGCTCGGCGGCAGTGAGGCGGCGGATACCTCGCTCGCCAAGATCACCGGCCCCGGTTTCAGTGAAGCCGGCATCGTCGACGCGGTCGAAACCGTCACCGACGTGTACCTTCGCGAGCGGAGCGATGGCGAACGCTTCCTCGATACCTATCGCCGCATCGGCATGGAGCCGTTCAAGGAGGCTCTTTATGGCTGATGTAATCGGATCGAGCCCGGACGAGGTCCAGTTCCGCTTCCGCGACGACGAACCGGTCGATCACGCCGCCGTGACGGTGGATTCGTTCGTTGAACAGTCCAACGCAGCCGCCGTGCGGATCGAGCCGGGCGACGATGCACGTGCATTGATCCCGCACCTCGAACGCATCGCGCTGGTAGAGGTCAATTTCCCGGCCTTCGGTGACGGGCGTGGCTATTCCTCGGCCCGCGTGCTGCGCGAGGCGGGCTATACGGGCGAACTGCGCGCGGTCGGCGAGGTGCTGGTCGACCAGATCGCCTACCTGCGTCGCTGCGGCTTCGATGCCTTTGCCCCCGATGCGCGGCTGGACGAAGGCGATGTCGAGGCGGCACTGGCGCGCTGGCCGCAGGTCTACCAGACCGCCGCCGACGCGCGCGCGCCGATCTGGCGACTGCGCCATGAATGAACTACGCGCGATCGACCGGATCGACACCGGCCCGCGCTACAGCGAGGCCGACGCGATCCGCCTCAACCGCATGTTTCGCGGCGCAGATACCCGCGAGATGCTGCGCGCGGTGATCGAAGATGGCATCGTTGGTGACCTAGCCGCCGTTTCCAGCTTTGGCGCGGAAAGCGCGGTGCTGCTCCACCTGATTGCCGAGGTCGATCCGTCGATCCCCGTGCTGTTCCTCGAAACCGGCAAGCACTTTCCCGAAACGCTCGCCTATCGCGATGAACTCGCCGCGCGTCTGGGGCTGACCAACCTCGTCAACCTCTATCCCGACCTGGGCGAACTGGAAATCCGTGACGAGAGCGGCCTGCGGTGGTCCTACGACCCCGATGGTTGCTGTGAAATCCGCAAGGTCAAGCCGCTGGCCAGAGCGCTTGCGGCGTTCGACGCGACCTTCACCGGGCGCAAGGCGTTCCAGTCCGCAACACGCGCCAACCTGCCCAGGTTTGAAATCGACACTTCCGATGCCCAGGGCAGGCTCAAGATCAATCCCCTGATCGACTGGGACGCGCATCAAATCGACGCCTGGTTCGAAGCGCACGACTTGCCACGTCATCCGCTCGTCGAGCAGGGCTACCCCTCAATCGGCTGTTCGCCGTGCACCAACAAAGTCGCGCCGGGCGAAGATCCGCGTTCCGGCCGATGGAAGGGGTGGGACAAGACCGAATGCGGCATCCACGTGCCGCTCGGCCCCGATGGCGAACTGCCGCCGGGATACGATCCGGCGTTCTGACCTGCGCGCGCGCCGCAACCGGGGCAGCGCCTACTTCATCCAGCCCTGTTCGCGATACCAGCGCGCCGTCGCCTTCAGCCCCTCGCGCGTCGCGATGCGTGGCCGCCACAGCTCTGTCGGCACATGGCGAGCGCGGTCGGATACCCAATCCGGATGGCTCATGTACCCGACCCGGTCCGGCGTCAGCTTCGCTTTGTTGCCCCGCAAGGCGCGTTCCAGCCGCGACAGTCGCATCAGCATCGCGGGCGACAGATGCGGCACCCAGGGGCGACGCCCCACCGCCCAGCCGATTGTCCGCGCCATGTCCCGATGGCTCCATCCACCGGGGTGCCCGTCGTCGGGTTCGAATATCCGATGGCTCACGCTTTCCCCGCCCGGGATCAGCGCGGCGAGCAGATCGGCCAGATCATCGACATGGATCATCGACGCACGGCCCGGCGGCGGCATCGGGATCACGCCCAGGCGCGCGGCCTTGAACAGTTCCAGCATCTCGCGGTCGCGCGGTCCATAGACGGCCGGTGGACGGACGATGGTCCAGTCAAGCGCGCTCGCGGCGACGATCCGCTCTGCCTTTGCCTTGGACGCGCCATAGGCCGATAGTTCCGGTTCGCGCGCGGCGAGCGACGACACGAACACGAATCGCGGAATGCCCGCATTCTTCGCCGCCTCGACCAGTGCCAACGTGCCCGCGACATTGGCGGTTTCGAACGCGCAGGGATCGGGTGCGCTGGTCAGCCCGGCGACATGGATCACGGCCTCCGCGCCCTTGACGAGACGCGCCAGTGCGGCCCGATCCTCAAGCGTACCGCGGATCCATTCGACCCCCGGAGCGGAGGACGGCGGCGTTCCCCGCGCCAGCGCGCGTAGTGGCACCTTGCGCCGCGAGAGGGTTTCGACGAGCGCCTGCCCGACGAAGCCGGTTCCACCGGTGATGGCGATCGTCACAGCAGGACCAGATGGTCGCGATGGATCACCGCCGCGCGCGGGGCATAGCCAAGCCGATCCCCCTGCGCCGCGCCCTTGAGCCCGCGGATTGCGCGGCATTCGTCCGCTGAATATTCGACCAGCCCCTGCGCCAGCCGTTCGCCGCCGGGACCGTGAATGGTCACAAGGTCGCCGCGCCGGAACGTGCCATCAACCTCGGTCAACCCGGCGGCAAGCAGGCTGGCGCCGTTCAGCAGCGCGGCGGCGCAACCGGCATCGACCGTCAACACGCCCGCCGGGGCCAGCCGTCCGCCGAGCCAGGCCTTGCGCGCGCCGTCACGCCGCTGGGGCACGAATATCGTGCCGGTTCCGGAAGCGATCGCATTCGTGATGGGCTTTTCGTGCGTGCCGTTCATTATCGCCAGCGCGATGCCGGCGCGTTCGGCGATTTCGGCGGCCTGCAGCTTCGACGCCATGCCGCCCGATCCGAGGCCGGACGAACTCTTACCGTTGGCCATCGCCGTGATGGCTGGCGTGATTCCCTCGACCCGGGGTACCAGCATGGCGCCTTCGGCGCGCGGATCGCGATCGTAAAGGCCGTCCACGTCGCTCAGCAGCAGCACCGCATCCGCGCCCGCGGCCTGCGCCACGCGCGCCGCCAGGCGGTCGTTGTCGCCGAACCGGATTTCCTCGGTGGCGACGCTGTCGTTTTCATTGAGCACCGGCACCGCGCCCGCCTCCAGCAGCCGTTCAAGCGTAGCCGACGCGTTGAGATAGCGCCGCCGTTCCTCAAGGTCGCCGATGGTCACCAGCATCTGTGCCGCGACAATCCCATGCGCCCCCAACGACTGCGACCACAGCCGCGCCAACTCGACCTGGCCAACCGATGCCGCCGCCTGTGCATCGGCCAGGCTGCCGCGCCCGCCACGCGCCATGCCCAGCTTCGCGGCGCCCAGCGCGATCGCACCCGAACTGACGACGATCACTTGCGGACCCGCAGCTTTCAGCGCGGCGATATCGCCCGCCAGCGAGGCGAGCCATCCCGCGCGAGCCACGCCACGCGCGACCAGCAGCGACGATCCGACCTTGATCACGAGGCGGCGCGCGGTTTTGACGTCGGACAGGTTCGCAAGGTTCATGAGCGCATCGCCCCTACCCAATCCGTCATCCCAGCGAAAGCTGGGATCGCGCGCCATTTACCTCCGGGAGCCGACTGAACATGATTGTCAGAGCGGCGACCATTCGCCCGTGCCATCCTCGGGCACATCCTCTACCTCGCCGCCCTTCGTTTCGGTCGCGGTGCGGTCGGGCAGATAGGGTAACACCGCGTCAAGCAGCCGCTCGACCCCGGCCCCGGTGGCACCCGACACGCCGAACACTTCCGCCGCGCCCGCCGCGCGAAGTTCCGCCGCGAACCCTTCCACCAGTTCGGCATCGGCAAGGTCGATCTTGTTCAACGCCACCAGCTGCGGCTTGTCGGCCAGCCCTTCGCCATAGGCGGCCAGTTCTTCCTCCACGATCCGCATCGCGCCGGCCGGATCGGGGCTGGAGATGTCGACTAGATGAATCAGTACGCGGCACCGCTCGATATGGCCCAGGAACCGGTCGCCAATGCCCGCTCCATCCGCCGCTCCCTCGATCAGGCCAGGAATGTCGGCGAGCACGAACTCGCGGTTGCGATGCCGGACCACGCCCAACTTGGGCACCAGCGTGGTGAAGGCATAGGCGCCAACCTTGGCCTGCGCGTTGGAAACCTGGTTGATGAAGGTCGATTTGCCCGCGTTCGGCATGCCCAGCAGGCCAACATCGGCGAGCAGCTTCAAGCGCAGCCAGACCCACATCTCTTGCGCCGGGATGCCTTGCTGGTGCTGACGCGGGGCGCGGTTGGTGCTGGTCTTGTAGCTGGCGTTGCCACGCCCACCCATGCCGCCTTCCAGCAGGACGACACGCTGGCCGACCTCGGTGAAATCGGCGAGCACATCCTCCCTGTCTTCCGTCAAGATCTGCGTGCCAACCGGCACTTCAATCACGAGATCGGGCGCGGATGCGCCGGTCCGGTCCTTGCCCATCCCATGCCCGCCGCGCAGCGCCTTGAAGTGCTGGGTATAGCGGAAGTCGATCAGGGTGTTGAGGCCCGGCACGGCGACGAACACGACATCGCCGCCCTTGCCCCCGTTGCCGCCATCCGGGCCGCCATACTCGACGTATTTCTCGCGCCGGAAGGACACCGCGCCCGGCCCGCCCGCGCCGGACTTCAGGTATATCTTGGCTTGATCGAGAAAGTGCATTTTCTATTTCGCCTCAAACGCCGACAGCCGCCCGCGCGGCTTTGGCTTCCGCGCCAGATGGCGCGACGGCCGTTCGGCCTTGCGGTTGGCTGATCGCCAACCGGATTAGCGCTCCACCGATATGCAGAGCAAGTTTTGCTCGACCCGGTTCGGTCCCATCGGGACCGCAGGGGCGACCGCCCGCCCGCATTGACGCGGGCCGCAAACCGTGTGAGCGAGGATTTCGCACGCCGCTGCGCGCGCGCAATCATAACAACCAGGCTTCTGATTTCATCAAAAACCTGGTGGAGCCGAGGGGGATCGAACCCCTGACCTCGTCATTGCGAACGACGCGCTCTCCCAGCTGAGCTACGGCCCCGTTCCAGGTTTGCCATCGGAGGATCGGCCTCCGCGAAGAGCGCGCCTTTAGCGAAACCGGCGCCGCAAGCAAAGGCAAATCGGACGCTCAGCGCGGCGCTCCCTCGCCCATGCCGGAACCCGGTTGGATGGGTTGCACCGCGGGTGACGCAGCAGCAGGCGGCAACTGGATCGCTGGCACGCCGTCCGCCGCGGACGCCCCGGGATCGACGTCCTGGATCGTTTGCGGCAGCGCACCACTGGGTGGTGGCAGGGCGACGAGTTCGGTGGACGGCGCAAACACCGTGGGCGGCGGTCCGTACTCCGCATCCCAGGCGGCGACATCGGTGCGATACTGTTCTAGCGCGCGATAGAACCCTTCGAACACGCCCTCGAACCGGCTAAGCCCGCTCACCGCGAACGTATCGAGCTGGTCCGGTTCGACCAGCAGCGATTCATTGGCGATCGTCAGCGCGGTCGCGCAGAAGCTGTCGTGAGCGGGGGGCAGCGCGAAATAGTTGTAGACCTGCGTCATATAGGTGTCGAACGCCGCCCGGTGCGCCGCGGCACCGTGCTGCTGGCGATAGGCCGCGACAACCGCATCGCTAGTCCGCCGCAGCCTGCGCTGGTGTCTATCGAGCATGCTGGAATAGGCCGGCAGGATGCTGGCGTATTGCGCCTCGAGGCAATTCAGCGCCGCGACGTTGAAGGCCGAGCGAAAGTTCCAGATCGCCTGGTCGGTCGACAGGCCGTAGTTGACCGTGCGCCGGATGCCGTCGACGCCAAGCGGAGGTACGAACATGTTGGCAACCGCGCCCCCCGGCGGCACGGGGCGCGGCGGGATGATCTTGACGGGCGGCGGAGGTGGCGGCGGCGGCGGAGGCGGTGGCGGCGTGGCACAACCGGCGACGAGTACGGCAAGGCCGGTTGCGATGACCAGCCCCTTGAAACTAACCCTGTTATTGTCGGCCATCAGCCAAAGCCCTCCTCAAGCACCGCGCGAAGATGCGCGGCCGATGCTTTCGCTTACCTGAAGATGACCCCTAACGCGTGGGAAGCATAAAGAAAATGCCCGGAGCGCGCTGGGCGCCCCGGGCACGATGAAGCGAGTCCTGTGTGCGATCACCCGCGCCGCGGTTTACTCGCGGTTGCCCATGAAGCTGAGCAGGAACTGGAACATGTTGATGAAGTCCAGGTACAGCGTCAGCGCACCGAGCACGACCGCCTTGCCGGCGAAATCGGTACCGCGCACGTACTGATACTGCTCTTTCAGGCGCTGCGTGTCATAGGCGGTGAGACCCGCGAAGATCAGCACGCCGATGAAGCTGATGGCATACATCAGGCCGGGCGACTGCAGGAAGATGTTGATCACGCTGGCGACGATCAGGCCGACCACGCCCATGATCAAAAAGCTTCCAAAGCCGCTCAGATCCTTCTTCGTGGTGTAGCCAAACAGGCTGAGACCAGCGAAAGCGGCGGCTGTTGCGAAGAAGGTCACGGCGATCGACGCCCCGGTGTAGACGAGGAAAATCGTCGACAGCGACAGGCCCATCAGCGTCGCAAAGCCCCAGAACATCGCCTGGAGCGTGGTCTTGCTGAACTTGTTGGCGCCAAAGCTCATCGCGAAAACGATGGCCAAGGGTGACAGGATCACCAGCCACATCAGCGGGCTGCCGACCATGCTGGCGGCAAGGCCGGAGCTCGCCGTCAGCATCGCGACGATGCCCGTGAGCAGCACGCCCGAGGTCATGTAGTTGTAGATCGACAGCATATGCTTGCGCAGGCCCGCATCGAAAGTCGTGCGTGCCTGGACGTCGCCATATGCGCCCTGTGCAGCCCCGAATCCCGTCTGGGTGGGGCGGGGTTCGTTCCAATTGGCCATTGCGGTCCAAGCTCCTCAAATCGCGGCCAACCGGAATAGGGGCCGCATCCCGGGCAATATCGGGGCGATGAGACATATTTACAAGCGAAACCGGACAGCGGCGGTTGACGCGCGTTAACCCTTTTCCCGCGCTGCCGCGCCCAGTTCCGCGCCGCGATCGCGGGTTGCGCGCAGGCATTCCGCCAGCAGCGATTGCAGCGCATCATCCGCGTCCAGCACGTCGAGCCCGCGCTGCGTCATTCCGCCAGGGCTGGCGACGCGCCGGGCAAGCTCCGCCGGCGGATACGGCGATGCCGCCGCCAGCGCGCCCGCACCCTCCACCATTTCGACCGCGATCCGTTCCGCCTGCGCGGCCTCCAGCCCTAGCGATGTGGCGGCCGCGGCCAGCGCGTCGATGAAGCGGAATACGAAGCCTGGCCCCGACCCGGCGAGCGCAGTGACCAGTTCAAACAGCGTTTCGTCGGGCAGCCAATGCGCGCTGCCCAGGTCACTCGCCAACCGCGTCGCCTGCGCGCGCCGCGCATCGGACAGTGCATGGCCGGCCAGCACATTGGGCGATTTTCGCAAGGCGACAGCCAGATTAGGCATCAGTCGCACGATACCGTCGGCCCGGGGAAAGATCCGCGCCAGGCTTGCCAGCTCGATCCCGGCAAGGATCGAGACCAGCATCGTCGCGGGACCGATCGCCGGTTGCAGCATCGGCGCAACCTCTGCCAGCTTCTGCGGCTTTACCCCGAGCACCACGGTATCGAACGGACCGAGGGGCACTTCGGTGTGGACCACCATGCCGTCGGGCGCGGACTTGGGGCGCGGGTTGTAGATCGCGAAATCGGCCGGCGAGCGGCCCGCGGCAAGCCAGCCGTCGAGCATTGCGGCCGCCATGTTGCCGAAGCCGTAAAGCAATATCATGCCCCGTTCGCTAGGCCTCTCCCGCCGCATCGACA
This sequence comes from uncultured Erythrobacter sp., assembly GCA_964516135.1. Taxonomy (GTDB): domain Bacteria; phylum Pseudomonadota; class Alphaproteobacteria; order Sphingomonadales; family Sphingomonadaceae; genus 34-65-8. The sequence continues at coordinate 28,033 of CAZEWN010000010.1, read as the reverse complement.
AGTGCCGCATCGAGCGCGTCACGCGGCGACTTGTCGCCCCACAGCACGAACTGGAACGCGGGATAGAACCGGTCGCATTCGTCGACCGCGTTCTCGATCAGCGCCTGTGCCTGCCCAATGCCGAGCAGGCCATCGGCACCCAGCAGGGCGCCATGGCGATAGAGCAGCACGTTGCCGCTCGACCAGATATCGAAATGGCCCAGCCACATCTGTTCATTCACCAGCGCCAGCAGGTCGTTCGCATCGCGGCGCTTGTTGTCCGGCACGCGGATGTCAGGCAGGCACAGCAACTGCAGCACGCGGTCGTCGGAGCGCCAGATGCCACGCACCTGGTACGTGGCCCAACTCCCCTTGATCTCGCCCGAAATCTCGTCGTCCGACAGATACTTGCACGGCCAGCCATGCGCGTCGAAAAGCGCTGTAAGCATGTCCAGCGGCGCGGCATCATCACCACCGTCGTGGCTGTCCTCGCCCGCCATCATCCCGCGCTGTCCGCTATGCCTGCCATCGCGGCGAGATGTGCCGCGCCATGCGCCATCTGTGCAATCGGACGGCTTCGGGTGGCTGGGGACAAACGGACTTGCCTGTTCAAACCCTGTGCACAAACGGGACTCGCCGTTGCAACGAGGTCAGCGCAGGCGCTCGATCTCCTGGCCCGCCTCACTGATGAACGTGAAGCTGTCGACCCCCGCCTTCTCCAGCGCGGCGACCGCCTCGCGCGCGGCGCGCGCCGAATCGTATGGCCCCGCGAGCAGCCGATTTGCCTGGCCCCACCGGGTCACGTGCGGTTCGAGCTTGCCGAGCACCGCGGGCGCCTCGCGCGCGAACCGGCGCCAGTCAAAGCGCAGCGCGGCCCGGTCTCGCCCGGTGGCAATCTGGACCCAATGGCGGCTTGGATGCACGACGCGCGGCGGTGGTGGTGGAGGGGGTGGAGGGGGCGGCGGCGCGACTTCGGGCTTGCGCTCCACTTCGCGGGGCGGCCGGATCGCGGTGATGTCCACGGCGGCGGGATTGCGAACCGCCGCGGCGGTGGTTGATGGAATGTCGAAACCGGCGAAGGCATCGGCAACGCTGGCCGGAACGGAAGACGCCGCTGGGGCGCCCTGCGTGGGAGGCAACGTCACGGTCGATGTCGCGGGCGTGGCACCAGCGGCCACCCCGCTGGCGGGTGCGGAAGTGGGAAGGATGACCCCTTCGACCTGACGGGCGGGAGCTGTCCGCTGGTCCCCGGGCCGTGCGAGATCGAATGCACGCTGCGCCGTGGGCTGCGGCGGGGATGACGGCGGAGGCGCAGGAACAGGCGGCGGCGGCGGAACGGCCTGCACCACCGGTTGCGAGACGCGCTGCGTCGTCACCGGCGGCAATTCGCCTTCCCGCCCGCCCGACGGGTTCCCGGCCACCGTCGTGATCTGGACCGGCGGCGCCGCGCGCTGCGGCGATGGCTGGGGGGACGCTTCAGCGACCCGGCTGGATGCACGGCCCGGGCGGCGACGCTCGGCACGCGAATCCTCGCGCGGGGCGGTTGGCGGCGAAGCACCCAGCGGGGTTCCCGTCGGCGCAAGCGCGGCATCGGCGGTACGCACGCCTGCCGCGCGGCCGGTGTACGCGGCAATGCGTGGATCGTCGCGTCCGATCTGCGCGGCGCGCGGGAAAATCCCCAGGTTGGCGGCCGCGGCCTGCTGCGACGGCGTGAGACGGCGCATGTAATTGAGATAGGGCTCCATGCGCGCCGCCATATCCGCCGGCATCACGGCCTTGGTGATGGCAATCGCCTCGCTCTCCTCACCCAGCACCGCCAGCCCGAACGCGCGGACCCGATAAGCCGCGAGATCGCGCCGTTCGAGCAGCGGCAGCAGGGTGCGCTCGAAACCCTCGCGGTTGCCCTGGATCGCCTGGCTCAAGGCCAGGCGGCGGCGCACCTCGTCACCCTCGGCACCCGACAGGGCGCGGGCGTATTGCTCCTGCGCGGCGGAGTTGTCGCCGACCAGGTCGAATGCGAGGCCGCGATCGCCCGCCACGCTGAGCGAGGACGCACCGGCCTGTTCCGCTTCGGCGTAAAGGCGCAGCGCCTCGATCGGACGTTCGGAACGGACATAGGCAGTCGCCAGGCCGACCTTGACCCGCGCGTTGTTCGGTTCAAGTTCCTGCGCGCGGCCGAAAAAGCCGATCGCGGCCTCGATGTCGCCCAGTTCGAGCGCGGCGAACCCGGCGGCAAGCAGCGCCGACATGTCACGCGAATTGCTGGCGAGGCGGCGCAACGCCGCATTAAGTTCTCCGGCGGCGGGCGGCGGCAGGGGCTGGACGACCGCCTGCCCCTGCGCCGCGACCATGGCCGCGGGAACGAGCATAGAACCGCCGGCAAGCGCCGAGGCAAGCAACATGCTGGTGGCGATCGAGCGGTGCCGCATCGTTCCGTTCACGAAATTTTCCCGCGCACGGTCCCGGCCGAGCCGGGACCGCATTTCACGATGGCCGCGTTAACCGCGCGCCGGTGAACCCGACCCGAACGCTGGCCCGGCGCGCTACTGGTTGTTCTGCCGGCCCAGGAAGCGCGGAATGTTGAGCGAACTGCCGCCGCTACCGGCATCGTCGTCATCGTCCTCGTCCTCGTCCTGCGTGTGCGAGCCACGCGACAGGTTCGCCATCCGCTCGAACAGCGTGCTGCCCGCCCCCGCACCCGCTCCGGCGCTGGCTCCCCCGGCACCGCCGCCCGACACCAGACCACGCCGGCGTCCCATGCCCTGCTGGACCGGTTGATCCTGCTCGGCAAGCCGATCGGCATCGAGCAACAACTCGTCCTGTGTCGCGGAGGGACCGCCCGGCACATCATCGAGGTCCGGAATCGGCGATTGACCGGACAGGTCGATCGGCTGCTTGCGGAACCGGGGTTCGCCGCCGGAATCGTCGCCGTCGTCGCCCGCCATATCGCCATACCCGCGACCATCGCCCGCGCCGGCGAACGCTGCGTCGTCGACCGGATCGACCAGCGCCTCCTCACCCTCGCCGGGCTCGTCATCGCGCATGCCAGCCAGCGGATCGACGATTCCTTCGACATCGTCGCCGTCCTCATCGTAACCTTCCTCCGCCTCATCGAATCCAGCGAGCGACATTGGCTCGGGCTCCGGTGGCGGCGCCGGCGCAGGGGGCGCAGCGGCGGGGATGTAATTGTCGTCGCGGGCCTCGGCCTCGCCCGGCAGTTCGAGCACCGGGCGCTTGGGCGCGCGGCTCGCGCCGAGACGCATGGCATGCCGTTCGCCATCATCACGCGCGACATTGCCGCCTTCGATGCCGGTTGCGACCACCGACACGCGGATCTTGCCGTTGAGATCGCCGTTGAAAGCCGAGCCCCAGATGATGTTGGCATCCTCGTCGACGAGCTCGCGGATGTGGTTCGCCGCCTCGTCGACCTCGAGCAGTTTCATGTCCTCGCCGCCGATGATCGAGATGATCACGCCCTTGGCACCGGCCATGCTGACCCCGTCGAGCAGCGGGTTGGCAATGGCACGCTCCGCCGCCTCGAGCGCGCGGTTCTCGCCTTCGCCCTCGCCGGTGCCCATCATCGCCTTGCCCATCTCCTCCATCACCGATTTCACGTCGGCGAAGTCGAGGTTGATGAGGCCGGGCATGACCATGAGGTCGGTGATCGAGCGCACACCCTGCTGCAGCACCTCGTCGGCGAGCTGGAACGCTTCCTTGAAGGTCGTTTCCGCCTTGGCCACCAGGAACAGGTTCTGGTTGGGAATGACAATCAGCGTATCGACATAGCGCTGCAGCTCCTCGATCCCGGCCTCGGCTGCGCGCATCCGGCGCGTGCCTTCGAACAGGAACGGCTTGGTCACCACGCCCACGGTCAGCACGCCCTTGCGCCGCGCGGCTTCCGCGATCACCGGCGCGGCGCCAGTGCCGGTGCCGCCCCCCATGCCCGCCGCGATGAAGCACATGTTCACGCCTTCGAGCGCGTTTTCCAGCTCCTCGACCGTTTCCTCGGCGGCGGCCTTGCCCACTTCGGGCCGCGCGCCAGCGCCCAGGCCACCGGTGATTTCCGGCCCGAGCTGGATGCGCGTGGGCGCGGGCGAGGAATTGAGCGACTGCGCGTCGGTATTGGCGACGATGAAGTCGACCCCTTCGATTTCGGCGCCGATCATGTTGGCGATCGCATTGCCGCCGGCGCCGCCCACCCCGATCACGGTAATGCGGGGACGAAGCTCGTCCGAAGCGGCGGGGCCGATGCTGATGCTCATGTAAGTTCCCTCCCGGGGGCGAAAGACAGGCGGTTACGCGGTGTGGCAATTTGGCACAAACCGAATCGGCGGTGCATAGGGAAAGAGCGCTTATCCACAGTGGTTACCCGCGGCCAGACCCGATCCATGAATGGTGGCGATCATCAGAAGTGCTGCCGCATCGCATGCCATACCCTTATGGCGAGGCCGCGCCCCCCATGGCGCGTGCTCTGCTGAAACCGCGATCCGACCGACCTGATGTCGACCGGATCGGCAGCCGCGTAGAGGCACAGCCCCGCGAGCGTGGCGAACCCTGGCGTCGCATGTGCTTCGGGCAGCCCGCGCAGCGCGGGCGGCTTGCCGATCCGCACCGGGCGGCCAAGCGCACCCTGAGCGAATTCGGCTACCCCGGCCAGCTCCGCGCCACCGCCGGTCAGCACGACCTGTCCGCCCCGCGCACCCGAATAGCCCAGATCCTTCAGCGCCTTGCCAATTTCCGCTGTCAGCTTGGCCAGTTCCTCGGTCACCACCGAAACGAGTTCGGCGCGCGGAATGCGGTTGGCATCGTCCGCGCCGCGCGCAACGGCACCGCTCGCCGTCTCGCCGGGGCCGTCGACCGGGATCATCTCGCGGTGATCGGTCGGGCTGGCGATCGCAGAGCCGGCCACGCACTTCAGCCGCTCGGCCTGAAACCGGCGGATGCCGAATGCGGATGCGATCGCGTCGGTAATATCCGCCGACCCCATGGGAATGGAGCGCAGCGCACGCAGGATACCGCCGGAATAGATCGACACGTTGGTGACATCACCGCCGATCTCGATCAACGCCGTGCCCAGGTCGCGTTCCTCGGGCGAGAGGCAGGCATGGCCGGCCGCGATCGGCGCGGCGACCACCGTCTCAACCTCCAGATGCGCCTTCTGCACGGCTTCGATCAGGTTGGTGACCGGCGCGCCATCGGCCAGCATAACGTGCACCGCCACGCCCAGCCGCTCGGCATGGAGCCCCTTGGGATTGGCGACCCCGTGCGCGCCGTCGAGCGTGTAGTGCGCGGGCTGCGCGTGGAGCACCATGCGCCCGTCGGGCTGGATGCCATCGCGCGCAGTCAGCAGCAGCAGTTCGACGTCCTCTTCCTCGATCCGCCGCCCGCCGATGTCGACCTCGACCTGCGCGACCTGGCTCGCCAGCCCCGCACCGGAACAGCCGACCCAGATGCTCGACACACTGGTGCCGGCCTGCTTCTCCGCCCGCTCGACCGCGTCGCGGATGGCATAGGTCGCGGCCGCCATGTCGGTCACATAGCCGCGCTTGATGCCCTGGCTGGCGCGGTGGCCCGACCCCAGCACCACCATCTCGCCTGTTTCCGACACGCCCATGATCATCGCGGAGATGCGGAATGAGCCGATGTTGATTGCCCCGTAGACCTTGGAAATGCGCGGCAGTGGCATCATTCCGCCTCCTGCGCGGCGGCCCTTGCGGCGGCAACCTCCTGTGCCCGCCCCGGCACGCGCATGATCACCCGGTCGGGCACGCGCATGTCGAACCGGGCGACCTTACCGCCCAACAGCCGGTTCTGCCCGTCGAGCCGCGCAAACGTGACCAAGGCTCCTGCCGCCTCGGCCTCACCCTGCGGCAGGGCAACGATCTGGTCAGTCTTGAACGTCAGGTTCCAGCGCCGGTTGCCGATCCATTCCGCCGATGCGACCTGCGGCTTGAGCGCAGGCGCCGCCTCAAGCAGCACCGACAGTGCCTCGACCTGGCGCTGGGCGCCCGGCCCCTCGATCCGCAGCATGCCCTTTGCATTGGCCTGCGAGATCGGTTCGAGTTCCGCCCCGGTTTCGTCAATCAGTACCAGCCGGCCCGGTTTCTGGAGCGCGGCGTGCGGTGTCCGCTCGACCACGTCGATCCGCAGTGTATCGGGCAACTGACGCGAAACGCGCGCATCCTTGACCCACGACAGCGCGAGCAATTCGGTCCGCAGCGCCTCTATATCGACCAGCGGCATGGGCTGATCCCGGCGGGCGAGCGCGCGCTCGTAGACCTTCAATTCGTTCATCCGGTCGACGCCGGTCACAGTGACACGACGCACCTCGAAGCCCGCGTCGGAGGCCAGAACGCCCAACTGCGCCTGCGCCACCGCCGGAACCCCGGCCATGCTGGCGACGATCCACGCGGCGGTCGCCGCGACGCCCAGTACCAGCGCGAGGAACATTCGCTCCAGCTGGTCCTGCGTGAACGGCAACACCGCCGCGACCGAGCCAAGGAACGAACCCGTCCGCGCCCTGGCACGGCGCGCGGTCTGCTGGCGCCCCTGTGCCGCCGCGACCCGGCGCGCGGCCGGCGCCTTACGCTTGATCGTTGCCATGCGCCCCTGCCCCGTCCTTCCCATGAACCCGCAGCGCTTCTGCAACCAGCGCCTCGACCAGGTCCTCGTAACTCATCCCGCAATGCCGCGCCTGTTCGGGCACCAGGCTGAGCGGCGTCATCCCCGGCTGCGTGTTCGTTTCCAGCACGAACAGCCCGGCTTCGTCCTGCTCGTCGTCCCAGCGGAAATCGGTGCGGCTCGCCCCCCGGCAGCCGAGCACCTTGTGCGCGCGCAGCGCATATTCCACGCACAGCGCCGCGATGTGCTCAGGGATTTGCGCCGGGCAGACATGTTCGGTCATTCCGTCGGTATACTTGGCGTCGAAATCGTAGAAGCCGGACTTGGGCACCAGTTCGGTGACGGTCAGCGCGCGCGGGCCATCGGCGCCGTCGATCACCGCCACGGTCAGCTCGCGTCCCCGGATGTAGGGTTCAGCGAGCAACTGGGGGAATTCCTGCCACGGCCCCTTGGCATCGCGCGCAATCGGGTTGCCGTAGTTGCCGCCATCGGTGACGATCGCGACGCCAACCGAGCTGCCCTCGTTGACGGGCTTCAGGACATAGGGGCGCGGCAGCGGGTCGCGTTCGAACAGCTCTGCGCTGGCTACGATCCGCCCGCCCGGCATCGGCACGCCGTGGGGGACCAGCGCCTGCTTGGTCAGTTCCTTGTCGATCGCGATGACCGAGGTGGCGAGGCCCGAATGGGTATAGGGCACGCCCATCAGGTCGAGCATCCCTTGCACCGTTCCGTCCTCGCCGGGAACGCCGTGGAGCGCGTTGAACACGACATCGGGCGCGGCCTCGGCAATGCGCGCGGCGACGGTGCGGTCCATGTCGATCCGGGTGACCCGGTGGCCGCGTGTTTCCAATGCCTTGGCGACGCCCTCGCCGCTCATCAGCGAGACCGGCCGCTCGTTCGCCCAGCCGCCCATCAGGACCGCGACGTGCAGGGGGGCAAGCGGATTCATGGACGACCTACTCGTTGGATTTCCCACTCGAGCGCCACGCCCGAATGGGCATAGACCCGGCGGCGGACTTCTTCGCCCAGGTTCTCGATATCAGCGCTTGTGGCAGTGCCGGTGTTGATGAGGAAATTGGTGTGCTTTTCGCTCACCTGCGCGCCGCCGATTGTCAGCCCGCGGCAGCCCGCGGCGTCGACCAGTTGCCAGGCCTTGTGGCCGGGCGGATTCTTGAAAGTCGAGCCGCCGGTCTTGGTGCGCAGCGGCTGACTGGCCTCGCGCGCCTCGGCGATCTTGTCCATTTCTGCACCGATTTCAGCGGGATCGCCCGGCGTTCCGCGCAGGCGGGCGGAGACGACGACCGCGCCATCGGGCAGCGCGGAATGGCGGTAGGTGTATTCGAGGTCGGCCAGGGCCAGTCGCGCGAACGTGCCGTCGGGCAGCAGCACGTCGCAGTCGAGCAGCACGTCGGCGACCTCGCGGCCATAGGCGCCGCCGTTCATTCGCACGAACCCGCCGACGGTGCCGGGAATGCCGCGCAGGAATTCGAGGCCCGCTATACCGGCATCGCGCGCAGTCGATGACACGAGGATGCCGCTTGCACCCCCGCCGCAGCGCAGCACGTTGTCGCTTTCGCGCTCTACTCCGCTGAATTTCTTGCCCAAACGTACCACGACGCCGGGCACGCCGCCGTCGCGGACGATCAGGTTCGACCCCAAGCCGAGTGCCATGACATTGCAACGACCTTGCAAGCGCGACATGAACAACTGCAAGTCATCGAGATCGGCAGGCTCGAACAACCAGTCGGCTGTACCACCCGTCTTGAACCAGACCAGCTTGGCGAGCGGGGCATTCGGGGTCAGCGTCCCGCGAATGCCGTCGGTCGCGACCGGCGGGGCCAAGCTGCCCTCGCCATCGCAGCGCGGGGCCATGCCGCCACCGTTCCAGCTTTCGCCCATCTGGTTCATGCCGCTTCCATCTCGGCCGAGATGGCCGGGGCGAGCGCGGCGGCCCAGCGGGTGATGTCGCCCGCGCCAAGGCACACGACCATGTCACCGTCCTCGATCTCGCCCGCCAGCACGCGCGCCAGTTCCGCCTGGTCGGCAACCGTCGCGGCGGAGCGGTGGCCGCGCGCCTTCAGGCCAGCGACCAATGCGGCGGAATCGACGCCTTCGATCGGTTCCTCGCCTGCGGTATACACCGGGGTGACATAGACCTGGTCCGCGTCGTTGAAGCAGTTCTGGAATTCGTCCATCAAATCGCGCAGCCGCGTGAAGCGATGTGGCTGGGCGACCGCGATCACCTTTCCGCGCGCGCTTTCGCGGGCGGCGGAAAGCACCGCGCGGATTTCGACCGGGTGGTGGGCGTAATCGTCGATCACGCGCGCCCCCGCTACCTCGCCGACCTTGGTGAAGCGCCGCCGCACCCCGCCGAACTGCGCGAAGCCGCCCCGGATGACCTCGTCCGAACAGCCCATCTCCAGCGCCACCGCGATCGCGGCGAGTGCGTTCTGGACGTTGTGGCGGCCCGGCATCGGCAGGCGCACGCCCGCGATGATCCGTTCTTCCGCGCCGCGCTGCCGGACGGCCACGTCGAACTCATTCCCGCTGTCGTAAGGTCGGACGTCGATGCCGCAGATATCCGCCTGGGGCGAAAAGCCATACGTGACCACACGCCGGTCGCGGACCTTGCCGATAACCGCCTGAACGTCCGGATGGTCGATGCACAGCACCGCCGCGCCATAGAACGGCACGTTGTGGATGAACTCGACGAAGGCATCCTTCACCCCGTCGAAATCGCCATAGTGATCGAGATGCTCGGGATCTATGTTGGTCACGACCGCGATCGTGCCGTCCAGCCGCAGGAAGCTGCCGTCGCTCTCGTCCGCCTCGACCACCATCCACTCGCTGTCGCCCAGCCGGGCGTTGGAGCCGTACTGTTCGATAATACCGCCGTTGATCACGGTGGGGTCGATGTTCCCGGCATCGAGCAGCGCCGCGATCATGCTGGTGGTGGTGGTCTTGCCGTGCGTGCCCGCAATGGCAATGGTCTGCTTCAGCCGCATCAGTTCGGCCAGCATTTCGGCACGGCGCACCACCGGAATGCGGTTTTCGAGCGCGTAGGCGACCTCGGGGTTGGTCCGGCGCACGGCGGTCGAGGTGACGACCACCGCCGCGCCGCTGACGTTTTCCGCCGCGTGGCCGATCATGACCTCGATCCCGCGCGCGCGCAGCCGATCGATGGTGGCGCTTTCATTCACGTCGGAACCCTGCACGCTATAGCCCAGGTTACGCATTACTTCCGCAATGCCCGACATGCCGATGCCGCCGATGCCGACGAAATGGATCGTGCCGATATCGGTGGAAACGCCCTTCATTCCGCCGCACCTCGCGCCAGCGCGCCCTGTCCGCTCGGCTGCGCTTCCACTCCCGCAACGCGGATCACGTCCATCAACGCGTCGCCGCCGAAACTTTCAACCAGGTCGGCCAGGTCGCCGACGGCGTTGGGGCGGCCGCAGTTCCATGCCGCGTGCGCCGCGGTCGCAAGCGTGTCGGGCCGCTGCGCCATAACCTGGATCTGCTTGGCCAGCTCCTTGGGCGTGAACGAGGCCTGCCGGATCATCCGCGCACCGCCCGCCTGGGTCATCTCGCGCGTGTTGGCGGCCTGGTGGTCGTCGGTCGCGATCGGCAGCGGGACCAGGATTGCGGGGCGGCCCACCGCAGTCAGCTCCGCAATCGTCGAGGCGCCCGCGCGGCCGATGAACAGGTGAGCGTCAGCGAGGCGCGCCGACATATCCTCGAAATATGTGCCCAGTTCGGCCGGAATATCGTGGCTGCGGTAGCGGTTCCGGACCGCCTCCAGATCCTCCTCGCGGCATTGCTGCGTCACCTGCAGCCGCTGGCGCAGCGCGGGCTGGAGCATGGCGAGGCCATCGGGCACAATCTCGCTCAGCACGCGCGCGCCCTGGCTGCCGCCGGTGACCAGCACCTTGAGCAGGCCATCCTCGGTGAACGGCGGGAACTCTTCCTCGCGCAGCGCCAGCACCTCGGCGCGCACCGGATTGCCGACCAGGTGAACCTTCCCCGCGTGCCGGGCGGAAAGCCGACGGACCTCGGGGTATGCGGTGGCGATCGCATCAACCCGCCGCGCCAGCAGGCGGTTGACCCGGCCCAGCACGGCGTTCTGTTCGTGCACCAGGCTGGGAATGCCCGCCGCTGTCGCCGCCAGCAGCGCAGGCAAAGCCGGATAACCGCCAAACCCCACGACCGCGCTCGGTTGAAAATGGTCGAACAGGCGGCGAGCCATCTGGCGGCCCTCGAGCACTGCCCGCACGCCCGCGATCCAGCCAAGCGGGTTCTTGCCAAACCGGCCCGCGGGCAGCACGTGCGTGGGCAGGAACGATGGCTTGCCGGGAATTCCCGCGCCGCGTTCATCGGTGATCAGCGCCACGTGATGGCCGCGCTCCGCCAATTCGGTCGCCAGTGCGAAGGCGGGGATCAGGTGGCCCCCCGTCCCCCCGGCGGCAAGCACGTAGTGGCGCGATGCGCGCGGCGCGTGCTGAGTCATGCCCGGTCCCCTTCGCCCTTCGCCAGCCGCTGTTCGAAGAATGCGCGCAGCCCCTCGGTATCCCGGCTCAGGAAAGGATTGCGCCGGGTCACCGCCAGCAGCAGCCCCACCGCCAGGCACACCGCGATGGTAGAAGAACCGCCATACGATACCAGCGGCAGCGTCATCCCCTTGGACGGGAACAGCTGCAGGTTCACCAGGATGTTGATGAACGCCTGCCCGCCGATCTGGGTCGCGAGGCCCGCTGCGGCGAGCAGGGTGAAAAGGTTGTCCTCGTCCGCCAGGCGCACCAGCACGCGCACGATGATGGCGAGGTAGAGCAGCACCACGACGGCGCAGATGATCAGCCCGAACTCTTCGCCGATCACGGAGAAGATGTAATCGGTATGCGCCTCGGGCAGGTTGAGCTTGCGGGTACCCAGCCACATGCCCGAACCGGTCCAACCGCCGGCCAGCAGGGTTTTTTCCGCCAGGTCCACCTGATCGAACGCGGTCCCGCCGCCGATGAAGGAATCGATCCGGTGGCGCGCGTTATCGTAAAGGAAATAGGTCGCCGTCATGCCGACGACACCAATTCCCGCCAACGCCCCGATCCGCGCCAGGGGCACGCCCGCCAGCGTGATCAGCACGAACCATACGCCCGCGAACAGCACCGTGTCGCCAAGGTTGGGCTGCAGCATCAGCAACACCGCCACCAGCGCCATGGCCGCCGTCGCGAGCGACAGCACCGGAAGATCGGGATCGCGCAGGCGCCACGACAATATCCATGCCAGCGCGATCGCGAAGCCCGGTTTCAGGAATTCGGACGGCTGGAAGCGGAAACCCAGGTTGATCCATCGTTTCGCGCCATTGACCTCGTGCCCCAGGAACGGAACCAGCACCATCAGCGCCACCATGCCCGCAGCCAGCAGGATGCCGAGGCGCCGGGCGTTGTCCTTCGACATCATCGAGGCCGCGATCATCACCGCCAGGCCGACGAGTTGCCATCGCACGTGCGCCCAGTAGAAATAGAGATCGGGCAGCGCCACCGCGGCGGTGGACAAGCGCCGCGCGCTGGCGGGCGATGCTGCGGCGACCGCGGCCATGCCGATCGCCATCAGAGCGAGGATCAGGCACAGCAACACGCGGTCGACTTCGCGCCACCAGATCTTGATCTCGTTCAAGCGCGACCGGCGATAGCGTTGTGGCGCCGTGACCCGTTCGCCAACGCGCGGGACATAAGGTTCGGCCATGCTCATGCGCGTGGGCTTTCCGTGTCGCACGGATCGCCAGCTCCACCTTCGCCAACCAGCGCGCCCACGATGGTGCGGAAATGTTCGCCGCGCCGTTCGTAATCGCGGAACTGGTCGAAACTGGCGCAGGCCGGGGACAGCAGCACCACATCGCCGGGCCGGGCAGCGGCGGCGGCGCGCTGCAGCGCCTCGCACATCAGCTCGCTGCGCTCGACATGCAGGTGCGGTTCGAGCAGTTCGGCAAAGCGCGGGCCTGCCTCGCCGATGGTATAGGCGGCGGCGACGTTGCCCAGGTGCTCCGCGCAGGCGCCCAGCCCGTCCTCCTTCGGCAGCCCGCCAACGATCCAGTGGATGCGCGGTGCCGTGCCTTGGGCAGGAAATGCGGCGAGCGCGGGGGCGGTCGAATCGGTATTGGTGGCCTTGCTGTCGTTGACGAACAGAACCCCGTCGAACGTGCCGACTCGTTCCATCCGGTGCGGCAACCCGCGAAAGCTGGCAAGCGCGCGCAAGGCAACCTCGTGCGACACGCCCAGTTCGCCCACAATCGCCATGGCGACCGCGACGTTTTCTAGATTGTGCGGCCCCTGCAGCGACGGCCAGCCAGCCTGCCCGGCGCGCAGCGACGCATATTCCACACAAGCTGCCCGATCTGGCCCGCGCCGCGCCGCTTCCCGCTCGCGGATGGAACGGGTGGGCGCATCGCCGCAGCCGAACACCGCGAACTGGTCCGCGCCCTGCAGGCCGAACAGGCGTGCCTTGGCCGCGGCATAGGCATCGAAACCATCGTAGCGATCGAGATGATCGGGCGTGATATTGAGCAGCGCGGCCGCATCGCAGGCGAGCGAGAATGTCAGGTCGATCTGGTAACTCGACAGTTCCAGGACATAGACCCCGCCTGCGGGCAGCGGATCCTGTGCCAGGATCGGCAGCCCGATATTGCCGCCCATCAGCGCGGGCACGCCGGCGGTTTCGAGGATATGCGTGACCAGCGCGGTGGTGGTCGACTTGCCGTTGGTGCCGGTAATCCCGACGACCCTGTGATCCGGCAGCGCGGCGCGGGCCTGCGCGAACAACTCGATGTCGCCAATTACCGGCACGCCATAGCGGGCCGCGTGCTGCACGATGGGATGGGTGTTGAGCGGTACGCCGGGCGAGACGACCACTCCGGCAAACCCGGCGAGGTCGAGCTCCATCGGGTCGGCCAGCGTGGCGCGCCCGGCCAGCTTGTCGCGCGCGACATCCTGCCGGTCCCACGCGGTGACCTCGGCCCCGCTCGCCAGCAGCGCCTCGGCTGCGGCCAGGCCCGACCGGGCAAGGCCGAGGACGGCGTAGCGTTTGCCGGAGAAGGCGGGGCTGGTGATCATCGGACCTTGAGCGTTGCGAGGCCCATCAGCGCCAGCACGATGGCCACGATCCAGAACCGGATCACCACCTTGCTTTCGCTCCAGCCGAGCTGTTCGAAATGATGGTGGATCGGCGCCATGCGGAACACCCGCTTGCCGGTGCGCTTGAACCAGAACACCTGAATGATGACTGACAATGCCTCGACCACGAACAGCCCGCCGACGATGGCCAGGACGATCTCGTGTTGGCTGGCCACCGCGATCGCGCCCAGCGCGCCGCCAAGCGCGAGACTGCCGGTGTCGCCCATGAACACGGCGGCCGGCGGGGCGTTGAACCACAGGAAGGCGAGCCCCGCCCCCATGATCCCCGCGCACAGGATCGCCAGCTCGCCCGCGCCTGGAACGTGCGGGATCCCGAGATAGGCGGAGTAATCCGCCCGCCCAACGAGATAGGCGATGATCGCGAAAGTGCCCGCGGCGATGATTACCGGCATGATCGCGAGGCCATCCAGCCCATCGGTCAGGTTCACCGCATTGCCCGCGCCCACGATAACGATCGCCGCGAACAGGTAATAGAAAGGCCCCAGCTCGAACCCGAGGTTGTTGAAGAAGGGGACATAGAGGAAAGTGTTGACCTGGCTGACGATGATCGTCGCGGCAATCCCCGCGACCACGAATTCCAGCAGCAACCGCACCTTGCCCGACACGCCCCGGTGGCTTGCCTTGGACACCTTGTCGTAATCGTCAAGGAAGCCGATCAGCCCGAAACCCGCCGTCACCGCCAGGCATGCCCAAACGAAGGGATTGCGAAGGTCCATCCACAACAGCATCGACAGGACCAGCGCGGTCAGGATCATCAGCCCGCCCATGGTCGGCGTGCCACGCTTCGCCAAGTGCGTCTGCGGCCCGTCCTCGCGGATCGGCTGGCCCTTCCCCTGCCGCACGCGCAGCATGTTGATGAAGCGGGGACCGATGAAGAGGCCGATCAGCAGCGCGGTCAGCAAAGTCGCCCCGGCGCGGAAGGTCTGGTAGCGGACGAGGTTGGACGCCCCCTCGAAATTCAGCCACTCGGCGAGCAGATAGAGCATTCAGGCGTCCCGACGCATTTCAACCACGACCCGCGATGTGGGCCACCAGCCTGCCGAGTCCGATCGAATTGGACCCCTTGACCAGGATCGCGTCGCCGGCGGTGATCCCGTATTCCTCCAGCGCCGCGATTGCTTCGGCAGGCCCATCGCAATGCGCGAAGCTCATCCCGCCTGCAAGCGCGCCCGCGCCGCCTTTCCCCAAGTGGCGTGCGAGCACACGCATCTCGTCGCCCACCAGCACCGCATGGTCGACATTTCCTTCCGCGAGCGGTTCCGCCAGCTGCACGTGAAAACCGTCAGCGAAATCGCCCAGTTCCTTCATGCCGCCCAGCACGGCGATGCGGCGGGTGGCCGGCGTCTGGCCAAGCTGGCGCAAAGTCGCGCGCATGGATGCCGGATTGGCGTTGTAGCTTTCGTCGATCAGCAGCGCCTTGCCGCCCGGCGCCGCGATGGCATGGCGCGCGCCGCGCCCCTTCAGGCCGCCCATTTCAGCCAGCGCCAACCCTGCCGCGCCCAAGTCGCC
Organism: uncultured Erythrobacter sp.; assembly: GCA_964516135.1. GTDB lineage: Bacteria > Pseudomonadota > Alphaproteobacteria > Sphingomonadales > Sphingomonadaceae > 34-65-8. Next base: position 12,740 of record CAZEWN010000010.1, on the reverse strand, counting down.
GCCCGCGGCCCGTACCGCCGCCATCACAGCAAGGGCATTGGCAACCCAATGCTCGCCCGGTTCGGCAACCGAGAAGCAGAGCCGGGTGTCGCCCATGTCGGCTGTGACCAGCGAGCCGCCGTTGGCCGAGGGGATCGCGTCGAGCAGCCGCACATCCGCCTCCGCGTTGCGCCCGAACGATACCACCTTCGCCCCCGCTGCCACCGCCGCCGCGCGCAGCCGTGCGAAGTGCGGGCTGTCGGCGGGGATGACCGCGGTGCCGCCATGAGCCAGCCCGCCAAAAATCTCCGCCTTGGCGTCGGCAATTGCCTCTTCGCTACCCAGGTTTTCGATATGGGCCGGTGCGATCGTCGTGATGACGGCGACATGCGGCCGCACGTGCTGGGTCAGGTTGGCGATTTCGCCTGCGTGGTTCATGCCCATCTCGAACACACCGAAACGGCTGCGCGCGGGCATCCGCGCCAAGCTGAGGGGCACGCCGACATGGTTATTGTAGCTGCGGACCGAACGATGCGCCGCGCCCCGGCTGCCGCGTTCAAGCGCGGCGAAGATCGCTTCCTTGACCCCGGTCTTGCCGACCGATCCGGTCACACCGATCCGCGTCGCCTGCGCCCGACCGCGCGCGGCCGCAGCCAGCGCATGGAGCGCGGCGGTCGTATCGGCCACCAGCACGTGCGGATAATCGACCGGCCGATCGACCAGCGCGGCGGCCGCGCCATTGGCAAACGCCTTGTCGACGAACGCGTGGCCATCCATCGCCTCTCCGCGCAAGGCGACGAACAGGTCGCCGCTGCGCACGTCGCGCGAATCCATCTCGACACCCGAGACCTGGAAATCGCCCGAGGCCGTGCCGCCGGTGGCGCGCGCGATCTCGGCCGCCGACCACAGCGCCAGCGGCAGCGTGTCGCGCGTCGTGACCGGCCAGGAACGCAGGGCCGCGGTCAGGCTCATGCGCGTGCCCCCAGGCTGGCGGCGCACTCGCGCGCGACTTCGACATCGTCGAACGGCAGGACCTTCATGTTTTCTCCCGACCCCACAATCTGACCCTGTTCATGACCCTTGCCCGCAATCAGCACGATGTCTCCCGCGCCAGCTTCCGCGATCGCCGCCGTGATCGCCGCACGCCGGTCGCCGATCTCGCGCGCCGCCGCGCCCGCGCCCAGCAGCACCGAACGGCGGATTACCGCCGGATCCTCGCCGCGCGGATTGTCGTCGGTAACGATGACGACGTCGGACCCCATTGCTGCGGCCGCGCCCATCGGCGCGCGCTTGCCGTGGTCGCGGTCGCCGCCCGCGCCCAGCACGGTAATCAGTCGGCCCGTCACATGCGGCCGCAGCGCGGCAATCGCCGCCTCGATCGCGTCGGGGGTGTGGGCGTAATCGACATAGACCGGCGCGCCCGACCCAGCGATCGCCGCGCGTTCGAGCCGCCCGCGTACCGGCTGGAGCCGCGCGATGCCATCGAACACCGTCGCCGCATCGCCGCCCGTCGCCAGCACCAACCCCGCCGCGACCAGGGCGTTGGCCACCTGGTATTCGCCGATCAGCGGCAAGCGGAGCTTGCGCTCCCTGCCGTCATGTTCGAGCACGAGTTCCTGCCCCAGCTGGGTCGGGGTACGGGCGAGCAGGCGGATGAATTCCCCCCGCTCGCCCACCGTGAGCACGCGCAGGTGCCGCGCCTGCCCGTGCTCGATGGCCCGGTCGGCCCACTCGCTCTGGCCGGTCCAGACCACCAGGCTTGCCCCGTCGGTTACCACTTCATCGACGAGACGCATCTTGGCGGCGAAATAGTCCTCCATGCTGGCATGATAGTCGAGGTGATCGCGGCTGATGTTGGTGAAGGCGGCGGCAACCACCGGCACCCCTTCGTTGCGGTATTGCGACAGCCCGTGGCTCGATGCCTCGTAAGCGACGTGGGTGACGCCTTCGCGCGCAAGACCAGCCATGTTGGCTAGGAACGTAACGATGTCGGGCGTGGTGAGGCCGGTGGCAACGCTTTCGTCGGGCGTCGTCACGCCAAGCGTGCCAATGCTGGCCGCGCGCTCGCCCGCCATGCGCCATAGCTGGCGGGTCATCTCGACGGTCGACGTCTTACCGTTGGTGCCCGTCACCGCGACGATCGTTTCGGGCACAGGGCGGAAGAAGTGCGCGGCAAGATGCGCGAAGGCGCGGCGTGGCGCCTCGTCCGCAATGTGCAGCGCGCCATCCACCCGCACCTCGGGCCGGGCGACCACCGCGATCGCCCCGGCAGTGATCGCGGCAGGGATGAAATCCTCACCATTCACCGTAGCGCCCTGGAACGCGCCGAACACTGTGCCGGGCGCGACCTTGCGGTGATCGATCGCGAAGCCGGTCACCTCGCCATCGCCGCGCTGGGGCCGGCCAGCAGCTTCGAGAAGTCGCGCCAGGTTCATTTCTGCGCCTCGGGCAGCAGCGGGCGCAGGTCGCTCACGTCAACATCGCGCGTTTCGTCGGGCAGCACGCCCAGCAACGGACCGATCCGCGGGACCAGTCGGCCCACGATCGGCGCGGCGTTCCATGCAGCGGTGCGCTGGAACGAGCTGGCGGTGGTGCCTTGCGGCTCGTCCAGCATGGTCAGCACGACGTAGCGCGGATTATCCATCGGGAATGCGGCAGCGAAGTTCGAAACCAGCAGCCGCTGGCTGTAGCGCCCGCCGACCGCCTTTTCCGCGCTGCCTGTCTTGCCGCCGACGCGGTAACCCGGCGCGTCGCCCTTGCGGCCCGTGCCATAGAGCGAGATCAGGCGCAGCAGCTGGCGCATCCGGTAGCTGGTCGATGCCTTGAACACCCGGCGGCCCTGCGGCACCTCGCTGGCCGTGAGCTTGCGCAGTGTGGAGGGACGCCAGACGCCGCCATTGACCATCGCCGCGTATGCGCTGGCGAGGTGGAGCGGAGTCACCGACAGGCCGTGCCCGAAGCTGACCGTCGCGTTGGTCACCCGCGCCCACTTGCCCTGCGGCCAGATCGGCGCGCCGGTCGCAGGCAGTTCGATCTTGGGCCGTTCATGCATGCCCAGGTCCATCATCGTCTGGCGCAGCCGTTCCGGGCCCAGCTCGTCGGCAATCTGCCCGGTGACGATGTTGGACGAATGGATCAGCGATTGCGGCATGTTGATGTAGGCGCCCAGCGGATGGCTGTCGCGGATCTGGTGCGGGCCGAACCGCAGCGGCGTGCTGGCCTGGTACATCCGGCCGAAATCGCGGACTGTCCCTGCGTCGATCGCGGCGGCGACCACGATCGGCTTGAACGTCGAACCCAGCTCGTAGACTTCGCTGGTCACGCGGCTGAACATGTTCTTCGCGCCGCGCGCGTCGATGTGATTGGGGTCGAAGTCGGGCAGCGATGCGAGCGCGATGATTTCGCCGGTGTCGACATCGAGCACCACCCCGCCGGCGCCCGCCGCATTGGTCGCCAGCATGCCGCGGCGCAGTTCGTCCTCCAGCGCGCCCTGCACGCGCATGTCGATCGACAGCGCGACCGGCTGCGCGCGGGTCGCGTGATCGGACAGGCGATCATCGAGCACGCGCTCCATGCCCACCTGCCCCTCACCCGCCGCGTCGACATAGCCGAGCACGTGCGCGCCGAGCGAGCCCTGCGGATAGTGGCGTTCCTTCTCGCGCGGCAGTTCCAGCGCCAGTTCGCCCAGTTCCTGGATGGCGTTGGCTTCCTCGGGCAACACCCGGCGTCGCAGGTAACCCTTCTGCCCCGAAGCGAGCCGATCCGCGATCTCGCCTTCGTCGAGGTCGGGAAAGATCGCCGCCAGTTCCGCCGCCACTTCGCGCGGCGAGCGGACCAGCGGGTTTTGCGGGTCGCCCAGTGCCTCGGGGTTGTACCACAGGGCGTAAGCCGGGAAAGCACGCGCCAGCGGCACGCCGTTGCGATCAGTGATCTCACCCCGCGGGGGGAGCAGTGCCTCTTCGAGCGAGGTGATCGCAATCGCGCGGTCGCTCATTCCCAGGAAGCCGATCCGCGCGACCGAAACCAGCGCGAACAATACGAATACCGCCGCCACCAGTATCACGCGCAATTGCGCGACCAGCAACGACCGCCGCCGGTGGATAACCAGGTCCGCGCGACCAGTCGCGATCGCGGTGCTGATCGTCAGCGCGTTCATTGCGCCGCCTTGACCACGCCCAGCGGGTTCTGGCGCGCCAGCCGCTCAGCCAACGAGGTGCTGGCCGACAATTCCTCGCGTTCAGGGTCGGATTCGTCGCCCCCCTCGTCCCCGGCTTCCTCTCCGACCGGCTTGCCGGTGACGGGCGAAACCATTGCGAGCAGGCCAGTTTCCTCCCCGACCTGTGGCGCGCGCGCTACCCGGATTGGTTCGGGGGCACCAATCCCGCGCTCGATCCCCAGCGATGCGAGCTGACGCTCGTTCTCGAGATACTGGTCGGCGGCGGGGGTCAGGTAACCATATTCGACCCGGTTCCAGTCGCCAAGCTGCTGCTGGCTCGCGCGTGCCTGAAACTCGGTTTCAAGCACCAGTTTCTCGCGTTCGAGCGCGATGATCTGCCGCTCGGCCAGCGCCACGCCGCTCTTCACCGTATTCACGCGAAACGTCAGCGCCGCGAACAGCGCGAAGCAGATCGCGAGCACCACGGCCCAGCCGATCTGACGCAGGCGGCTACCGGGAACCATCACGCGGCCTCCCTTGCTGGCGCGGCGGTCCGGACCGCATGGCGCAGGGTCGAGGAACGAGCGCGCGGGTTGCGCGCGATCTCGGCTTCCGACGGGCGCACACCCTTGGAAATGGCGGTGAACACCGGCTCCGGCTGATCAGCCGCGGGCAGATAGCGCGATCCCGCCGAACGGACCCCCGCATCGCGCAGGAAGCGCTTGACGATCCGGTCCTCCAGGCTGTGAAAGCTGACCACCGCCAGTTTGCCGCCACTTTTCAGCAGTTTTTCGGCAGCGGCGAGGCCAGCTTCCAGTTCGCCAAGCTCGCCGTTGACGTGAATGCGGATCGCCTGGAAGCTGCGCGTTGCCGGATCCTTGGGCGCGCCCGCCCGATAACCCAGTGCCTTGCGGACGACCTGGGCCAGTTCACCCGTGGTCGACAGTGGCCGCGCGGCCACGATCGCGCGCGCGACCCGGCGCGACTGGCGTTCCTCGCCATAGGTGTAGAGCACGTCGGCAATCGCGCCTTCATCGGCGGTGTTGAGGAAGTCGGCGGCGCTCTCACCCGCCTGGCTCATCCGCATGTCGAGCGGGCCATCGACCGAAAAGGCGAAGCCGCGCGCCGCCTGGTCGAGCTGCATCGAGGAAACGCCGATATCCATCGCCACCCCGTCAACCCGCGCCACGCCAACTTCGGCCAGCGCCGCGACCATTTCCGAAAACCGCCGCGGATGGAGCACCAGCCGGGCTGGCTCGCCCCGCGCCTCGGCCCAGCCGCGCCCGGCGGCAATGGCGTCGGGATCGCGGTCGAAGGCATGAACCGTCACCCCGCGATCGAGCAGCGCGCGCGTATAGCCGCCCGCCCCGAAGGTCGCGTCGACGATCACGTCACCGGGTCGCGGATCGAGCGCGGCGATCACCTCATCGAGCAGGACCGGGATATGCGGCGCGGCGCTCATTTCGCACCCTTCGCGGCGGCCTTGGCACGGGCTTCGGTTTCGAGCCGGCGGCACCGGGCGCGCATGAACGGGGGGCCGCTTTCGTACAGGGTCTCGGGCTTGAAGATCACGATGTGGTCGCCAACCGAATGCCAGTAGAGCGCGTCGTCGAATCCGAAGCTGTCGACGAGATCGGGTGGCATGGTGAAGCGGCCGCTATCGTCGAACGCGACGCGGTCAAAGGCGTTGAGCTGGGCTTTCAACATCAAGCGGTCGAACGGCTTGCCGTTCTCGCGCGCATCCTCGCGCGCCTGCTCGATCAGGGCGTCGAAGTCGCGCCGCCGCGATAGGCCGAAGGCGCTGGCGCATTGCCATTCGGGGTGAATGTCGAGGCAGATCGTCTTGCCGTCGCTCGACGCCTTGAGGTCTGCGCGGAAGTCGACAGGCACCGCGAAACGGCCCTTCTCGTCCTTCAACGAGAAGCCGTAACCGCTGAAACCCTCGAACTCCCCGTCCGCCACTGCCGCCCCGTGCCCTTGCCCCTACGCGCCGCCCGAAGACACGACTTCCCCGTCGCCGACCGCGCGGGTGCGTGATCGGCACGAACCGCCACGGCGGATCGCAACAGCAAAAGTCTTGCCCGATGAAGCAAAGCATTAACCCTCTCGACCCGGGGATGAAAGGGGAAATTTAGGGATAACCGGGGAATCTGTGGATTATCCGAGCTTTTTCGCCATTGTTGGCCCCCTGATCCATCACCCCTGCAAGGCCATCGGCAAGGCATTTCGAAGGCATTTCCCTGCCCATCCCCGCTTGGCCCGCGCTGCGAGTCGCCCGGTCCCGCGCCATCCCCGAATCATTCCCTCCGGTCACGCTCCAGGCGCGTGAGCAAGCCGCGCAGCGCGTTCTCGCGGACGGCCAGATCGCTGTCATGCGGTTCGGCCAGGACGGCCGCGTCGGCGATCACGGTTACGCTTCCCGCTCCAATGGCGCATTCCGCCACCATCGCCTCGGCAGCAAGGCGGCACTCCCCCCTGCCCTCGTGCAGGCGCAGCCGGCCCGGAACGTCGACCGGAAGCGGCACATCGCCATAGGCCACAATCCGTTCACCTTCCTCCTGGTCCTCGACGAATTCCAGCGTCATGCCCCATCGCGCCAGGATCGGCGAGATCAACACCACGTCCTGTGGCCGCCGCCGATCGCCGATGTTGAAGCGGGAATGCGCGGTGAGCAGGGGATCGGCGAACAGCAGTGCCCGGCCGCCCGCGCGCACCCAGTCATCAAGCGCGACATTCTCGGCCGCCGACAAGGCACGCGGCTGGGCCAGCAGCACGGCATCAACCCGCGCCAAGCCGTTTGCGCCCGCCAGCGTGTCGAGCGGAACAGCGACGAAGCGCTCCTCGATCACGCGCCGGGTCCAGGGGGGCGCGGCATTGCTGGAGAGCATCTCCTCGATCCCGGCGCTCTCGTTCCAGTAGACCGGCAGCGTGGTGAACACGCCCAGGCGCGATGTCGGCGCGGCCGGCGACTCGCCCCCGCACGCGGCAAGGCACGCAGCAAGCGCGGCAAACAGGGCAGCCCTACTGCGGCGCACGGAGCACATCGCCCTGCTCGGGCAGAATGGCCGGTTCCTGTTGCGGCGTGGGTGTGGGTTCGGCAGGCATGTCGGGCACGACGCCCGCCTCGGCCAAGGGATCGTTCTGCGGCGCTGCGGTCGGCTTCGCGGCTACTGTCGCCGCTGCTTGCGGCACGCTTGTCGCCTCGGTCCGATTGGCCTGGTCCATGATGATGTTGGCCAACGCAATCATCAGCACCATCGACGCCAGCCCCGCGATCCCGATCTGGAGCCGCTGCACCGCCTGCGCGCGCGTGCCGCCCAGCGGCGTGGGCACGGCAACGTCCGACCGCAGCGGCCCGGAACCAAGCATCTTGCGCAAACTTCGCATGGATTACAGCACTAGCGCGCGATCACTCGCTGGCAAGCCAATCGAACACGGGCAGTTTCTTCTCGCGAAGCCAGGCCGCGTTGTAGAGCGTGGACAGATAACGGAAGCCGGTGTCGCACAGCACGGTCGCCACGCGCGCACCCTTGCCCAACTGCCTGCCCAACGCGACCGCCCCGGCGACATTGATGCCCGACGACAGACCCAGGCAAAGCCCCTCCTCGCGCAGCATCTGCCCGACCCAGCCCAGCCCTTCTTCGTCGGATACGCGAAACTGGGTGTCGATCGGGGCGCCCTCGAGATTGGCGGTGATCCGCCCCTGCCCGATCCCCTCGGCAACCGAGTTTCCTTCCGCCTTGAGTTCACCGGTGGCGTAATAGCTGTAGAGCGCCGCGCCGTGCGGGTCGGTGAGCGCAATCGTTACCTTTTCGTCACGTTCCTTCAGCCCCAGCCCGACCCCGGCGATCGTGCCACCGGTCCCGGCGGCGCAGGTGAACCCGTCGATCCGGCCATCAAGCTGTTCCCACAGTTCGGCGGCCGTGCCCTCGATATGCGCCTTGCGGTTGGCGGTGTTGTCGAACTGGTTGGCCCAGACGGCACCGGGCGTCTCCTCGGCCAGGCGGCGGCTGGTGTGGACGAAATGGCCCGGATTGGCGAACTTGGTCGGCGGCACCAGCACCAGTTCGGCACCCAGCGCGCGCAGGGTCGCCATCTTTTCGGCGCTCTGGTTGTCAGGCATGACGATGATCGTGCGGTAACCGCGCGCATTGGCGACCAGCGCCAGCCCGATCCCGGTGTTGCCCGCCGTACCTTCGACAATGGTTCCGCCGGGCTGCAGCTCGCCACGCGATTCGGCATCGCGGATAATGCCCAGCGCGGCGCGATCCTTCACACTCGCGCCGGGATTGGCAAACTCGCATTTGCCCCAAATCTCGCAACCCGCCGCCTCGCTCGCGCCCTTGAGCAGCACGAGCGGCGTGTTGCCGATCAGGTCAAGCGGGTGCGAAACGGGGCGCGACATTGTCATCCTGGGGAATTAGGCGCTGCCCCCAGCGCCGACAACCAAGTTCAATCTTCAGGTGCGATAGCGACCTTCAACCCATCAAGATCGCTGGTGAACGGAATCTGGCACGACAGGCGCGAGTTCGCCGCGCGGTGATCGCTCGATTCGAGCAGGTCGTCTTCATCCTCGCTCATCGTCGGCAAGCGATCGGCGAACGCCGGGTCGACATGGACATGACACGTCGCGCATGAACAGCATCCGCCGCACAGCGCCAGCAGCTCGTCGAAGCCGTTGTCGCGAATGGCTTCCATCACGGTCAGGCCATCGGCGACATCGATGGTGGTTTCCGCGCCTTCGCGGTTGACGATGGTCAGCTTCGGCATGATGTGGAGGTCCCCTGGTCACGGCGATCACGGCGGACACCCCGCCGGGGGCTGGCTGCTAGGCAATGCGCCGAATTTTGGCAAGGCGGGAATGGGCACAGGACATGGGAATCAGTCGCGCTGCGATAAAGGAAGGGATGGATGCCGTGGCCGCGCGCGAGCCGCGTTTCGCCCGTGCGCTGGCATTGGCGGGATACCCCGAGCCGCGCATCCGCCCGACCGGTTACCAGACCTTGCTTCGCACGATCGTCGGCCAGCAGGTGAGCGTGGCGGCGGCCGCTTCGGTCTGGTCGAAGCTCGAAATGGAACTGGGCGCGGACATGGCGCCCGCTGAATTGCTCGCGCGCGATTTCGATGCCTTGCGCGCGTGTGGCCTGTCGCGGCAGAAACAAGGCTATGCCCGGTCGCTGTGTGAACTGGTCGAAAGCGGGGCGCTGGATCTCGACGGCCTGCCCGGTGACGACGAGGCCGCGATCGCACAGCTCGTCAAGATCAAGGGCATCGGGCGCTGGTCGGCCGAGATTTACCTGCTGTTCGCGGAAGGGCGCCCGGACATCTGGCCGGCGGGCGATCTCGCTGTCCAGGCGGCCCTCCACAAGATCCTCGACCTGCCCGGCCGGCCATCCGAACAGGCGACCCGCCTGCTGGCCGAACCGTGGCGTCCGCATCGCGGCGCGGTCGCGATATTCACCTGGCATGTCTATAATAATCCAGCGCTTTAGCAGCGTGACGAATTGTCGTGACGCAGGGCCGCGACCGGGTTAGGTCTTGATCCCGCACCGTTTGCAGGACCTTTCGAAGGGGGACGATTCCATGATCCGATTGACCGCCGCGCTGCTTTGCGCGACCGCGCTTGCGCTGCCGACCGCTGGCATCGCCGACAATCATGCCCATCAGGGACACCAGATGACACAGACCAAGGATGCCACCCCCCTGATCCCGCGTGAGGATCTGTTCGGGAACCCGACCCGCGCTGGCGGCCAGGTCAGCCCGGATGGCAAGTGGCTCAGCTGGCGCGCGCCCAAGGACGGCGTGATGAACGTATGGATCGCGCCCGTTTCCGACCCTTCGGCGGCCAAGGCGATCACCAGTTCCGCCGACCGGCCGATTCCGCAATTCTTCTGGGCGCCTGACAGCAAGAGCGTGCTCTACATCCAGGACAAGGGCGGCGACGAGGATTACCTGCTCTATGGCGTCGACGTGGCGACCGGCGCGGAACGCACGCTGACCCCGTTCGAAAAGACCCGCGTCCAGCTGATCGGCGCGTCGACCACGATCAAGGATCGCCTGCTGGTGGGCGTCAACAACCGGGATCCGCGCTTCCACGACGTTTACATGCTCGACCTGAACACCGGTGAATTGACGCTGGTGATGCAGAACGATGCCTATGCCGGGTTCCTGGCCGACAACAATCTGGCACTGCGGATGGCCGTGCGCCCCAACGCGGGTGGCGGAATGGATTTCTTCCCGGTGATCGACGGCAAGGTCGCCGACGCGCCCAGCGAAACCACGGGACTTGCCGATGCGCTAACCACCAGCCCTGCCGGTTTCACCACCGATGGCAAGACGATGTACTGGATCGACAGCCGCGATCGGAACACTGCCGCCCTGATCGCGCAGGACGTCGCGACCGGCGAGAAGCGCGTCATCGCCCAGAACGACAAGGCCGATATCGGCGGCACGTTGAGCGACCCCAAGACGGGCGAGATCGAGGCGTACAGCTTCACCTACCTGACCACCGAATGGACCGCCACCGACCCGGCGATCAAGGCTTCGCTCGATTGGCTGGACGAACGGCTGGACGGTGATTTCGGCGTTCAGTCGCGAACCGACGACGACACCAAGTGGGTGGTCTGGAACGATCCCGTAACCGGCCCGGTCAAGGCCTATATCTACGATCGCAGCGCGAACAGCCTGACCGAATTCTACACCGCCCGTCCCGACCTGGTCGGCGCGCCGCTGCAGAAAATGCACCCGGTCGAAATCAAGAGCCGCGACGGGCTCACGCTGCCCTCGTACCTCACGCTGCCCGCGGGAACCGATCCCAACGGCGACGGCGTGCCCGATGCCGCGGTACCGATGGTCCTGCTGGTCCACGGCGGCCCATGGGCGCGCGATGGATATGGCTACAACAGCTATCACCAGTGGCTCGCCAACCGCGGCTACGCCGTGCTCAGCGTAAATTTCCGCGGGTCGACCGGGTTCGGCAAGGATTTCGTCAACGCGGGCAACCTTGAATGGGGCAAGAAAATGCACGACGACCTGATCGACGCGGTCGATTGGGCGGTCGCGCGCGGCGTCACCAGTGCAGACAAGGTGGCGATCATGGGCGGCTCCTATGGCGGCTATGCCACCTTGGCCGGCCTTGCCTTCACGCCTGACAAGTTCGCCTGCGGCGTCGACATCGTCGGTCCGTCGAACCTGGAAACGTTGCTTGCCACCATCCCGCCCTACTGGGCGCCAATGGTCAGCCAGTTCCACGAACGGATGGGCAACCCCAACACGCCTGAAGGCCTGGCCTTGCTGAAGGAACGCAGCCCGCTCTATTCGGCCGACAAGATCGAGAAGCCGCTGCTGATCGGCCAGGGCGCCAACGATCCGCGCGTGAAGCAGGCCGAAAGCGACCAGATCGTTGCCGCCATGAAGGCATCGAACATCCCCGTCACCTACGTCCTCTACCCGGACGAAGGGCACGGGTTCGCGAAGCCGAACAACAATATTGCCTTCAATGCCGTGACCGAGAATTTTCTCGCCACGTGCCTGGGTGGCCGCGCCGAACCGATCGGCGACACGGTCAAGAATTCGACTGCGGAGATCGTCGAGGGCGCGGAATACGTCCAGGGCCTGCGTGACGCGCTCGGCGGTTGACGTAAACGTCAATCGAGTGAAGACAGGGCCGCGCGGGGTTTCAGCTCCGCGCGGCTTGTTTTTGCGTGGGAGATCAGGGTGAGCGCGAAGAAGGCGATATTCGTCACTGGTGGCGCATCGGGGATCGGGCGAGCGATCGCCTTGCGATTTGCGCGTGAGGGCTGGTTCGTTGGCCTGGGCGACGTGGATGCGGCGGGCATGGCCGAGACCGAGCGGCTGTGCGGCACCGGGTTCGCTTACAGCCACGTGTTCGACGTGCGCGACCGGGCGGCGTGGGACATGGCGCTGTCCGCCTTTGCCACGGCAGCGGGCGGCCGCATCGACGTGCTGGCGAACAACGCGGGCGTGCCGCTTGGTGGGCCGCTGTCCGATAATACGCCGGACGAAATAGAACGCTGCCTTGATATCAATCTGAAGGGCGTTTTGTGGGGGGCACAGGCCGTGCTGCCTTGGTTGCGACAGACCGCGCCGGGCAGCGCGCTGGTGAATACCGCCAGCGCGGCGGGCATATACGGCACCGGCGGCGCCGCGGTCTATTCGGCCACGAAGTTCGCGGTGCGGGGTCTCACTGAAAGCCTCGATGCCGAATGGGCCGGGTTCGGCATCACCGTTGCCTCGATCTGCCCCAGCTTCATCGAAACGCCGCTGCTGGATCAGGTGCCCAACCAGGGTTCGAACGAATCGATCCGCCAGCGCGTGGCCGCGGCCGGGCTCGAACTGACGAATGTCGACGAGGTGGCGCAGGCGGTATGGGCGGCAGTGCATGGCAGCCGGCTGCACTGGGTTGTGGGCAAGACCGCCCGCAAGATCGCCTTCGCCGCGCGGTGGATGCCGGGGCAAGTCCGGAAGCAGGCCCGGTCGCTCAGCCGCCCCCTGGGGCGTTAGATTTTCTGTTCCGGCTTCGCCGAAAGGTGGCGGCACCGGCCCGCACCCCCACCCGGCCACCCAACGATAGTACCCTATGGGT
>CAZEWN010000009.1:0-100748 GCA_964516135.1 uncultured Erythrobacter sp. | reverse complement strand
AGTGATCAATGTCAGAACGTTATATGTTTGCTATATGTCCCTCCTCCGCTACCATTGTCTGCGAGACGGTCATCAACTCGGAATAGGCTCGCGCCGTCTCGCTATCGCTGCCGTAGCGCCAGAAGTCGGACAGCGCCGTCGGACTAAGGCGATCGTCCCGCAGAAGGGCGAGCGGATCGGCGAGGTCCGCGTAAAGGAGGCGGTGGTGGCTAATCATGGCCTGTGCGCCGGGGCTGCCCAGCAGCGCCGCGCCCTGCTGGCCGAGCATCCAGTGGTCCGCCCCAACCGCCTCGGCCAGATCGAGTGCGGCTGCCGCCCGGACGAGTCGCAGAGCGGCGTCGGTGCTGAGGCCGGTCTTTGCCGCGATTTGATCGACCCCGACCGGGCCGCTTTCCAGCACCTCGCACAACCCGCTTTCGACGGTGGCAAGCAGCACCTGCGAGTAGCTGAATCCCGCCACCAGGTCGAACAGTCTTGCCGCCCGTCGCCGCGCCACCGGGCGCAGCAATGGGTTTGCCGCCGCCTGGCGCTGGAAGGCAGGGCTGGCAATCACCCGGTTGCGCCAAGCCAGCCAGCGCAATTTCCACCGCATCGCCGGCGGTGTCCTAAATAGATCATTCGACGTGATCATATGTCCAATTGGGTGGACATCTGTTATGTAAAGGTCAATCGTCTTCGCAACCAGGGGGTCATGTGACTTCGCATGTCGCGATCATCGGTGCTGGAATGGGCGGGCTGGCCAGCGCGGCTCGGCTGGCGGCGCGCGGTTGCCGGGTCACGGTGTTCGACAAGGAAGCGGGCCCCGGCGGCAAGGTGCGGAAATGGCCCGTAGGCGACGCGGCGATAGACGCGGGCCCGACTGTCTTCACCTTGCGCGACGTGTTCGACGACCTTTTCCGTACTTGCGGAGCGGAACTTGACGAGCGCGTCACGGTGCGCCCCGCCACGCTCCTCGCGCGCCATGCCTGGGAGCCGGGCCGTCAACTCGACCTCCATGCCGACCCGCTCCGCAGTGAGCAGGCTATCGGCGAATTCGCCGGTGCCGCCGCCGCTGCGGGATATCGTAGCTTCCGCCGCGAGGCCGGGCGCATCCACGGCATTCTCGACAAGAGCTTCATGCGCCACAGCAAGGTCGCCTGGCCGGGTCCGCTGATGTGGCGCATCGGCCTCCACCGGGTGGGCGACCTCATTGCGATCCGCCCCTACGAGCGCCTGTGGAAGGTGCTGGGCGAGCATTTCGTGGACCCGCGCCTGCAGCAACTGTTCGGCCGCTACGCCACCTATTGCGGTTCGAGCCCGTTCAGTACGCCCGCCACGCTGATGCTTATCTCCCATGTCGAGGCGCAAGGGGTGTGGCTCATCGACGGCGGAATGAGCGCGCTGGCGGGCGCGATCGAGCTGCTCGCGCGTGAGCACGGCGCGGCCTTCCGCTATCGCGCACCGGTCGCCAGGATCGAGACCGCGCACGGGCGCACGAGCGGCGTGATGCTGGCAAGCGGCGAGCGGATCGCGGCGGACGCAGTGATCGTCAACGCCGATCCCGCCGCGCTGGCGAGTGGCGCGCTCGGCAACCAGACCCGCCGCGCTGCCGCGCCGATGAAGCCGCGCAATCGATCGTTTTCGGCGATGGTCTGGCTCGCTCATGCCAAAGCCAGCGGCTTCCCGCTTCAACGGCACAACGTGCTGTTCTCGCCCGACTACCCAGCGGAGTTTCGCGACATCGCCAGCGGCAGTCCGCCCGCTGACCCCAGCGTCTATGTCTGCGCGCAGGATCGCGACGAGCGCTCCGATGCGCCGCCGGGCCGCGAACGCCTCCAGATCGTCGTTAACGCACCCGCCAACGGCGACACCCACGCCTATACCCCCGAGGAGAGAGAGCGATGCACCCACGCCATGATGCGCAGCCTGAGCCGCTGCGGGCTGGAGCTGGAGGAGCCGCTGCCCTATTCGCTCCTGACGCCGAACGAATTCGCAGCGCTTTCGCCCTCGACCGGCGGAGCGATCTATGGACGGGCCTCGCACGGCTGGGCGGCGTCCTTCCTCCGGCAGGGCACGCGGACGCGGATCCCTGGGCTTTATTGCGCGGGTGGCAGCACCCACCCCGGGGCGGGCGTTCCGATGGCCGCCTTGTCCGGGCGGTTGGCGAGCGAGGCGGTGCTGCGCGACCTCGCTTCGATGCGGCGGTTCCACCTGGTGGCTATGCCTGGTGGTATGTCGACGCGATCAGCGATGACGGAAGGCACGGGCTAACGATCATCGCCTTCCTGGGCAGCGTGTTCTCGCCCTACTACAAGCGCAGCGGGCGGGGCGATCCGGTCGATCATGCGGCGCTGAACGTCGCGCTCTATGGCCCCGGTGCGCGCTGGACGATGACCGAGCGCCCGCGCGGCGCAGTGTCGCGCACTGCCGATACGCTGGCAATCGGGCCGAGTGCGCTGCGCTGGCACCATGATGCGCTGGAGGTCGCCATCGAGGAGCGCGACAAGCGCGTCGGCGTGCCTTGGCAGCGCCAAGTTCGCGGGCGGGTGCGGGTAATCCCCGAGGTCATGAACGGGCAGGCCTTTGCGCTCGATCCGCTGGGTCGCCACACGTGGCATTGCGTGGCGCCCCGCGCGCGGATCGAGGTCGAGATGGACAATCCCGTCATCTCGTGGCGCGGTAGCGCCTACCTCGATTCGAACTTCGGCTCGGAGTCGCTTGAGGAGGGCTTTCGCGTGTGGCACTGGTCGCGCGCGCATACCGCACGCGGAGCGACGGTCTGCTACGAAGGCGTGCGGCGCGACGGTTCGCACTTTTCCAGCGCGCTGCGTTTCAATGCGGACGGCTCGCCGCGCCACGCCGAGTTGCCGCCGGTCGCGCCTTTGCCCAACTCGCTGTGGCGGATGGAGCGCAAGACCCGCGCCGATCGCGGCCATGCCAGCGTCATCCGGACGTGGGAGGATGCGCCGTTCTATGCGCGCACGACGCTCGCCTCGCGGCTCTATGGCGAGCCGGTGGTGACGGTGCAGGAGAGCCTTGATCTCGACCGGTTCGCCTCACCGATCGTCCAGTTCATGCTCCCCTACCGGATGCCTCGCGCTCGCGGCTGAATCGCGTTCCTTCGCCTCGCGGTCGGCGCGGATCTCGCGGTTGACCGACCACAACTGGTAGAACCCGAAACCGAGCGCCACCACGGCGGTGAAAACGATCTCGATCCAGCCGAAATTCTGCGAGACGCTTTCCATCGGTCCTCTCCCCGTCACACCCCAAGCGACCGCGCGTAATCGACGACCCGGGCGGTATAGTGGCCCGGATCTTCCTCGTGCGCCAGATGGCCCAGATCGGGCACGACCTCGACCACCGCGTTGGGCAGCCGCGCCGCCGCCTTTTGCACCGATGACAGCTGAATGGCGCTGTCGCCCGCCGAATGCACCAGCAGCACCGGGTTGGCGATGCCAGGCAGAGCGCGGTCGAGGCGGTCGAGATCCCAGCTCGCCATCATGTCGAGCGCACCGCGGCAATGGCGGGCGTTGCCGAGCAGCGTTTCGTAGCAGCGCAGCCCCTCGGCATCGATCCGGGAACCGGTCGAGCGGGCGAGGAAGCGCGCGGTCTCGCCCGGCGCCCGCGCCAGACGTGCGAACATGCGCGGGGCGAATGGGTTGACGAACAGCGCCTTGGCCAGCGCCGGGAACAGTTTCGACGCGAGACCGGGGAAGGGCGCGATGGCGGGGTTGAAGCCGACGAGCGGGATCGCGGGATCGCGCTCCCCCAGCAAGGCCAGCCCAATCGCAACCCCGGCGGAATGGCCTACGAGCAGCGCCGGCGCCTGGCCGAGTTCGGCCAGGAGATCGCTCACACCCGCGACCATGCCCGGCAGCGACAACCCGCCGCGCGGCCGACCCCGCGTGAAGCCGTGGCCGGGAAGGTCGGGCGCGATCACGGTGAATTGTCGGGCGAGCAGTGGCATCACCCCGCGCCAGCTATGGGCCGAGGCGCCGGTGCCGTGGAGGAGCAGAACAGGCGAGCCGTTACCCATGACCTGCACGTGCCAGCGCACCCCTTGTGTCGTGACGAAGCGGCTCGCGGTGCGGTGGGGCCAGGTCCGCCCGTCACGCTCCCAATCGAGCGGGCGGCTCACGCTGACGCCGGTGCCCGGCGCGCGGCAGTGACGGCGCGTTCGAGCGCGCGGGCATCGGCGAGCGGCAGTGGCAGGTAGCGGGCGTGCATTGTTTCGGCGAGTTTGCGGGCTTCCGCGCCCGGATGTGGTGCAATATCGACGACCACCGCAGCGCAGGCGGAGCGAGCGAGGGCGCGCGCGGCAGCCTCGGCGTCCGCGGTGGCGGCGGAACGCCCGGGCGATCCGTTCGCGTCGACGTTGGCCTTGCCGTCGGTCAGGAACACGCAGAACGGCGTGCGGCCCCGTGCGGCGACGGCTTCGGCCAGCGCGTGCGCGGCGTGGATGCCGGCGGCCAATGGCGTGCCCCCGCCACCGGGCAGCGCTGCCAGCTCCCGCCGCGCGCGGGTGAGCGAGCGGGTCGGCGGGAGCAGCACCTCGGCGCCGGCGCCGCGAAGGGCGATTAGCGCGACCTCGCTGCGCTCGACATACGCCTGCGCCAGCATCAGCTGGATCGCGCCCTTCGCCTCCCCCAGCCGCGCCGCCGCCGCCGAGCCCGAGGCATCGACACAGAACACCGTCACCGCGCCCGCGCGCTGCTCGAACCGGCGCACGCGCAGGTCCGCTTTGTGGACGACGATCCGCGCGTTGTCGTCGGCTTCGGTTCGGCGGAGGCCTTGCCACGGCACGGCGGCGCGCAGGGTATCGACCAGCGCCAGCCGCGCCCCGCCGCGCGGCATTCCGGCACGTGCACCGAGGGGGCGACCGCGCAGGCGCGAGCGGGTCTTGCGGCCCGCGCTGCCGCCACTGCCCGCGCGGCGCGCCGTGCCGCTCGACAGCCGCGCGAGGAGATCGGGCGGGATCGCCGCGAGCGCAGCGGCGAGGACCAGATCCTGCGGCGGCTGGTCGCCTAGGATGGGCTCGTCGGTCGCATCGCCGGGCGTGTCTGCGGGCGCCTGTTCGGCTGGCGGTTCCTCCGATGCAGGCAGCCGGGTCGCGCGCGGGGCGAGGACGAGGCGCGCGGCGGCTTGCAGGTCGTCCTCCGCCAGCGCGGTGCGTCTGTGGAGCGCGGCGTGCGCGCGCGCGGCGGCAAGCGCGAACAGGACCGGCCGGAGCGACTCGATCCCCAGCGCCACCGATGTTCCGGCGAGCGCGGACAGCGCCGCTTCGTCGGTCGCCACCGCATCGAATGGGATTGCCGTGGCGGGGGGCGGCGTGTGGTCGAGCGCGGCGACCGCCGACAGGTCGATGTCGAATGCCATGCGGTCGAGCAAAGCAGCGGGCGGGCGCTCATCATTTGCGCCATCATCGAGCAGCACGAGCGCGAACGCGCCTGCCCCGTCCAGCACCTGCGCCAGGCAACCCGCGACGTGCTCACGCAGCCGCTCGGCCATCGGCGCGACGATTACGCCGCCCGCCGCCCCGGCCAGCAGACCGCGCCGTACGACCGGGCTCCGCGCGCGGAGGCTGGCCGCGACGTCGATCCCGCCGAGCAGGCTCTCGTCGTCGATCCCGAGGGGCAGGCGGCGCCACGGCACATCAGCCAGGTGTCCGCGCAGCGCTTCGAGCACCACCTCTCGCGCAGGCCCGCCGCCGCGCAGGCATATGCCCCCGAGTTGCACGGGCGCCAGCGCGAGCAGGCGCGCGGCGAGTAGAGCCTCGCCGAGCGCGAGATCGCTCATTCGAACAGTTCGTCCACCGCGCGTTCGATCCGCGCGGCGGAGCCGGTTTCGTCAAGCACATCACGGCGCAGGCGGTGGCGCAGCGCCATTGGCGCGACACGGACCATGTGCGCGCGCCGCACCGTTCTGCTGCCCTCCAGCGCCGCCAGCCCCCGGGCGGCGCGCATCAAGGTCAGTTCGCCGCGTAGCCCATCTGCGCGCACTGCCTGGCACAACCGCGCCGCGTCCTCGAGTATGCCGTCCGGCACCGCCAACTTCGCCACCAGCTTCTGGCCGCGCGCGATGCGGCGCAGCACCTTTTCGTCCTCGGCGTGCCATTCTTCGGCAAAGGCGTCGGGATCGCGCTCCTGAGCGGCACACCGGCGCATGATCGCGACCCGGGTGTCGATGTCCTCGGGCGTCCGCACCTCGACCGACAGGCCGAACCGGTCGAGCAGCTGCGGGCGCAGTTCGCCTTCTTCCGGATTGCCGCTGCCGATCAGCACGAACCGGGCGCGGTGGCGCACCGACAGCCCCTCGCGCTCGACGGTGCTTTCGCCGGAGGCGGCGACGTCGAGCAGCAGGTCGACCAGATGATCCTCGAGCAGGTTGATCTCGTCGATGTAGAGAAACCCGCGATGCGCCTTCGCCAGCAGGCCTGGCTCGAATGCCTTCTCCCCGTGACGGAGCGCGCGTTCGAGGTCGAGCGCGCCGATCACCCGATCTTCGGTCGCACCCAATGGCAGGTCGACGAAAGGCACCGGCGCCCTGCGACTCTTCGCCGAGGTACACGGATCGGGGCACGTGCCGCGTTCGTCGGGTTGGCAGCCGTACCGGCACCCATCGACCATCGTGATCGGCGGGAGCAGCGCGGCGAGTGCGCGCGCGGCGGTGGACTTTCCCGTGCCCCGATCGCCGAACACCATGACCCCGCCGATTGCCGGGTCGACCGCGGCAATCAGCAGCGCGAGCTTCATCTCGTGCTGCGCGACAATCGCCGAGAAGGGGAAGCGGGCCATGTGTCAACCGGTGTGGACAAGCATGCGCGTCACCACAAGTGTAAATCGTTTAATCCTCTGGCGCGTTCAGGACGCGGTTCTTGACCGCTCGGGTCACCAGCCAGACGACCAGCAGGACCGGCGCCACCAGCAACGCCACAAGCCGTTCTCTGTCCATGGCCAGCACGTTTCCGGGGACGCCTTGGACAACGAAATCGATCAGTCCGATGAGGTAGTAGCTCAGCGCCACGACCGAAAGCCCCTCGACCAGTTGCTGCAACCGCACCTGCATCGCGACGCTCCGTTCCATCGAGCGAAGTTGCTGCGCGTTCTGGTTCTCGATCCGCGCTTCGATCCGCGCGCGCAGGAGCGAGGACAGCTGCTCGGCGCGAATCGCCAGCCGCTCGACCCGCTGCGTGATTGCGTCGCAGGTATTCATCGCCGGCAGGAACCGGCGCTGCGTGAAGTCATCGAGGGACATGAACCCCGGAATTGGTTCGCACTTGAGTTGCGCCAGCCGGTCTTCGACCAACCGTGCATAGGCCCGCGTCGCATCCATGCGAAAACTCAGCCCGGTGGAAATCGTCGCCAATTCAAGCGACAGGGCGGACAGCGATTCCATCAACGTGTCGTCACGTTCATCGCTGTTCGCAACCCTGTCGGCGAGTTCCTTGAGCCGTTTTTCAGCCACGTCCAGCCTAGGCCAGGTTTCCTGCGCCATTGGCAAGCCGAGGAGCGCGCGGTTGCGGTAATTGCCGAGTTCCTGCAACCGCTGCACATGGCGCGTCAGGTCGCGCGATCCCACTCCGTTGGCGGCGATCAGCAGGCGCCCGTAACCGTCTTCATTAAGGCGGAAGTCCGACCACATGCGAACCGCGCCGCCGATCCGGCAAGATACCAGCTCCTCGCCGCGCACCGGCGCCTGGGCAAGGAGCGCTTGCGCCCCGGCATCGCACTCGGCCAGCCAGATGCAGGTGCTGCGAACAACCTTGCCAGGAAGTGCCTCGGCCCAATCGATCGCTTCGGCCAAAGCTGGGT
Organism: uncultured Erythrobacter sp.; assembly: GCA_964516135.1. Classification (GTDB taxonomy): domain Bacteria; phylum Pseudomonadota; class Alphaproteobacteria; order Sphingomonadales; family Sphingomonadaceae; genus 34-65-8. The sequence continues at coordinate 92,958 of CAZEWN010000009.1, read as the reverse complement.
CGGCCCGGGGGTCGACGAACAATGCGCTGTCGGATCGCCTGCCAAACAGCGTCAGGCTCGAACCTTCGCTGTGCTTTTCCCAGGCGAAGCGAACGCCTTCGCGCACGAATCCTTCGCGATGCGAGGGATTGCCGACCACGTCGCGCGGCTCGGCCAACCGCTCGATTGCGGCCAGTTCGGCTGTGCGCTCAGTATCGTCGACGATCACCACCCACTGCATTATCAGGCATGGCACGGGCAGGTTGGGCCAGCGGCGCAGGTGCATCTCCGCGACAGCGCGACGCCTGAGTTCATGATCTCTCATGCAAGGTTCCTCCCCAGACCCGCGCAATGGTGACTTGCGCTGTACCACAAATTCCGCGGGCTATCCGGCGGCAAATATCCTTTAGCGGATGGCATTGTTGCGGGACGGGCCGATCTGGATCATGTTCAGCATGACCGAATGGCGGTTGCAGGCATTGACACCGCAGGTGATCAACGGCAATTTGTCCGGACAACTTCGCGGGAAATCCCATGGCTTCCGATCTGCCGCCACCTTACACCGCCCTGACCAGGCACCCCATGATGCCCCGTGCGAGCCATGACGAAGCCGCCCGGTTCAATTTCCTGACGCACTTCAACCGATACCTTTCGGGCGCGATCGGTGCGGGCAATCGCCTTGCTTATGAAAAACGGGTGCTGCCACGTTTCCGTGCCGAACATGGCCGCGATCCGCGCCACCGTTACGAGATCCGCGATGCGATGGATCGGGATCCGTGGCACCGTGCCTGGTCGGCGATGAAGCGAAATTCGATGGAAATGCGCCAGCACAACGGGCGTCAGATCGTACTGCGGCAGCTTGACGAGATTGACGGCATGGCGGCGCAGTACAATGCACGATCAGGGCTGCTCGAACTCGATTCCGCGATCGAGCAGCCGCCTTACCAGACCGCTGTCGACATCCATTGTCAGCCCGGCGGCTATCACGGCGGCGAGCGTGACGGGGATGTGGCGGTTGGCGCCAATTACGATGTTGGCCTGTTCGCGACAACTGGTGGCGCGCTAGGCGGTCTCAACGACGGCGGCGGACAGGCCGTGGTGGAATGGCTCCGCGCGGAACACCCCGAATGGCGCCCGCGCCGGGTGCTAGATATCGGATGCACAGTTGGGCACAACGCGGTGCCCATTGCCCAGGCATTTCCCGACGCCGAGGTCATTGCGATAGACACCGCCGCCGCTTCTTTGCGCTATGGCGCAGCGCGCGCCGCAGGGCTCGGGGTAGGCAACATCCGTTTCGTTCAGGCCAACGGCGAGGATTTGTCCCGCTGGCCCGACGGGCATTTCGACTGGGTCCAGACGACCATGTTCCTGCATGAATTGTCGGCAACGGCCATGCCCCGTTTGCTTGCCGAAGCAAACCGGGTGCTGGCGCCCGGCGGCCTGATCCTGCATCTTGAACAACCGCAGTATTCGGATGAGATGCCCCTGTTCGAGCAGTTCATGCGCGATTGGGACGCGTTCAACAATAACGAGCCGTTCTGGTCGGCGATGCATGCGCAGGATCTGAAGCAGGTCATGAAGGATGCTGGGTTCGGTCGCGATTGCCAGTTTACGATCGGGGTACGCGCGGTAGTCGACCCGGCGATCTTCCCGCCTTCGCCCGACGCTGGTGAGGAGGATTTCGGACGCGCCGCGATCTGGAACGCTTATGGCGCATGGAAGGCGATTCCGGATGCGGAGGTGCGCGCGGCGTGAGCGATGATTTCGATTGGATCGCTGCTGCGGGGCGACGGGCGAAAGGCAAGCGGCCGGATTATTTCGACGACCCCGGTCTCGATCGTCTCTATTCCATGGTGCTGGCAATGGCGGCCGAGCTGTCAGCCTTGCGTGAACGGAACGACACGGTCGAGCGCCTGCTCGAAGCCAACGGCACGTTGCGCCGCGAGGATATCGAAGCCTTCGTACCGGATCGCGTCGTCGCGGATGAGCGCGGCCTCGCGACCCGCGCCTATGTCTCGCGGATCATGCGCGGCTTCCAGCAGGAGCTTGAGGCGATGGAGGCAGACGATCCCCCGATCCAGCACTGGGTCGACCAACTTGCACAGGATTGAGCGATGCCCGCCTTCATGATCGTAACCGCGCAAATCGCCGATCGCGAGGCCTTCATCGCTGGCTACGGCAAACGGGCGGCCGAACTCGTGACGCGTTTCGGGGGACGCTATCTTGTACGCGCGCCCGGGGCGCAAGTGCTGGAGGGCGCTTCGCGCGATGGCGCTTCTGTGGTCATCAGCGAGTGGCCCGACAGGGACGCGGCCCTGCGGTTTTGGAACAGCCCGGAATATGCCGAGGCGAAGAAGCTGCGCGAGGGCATCGCCGAGTGCGAAGTGATCGTGGTCGAGGCGCCCGCGCTTTCTTGAAGCAGTTGTCATGCCGTGCCACAAGCGTCGAAGGGCGCATGGCCGCATTGCGCGGCCCGGAGGTTACGGCACTGCGATGACCACGCGACGGGCGGATTTCTACGCAGGCGACCTGTTCGGGGAATTGCAGCAGCCTGCGGCGGTGGCCATCGGTGCGCGCCGGGGCGCAGCGCTTCCAGGGCTGGTGCTTGCCGTTGTGGCGGCGCTGGCGGCGGCCTGGCTGGCGGGGCATTACGGCTTCCCGATCATCCTGCTGGGCCTCCTGATCGGCCTCTCGCTCAGTTTTCTCGCCGAGCATGATCGGACTGCACCGGGGCTCGATCTGGTTTCGCGGCATGCACTGAGACTGGGCATCGTCTTGCTCGGATTGCAGGTCACTTTCGCGCAGATCGGCCAGCTTGGCTTCGCGGTACTGGCTGGCATGATGGTGGTCATGGGGGCGGGATTTGGCGCGGCCATGGTCGCGGCCCGGCTGTCGACGCAGCCGCGTGAGGCCGGGATCGTTGCCGGGAGCGCGACGGCGATCTGCGGAATTTCGGCCGCGCTCGCGGTGTATGGCGTGATCGGGGACGAGCGGCTGGATCGGGCGCGCTTCGCCGTTACCCTGGTTGCCGTCACGCTCGCCAGTGCGATGGCGATGGCGGCCTATCCGGTGATCGCCAGCATGCTTGGTTTCAGCGACGCACAGGCGGGATTCCTGATCGGCGTCTCCGTCCACGATGCCGCGCAGGCGATCGGCGGCGGATACAGCTATTCCGACGCGGCAGGGGCCGATGCGACAGTGGTCAAGCTGGCGCGGGTGGCGATGCTGGCGCCACTGGTCGCGCTGGTTGCTGCACTATACGGGGCCGGGAAATCCGGTGCGCGCGCAAGTGGTTCGTGGAGACGGCTGGCGCTGCCCTCCTTCATTGTCGGCTTCTTTGCGGTTGTGGCGATAAACAGCTTCGTGGCGCTGCCGCGCGAAATGACGGAAACTGGGCTCGATCTATCCAAGACCCTGCTCCTCCTGGCCGTGGTCGCGACCGCGATCCGGGCGCGGCTTGGCTTGCTGATGGAAACGGGCTGGCGGGCCCTGATGCCGGTCGTCGCTGCGACCGTGGTGTCGGGGCTCGTCGCAATCATCCTTGCCACCATGGTGGTGCAATGAATTACATCGGTCGACGATTTGATGGGGGTGGCGGGCACCGTGCTTGCTATCTTCGGCATCCGATGCCGAACACGGAGACATCGCAATGCTGACACGCGCCTTCACCGACCATCCCCGATCGGTTGGCGAGACCTATTTCGAGCATTTCAGACATGCGAGTGCGTTCGGGCTGCGTATGACGCTGGGTGGGCTCGCGTGCATGCTCCATGGCCTGCTGCCGTTCCTGTTCGTCAAGACGGGCAGCAGGCAGATCGAGACCTTGCATGGCAAGATGGTGGTCAACCGCAGCAAGATGCCGGCGCCACTCGATTTCGTGATCTGATCGGCTACTCCAGAATCTGGTTCATTTCGATCAGGATGCCGTCCGGATCGAAGAAGTTGCACCCCATGACCCGGATATCCGGTCCGCCGTCGCGGCCAGGATAGACCTGCAGGCGTGGTTCGGCGGTGAAGGTGACCCCGGACACCCGCTTTGCAGCGGCGCAGCGCCCCGCCACATCGTCGGTGTTCATGACGATTACCACGCCGCCGGGCCCCATCCGCTTGGGATAGTCGCCCGCCGGGATCGCCGGGTCGATCCACTGCATCAGTCCAACCCAGCCGACCCATGGATCGTTGGCATTGAGCAGGACCAGCCGAGCCTTCGCACCGGGCTCTCCCGCAGGCAGCGCCACGCCCGAGGTGGTGACGACGGAATCATAATTGACCTTCATCCCCACAACGTCCCGGTACAGCTTCAGGCTGGCCTCCATGTCGCGCACGATGATCGTCGCGCGGCGGATGTCGGTGGGCAGGCGTTCGCTGGGGGCAGTGACGCCCGGTGATCCGGTCGTCGCAATGGGCCGATCCTGCTGCGCGGCGGCGCACCCGCCCAATGCCAGCGCGGCGAACAGCAGCACCAGATCCCTCATCGGCTTTCCTCCACAGCCCCTTCAGCCAGCAACCGCGTAACGCGATCCTCATCGTACCCGAGCCCAGCCAGCACGGCGCGGGCATCCGCGCCAGCCACCGGGAGCTGCTGCGCGCGCGCCAGCCGCGCCCCGTTCATTTCCAACGGTACAACCGGCAGTTGGGTATCGACCCCATTGTCAAGCGTCACCGGCTCAAGCCCGCCAGCGCGGAGGTGCCGATCTTCGAACAGGTCTTCCGGCCGACCGATCGGAGCGAACGGAAGACCGGTTCCTTCAAGGCGTGCGATCACTTCGGCGCGGGTCATCCCGGCGATGAGGTCGCGGATCACTGGCATGATTCGGTCGCGCGCCTTCACCCGGGCATTGTTTTCGCGCAGGCTTTCGTCGGCCCACAACGTGTCGAGTGTGAACAGGTGGCAGAACTTTTTCCACAAGGCATCGGTGACGACGCCGATGAACACCGGCTCGTCACGGGTCTCGAAAACATCATAAATGGCCCAGGCGGACACGCGCGCTGGCATGGGCGCCGCAGGCGATCCGGTAACCGCATACTGCGCCATGTGCTGGCCGACGAGATAGGCGGTGGTCTCGAACAGGCTGGCGACGACCTTTTGCCCACGCCCGGTACGGTGGCGTTCCTCGAGCGCCGCGAGTACGCCGATCACTCCGAACAATCCGCCAGTCACGTCGATGACGCTGGCTCCTGCGCGCAGTGGCCGCCCAGGCGGGCCGGTCATGTAGGCAAGGCCCCCCATCATTTGCGCGACCTCGTCAAGCGCCGTGCGGTTCTCGTAGGGGCCGGGCAGGAACCCTTTTTCCGAACAATAGATCAGCCGCGGATTTGCCGCGGCGCAGGTTTCGTAATCCAGACCAAGGCGATCGAGCGCGCCGGGACGGAAATTTTCGACGAGCACGTCGGCCGCCGCGACCATGTCGCGCGCCACCGCAACCCCCTCCTGGTTCTTGAGGTCGAGGCAGATCGATCGCTTGCCCCGGTTATACATCGGGAAATAGCCCGCGCCCGATCCGAGTAGGCGGCGGGTGCGGTCGCCGCCGATCGGCTCGATCCGGATGACATCGGCACCCAGCGCAGCAAGGACGTGGCCGACGGTCGGCCCCATGACCATGTGGGTGAACTCGACCACGCGAATTCCGGCGAGCGGTGCGGGGGCGGTCATGCCTGTCTCTCCGCAGCGGACAAACGGTCGGGATAATCAAGCATCGGTCCCGCATCTGGTGTGAACCCATAGAGTGGCTCGCCTGGCAGCGCGTCGGCCAGGATGGCGCGCACCGCCAGCAGCTGGTCGAGGTCGATGCCGGTGTCGCAGCCCATGGCGTTGAGCATCAGCACGAGATCTTCGGTCACGATGTTCCCGCTCGCGCCCGGTGCATAAGGGCATCCGCCCAGGCCGCCGAGCGACGCGTCAAAAGTGGTGATGCCTTCCTCCAGCCCGGCGACGACGTTGGCGAGGCCAAGCCCGCGCGTGTTGTGCAGGTGCAGTGTTGTCATCCTGTCCGCACCGACCGTGGCCTTTACGCGGCGCACGAGCCGTCGGACCTGCGCGGGGTCGGCATAGCCGGTCGTGTCGGACAGGCTCAGTTCCAGCGCCCCCGCCGCAACCGCTTGTTCGGCCAATCGCACCACCTGGTCCTCGCTGACCGCGCCTTCGATCGTGCAGCCGAACGCGGTCGAGAGGCCGACCGCGAAGTGTACGCCGTGTTCATGGGCGATCGCCGCGCAGGTGGCGATTTCGCTGATCATGGCGGTATGATCCTTGCGCACATTCTTGATGCTGTGGCTCTCGCTCATGGAGAATGGGATGCTGGCACCGTGCACCCCGGCCGCTACGGCGCGCTCCATGCCCTTGGCATTGGGAACCAGCGCGACGACGTTGAGGCCGGGAATGGTGCGCGCAAAGCTGACCAGTTCGGCGCTGTCGGCCATTTGTGGCAGCAGGCTGGCCGGGACGAAGCTGCCAACCTCGATTTCGCGCACGCCCGCCGCCGCTTCGGCAACGATCCAGCGCTTCTTCGCCTCAAGCGGCATGACCCGGTCGATCGATTGCAGCCCGTCGCGCGGACCGACTTCGGAAACCAGGATGGCAGTCATGCGGTGTTCTCCAGATAGACCCACGGCCGCGCGGCGCGATCGGCGGCGGTCCAGGCGTCGATCGCCGCGCCCTGGGTGAGCGTGAGATCGATTGCATCGAGTCCTTCGCGCAGCATCTGCTTCGCCTCGGGATCGATCGCAAAGGCTTGGCCATCGATGGTCGCCGCCGCGAGGTCAACGGTGATCTCGCGCCCTGAAAGCGCCTCGATCGCGGGGCGGGGCAGGATAACCGGCAACACCCCGTTACGCACGCAGTTGCCGTGGAATATCGGCGCAAACCCTTCTGCGACCACGCAGCGGATACCCCATTCCGCCAGCGCCCAGACCGCGTGTTCGCGGCTCGATCCGCAACCGAAGTTGGCTCCGCCAAGAAGGATGCGCGCGCTGCGAAACTCGGGGCGGTTGAGCGTGAAATCCGGGTTTTCGATCCGTGCGTCGGCGTCGGTGTAGCGCCATGGCGCGAACAGGCCGTCGGCCAGGCCAGTGCGCCCGGTCGAGCGGATCTCGCGGCTGGGGATGATGATGTCGGTATCGACGTTGTCGACGATCAGAGGCGCCGCGCGCGAAACCAATGGCTGAGGGAAGGGGCTCATGGCGCGTTCACGGTTCGCAAGTACGGGCGCGGATCGGCGATCGCACCCGCGAGCGCGGATGCGGCAACTGTTTCCGGACTGGCGATGTGGGTACGAATGCCCGGACCCTGGCGCCCCTCGAAATTGCGATTGGTACTGCTGATTGTCCGCGCGCGGGCCGGAAACGCCTCGCCACCGGCATAGAAGCACAGCGAGCATCCGCTCAGGCGCCATTCGAACCCGGCGTCGCGGAAAACCTGGTCGAGCCCCTCCGCTTCGGCCTGGCGGCGAACCGCCGAGGAGCCGGGCACGACCAGCGCGGTGTGGACCGATGGCGCGATCCGCTTCCCACGCACGATCGCGGCGGCGCGGCGGAGGTCGGAAATGCGGCTGTTGGTGCAACTGCCGATGAACGCCACGTCGATTGGCGTTCCCGCGATTGGCGCGCTGGCGGCAAGGCCGATGTAGTCGTGCACCCGCTCCGGTCCCCGGGGCACGGCGCCATCGATCGGGATGGCGTGTTCGGGGCTGGTGCCCCAGCTTACCATTGGCGCAACGGTTCCAGCGTCGATCGCGATTTCGGCATCGAACGCTGCTTGCGGATCGCTATGGAGACGGGCCCAGTGCGGGTCGGTAAAATCCGTGGGCGCATAGCGCCTTCCGGCGAGCCAGGCGTAGGTCTTTTCATCGGGCGCTATCAGTGCGCCGACCGCGCCGAACTCGGTTGCCATGTTGCAGAGGGTCATGCGCCCCTCCATGTCCAGCGCTTCGACCGCCGATCCGGCAAACTCGACAACGTGGCCGATCCCGCCGTCCGCGCCATTAGCCGCGATGAGGTGCAGCGCCATGTCCTTGGCGGTCACACCCCGCGCAAGCATGCCATCGAATTTCACACGCATCGTTTTTGGCCGGGCCAGCCGCATCGTGCCCGTCACCATGGCATGTTCGGCTTCGGACGAGCCGATGCCCCAAGCAAAGGCACCGAAAGCGCCCTGCGTGCAGGTATGGCTGTCAGGCGCGACCAATGTCAAACCTGGCAGAACCACACCCAATTCTGGAGAAATCACATGGACGATGCCCTGGTCCCGGTCGTCGACGTCGAACAACGTGATCCCGGCATCGCGACAGGCCGCGCGGGTTTCGCTGAAGAAAGCCGCGCCGCCGGGCACCAGCGTCTCGCCGCCGCGAATGGGGCGCGTGTCGACAATGTGATCCATCACCGCAAACACCCGAGCTGGATCGCGCACCGCACGCCCCGTCTCGCTCATCCGTCGCAGCGCCGCCGATCCGGTCCGCTCGTGCAGAAACACCCGGTCGATCGCGATCAGGTGCGACCCCGCCGCGGTCTGTGCGACATGGTGCGTGTCCCAGATCTTGTCGAAGAGCGTTGTCGGCATGAGCTGGGTCAGGCCTTGGCCATGATCTCCGCGTCGATCGCGCGCCAATCGCGCGTGACCAGCTTCTCCTGGATTGCGGTGCGCGTTTCCAGCATGCCGTTCCTGATCCAGTGCCAGGTGCGGCAGCGATTTTCACCATCGTCGGCCAATTGAATCATCTCGTAAAGGTAGAGCGAAGGATCACCCTGCCGCTGCCAGTAGAGCATTACCGTGCGGTTGTATTCATCAAGCGGCACTTCGGCGGCCCAACCTTTGATCAGGTCATTATCCCACCACACGCGGGCGTCGCGGTATTCGGCAGGAAACTCGCGAATTTCGGTCCGACCGTCGGGCCAGGTATAGTGGTTGGTCTGGTGATAGGGATGCGGGCCGTTGTCGGGGAATCGACACAGCAGGCGGCTGGCATGTTCGTCGATCTTGCGATTGTTGGCGTCGAAATAAGTGTACGTGCCTTCCCACACGCCCTCGTGGCGGGCGAGCAGCGGCATTGCAGTGCGGATATCGGTCATCGGCGGTCTCCCAGGTTCATCGTTTCCAACAGTTCGTGCCAGCCCAGCGCATGATCACCGGCGCGTAGCCGGGCGCGGGCACGCAGCGCGATTTCGGCGGGCACGATCGCCGCCGGATCGACTGGCAAGGCATGATCTGGATCGGCGGCATACCAAGGGTCAAACAGCACCTCGGCACGCGCGACAGACCATGCGCGAAGAAGATGCGTGCCGAACCGATCGGGCGTCAGATCGGGATAAAGCAGCGCGGGATCGCCACGTGGCAAAACGGGTGCCGCCATTTCCGCCGCGCCGAGTTCCGCCATCACATGGCGCAGTAACGCCTCATGATCCCGATCGATCGGGTCTGAGAGACCATGCCCCGGCAGGTCGATCGCAATTTCGCCCGCTGCAGGCGCTGCAAGCTCGCCCGCCGGACGATGCAGCACCATCGCTCCCGCACCGCGCTCGCCGCGCCAGTGGACAAGACGGCCATCCAGCGCCAGCCAGCCCTCGTCGAAATTCTCGGCCAGCGGCGGCGCCGCGCCGCCACCGGCATTTTCGCGCAGGAATGCAAGCGCGCGTTCCTCCAGTTCGGCGGGGGTTCTCACCTTCGCCGCGCCCCAGCCTGCCGGCATAGCGCCAAGACGGTCGATATGCTGCTGAAGCGGGTCGCCATCATAGGCCGCAATCAAGACTGGCGGCGTCTGGGCATCGGGCGGAGGAATGTCGCGCGACGCGCGCAGTACCGCGCCATAGCCCGCGCGATAGGCGTCGCCCGCGTCGAGCATTTCGACGACGGCTTGCTGGACGCGCGCGATATCGGCGTGGGCGACCGTCAGGCGCGCTTCGTCACGCACGTCGAACCAGGGGAAGAACCAGCTTTGCTCCAGCATCCGGTTCCACAGCCAGGTGAGATGCTCGCCATAGGGCGAGGGCTGGAAGGGGGGCAGGTAGCGATTGCCGAACAGCGCGATTTCGTCTGGCGTCCAGATCGCATAGCCGCCGACAGCGAGGCATGAAAACAGTTCGGGGTGGCGCTTCAGCGCGGTGACCAGGATGATTCCGCCCGAGTGGAAACCGTATGCCGCGCAGCGCTGTACCCCCAACGCGGCAAGGAATTGCGCGATGGCATCGGCAAAATCTTCGATTTCAGGCTCGCCCGCGAGCGGCTCTGATTGTCCGAAGCCCGGAGAATCCGGCGCAATACAGGTGAAATGCGCGCCCCACTGTTCCATCAAGCCGGTGTATTCTGCGCTGGAGCGAGGGCTCTGGTGCACCATCAACAACACCGGTCCGGTGCCACATCGGCGATAGTGCACACGCCGACCAGTCGACGGGATCGTCAAGATATGCCGCGTAATCATTGGCGATAATTTGTCCGGACAAATTTCACTCGACAAGCCCCTACGCCTGTTTAATGTCCCGTGTCAAAGTCGAAACGAGAAGGAACGAGAATGTCTGATTTGATCGGCACCCGGATGGTCGAGGACGGCCGGACGGCCCGGCAGATCTTTGACGAAGTCATGGCGAACCCGGCGCGGCGCAAGTTCGGTTTCGGCAGCAAGCTGGCGATCGTCAACGTGGACGTGCAGCAGGCCTATACCCGCACCGACCGGTTTCGCACCGCTTACGAGACCGATCCGCGCCAGATTGAATTCATCAACACGATCAGCCGCCTGGCACGCACCCGCGGCATGCCCGTGGTCTGGAGCCGGGTGGCCTATCGCGACGACGGTGCCGATGCGGGCGTCTGGGGCACGCGGACCGATACCGAAGATTCGCTCCAGAACATAAAATACGGCAGCGATCGTCACGCCTATGACCCGCGCTGCGAGATTGAATCGGGTGATTTGGAATTCACCAAACGCATGCCCAGCGCGTTCTTCGAAACGCCGCTGGCGAGCTATTTGGTGTGGCACAAGGTCGACACGGTGGTCGTCACTGGCGGTTCGACTTCGGGCTGTGTGCGCGCGACGGCGGTCGATGCCTTGAGCCACGGGTATCGCACCATCGTCCCGATTGAAACCAGTGCTGACAAGCACGAAAGCTATCACTTCGCCAATCTCACCGACCTGCAGCTCAAGTACGCGGATGTCGAGCCGGTCCAGGCTGTGATTGACTGGCTGGAGGCTCGCTGATGCGCGAAGGTGCGGGCGACCCCGAGCTCTACGACCACCTGCCCTATCGCGGTCGAGCACGTATCGCTTGGCCCGATGGCAAGACCGTGGCGGTGTGGATCGCGCCCAACCTGGAATACTACGAGCTCGACCCGCCGCCGCACCCCCGACGCAAGGCATGGGCGCGGCCAGTGCCCGACGTGGTGGGATTTTCCCACCGCGACCATTCCAACCGCGTCAGCCACTGGCGCATGGCCGATGTGATGGGGCGCCATGGTTTTACCGGATCGGTCAGCCTGTCGGTCGCGATGTGCCAGCACCATCCCGAAGTGGTGGAAGACGCGCGCGCGCGCGGGTGGGAGTTCTTCAGCCATGGTATCTACAACACTCGCTATGCCTATGACATGTCGGAAGAACAGGAACGGGCGATCATCGAGGATTCGATCCACACCGTTAAAGCCGCAACAGGCCAGCGCATCCGCGGCTGGCTCGCCCCGGCGCTGACCCACACTCCGCGCACGCTCGATCTGCTCGCGGAATACGATTTCGACTTTACCTGTGATCTTTACCACGACGACCAGGTGCAAGAGGTGATGGTGGCCAAAGGTAGATTGGCGTCAATCCCCTATAGCCTCGAGGTGAACGACCACTACGGCTTCTTCGTCTACAATATGAGCGGGCGCGAATATGCCGATGCGCTGGTGCGCCAGTTCGAGCGACTGGCAGCGGAGGGAGAGAAGTCGGGCACGGTCATGTGCATTCCGCTGCACGCCTACCTGATCGGTCAGCCGCACCGGATCGGTCCATTCGAGGAAGCGTTGCGCCACATTGCCGCCGACGGGCGCGGCTGGCTGACCACTGCGGGCGCGATCGTCGACGCATGGCGGGCGCAGGGGGCGGGAGCGCATCAATGAGCCTTGATCCGTCCTATCTCGCCTATCCGCGCCGTCGCCCTGGCTATGATCACGATTTCTACGCCTGGTCGAACATCCACCAGCGAACCCAGATCCGCTGGCCGGGCGACCGGGCGGTGGCGGTGTTCGTGTGCGTCAGCCTGGAATGGTTTCCGATCATGCCGACGGGTGCCTTCACCGCACCAGGGCACATGCAGACCGCCTATCCCGATTTCCGGCACTATACCGCGCGCGACTACGGCAACCGGGTAGGGGTCTGGCGTTTTCTCGAGGCTTTCGAGCAAGCCGGCGTAACTGCCTCTTTTGCAACCAATGCCGCAGTCGCCGAACGCTATCCCGAACTGATCACGGCGATCGCGGATGCGGGCCACGAGATCATCGCGCATTCGACCGACATGAACGGGACGATCGATGGCTCGCTCGATAAGAAGGTCGAGCGTGATATGATCCACGAGGCGCTCGACCGGATGGAGGCGGCGAACGGTACGCGGCCATCGGGATGGCTGTCGATCGCCCGGTCGCAGAGCATGCACACCGCCGACCTGCTGCGCGCGGCGGGCGTGCGCTACTGCTGCGATTGGGTCAATGACGAGTTGCCATATCGCTTCGCGAACGGACTCGTGAACTTGCCGCTCAACCACGAACTCAGCGATCGCCAGATCATCACTGTCCAGCAAAAAAGCGCCGACAGCTGGGCCGAGAGCATGATCGACGCCTGCGACTGGCTCGCGGGCGAGGCGGAGGCACAGCGAACCGCGCGACTCCTGCCGATCCACCTCACACCCTACATCATGGGGCTGCCCTATCGCATCAGTGCTTTGGAGCGAACGCTGACGGAGCTCGCAGGGCGCGGGGACACGTGGTTCGCGACTGGGAATGCCATAGTAGACGCGTGGGAGGTGCAGGCATGAAGGCGGCTGATCCTCGCACCGGCGAAGTTGCCTTTGCATTCGAACCCGCGTCGCCGGAGGACGTCGCCGTCGAGGCCGCGCGGCTGCGTGCGGTGCAACCGGCGTGGGAAGCAGCGGGAGCAGACGTGCGCGCCGCCACGCTCGCCGCGCTCGCCGCACGGATCGAGCGCGATAGCGAAGCGGTATTCCAGGCATTGGCCGTCGATACCGGGCGCCGTGCGGTAGCGCGGATCGAAATTGACGGGCTGGTCAGAAACTTGCGGAAGTGGTCCGCGCGCGGTCCAGAGCTGTTCGCGGCGCTGCCGCGCGATCCCATGCCATCGGCCACGCCGGATATTGCGATCGTCCCATCGTTCAGCGCCTACCCGTTGTTTGGAGCCATTGCGCCTTGGAACTTCCCGATCGTGCTAAGCCACATCGATGCGGTTCCCGCGCTGATGGCGGGCTGTGCGGCGCTGATCAAGCCGTCCGAGGTCACGCCGCGTTTCGTCGCCCCGATGCGCGCTATCCTGGCTGAGTTTCCGGAACTGCCACTCGCTTACGTGCAGGGTGGCGCCAAGACCGGTGAGGCACTGGTCGCGGCGGTCGATTATGTGTGCTTCACCGGCTCCACCGCCACCGGGCGCAAGGTTGCCGAAGCCGCGGCGCGCGCGCTGATTCCAGCCAATCTCGAACTTGGCGGCAAGGATCCGATGATCGTGACCGCTTCCGCCGATCCGGCCTGGGCCGCGCGAATTGCGCTACGGGCCAGTGCCGTTGCCACCGGGCAGGCGTGTCAGTCGATCGAACGCATCTATGTCGCGCGAGCAATCGCGGAACCATTCCTTGCCGCGCTGGTCGCAGCGGCAGAAGCGACGATGCCAAGCGGCCCCGATGCCGGGTCTGGACACCTTGGGCCGTTCATTTTTCCAGCCCAGGCGGACAAGGTTGCCGCGCAGATCGACGAGGCCGTTGCCCATGGCGCACGAGTGCTGGCCGGGGGTCGGATCGAAACGATTGGCGGCGGGCGTTACCTGCGCCCGACCGTGCTCGCCGATGTCACGCCGCAAATGGCGGTGATGCGGGAAGAGACATTCGGGCCCGTGTTGCCAGTCATGATCTTCGACGACGTGGCCGAAGCAATCGCGCAAGCCAATGACAGCGATTACGGCCTGTCCGGCGCGGTCCTCGCGGGCTCGCTGGAGGAAGCCGAGGCAATCGGGCGCCAGCTCGAGGTCGGCGCGGTGAGCCTTCAGGACGGTGCGCTCACCAGCATGGTCGGCGATGCCACCAATCATTCCCGCAAGGGATCCGGTCTGGGACCCAGCCGCATGGGCGACGAGGGGATGCTGCGGTTCCTGCGTCGGCAGGCTCTCATCAGACAGTTGGGACAACCTTTGACGATCGAGGCATTTGCGGAGCGCGGCTAGCGCTCTAAGTCGACCAGTTCGTACCGGTTCATCATGTACCCGTCGATCGCTCCATAAACGAGCACCGCGTCATCGTCCGCGGTGACCCACACGTCGTAGTCAGGATGTGTCTTGCCACCCATGCCGTCGCCGCTGTCGTCGACGAAGCGGAAGTGGCGGCAGACGAATGTTCCCGCGGCGACGGTAAGTTCCTCCTCGCCAACATATTCGAGCGCGATGCGAACCTCTGCGATCCGGGGTGGTGTGGCTCCGCGATGGTCGGGCGATGGCAGGAACACGCGCAAATCGCGGCGATGGGGGCCGAGCCCGGTATTGATGGCGCGGCTGAGGTAACCGTCGCCAACCACCGGATGCGTGCCAAATCCGTCGAACGCGCCGTTTACTGGCTTGTTTTCCGAGTTGCGCCCGATCGACGGACCGAAACTTTCGCACACGATCCGGCCTGCTTCGGCGTCGTGCCGCATCCAGCCCGAGCCCAGGAACTCGTCGCCCAAGGTGAGATGCACCAGCAGGTGGCGCGGTACCATGCCGGGGCCGATATGGTAGACGATATCGCGCAGCACGGTCGGTTCCGGTTCCTCGATCTCGCAGCGTGCGCGCATGATCGTCGAGCCATCATGGTGGTGGGTGAAGGCAAACCATTCGCGGCCCCGTTCTCGCCCCTCCCACCCAGGTTTGGTGGACGTATAGCTGATCTTCCCGGCGACTGTGCGATGGCGCATCAGATAATTCCCGCCTGGTCGAGCCGTTCGATTACCGTTTCCTGCGCGCGGCGAAAATAGTCGCGGCCGGGAACCTCGGCGGTCCCGCCGGCCATCATCCCGTCAGGCCGGTGGAAGTTGTCCGCCGCCGCCGCATAAGCTGCCGCGAACAGGTGCGGGCGCTGGCGTGCCAGATAATTGGTCATCGCCGGGGTCCGCCGTGCGTGGCGCAGGGCGCCGAGATCGATATTGGCGAACGCGGTGAAGGTTTCACCGTCGTTGCTTTCCGCGATCACCTTGCCGCGAAAATCGACCACGCTGCTGTTTCCCTCGGCGCTGTTGAGCGGCAAAGTCGTGCCGCTGATCCCGGCGGTGTTCGCCGACACGACATAGGCCATGTTCTCGAACGCGCGCGCCTGCTTGGCGATGTCCTTGTTTGTCGCAAGGGGCGAGCCCACCTCGCTCGAAGAATGCACGAATACCTCGGCGCCGCGAAGGGCGAGGGCGCGGGCGATTTCGGGATAGAGAATCTCCTCCGAGGCAATCGCGGCGAGGTTGCCGATTTCGGTCCTTGCGACAGGGAACACACCGTCCAGCCCGTAACGGTCGAGATAAGCCTCCCAGACATCGTGCGGGCTTGGCGCGAACATCGAGATCAGCCGACGATAGCGCAGAACCACGTCGCCAGCAGGCGCGACCACAAAGCTCGTCTGGAAATAGAAATCGGGAAAATGCGGGTCGGTTTCATAGGCATTCCCCGCCAGATACATCCCAAGCCGCCCGGCCATTTCGCCCAGCGCGGAATATTCGGCACCGTCCGGCGCGAACCCTACCCGGGCCGCGAAATCCGGAATCGTGACTGGGCCTGGATAAGAGGTGAACAGATATTCCGGCAGGACCGCCAGCTTTACCGGATTGCCCCCGTATTGACCAATGAACATCGCCGCGCTGCGGATCATCGGCTCGATATCGGCGATGTGAGCCAGGATCGCGGCACGCGCCGCGGCCGTATCGCGGAGGCGTTCGAGCGAGCGCGCGGTCAGCTGCATCGCGACCGCCGAAAAGACTTGCGGGTCCGCCATCGTGTTCCTTCCGTCTTGCGCCGACGCCATCGCCGGAACCAGCGACAGGCATACGCCCGCCGCGAGCGCCTGGCGCCGGTCAAGCGCGAATGTCATGTCAAGCCCAGCGAGCCGGGGTTCATCAAGTTGCGCGGATCGAGCTGCCGCTTGATCGAGGCCAGCAGCGCATCCGCCACCGGATCAAGGCTGTCGCGGTAGCGATAAGTCCGCCCGATCTGAAAATGCACCGCCTCATGCGCGTGGAATATGTCGACAATCGCGTGCTTGAGTTCACCTGTCAGCGCCCGCGCGGCGGGATTGGCGGGCAGCGGTGGCACACGTTTCAGATGTGCGGGTTCGATCGTGTCCTCGATCAGCCCATGCCGCGCGTCGGGCCAATAGAGGCATGGCTCGATCACCAGGCCCGCCTGCCCGACCGCGGCGACCAGGGTACCGTAGTGGACCCCCAGCGCCTCCATGTCGGCACGATGGCGATCGAACAGGGCGAGGAAGGCTTCAAAACAGGCCAGCGACCGCGAATGCGAGACCAGCCCGTGGATTGGCGCCCAGCGTTCGCCCTCCGGGCCGAGGATCGAGTTGAGCGGCCCGAACGGATTGGCGCGGATGATCTTGGGAATGGTGTTCTCGATCTCGCGCCCGCCGTTACGCAATGCAATCTCGCGTGCCACGGCGATATCGGCATCCGCCGCCGCCTGGATGCGCCCCTCCGCCAGGACGTGGAGCGAAAAGTTCGCTTCATCCAGGAAACCGCGACCTGCGGCGACCACACGCACGCCCTCCTTCAACGCCTTGAGCACGCCGCCCTGCTTACGCATCATGCCGACAAGCTGTTTCGCATCGCTGGAAAGGCTGTCGCGCTTCATGCGGATGGCATTGAGAAAGGGATCGAAACCGAAGCATTCAGTCGAAATGCCGTGGCGCTCGATCTCACTGGCGGCGGCCAGCCATTCGCCGTGGGTATCGAAAGCGAAGCTGGCATAACCATGCGCCTGCGCTTCGCGCACCAGCTTCAGCGTAACCGTTGCCTTGATCCCCAGCGCGCCGGTGTCTGCAAGGAACAGTCCCACCATGTCGGGGCCGTAAGGGCGCGCGTGGCGTTTGCCCACGCTGAGCAGGGTGCCGTCGGCCAGCACCACCTCTAGCGCTGTGCAGCTTTGCACCGCAGTGCCGTAGCGTCCGGTGCCCCAGAAAATCCCATTCTGGCTCATGCCGCCGCCGACCGTCGCCTTTAGCCCCGACAAAGTGCCCCACATCGGGGTCCGCAACCCGCGTGGAGCAAGTTCGGCATGGAGCGCAGCCCAGGTGCAACCGACTTCCGTGGTCACCGTCATGTCGGCTTCGTCGATGGCGATGATCCGGTTCATCCGGCTCAGGTCGAACAGCACCGTCCCCGGCGCATCCTGGGTGTAGCCGCCAGTGTAGCTCATGCCACCACCTCGCGCGGCCACGGCGTGGCCGGCGCTGGTCGCCGCGGCAACGGCCGCGGCAAGCTGCTGCTTGTCGGCAGGACGGACGACGGCCGCGAGATCCGCGCCCCGCGCGTAGATGTCATGGGCGTAGAAATCGCGGGCCGCTGCGTCGATCAGCACCTCCGCGCCGCTTGCGGAAAGAAGCCGGGGCAGGGTGTCCTCAGCCAGCGATGCCATTACGCTGCTCCTGTAAGAGCGACCTGAGGCGCTTGGTCAGGCTCCTCGGGCAGAGTCTCAGGATAGGCGCCAACAAACAGCAGCAGTGCACCGCCGATCACGAAACCGCCCATGGCCAGGACGAGCATTGGGTCGAAACTTCCGGTCCGGTCGAACGTCTGAGCGTAAAGAATTGGCGACAGGGCAGAAAAAAGCCCGAATGGCATGTAGAGCATGCCGTAAATGCGACCGTAATTGAGCATCCCGAAATAACGCCCCGCGAGATAAGCAATCAGATCGCTTTCTGCCCCGGCGGCGAAGCCGAGAAGGAACCCGGCGATCGCCGCGAGCGGGAAGGTGACATTGTCGCCGAGCAGTATCCAGGCCGAAATTGCCGGCAGGCAGAGGAGGGGGAATGCGACGAACCCCTGCCAGAACCGATCGAGCAATGCGCCGGTGACAAGCCGCCCGATCAGGATGCCGATGCCCAGGATTCCCATCACGCTCGCGGCGGTCTGGGCGTCAATCCCCTTGAGCGAAAGTATCCGAGGCATGTTGATGAAAGCGCCGCCAAACGCGGTCGCGATGAACGCGATAGATGCCCAGATCAGCCAGAAGCGATAGTCGCGCATCGCAGCGCCCAGCGATACGCCGGTCAAGCGCCCACCCGCGCCGGATACCGCCTTTGGCCGCTCCTCCGGGCGCGGCTCGCGAAACAGGAACCAGGCAATCGGCAAGGCAATGACCAGTGGCAGCAGCGCGACAATGGCGAACATCTCCCGCCAGCCATAGGTTTCGATGGCCCAGACCGCGATACGCGGCACGATCATCGCCGCCACGCTGGTGCCGAGCAGCAGGATACCCAGCGCCAGCCCGCGATGGCGGAAAAACCACAGGTTGACCGCGCGGCTCCAGGTCACTGGCGTGGAGCCGATCCCCACCAGCCCGACCAGCACCCACAGCGCGTAATAGGTATAGAGCGTGGCCGGGGAATCCGTTGATGGCGTCAGCGCGATGGCCGCGAAAGACACACCGAACAAGGCGAGTGACCACAATGCCACTGGCCGCACGCCGTAGCGATCGGCCGCTGATCCGAACACCGGAGCAAGCA
Organism: uncultured Erythrobacter sp.; assembly: GCA_964516135.1. Classification (GTDB taxonomy): domain Bacteria; phylum Pseudomonadota; class Alphaproteobacteria; order Sphingomonadales; family Sphingomonadaceae; genus 34-65-8. Next base: position 74,064 of record CAZEWN010000009.1, on the reverse strand, counting down.
GCGACGCGATCACGCCAAAAATTGTGATCGGGAGGAGGATTTCCGTCTGGCTCCACCCAAGTTCGGCGCTGATCGGTTCGGCGGTGAAGCCGATCACGTTGTACGGTATCGGCGAAGCGCCAAACGCGACGCCGAGCAACCCGGCCAGCAGCACGGTCCAGCCGCGCGAAAATTCGTTGGACCCGTCCGTCGCGGCGTGGGCTGTATTCCGCATCGTCACTCGTTCTCTCCCCGGGCGGTACCTCGCCATAGCACATTGGGCAGGACCGCATCGTCCCATTCGCCGGGCCATTGCCGCGCCGCGCGGACAACGACCAGATCCTTGTCCGGCATGACGTAAACACGTTGGCCGCCATGGCCGTGGAGCATGATCATCCGCGCGCTCGCGAAGGGCTCGCCCTGCCACGGGATCAGCGGGACGCGGGGCGGTCGCTCACCGCCAATCGTCTGGTCACCGACCCACACCTGGTAACCGTAGCCGCGATAGGTCGGCGAAGGCTGCAACATTTCGTCGATCCAGCTTGCGGGCACGACCTGTGCACTGCCATAGCGCCCACGATCAGCGATCAGTTGCCCAATCCGCACCCAGTCGACGGGCCGTGACAGGATGCAGCAGCTGGTCAGCGCCATTCCGCCCGGTCGATCCAGCGGCATGGCCGCTTCGGCAAGACCGAGCGGTTGCCACAGCCGTTCCGATAAGAGCGTTGCGAAGTCGCGTTTGCTCGCCCGCTCCAGCACAAGACCGGCAAGCTGCGTGACCTGATTATTGTAATCGAACGTCGTGCCGGGGGTCGTTACGGGTTCAAGCGACAGCAGCAAACGGGTGAAATCCGAACCGAGTGAATGGCGCACGATCGGATTGGCGGGCGAAACTTCGTATCCGAAGCCATCGTCTCCTTGCTCCAGTCCGCTGGCCATCCATAGCATCTCGCGCAGCGTGATCGCCCCGCGCGGCTGACCGGACCATTCCGTCAGATATCGTTCGATCGGGTCGTCGACCGAGCCGATCTCGCCGCGCTCGATCGCCGTGCCTATCAGCAGCGCCAGCACCGTCTTCGCCATGCTCTGCGGATTGAAGCGCGTGTCGCGCCCGGAGCCCTGCCAGTATCGTTCGAACACGATTTCCCCTCGATGGGCGACGATCAGCGCGGTCGAATTCTGCTGCTCGGCCCAGGCGGACGCTGCGGCGAGCGCGCTGCTTGCGATCGCCGAGGCGGTTGGCTCGGTCGTGATAACTGCCGAGGGGACGCTCCTCACCACGGCGACGGGCCGATACCAGTCGGTCGGTATTGTCAGCGGCTCGTAGCCGCCCGCAATGAGGCTCTCCCACCGCTGGTCGAACAGTGGATCGTCCTGCGCGACCGCGGTCCCGGGCAGCGCCGCGAGCATTCCGCCCAGGAGCCACCCGGCACGCATCAGAAGGCGTATCGCGCTCGCACCGTCCACGTGCGCGGGGGATTGAGGTAACTGTAGTTGGCGAGCGTCGATTCGATCGCCTCCTCATCGAAACAGTTGCGGCATTCGGCAACCAGCGACCAGCCACTTTCGCTCGCGAGCGTCAGCGTTGCGTTGATGAGCCAGCGGGCCGGGCTGTACGAACCGGTGATGAAATTGCCATCCCCGAATGGGTTGGACGGGAAAGTTGTCCCGGTTGAGCTGGTGATCGGTTCGTCATAGAACGACACCACCGACGTGCCCACCTCGCTTTCGTCCCGCCAGCTGGCGTTTATCGACGGCGTCAGCGACAGTCCGCCTCCCAGATCGGCCTCGTAGCTGGTGCCGAGTGCGAGGGTGAACTTCGGCGTGCGGACGGGCGTGGCGATCGACCCGTCAGGTGCCACGATGCCGACACCGCATGCGGTCGCTTCGGCCGCGCCGCCGCCCGGAACGAGCCCCGCGCGCAGCTGCGCCTGGCATCGTGCCTGCTGCGACAGGACCGACTCGACGCCAAACTCGTCGAATTGCGGTCCATCAGCGTCAAACCGGTACTCATCGTCCTGATAACCAAACGCGGCGAAGACATTGAAGCCCGGGGCTGGTGCGGCGTTGATCTCGAGCTCAACCCCCTTGTTGCGGTAGTCCGCGAAGTTGCGCGTGATGAACGCGATCGACCCGTTGGCGCGCGTGAAGGCCGATGGCGTCTGGAGGTCGGCGACATCGAGCAGGAACGCAGTCAGGTTGACCCGCAAGCGGTCGTCGAACAGTTCGGACTTCAATCCGGCCTCGTAGCTCCAAGCCTTTTCGGCCTCGAACGGCAGCAATTCACTGGTCACGGTCCCACGCGCGTTCCAGCCGCCAGACTTGAAGCCGCGCGTTGCGCTGGCGAAGAACAGCAGATCGTCGGTGGGCTGGAAGTTCACGGCAACACGCGGGGTCCAGATCTTGATGTCCTGCTCGCGCGGGATCACGCGGCCATTGGCCGCGGTCAGATTGGGGTTGGACAGGCAGGTCACTTCCAGCGTGCCGTCGTTGCAGCTCGCGCGATTGTCCGTGATCGAGAATTGCTTCTTCTCATCGGTATAGCGAATGCCGGCGGTGACAGTAATCGCATCGGTGACGTGCAGATCACCCTGGAGATAACCAGCCCAGGCGCGGGTCGTATTGCGCAGCGTTCGGTCCGCCAGGATTAGCGGGAAACCACTCCCCAAGGTGAACAAGTCACCGAAGTCGGAGAAATTGTCCTCCTCGAAATAGTACACGCCGCCAACCAGGTCGAGCAGGCCATCACCGATGCTGGCGTTCGCCTTCACCTCCTGTGTGAATTGCGAAAACTCACCTTCGTTGACGATCGTGAAGCCACCCAGCGGGAAGCCGCGTACCGCAGGCCTGGGCGCGGCGAGCGAGGGCGTGGCGCGCCCATCGGCGAAATCGAGCGCGTAATCCTGCGTCGTGTAGACATAACCGGTGATCACGTTGACGGTGACAGGGCCGCCCGAGCCGAGCTCCAGGTTTGATGACACGAAATCCATCGTCGTCAGGTTGCCGAGACCGTATTCGTCCTTTTCACCCGTGAAGCGGTTGCCGAAATTACCGTCGGTGGGATAGCCGGTGGTGATGAAACGGCCATCACAGTCGCTGGGGTTGCGTGGGTCGCAATCGAAATTCAGGAGGTTGGCAGCCTCGGTTTCGGTCCGGATGTAGCTGGCCGACCAATTCACCGTATCCGACAGCTCGCCGCGCAGTCCAAGGCGCACGCCCCAGCCATCGCTCTGATTCAGTTGCTCGCCAGTGGTCGTGTTGCGGGCGTAGCCATCATCGTCCTGCCAGTATCCTGAAATCTTGACCGCAAAGGTATCGGCCAGCGGCACGTCGATCGAGGCGCGGCCTAGCTTGAGATCGTAGCTGCCGTATCCGATTTCGGCATAGCCGCCGAACGCGAATTCGGGGTCGCGCAGGAAAACCGACACCGCGCCGCCGGTCGTATTGCGACCAAACAGCGTGCCCTGCGGCCCGCGCAGGACCTCGATCCGCTCGACATCGAACAGGCTCAGGTTGTTGGCGTTCTGGCGCGAGAGGTAGATGTCATCGACATATGTGCCGATCGGCGGGTCGAAAGTCGGAATTGTCTCGGTGTTACCAAGGCCGCGCAGGAAGTAGGCATTGGCCGAACCAAGACCGGTGTTGTTAAGCCCGACCAGGTTGGGCACGAACTGCGCCACTTCAAGCGCATTGGTCACGCCGCGCCGGGCAAGCTCCGTTTCGTCGAAGGCGCTGATCGCGATGGGAACGTCCTGGACGCTTTCCTCGCGCCGTTGTGCCGTGACGACAATCACGCCAAGCCCCTGGTTGTCCGCCTCCGCGGCTTCCTGTTCGGACGCCGTGCTGGCGTCTTGCGCCAATGCGGCGGGAGCAGCGGTCAAGGCGAATAGCGCGAACGCGAGTGATTTCGTCGCGGCGCTGTGCATCAAGAAGGATTTCATCGGCGCTAACTCCCCGGGACAATATGCGCGGTCGGGCCGCGCTCGTTGAATTTGTCCGGACAACTTGCCAGTTACGACTTTGCGACGCTAACAACCGACACGTCCTAAGCCACAACTTGATGTTGTCGTCAGGACAGGCGCGATGTTTTGGGCACGAGCGCTTGCCAGCTACGGTGGAGCGTGTCGCGCAACATGCGGGCGTAGGGTTGCAAGTCGGTACGCGCCCTCTGCGCCAGGTACGCTGTGCGTGCCGCCGTGAAAGGGGTTTCATGGACCATCGTGTATAGTTCGCGCTCATGTTCCTGCGCGAAAAGTTCAGGCGCGAGCAGGGCGACACCATTGCTTTGAAGCAGCATCGCCTTTACCAGCATGACCGAATCCAGATCGACGAAATTGGCCGGTGGCGCGATTTCGTGGGACAGAAAGGTGTCGCAAATCCTTTCCCACTGCGGCTGCAGTTGCATGGACAGAAGCCAAGTCTGGCGTGACAGGCTGTCAAGATCGCTGAAAGCGTTTCCGGCCAACGGATGGCCACGCCGCATCGTCAGCACGTCGTGTTCGATAAACAGCGGCTCGCGGGTAAGGCTTGGATCGACGGGCATGGTTTCTGGCGGCGCGCTCGCCACGAACTCCAGATCACCGCTGAGCAGCGCCTTGTACAGGGTGCCCGAGTCGCCCGTTACTATCGAGATAGTGACATCGGGATGCTGGCGCTTGAAGCGATTGATCGTGTCCGGCCCGATGCGTGGGAGAAATGACCACCCGAACCCGATCCTGACATATCCCCGTCCCGAACCGCGCATTGCGGCAAGTTCCGCGGCGGCAAGGCGTCCCTCGGCCACGATTGCCTGAGCGCGGATCGCGAGCCGATCCGCAAACCGGGTCGCGCGTGCCCCGAAGCTGCTGCGCTCGAACAAAGCGACGCCGAGTGACTCCTCAAGCCTTGCGATACTTTTCGAAATTGCTTGCTGGCTGACACCGTTATCGATCGCCGCGCTCGAGAAGCTTCCGGATTGGTAAACCGCCAGGAAATGCGCGAGCTTCTGCGGATCGAGGGTGGGCCGAATAAATGGTTTGCGGATGTCCGGTTTGGCCAAAATGACGAGCTCCCCACAATATGCGGTTGTTACATTGGCCGCACGAGTTGTGCACTTGCTTCCTTGCGCGCATCCGGAGTTACGCGCAATATAAAGTTGTCCGGACAAATTGGGGAGGTATTGTTGGCCAGCTACCAGTTGCTCGTTTACGCGCATCTCTTGCTGTTCGTGCTCTGGCTTGGGGCCGATGTCGGCGTGTTCCTGCTCGGTCAGCATTTCCGCAAGCGGCACGTCTACACCCTCGATCAGCGGATCGCCTTGCTGAAACTGCTGGTGCTGGTCGACATGACGCCGCGCAGCGCGTGGGCGCTGATGGTGCCGTTGTCGCTTAGTGTGGTTGACGTGGGTGCCTGGTGGGATGTGCCAACGCCGTTGCTGACCGCCGCCTGGCTGATCGGTGGCTTATGGTTATGGCTGGTCTGGGACGCGCACTGGCACGACCAGCCCCCCCGCGCCGCGCGCAACCGGGCCATAGAGGGGTGGCTGCGCTGGATTGTCGGGCTGTTCTACCTCTGGCTCGGTGGCCAGAGCTTGATTGCTGGAACGCCGCTCGTTGCGGGATGGCTTGCTTGGAAGGCGCTGTTGTTCGGTTTGATCTTCGTCGCGGCCATCATGATCGACCGAACCTTCAAGCCGGTCGGCGCCCAACTCACTGCAGTGCTGGAGCAGGGTTCGAGCGATGCGACCGAGCTGCCTTTGCTGCGGACGATGAACGCGACCCGTGTGTGGGTGTGGATCACCTACCTTCTGCTGCTGGCCACCGCGTTCCTGGGCAACGTCAAACCGTTGCCCTGATGCAATAACAACCGCCCCGCGTGAGGGCGGCGGCAAATTTGTCTGGACAAATTTTCGACAGCGATCGAGATTGTCTTGGGGACACCGCACCAAGAGCGGATCAGGGGAGGAAAATTAATGACCAGGTTTCTGAAAACCGCCTTGCTGGCAACGAGCATGTTGGCGCCCAGCGTCGCGCTAGCGCAGGCCACGCCCGGATCCGGCGATGCCGCTGTCACCGGTGCGGCGGGGGTGGAGATCGTCGTCACCGCGCGCAAGCGCGAGGAAAGCCTGCAAGAGGTTCCAGCCGCCGTGTCGGTCGCGACGGCGGAATCGATCGACCGTCTCGGCCTCGACAATTTGACCGACATCGCCAAGACGACGCCAGGCCTGATCTTTGACGATTCGCTCGGTCGCGACGGTAATCGCCCGGTTATCCGGGGCCAAGCCAACATTCTCGGTCAGTCCGGTGTCGCTTACTTCATCGACGGAATCTACTACACCGGATCACTGGCCGATTACGATGTTGACACGATCGAGCGAGTCGAGGTCATCAAGGGTCCGCAAAGCGCGCTGTACGGCCGCAATACCTATTCCGGCGCGATCAACATCATTTCCAAACTGCCGGGCGACGTGTGGGAAGGGCGTGTCACCGCCGACATTTCCGAGCACGACCGATACGAATTTACCGCCGGGGTGCGCGGGCCGCTGACGGATGGGCTGTCGCTTGGAGTCAACGGCCGTTACTACGACTTTGGCGGTGAGTTCACCAATCAGTACGACGGCACCAAGATCGGGCAGCAGATGTCCTGGTCGCTCTCCGGCGTGCTCAACTGGGATAACGGCGGTCCCTTCACCGCCGCGCTGCGCGCCTATTACAATCGCACCGATGACGGCCAACCGGCGATTTTTGCTCAGAGCGCCAATTTGAATAACTGCTTCACGGATAACGGCGCGCTCTATGCCGGGCGGGGCCGCTATTTCTGCGGAGTGATCGAGCCGCGTCCGGTTAACAGCGATTATTCGCGCCAGTTCCGGGATATCGAAAGCGTTGGGATCGAGGCCGACACCTATAACGTCAGCTTACGGATGCAACTGGAGATGGGAGATAGTCTCACCCTGACATCACTCAGCGGCTTCAATGACCGCAGGCAGACAACGCTGACCGACGGCGATTATTCGCCGGACAGTTTCCAGACGTCGATCTTTACCAGTTTCCCGTTGACCACGCTGCCATTTCCCGGGCCGCGGAACCAGGTGATCGGGCTAGTGGGTACGGTCACCGATTTCAGTTTCGCATCGCTGTCCGAAACAAGTGACTGGTCGCAGGAAATCCGCCTGACTTATCAGAGCGATGCCTTCGATTTCATCTTCGGCGGCTACTACTTCAATCAGGTCGACAACACCTTTGGCATCCGCGACATCCCAAGTGATTCGATCACGCGGGCGCAGGCGCAGGTCGCCACGCGGCGCGCGGCCGTGTGCGCGGCCAATCCGCGCTGTTTTTCGACCGCCTTGTTGTTTACGCCCGGCGTACCCAATCCCACGCTTGTGAACCCGCGCGACGAGAACCTGCTCGATATCGAGAACGCTGCGGTGTTCGGCGCGGCGGAATGGCACATCACTCCCGAGATCAATCTCGGCATCGAAGGGCGTTATGCCTCGGAAAAGATCCGGCAACTGTCCTACGACTTCGATGAGGGCCAGCCTCGCCCAATTCCGGTAAGGGCCGAGGCAACTTTCAAGAAATTCACGCCACGTATCACGTTTGACTGGCAGTTTACGCCGGACAACATGCTGTACGCGATCTACGCCGAAGGACAGAAGCCCGGTGGTTTTAATGGTCCGCTCGCAATCGCGGCCAATGTGCCCAGCTTCGATGCCGAAAACAACAAGTCATACGAGGTCGGGCTGAAGAATCGGCTGTTCGGAGGCAGAGCGATTTTCAATATCGGCGCCTTCTACACTGAAATTTCCGGTTACCAACTAACGCAGAACGTGTCGGTGCCACCCAACCAGGTCAGCGTCGTGGTCAATGCAGGCGACGCCGAAATCTGGGGTCTGGAGGCTGAATTAATCGCGGAACTTGCACCTGGTCTTAGCCTCACCACCAACTATGCGCTCGCGAATGCCGAATTCACCGCGGGCTTCGATGAGAACCAGGGCGTTCTGAACGACGTAGCTGATGATAACCTTGTCAACTGCTCCACCGGCGACCAGTTTCCGAACGTGACAGGCTGTCAGAGCCTGTTCGGGTCGATTGCCGGCAAAACGGTGCCCCGCGCACCCAAGCATCGTGTCTTTGCCGACCTTGATTATCGCACGCCGATCGGCGCCGGCGACTGGGAAATCTTCGCGGGTGCGAACGTGACGTACACTTCCACCAGCTACGCGCAGGTTCACAATCTGGCCGAGACAGGCGACTCCACCGTCGTCGACGCGCGGCTGGGTGTGCAAAATGACCGCTACAAGGTGCAGTTCTACGTCAAGAACCTTTTTGACGAAGATGCGGTATCGCAAATCCTCCGCTATGCCGACGGCAACGCGGACCTTCGCCGCAACTTCGTGGCGGGCCTGCGCCCGGGGCGGCGTTTCGGTGTGATCCTTTCCGCGGGTTTCTGAGCCCCGGTTGCGAGTGAAAAAGCGGGCGGCGGGATCACCGCCGCCCGCTTTCTTGTTAAACCGCGACTGGCAAGGACCGGTCGCCGGTCCGATCAATGCCCCGCGGTGGGGGCGGGCTGCCCCTCGTTGGCCCGCTTTGCATCGGTCAGCTTCTTGAATTTGGTCCAGGTCGTTTCATTGGGCCGGGGATCGTCACCCGGAGGGGCGTCGACATATTCGGGGTAGTGCTCGCGGATCTCGTTTTTCAGGATGGCGGGGAGCTCCTCGAACCCGCCCGGCAGCTTGCGGCCCATCGCGTTGAAAACCATCTGCCCATCGCGGCCGCCCATCCTCATCCATGGCATCCAGTCGGAAATTCGCACCCAGCTGATCGTCGGATAAGCGGTCGGCTTGCGTGTGTCGTAAAGCTCGGACTTGAGCGCCGCGAAGTCGAATATCTCCATCGCGTGGTACATGTTGCCGACGTATTCCTGATAATCGCCCGCCAGCGGATTGGTGTAAAACAGTGGCGCCTCGAACGGCATGAACACATACGGTCCGCCCTCGCGCAGCGATCCGAGCTGGAAAGGCGTCCCGTCCGCGTTACGCGGAAAGCTGGGGCGGCCGTTCACCGGGTCATTGTGGATTTGCATCACTTCGACTGTTTCGTCGGTCCACGGGTTCGTCCAGCGGTCCAGCACCTCGCCGGTTCTGGGGTCGAGATACAGCATGACCTCCCGGCTCACCATGCGCCAGCCAGTCCCGCGCTCCGGATCGGTAACGGCAACGCAGCGGCGCACGTTCATGCCCTCGCCCTTGAAGAGCAGCCGGTCGCGTTCGCCCGCGACGCGTGAATAGACATTTCCGGCCCAGTGGTAGACCGCGGTCTCGCCGTCCTTGGCGCCGCACTGCAGGCGCTTCGAGATTTCCAGCGCGTCTTCAGGCACGGTCGGGTCAAGCGTGCGGGCATGGACCCCGCTCGAAACCAGCACCGCTGCGCTGGTTGCCGCCAGCGCTATCCGCCTCGCGGTCAATCGGTATTTCCTCATCAGCCGTTTCCTCTCCTGTGATCGACGCATGAACATCCAACGGTCATGCGATTCTGCCTTGACATTAAATTTGTCCGGACAAATTGTGAAGCGCAATTCTGATGCAAAGCCCCGTCCCGGAGATTCCCCGCTTGTTTGCCAGCCGAAGCATACTTTTCGTTCCAGGATCGCGGCCCGATCGCTTCGCGCGGGCGCGGGATGCAGGGGCCGGCCTGACGATCATCGACCTGGAGGATGCGGTCCCCGGCGATGCGAAAGCCGGTGCGCGCGATTCCGCCCTGACGCAAGTTGCGGGCGGGGACGGGGGCTGGGCCATTCGCATGAACGGCGTCGCGACCGCTGCTGGTATAGCTGACCTCGCCGCGTTCGGTGATGCGCCGAACCTGCCCGCGTTCCTCTTCCTGCCGATGGTGGAAAGCGCGCGCGACTGCGAGATCGTGGCGGCCGCGCTTGGCCCGCGCTGTCCGTCCCTCGTGCCGTTGATTGAGACACCCCGGGGTTTGCGACATGCGCTGGAAGTGGCGGGTGCACCAGGTGTCGGCGCGGTAATGTTCGGCGGCGGCGATTTTGCCGGCGAACTTGGCGTGCAGCTTTCCTGGGAGCCATTGCTTCTTGCCCGTCAAACCCTGCTGCTGGCGTGCGCGGAGGCACGCGTGCCCGCGATCGACGTGCCCTTCCTTGGCTTGGACGATGAGGCGGGACTGGCGCTTGAGTGCGACCGGGCCCGGGCGCTGGGTTTCGTGGCCAAGGCCGCGATACATCCGCGGCAGATCGCTGCGATCGAAACCGCGTTCCGGCCAGATGAACGCGAGATCGCCGAAGCGCTCGATGCGATCGCCGCCTTCGACGCAGCGGGGGGGCAGGTTATCCGCCACAGGGGCCGGATGCTCGAAGCGCCGGTCATGAAGCATTACCGCGCGATCATCGCGCGCAGCGAAGGACAGCAAGATGCGTGAAGGTGTAGTGGAAGTGGCGCCCGGTCGTTTTCGGGAAACATTCGGACGATACTTCGAGGATTTCGAGATCGGCCATATCTACGAACACCGCCCCGGGCGGACGATTACCGATGCCGACAACGTGTGGTTCACCCTGCTGACGATGAACACGCATCCGGCGCATTTCGATTATGAATTCGCGCGGAAGACCGAATTCGGCAAACCGCTGGTCGTCAGCCCGCTGACGATCGCGCTGATGACAGGCATGAGCGTGTCCGACACCAGCGCCAAGGCGGTCGCCAACCTCGGTTGGGATGAAGTCCGGATGGTGCATCCACTGTTCGTCGGCGACACGCTTTATTGCGAGAGCGAGGTGCTCGACAAGCGCGAGAGCAAGAGCCGCCCAGACCAGGGTATCGTGACATTCAGGACCGTCGCCATGAACCAGGACGGCGCAGTGGTCAGCCATTACAAGCGCACTGTATTGGTGTGGAAGCGCGGGCACGGCCCGGCTGACGATTGAGGATAAAGCACATGGCAAGCGCCGCAAACCTGGCCGACCAGATTCGCACGATCGATCCTGACGAAGAGCGCGCCTTCATGGATGCGATCGACCGCTGGCTCGAACGCGAGGTTATCCCCGTCATCCAGCATCACGATCACAACGACATCTGGCCCGCTAAGCTGGTCGAGCAGATGGCGGAAATGGGCCTTTTCGGGGCGACCATCGGCCAGGAATACGGCGGTCTCGGCTTGCCCGCGACCACCTATGCCAAGATCGTGATGCGCATCTCCAGCCACTGGATGGCGATAACCGGCATTTTCAATTCGCACCTGATCATGGCGGCGGCGGTCGAAAGGTTCGGGACGCCCGCACAAAAGGCGAAATGGCTGCCCAGATTCGCCAGCGGGGAAATCCGCGGCGGACTGGCATTGACGGAGCCAAACGCGGGTACCGATCTCCAGGCGATCCGCACCATCGCAGTGCGCGATGGCGATGATTACGTGATCAACGGGACCAAGACCTGGATTTCCAACGCCCTCAATGGTTCTTGCTTCGCGTTGCTGGTCAAGACCGACCCGGGGGCAAACCCGCGCTACAAGGGCATGAGCCTGTTCATCGCGGACAAGCGAGACGGTTTCACCACGGGTAAGAAGTTCGACAAGCTTGGTTACAAGTCAATCGACAGCGCGGAATTGGTGTTTGACAACTATCGTATTCCAGCCAGCCAGCTGATCGGCGAACGCGAAGGCGAGGGGTTTTTTCAGGCGACCGGCGGCCTGGAGCTTGGCCGCATCAACGTCGCTGCTCGCGGCGTTGGCCTGGCCGAAGGGTCTTTGCGCCTTGCTACCGAATACGCGCAGCAGCGTGAAACGATGGGCAAGCCGATCGCGCAGCACCAGGCGATCCAGCTCAAGATCGGCGAGATGGCGACCCGCGCGCGTGCCGCCCGCCTGCTGACACTCGATGCAGCCGAGACCTATGATCGCGGCGAACGCTGCGACAAGGAAGCAGGCATGGCGAAGTATTTTGCCTCTGAAGCGGCGGTTGAAAACAGCCAGGAGGCCATGCGCGTGTTCGGCGGTTATTCCTATTCCAAGGAATACGACATCGAACGTTTCTATCGTGACAGCATGCTGATGTGCATTGGAGAGGGGACCAACGAAATGCAGCGGATCATCATCGCGAGACAGCATTTCAAGGACAACCCGGCCTGATCGCGGTCCGATGACACGCGCGCTCCCCCTCGCCGGCTTTCGGATCGTCAGCGCCGAGCAGTACGGCGCTGGCCCCTATGGCACGATGCATCTCGCGCAACTCGGGGCCGAGGTGATCAAGATCGAACCACCCGCAAAAGGTGGGCATGGCGGGGGCGACACGGCGCGCGCCGTCGGGCCACATTTCCTGCGCGATGGCGAAAGCCTCTATTTCCAGAGCTTCAACCTCAACAAGCGGTCACTGACGCTCGATCTGAGCGCGGGGGAGGGGCGCGAGGTCTTCCACCGCCTGGTGGCGCGAAGCCACGCCGTCGCCAACAACTTGCGCGGCGATTTACCCGCGCGGCTGGGGCTGACCTACGATGCCTTGAAGGCGGTCAATCCGGCGATCGTCTGCGCGCACCTGTCAGCTTATGGACGCGACAATGCCCGATCCAGGTGGCCCGGTTATGACTATCTGATGCAGGCCGAGGCAGGATATTGCCAGCTGACGGGTGAGCCTGGCGGCGCGCCGCAGCGCATGGGCCTGTCGATGGTCGATTTCATGACCGGCACGCTCTTCTCGATTGGACTGCTTGCCGCGCTAGTCGACGCGCAGAGAAATGGCGAGGGGCGTGACGTAGACACCGATCTCCTGTCGGCGGCGATCCATCAGACCAGCTATCCGGCGCTGTGGTACATGAACGAGGCCGACGAAACGCAGCGCACCCCGCGCAGCGCGCATCCCACCGCCACGCCCAGCCAGATGTTCCCCGCATCCGACGGGTGGATGTTCGTCATGTGCCAACTGCCCAAATTCTGGGACGTGCTAATCGAACGGATCGGGCGGGCGGACCTGCGCGACGATCCGCGCTTCACGACTAACGAGCGCCGTCTTGCGAACCGGGATGCGCTGACCCTGTTGCTCGACGCCGAATTCGCGAAGCATCCGATGGCCTATTGGCAGGATCTGCTTGGCGGGCACGTGCCGGTTGCGCCGGTTTATGAACTTGCCGATGCGCTCGACAATCCGTGGCTCGATACGATCGGCATGCGCGATGTGGTCGATCATCCGGATCGTCCGGGGATGAAGGTGTTGGCCAGCCCGATCAGGGTTGACGGTCAGCGCCTGCCCAACCGGGCGGCCCCGTTGCTGGGCGCCGATAGCGACGGTATCCTGGGCGAGCTCGGCTATGACGCGGCCGCGATTGCCGATCTGCGCGCGAGCGGCGTGGTCTGAGGCGATGGGGAAGTTGACCGGCATTCGCGTTATCGATTGCACCCAGTTTCTGCCTGGCCCGATGATGACCGTGATGATGGCCGACCACGGTGCGGATGTGATCAAGATCGAGCCGCCCGGAGGCGATCCGGCACGCGACCAGGCGCCGTTCCAGGCCGGGCATTCGGTCTGGTTCGCCAACCTCAATCGCGGCAAGACGAGCGTTGTGCTCGATCTCAAGACCGATGAGGGGCGGGCGCAACTGGTCGAGCTGTGCCGCGGCGCGGATGTGTTCGTCGAGGGCTTCCGGCCCGGAGTAATGGAGCGCCTCGGTTTCGGCTACGAGGCGGTGCGCGCGATCAACCCGCGCATGATCTATTGCTCGATCAGCGCGTTTGGCCAGACTGGCGCGATGGCGCATCATCCGGCGCACGACCTAGCGGTGCAGGCGCTGGCGGGCTTCCTGTCGGTCAATGATGGCGTCGATGGAACACCGGTGGTGCCTGGCGTGCCCAGCGCCGACATGGCGGCTGGGCTGACGGCGCTGGCGGCGGTCCTCATGGCATTGTTGGGGCGCGAGCGGACGGGGGAGGGAGACCATATCGACTGTGCCATGTTCGACAGCATGCTGCCCTGGTGCGCACATATCGCCGGGGATGCGATCAGTGGCGGCGCTGCTCCGCTCAGTGCGCGGCAACGCTCGCTCGGTGGCGCTGCCTTCTATCAGGTCTACGCGACGGCGGACGCACGCCACATCGCACTCGGCGGCCGCGAACTGAAGTTTGTCCGCAACTTGTTGACCGCCCTTCAGCGGACCGACCTGATCCCTGTTGCGGAGGCTCCGGCGGGTGAGCAGGAAGCGCTGATCGCTTTCTTGCGCGCGACCTTCGCCACGCGCACTCGCGATGAGTGGACCGCGTGGTTTGCGGACAAGGATGTCGCCTTCGCCCCAGTGCTCGATTTTCGCGAAGCGCTGAGGGAACCCTACATTGCCGAGCGTGGTCTGCTGGTGGAAGGCGTCGACGGGACGAGCCATGTTGCCCCGCCGATCCGCTTTTCGAGCGAAGAGCCGTGGTCGCCGTCAAGCGTGCCCGGACTGGGCGGACGATGAGGCGCTCAGGTATCGACGTCGATGTGCATCGAATAGGCGAACCGGTCACCGGGGTGATGGCTGACGGAGATTTCAAACACCCGCCCCTTGGGGTCGAGATAACAGCGCAGGATGCGCAGGACCGGACTGTCCGCGTCGATCTCGAGCGCGTCGGCTATCTCGCGGTTGGCAGCGACGGCTTGAATATCCTGTGTCACCTTGCCGATGGCGACACCCGAGAGGCGCTCGACCTGACTGAACAACGTGCCCGCGGACAGGTCGAGGCGGCTGACGGCATCACCCAATCGCTCGTGGAAAAACGCATCGGTCACCGCGATCGGGCGGGCGTCGGAAGCATGGCGCCGCACGCCTCGAAAACAATGCCAGGCGCCCTGCGTATCTTCGCCGATCTGTTCGGCGACGGTGGCAGGCAAACCGGCACACCCAACCGCGGCATAGGTTACCTCGCTATCGCGCGCGTACTGCAGGATTTCGCCGACGTTCGAGAGCGGCTGGTGCAGCGCTCCGCCGCGCGCTGCCGCCGGCTGGACAACCGTACCCGAGCCACGGCGGCGGGCGATAAGCCCCTCCGCCTGAAGGCGGCGCAACGCTTCGCGCACCGTAAATCGGCTCACATCGTAGCGCTTGCAAAGTTCGCTTTCCGTCGGGAAGGGGTTATCGTGGCCGAACCGGCCCGCCAACACCTCGTCGCGAAGTTCACCCGCAAGTTGAAGATAGCGCGGGGTGGCCATCGTCTCGCGCGGCTTCGCGTCGGTTCCGGCAGGCAAGGCAATCTCCCACAATTCGCTCGGGTCGGGAGAGCGGCCCGGTGACTGAACCGCTGCTCGTGCAACTTGCCACCTCGCTAGCGCGGCCGGTTGGTGAAAGCGAGCGAAAGCGCGCGCGGTTGCATTTGCTTGATTGGCTGGCCTGCGTTGCTGGTGCACGACGCGCGGAACTTTTCGCTGGCGATGCGCTGCAGCGCGCGACCCTGCTCGGCAATGTGCTTGAGATGGACGATGTTCACCGCAGGGGGCGGCTGCATCCTGGCCCCGTGATCTGGCCCGCCGTGATCGGCGCGCACGGGGCGATGGACAACTTGCTCGACGCCGCGGTGCGCGGCTACGAGGCGATGATCGCGGTCGGCGAAACGTTCGACGACGAGCACTACGCACATTTCCATCCCACTGCGACTGCGGGGGTGTTCGGCGCGGCGGCGGCATCAGCGTCGCAAGGCGCGATGCACTCCGCGCTGGGGTTCGCCGGCTCGGTAAGTGGCGGGCTCTGGCAAATGCGGCACGAGGCGGGTGCGGGCAAGCAGTGGCATGTGCTCCATGCGGTGGCGACAGGGCGCCGCGCGGCGGCGTTCGCAGCAATGGGCAATGTCGGGCCGACACGCGTGCTGGAGGGGCCGCAAGGGCTCTACGCGGCGACCTGCGCCAAGGCTCGCCCGATGCGGTTAGGTACCAGCTGGAAGATCAGCGAGGTTAGCTTCAAGCCGTGGGCGGCGTGTCGGCATGCTCATCCCGCGATCGACGCGGCAATGGAATTGCGCGCCAAAGGCATGCTGCGACCGCCATTCCATGTCGAAACCTATGCCGACGCGCTGGTTTTCTGCGACAGGCCAAGCCCGACCAGCGAAATCGAAGCGAAGTTCTCGTTGCAACATGCGCTCGCGGTTGTTGCGGATGGACGCAATGCCGTACCCGGTGATTTCACGATGGACGCGGTGGGCGCGCTGGCACATCTGCGCGCGCAGGTGGACATCGTGGAGGATTCCGCGATCAGCGCGCGCTATCCCGCTCATTTCGGTGCGCGGGTGAATGGACTGGAACTGATCGACACGCGGGGCGATCCGGAACGCCCCATTGATGAAGCGACGATCGTGAACAAGATGTCCACGCTGGCGCGATGGGGAGGGCTGCAACCCGCTGAGGCTGAGCGTGCCCGCGCGGTGGCGCTGGAGGGCAACGATGCAGAAGCAATCAGCACGCTGCTGGAAAGCTGGCTGGCGTGAAAGCAACGCGGGCCATCCTCGATTTCGCAGGCGCCAGTCACACGCTGAGCCCAGACGTGCGCGATCACGCGGTCCGATTGCTAGGGGACACCCTTGCGGTGGGAGCGGCGGGGGTGGGCGCCCCTGGAGAAAGCGCGATCCTGCACGTCGCGCGCGCCGCTGGCGCCAATGGCGACGCGCGGCTGATCGGCACCGCAGAGCGTTTACCAGCGGCATCGGCGGCGTTCGTCAACGGGTATCGCATCCACTGCCTTGAATGGGATGCGGTGCACGAACCCGCCGTCGTCCATGCGCTCAGCGTCGTGACAGCTGCGCTGGGGGCAGCGATCGATCGCCACGGCGGCGTCGACCCCGACGAGGCGCTGGCCGCGCTTGCCGTCGGCGTCGATGTCGCTTCCGGGCTCGGTTTGGCGGCAGACGAGGCGATGCGCTTTTTCCGCCCTGCCGTGTGCGGGGTGATGGGTGCGGCGCTGGCGGTGGCGCGGATCGACGGCGCGCCGCTGGCCGATGCGCTGGGCCTGGCGTATTCGTCGGCTGCGGGAACGATGCAGGCGCACGTCGAGGGGCTGGAGACGCTGCCGTTTCAGATCGCCAATGCGGCACGCGCGGCTGTGCTGGCGAGCGATCTGGCCCGGGCGGGGTTCGCAGGCCCGCGTGATCCACTGGAAGGCCCGTTTGGCTATTTCGCGCTTTTCGAACGCGGCACACTCGGTCGGTACAGCGGCGGCCTTGGTTCAACGTGGCGGATCGGCGAGGTCAGCACGAAACCTTATCCTTCGGGCCGCGCAAGCCATGCCGCGTTGGGGCTACTGCAAGAAATTGCGCCTGATCCGGCGGCGATCGAGGGTGTGGAGCTTGCTTGTCCGCCCCTGATCCGCCGACTGGTTGACCGCCCCTACTCACCCGAGATGCAGCCGGCGTGGGCGCGACTGTGCCTGCCCTACCTGGCTGCGCTGATGATAACCGACCGGCTGATCGATCCGCGCAGGTTTTCGCCACGGGACATCGCCGATCCCGCCCTGGGTGCCTTGGCACGCAAGGTCAGCCTGAGCGACGACGGCAATGGCGACCCGAATGCGTTGTTCCCGCAGCAGCTGACGCTGACCTGGCGTGACGGGCGGCGCGAAACGCACGCGATCGCGCACACATTGGGCAGCCCGGCCAATCCGCTATCGCCCGCCCAATCGCGGGAGAAACTGAATCTTGCCCGCGATATCGCGCCAACCAGTGCCGATCCCCGCATATTTTCCGACCCGCTTGCCTATTTCACGGATACCGCATGACCTTTCCGACTTACTTCGAAGCTTACGATCATCAACGGATTCTGGCCGAATATCCCGTGGGGGATGCATTCGTGAGCCGTTACCGCGCGATGAGCCGCGATGAACTGTTCGCCTTGCAGGACGCGCAATTCAGGCGGCTGATGGAGCGTGGCTGGCAAATCCCCTTCTACCGGCGGCTGTGGGGTGCGCGTGGTATCGAGCCATGTGATATCCGCGGGCTTGCCGATATCGAAAAATTGCCGGTCTACGACAAGTCTGACTTGATGGCATCGATCGCCGAACATCCGCCTTATGGCGATTTCCACGGGATGACCGAACCCGGCACCCGCGCGCCGACAGTGTTCCACACCACCAGCGGCACGACTGGCAAGCCACAAGTGCTGATGTTTGGCCCTAAAGGGCGGGAGGTTGGCAACCTGTTGGTTGGGCGCATGTACCGGTGGATGGGGCTGGAGCCGACCGACGTGGTGCACTCAGTTTACGGCCACGGAATGATCAACGGCGGGCATTACATTCGCGAGGCCGTCACCCATTTTACCAACTCGATCTTCCTTTCCGCTGGCACAGGCATCGAGACGCGCAGTGCCGCGCAAGTCCGTCTGATGGCGGATTTCGGTGTCACCTGTGTCGTGGGTTTCGTGGACTATGTCCGCAAGCTCGCCGAGGTCGCCGAGGCGGAGGGTCTTTTCGACCGGATCGCGATCCGCATGATCATCGGCCACCTGGGCACCGAGGATCGAAAGAGTACGGAAGATGCCTGGCACGGAGCCAAGGCTTACGACTGGTACGGGGTCGGCGACACCGGCAGCATCGCCGGCGAGGGGCCGGATCGAGACGGCCTCTATGTATGGGAAGATGCACAATTTCTCGAACTGCTCGACGTCGATACAGGCCGTCCGGTCAGCGACGGAGAGACCGGGGACATGGTCGTCACATGCCTCTACAAGGACGACATCGCGCCGTGCATCCGTTTCAATACACATGACATCACGCACGAGCTTGGTGGCCGGGGCGAGATCGCGTTCAAGCGGATCGCCGGCTTCAAGGGGCGCAGCGACAACATGGTCAAGCTGCGCGGCATCAATGTATTCCCACACGCAATCGGCGCGATCATTGAAAATCGTCCCGACCTCACCGGGGAATACGTCTGCCATCTGCGGCGCGACACGCAACAGCGCGATGGCATGACCGTAACGCTCGAGAGCCGTGGCGAAAGCAATCAGGGCGAGTTGGCGGAGCTGTTGCGGCGGGGCCTGGGTGTCGAAGTGGATGTGGTGTTGTGCCCGCCCGGCGGGACGGCGGCAGCCACTGAGATCGACCGCCGCCAGAAGCCGCTGCGCCTAATTGACGAGCGCGGGGTGTGAACGCGCCGTGATCGACTGGGCTGACCTTGCCGCGCGCAATGCGCCCCTCAATGCCTTCATCGCTTTCGATACGACGGCAACAGAAGGCATCGGGCCACTCGCGGGTGTGACCGTAGGGGTGAAGGCCAACGTCATGGCGCGGGGCCTGCCTTGGTCCGGGGGCATCGGGGCGTTGGCCAGCCGGGTCGCGGAGCGCGACGCGGAAACGGTGGCCCAGCTGCGCGCGGCGGGAGCCGCGATCATCGGTGCGTTGAATATGGAAGAAGCCGCGCTCGGCGCGAAGACCGACAATCCGCATTTTGGGCCAACCCAAAATCCGCACCGCATCGGTTATTCGCCGGGCGGATCGTCGGGCGGCAGCGGCGCGGCCGTCGCGGCGGGACTATGCGACGTGGCATTGGGCACCGATACGATGGGTTCGGTCCGCATCCCGGCGGCACATTGCGGGATCTATGGCTTCAAGCCCGCGATGGATCGAGTCAGCCAGGACGGGCTCGATCCCGCCGCCCCGCGGCTCGATGCGATTGGACCGCTGGCGCGCAATCTCGATCTGCTGGAACGTACCAGCCGTTTGATGACGGATTTCGGTGGAGGCGATATTGCGAGATGCGGCTTCATGCTCACCGGCCACGGTGTGTCGGTCGCGCCCGAGGTACAGCGCTGTTTCGACATTGCGATCAAGGCACTCGGCGAAAAGCCAGCGGCCGAGACCCTCGAGTATCCCAATAGCCGCATTCGCTTCGCCGGGTTCATCGCAGTTGCCACTTGCCTGCACGCGCATTTGGCGGGCGTGCCCGTTTCGGAGCGCCTGCAACGGCTAATCGCATACGGCCCCCGCCGGTCGGCGCCCGATCGCGCGGAAGACGCGGCAATACTTGCGCGAACGCGCGAGCAAGTGAGAGCGATGGTCGCGCGTCATGGCTTTCTCGTCATGCCCACCGTGCCGAACCCGGCTTTTCCGCACAGCGAACCGGAGCCGGCCGCCCAAGCTGACTTCACCTGCCTCGCAAACATCGCGGGCTTGCCGGCATTGAGCCTGCCGATGGGGTGGACCGGCGACGGCTTGCCCCTGGGCATTCAGATCGTGGGAAAACAAGGTTGCGAGGCGGGCCTGTTTGCTCTCGCCCGCCGGATTGACCGTGTCATGGGCGCCTACCGCGCGCCATCATCGTGAGAGGAAAAACCATGCGGATCATCGTGCTGTTCAACCTGAAACCGGGTGTCGATATTGCCGAGTACGAGGAATGGGCACGCACGCGTGACCTGCCCACGGTCAATGCGCTCGGCTCGGTCACGAACTTCACCGTCCACCGCGCGACCGGCCTATTTGGCGATCCCGAGGCGGCGCCACCTTACGCTTACTTCGAGATCATCGACGTGACCGGCATCGAACCCTTCGTTGCCGATATCTCGACCGCTGAATTTCAGGCCGCTGCTGCCCCGTTCCAGGGCTTCGCTGACAATCCGCAATTCATACTGACCGAGGAATTGTGATGCGGCGTTTCGAAGGAAAAACCGTGCTCGTCACCGGCTCTGGCAAGCAGCAGGGGTTGGGCCAGGGAATTCTCCAGGCCTTTGCGGACGAGGGCGCGAACTGCGTCGTTTCCGATCGCGCTATCGATGCCGAGGCGGAAGAGGTCGCCGAGGAACTCCGTTCGCGCGGGGCGCGTGTCGAAACGATCGCCTGCGATGTCGCCGATACTGCTCAATGCCGCGAATTGGTGGCGCTGACGGTGGAGCGGCTTGGCGGGATCGACGCCCTGGTCAACAACGCGGGTATCGGCTTCAAGATGAAGCCGCTTCTGGATGTCGATACCGTCGACGAGTGGGACCAGGTTATCGCGGTCAACCTGTCAGGGGCGTTCTATTGCACCCAGGCGGCGGCGCGGGCGATGGTGGCAGCGGGCAAAGGCGGGCGGATCATCAATGTGGCCAGTCAGGCCGCGAAAACCGGCTTTCCGCATTTGTCTGCGTATGTCAGTTCCAAGCACGGCATGATCGGACTGACCCGCGCCAGCGCGGTGGAACTGGGCACGCACGGAATTACCGTCAACGCGGTTTGTCCCAATCACGTGACGACGGGCCTTGGTGCCCAACAAAATGCCTATTTTTCGAAGCTGCTCGGGTTTGATTCCGTCGAGGCTTACCTTGCCAACATGGCCGCCAAGAACCCGATGGGGCGGCCCGGCTTGCCATCTGATACCGCCGCGGCATGCCTATGGCTGGCCAGCAACGACGCGTTTTATGTGACCGGGGAGGCGCTCAACGTGAGCGGCGGGGAGGAGATGCACTGATGCCGCTTATCGAAGAACGGATCGATTGGCCCGGCGGCGCCAAGCTGGCGCTGAGCGTCGTCGTGAATGTCGAGGAGGGCAGCGAGATGACTGTCGCTCGCGGCGATCGGGGGATGGAACCCGTCGACGAGCTGGGTGTGTTCGTTAAATCCAAGATGCGTAATTACTCGAACGAATCGAATTATCGGTACGGGATCAAGGCTGGCGCGCCGAGGATCGTGAAACTGCTCCAGCGGTACGACATCGTGGCGAGCTGGACCGTCGCGGCGATGAGCCTGGAAAACCACCCGGAAATTGCCGAGGCCATTGTCACGCTAGGGCACGAACCCGTCAGCCACGGCTGGCGTTGGGTGCATCAGTTCAAGATGGATGAGGATGAGGAACGTGCTTTCATCCGCCGTGCGGTCGAGAGCATCGAGCGAACCTGCGGCGTCCGGCCCCATGGATGGCTCAGCCGCTACCTCCTCACCGACAACACGCGTCGGCTGCTGTCGGAGGAAGGGTTCAGCTATCACATGGACGATTATTCGGGCGATGTGCCGTTCTGGGATCGCGAAACGGTGCCCGGAAAACCGATGTGCATCGTGCCTTATCAGCTCGATTCGAACGACATGAAAATGTGGACCGACCCGGCGCTGACTCCGCACCAGTGGCTGGATTATGCCAAGGCTAATTTCGACCAGCTGTGGCGCGAGGGGGAGGAAGGCAATCCCAAGATGATGAGTCTCGGCCTGCATTTGCGGATCATCGGTCGACCCGGGCGCGTGTGGGCGCTGGAGGAATTCTTTCGCCATGTGCGGGCGCGCGACGGCGTATGGATCGCGACGCGCCAACAGATTGCCGAGCATTTCATGGCAGTGTGCCCGGCATGACCGTGCGGCTGGAAATGGATGGCGCTACCGCGCACATTCTCATCGATCGCGCTGGCAAACGCAACGCGTTCGACATGGCGATGTGGCGGGCCTTGCCCGACCTCCTCGATCAGGCCGCGCGCAACCCGAGTTTGCGCCTGCTGGTGCTTCGCGCCGCGCAACCCGGCGCCTTTTGTGCAGGAGCCGATATCGCCGAGCTTCTTGCCAACAAGGATGATCCCGACTGGCGCGCCGCCAACCAGGCGGCCATCAACCGGGTCCAGCATGAACTGGCGCGTCATCCCCTGCCGACAATCGCGTTCGTCGAAGGCGATTGTGTCGGGGGTGGGTGTGGCCTCGCGCTCGCATGTGACCTGCGCGTCGCGACCCCTGCAGCGCGCTTCGGCATCACGCCGGCCAAGCTCGGGTTGGTCTATCCCCTGCACGATGTGAAGCTGCTGGTCGATCTTGTGGGACCGGGGCAGGCGCGGCGCATTCTCTACACGGGCGAGTTGCTCGACGCGGGCGAGGCATTGCGAATTGGCCTGGTCGAGGCGATTGCTGAAAGTCCGGAGAGCCTGGCGCATTCGATACTTGATGCGAGCCCGCATACGATCCGCGAGACAAAGCGGTTCGTGCGCCGCGTGCTCGATGGGCAGGTTGCCGACGACGCGGAAACGCTGCGTATCTTCGCAGATGCCTTCACTGGCTCAGATTTCGCCGAAGGCACGGCCGCATTCGTGGCCAAGCGCAAGCCGAGTTTCCGCCCATGACGATCGCTCACGGAACGATCCTGGGCGGGCTATCCACGGTGCCTGATCTGGACGCCGCGCTTGCTGCCTATCGCGATACGCTGGGGCTCGCGCTGGTCGAGGACGGGCGCGTATCGTCCGGGTTGGCGGCGAGCTGGGGGTGCGAGGCGATCGCAGATGCGCGTTATGCTGCGTTGCAGCCACGCAGCGGTGCACCCTGCTGGTTTCGGCTGATCGAGCAGCCCGATCATGCGGACTTTCGTCCGACCACCACCTATGGCTGGGCAGCGTTCGAATGCTCGGTCTTGGATGTCTGGTCATGGCCCGAGAAACTTCCGGCGGAGCAGTTCACGATCGTGGGGCCGCCCAAGGAAATAACGGGTATCGAACCCGCTTTCATTCCGATGCAGGTGCTGGGTCCAGGCCGCGAAATGGTCTATCTCAACGAAGTCCTGCGCGACATGCCGGACAGCGACCTGCCACGCGCGCAAAGCCCCGTCGACCGGATCTTTATATGTGTCCTTGCCGCACCCGATCGCGAAGGGGCGGTGGCGTGGTATCGCGACCGGCTGGGTCTAGATCGCGGTGCCGATTTCACCATTCCCTACACAATGATCAACCAGGCTTTCGGTCTGCCAGGCGATACGCGAACGACGCTGACAATGGTGGCGCAAGGACGCATGCCGATTGTCGAAGTTGATGATTATCCCAATTCAGCCACGCCGCGTCCGCGCATTCACGGGCAGCTTCCCCCTGGCAATGCCATCGTGACACTTGCGATGTCCGATCTCGACGCTTGCGACGTCGAATGGATCATGCCGCCCGCGACGCGCGACGGTGCCCTTTACGCGGGGCGCCGTGCGGCGGTCACGATTGGACCGGCGGGTGAGTTGCTGGAACTCGTCGAGGTGCACTGATGCCGCTGTTTGCCTGCCATTGCCGCGACGGCCCCGATGGCGCAAACCTGCGTTCGCGCCATCTCGCCGCGCATCTCGCCCATGTCGAAGCGTATATCGATCGTTACGCGGTCGCGGGCCCGCTGAAGGACGCAGACACGACGGTCGGCTCGCTGCTGGTGATCAAGGCCGACAGCAGCGAGCACGCCGCCAAGTTCCTCGCGCGTGACCCTTACACTGTCGCAGGCGTCTGGGAACGGATCGATATCGCCGAGTTGCGTGCCGTCGCGGGTGAGTGGGTGGGCGGCGTGGCCTGGCGGACCTAGGGGATCAGAACGGTGGAACCGGTCGTCTTGCGGTCCTGCAGGTCGCGATGCGCCTGCGCGGCATCGGCCAAAGCGTAAGTCTGCCCGATCGTGACCGATAGCACGTCTCGTGCGATGAGATCCCACACCCGCGCCGCGCCTGCCGCCCGTTCGTCTGGGTCGGCGTAATAATCGAACAGCGTTGGTCGCGTGTTGTAAAGTGATCCCTTGCGCGCAAGTATGCCCAGGTTCACGCCCTCGACCGGCGCATCGGCATTGCCGTAATTGACCAGCAGCCCGCGCCGGCCCGTTGAATCCAGCGATGCTTCCCAGGTTGCCCGGCCAATCCCGTCGAACGTAACCCGCACGCCGTTGCCGCCCGTCAGTTCGCGCACGCGCGGAGCAATGTCTTCCCGCGAATAGAGCACGATTTCATCTGCGCCTGCCCCACGCGCCGCCGCTGCCTTTTCCTCGGTCGAGACGGTGCCGATGACCCGCGCCCCGATGTGCTTGAGCCATTGGCACAGGAGCAGGCCGACACCGCCCGCCGCGGCATGGACCAGTACGTCCTGCCCCGCCTCCACCCGCGCGCAGCGCTCGATCAGGAACTCAGCAGTGCATGCCTTGAGAATGGCCGCGGCAGCGGTCCGGTCGTCGATTGTGTCGGGCAAGCGGAACAAGTGGGCGGCGCCCACGTTGCGGCGCGTGGCATAGGCCCCCAGCAAGGGACCGAACGTGGCGACCCGATCCCCCTCCCGATACTCATCGACCCCCTCGCCCACGGCAAGGATTCGCCCGGCCGCCTCCAGCCCGAGGCCACTGGGCAGATCGACGGGATATATGCCCCGACGGTGATAGGTATCGATGAAGTTCAGGCCAACCGCGCCGTGTTCGATCGTCACTTCACCAGGGCCGGGAGCGGGGAGGTCGTCAGTGATCCATTCGATCACTTCGGGTCCGCCGAACTGACGGAACACGGCGCGAGTCGTTTGCATGGTCATTCTCCTGAAGGTTCGGCTACCGGGCTGCAGCTAGCCTGCATCCAGCGCAAGTTGATCCCGATCAGATCGGCATCTGGCGAGGCCCAGGCATAGCTTTCGGCACGGTCTTGGTCATCGCGGTGAACATAAAGCACCAGCGAAGGCTTGTTGCGGCTGCCGCGCGCCCAGGTCACCTGACGGAGCCGGATGGTTACCTCGGGCGCGCTGGCGGAGCCGGCGATCCGTATCCGCCCGCCTTGGTCGAAGGATCGCAAGCCATTGGCGAATGTCCAGTTGGCGGTCCCGTCCGGCTTGTCAGCGAAAGTGCGGACTGAAATCCAGCAGGAGAATGCCCGTGCGTGACGCAGCTCGCTGCCGTGCACCGCCCATCCGCCGCCATTCGCCTCTTGCACGAGACCGGGGACCGCGTCGTCGCGCCATTCGCTCAGCGGCTCGCCAAACGCATCGATGGATCGCCAGCGACCATCGCGCCGCACCTCGATCGCCAACCAAGCCGGTTCGGCGCGGCCTTCCTCGTCGGCGAAGTAAGCGTCTTCGGTATTGGTCCATACGCCGGGCGGTAGCGTGGTCCGCGCCGCAAGCGGGGCGGCGGCGAGAGCGAATCCCAAAGCGAAAAGCCGGGCAGAGGGGATGGTGCACATGCGGCTTGCCTAACGAGACTGGACATGGTTGAAAAGAGTTGTCCGGACAAATCAAGCGGTGTCACCGATGAAGCGCATCTCGATTGCTTTGCTCTCGCTCGTTGTGTTTGTCGCGCCGCTCGAAGCGAGGGACGAAGCAGTACTGGCACCGCGCGATCTGGTGGAGGCGGCCGTTGCCGCCCACGGCGGCGCTGCATGGCTTGACCCTGGAACGCTGGTGCTGACCGGCGATGCAGTGTTCTTTGGTCCAGATGGGGCAACCCCGCGCAGCCGTGCCGACGACTATCGCATGTGGCGCCGGATGGACCCCGACCGGTCGGCCGCGCATGGCGCCGATGGCAAGGTCCGGATCATTGCGCGGTCTGGGGAAAGCCTGCTGTTCGAAGTGGGCTATGATGGCGAGACCACGTGGACCGAAAAGGGGGTTTTGCCCCAAGCGGAAGCCGACGCGTACTGGGCGAGCAATTTCGGCTTCGGCATCATCCGTCATGCCCTGGCCGAAGGGTTTGAGCTTCAAGCCGCGCCACCGCGTGATGTGAACGGGCATTCGATCGACCTTGTGCGAGTCATCGACCGGGCAGGGCAGGCCACGCTTTTCGGCATTGATCGACAGAGCCGGTTCATCCGTTACATGGGCTTTCGTACCCCGCGCGGCTGGCACGAGCGCACTTATGACGATTTCTTCCAGTTGCCGGAAACCGGGTGGGTACAGGCGCGGACTGTCACGCTTTACTATGACGGGGTAAAGACGAACGCGGTTTCCTGGCGCACGGCGGAGGTTGGCGTGCCGATTGATGACAGGATATTCAGCCCGCCATCGCAGGGTGGATGAACCAGGCATTTTCGGGATAGGGATCAGCGCACCCCGCACGCAAAAACGCGGCGGAATCTTATTTGCCACTGACCGGGGCCGCAGCCGCGCCTCCCACGTCAACCTTGTATAGCCGCCATCCGCAACCCAAGCGCGAAGATCAGCGGATAGGTGCCGCCGCAAGACCAGCTTCTGGATCGATGCTCGCGACTTGGGCGGGATGGATGCTTTATCTCGGCCCCGGTCGTTACGATGCCGCGAAGCATCATGTTGGCGTGCTTGCCGCATCGCGAAAGAGGCCCGCAAGTTCATCAAGAACGGCCGGATCCTCAATGGTCGCGGGGACATTGGGCTGATCGCCGTTGGCCATCTCGCGCATGGTCCGCCGCAGGATTTTGCCCGAACGGGTCTTGGGCAACCGCTGGACGATGTGGCTGGCGCGCAATGCGGCAATCGGGCCGATCGTCGAGCGGATCGCCTTGTTAAAAGCGTCGGGTAGCGTCGCGGTACTGGTCGTCGCGTTCGCCTTCAGCACGACGAAGGCGAGCGGCACCTGCCCCTTGATAGCGTCGGGTATCCCCACCACCGCGCACTCCGCGACATCGGGATGCGCCGCTATGACCTCTTCCAGGGCGGAGGAGGAGAGGCGATGCCCCGCCACATTGATCACGTCGTCGGTCCGGCTCATGACGAACACGTAACCGTCCTCGTCGATGAAGCCGCCATCGCCGGTATTGTAGTAACCGGGAAACCTGTCGAGATACGCGCTGACGTAACGATCATCGGCATTCCACAATGTCGGGGCTGCACCGGGAGGGAGCGGCAACTCAATCACGATCGTCCCCGCTTCCCCTTCCGCCGTTGGCAAGCCTCCCGGATCGACGCATCGCACGTTCCAGCCGGGGAGGGCGGGGCCGGTCGATCCCGCCTTGATCGGCAACGGCGCCATCCCCTGTGCGACGGCACATATTGGCCAGCCTGTCTCCGTCTGCCACCAATGATCGACGACCGGTACGGGAATGCGTTCGCCCAGCCATTCCAACGTGCCGGGGTCGGTACGTTCGCCTGCCAGGAAGATCGCTTGAAGATTCGTGAGATTGGATTCGGCGATGAAGTGTCCGGCCGGATCCACCTGCTTGATTGCCCTGATTGCCGTGGGTGCGGTGAAGAACACCCGCACCTTGTGCTTCTCGATCAGGCGCCAAAACGCTCCCGCGTCCGGTGTGCCAAACGGTTTGCCTTCGTAGATCAACGTGGTGTTGCGGTTCAGCAATGGGCCATAGGCAATGTAGCTGTGCCCCACGACCCATCCGACATCGCTCGCGGCCCAGTATGTCGTTCCGGGATCAATCGCGTAGACCGCTTGCATCGTCCAGGCAAGCGCCGTCAGATAGCCACCCGTATCGCGCACGATGCCCTTCGGCGCCCCGGTGGTGCCAGATGTATAGAGGATATAGAGTGGATGCGTGGCATCGACATCGACACAGTCCACAGGTTGCGCGGCAGTGATCGCGTCGGCCCAATCAACTGTCCGATGGCCGTTGCTCGCGCCTGGGCGTATATCGGCCATATGCTGTTCACGTTGCCAATAGATCACGGCATCGATCCGATGCGTCGCGGCTGCTAACGCAGCGTCGATATTGGGCTGATAGGGTATGACCCGCCCTGGCTCGATACCACACGAGGCCGCGACGATCAGCTTGGGCCGGGCGTCGTCGATCCGGATCGCGAGTTCGGCTGCGGCAAACCCGCCGAAGACCACGCTGTGGATCGCGCCGATGCGCGCGCACGCGAGCATCGCGATCACCGCCTCGGGCGAATTGGGCATGTAAATGATCACCCGGTCGCCCAAAGCCACACCATTCGCCCGCAGCAGCCCCGCGAACCGGGCGATCGCGTCACGCAACTCAGCATAGGTCAGCATCCTGCTGGTGGCGGTCAGCGGACTTTCATAGATGATCGCGGGCTGGGCGCCGTGCCCCTGCTCGACATGGCGATCGACGCAATTCCACGCGGCATTGATCCGGCCACCGGCGAACCATCGCGGTATCGGCCGTGCGTCGCGGTCGAGCACCTGGTCCCACGGCTTTGACCAATGCAAATCGCTTGCTGCCGCCGCCCAGAAGTGTTCCTGCGGCATCGCGTTCGAATCGTTCTTCATTCGGTCGGTGATGTCAAACGCCCATGCCACACGCCATGGCAGCCCATGGAATTGCCGCCAGCCGAACAATACCTCCAAAGAACGTTACCGCCGTCGCTGGCCGTGGCCACATCTGCGAACGAGGCTGCGTGAATGCAGCCAAACCGACGTCCGCAAGCGGGGATAACGCGGCATGATAATTTCTGAACGGGCACGGCAACTGCGGTCGCTGGTGTCATCGCCCGACATCCTCTGCGCGCCGGGCGTTTACGATGCGTTCAGCGCCTATCGCGCGGAGCAGGCGGGTTTTGAAGCCGCGTTCGTTTCAGGTTCCGCGCTGGCTATCGCGCATCTCGGACGACCCGATATCGGATTGCTGTCGATCACCGAAACGGCGGATATCGTCGCGCGGATCGCTGACCGCGTCACGATGCCGCTGTTCGTTGATGCGGATCAGGGGTTCGGCAACCGCTTTGCGGTGGCGCGCACGATGCGTCTTCTCGAACGGGCCGGTGCGAGTGGCATCCAAATCGAGGATCAGGTTGAGGTGAAGCCAGCCGACGCGCCGCTGTCGCGGCCTCTGGTGTCGATCGAAACAATGCTCGGCAAGATTGCCGCGGCACAGGACGCGCGGGTAAATGAAGCCATGATGATCAGCGCGCGAACCGACGCCATGACGATGCTGGGCATCGAAGAAGCATGTCGGCGTGCCGCCGCCTTCGCGGAAGCAGGCGCCGACATGGTGTTCGTCGAATCGCTTTCCAACCGCGCGGACATGGAACGGGTCGTGGCCGCCGTCGCGGGCCGCGCGCCGATCCTGCACAACCTGCTTCGCGTCGGCGAGGAAGTGTCCGATGCAGCCACGCTCCAGGAAATGGGATATGCCGTTGCGCTGTTTCCATCGGTTCCGCTCGCTGCCGTCGGGCAGGCACTGGACCAGGCTTTTGCCAGCCTGCTTGCCCGCCCGGCCACCATCCCCCAGCCGCCGGATCGCATTGGCGCGAACGCATTCATCGAGCGCGCGAAGCACCCCGGCGGTTAGACCGGCGTCACGCCGTGCCTTGCCCGTCCGCTAGGAATGCGAGAACCGCGCGGTTGTAGGCCTGGGTCGAAGCGATCGGCGCAAAGTGACCGCCCCGATCAAGCAAGACGGCGTGTGCCGTCGGGATCAGCTCCGCCAGCTCATGCGTGAAACCCGGTGGTGTGATCTGATCGTCCAGCGCCCCGATACACAGGGTTGGCGTCACGATACGATGCAACTGGGCGCGCAAGTCATGCGCCATCACCGCGGCGATGCGTGACATTTCCACGTCAGTGCCGGGAAACGCCTTGAGGCGCGCGGCGATGCCCGGGTCTTCCTCTCGCATGACAGGCTGGAGGTGGGATGATGGCATGGCAAGGAATGTACCGTAGGCGAGATAGGCCTCCGCTCCGCATTTCTCCAATACCTCGCGCCGGTTGGTAAAGAGTGCGGTGAAATAGGGGTCCGGCCCCGGCCAGCTGCAACTCAGCACCAGCGCAGTGAGGCGATCGGGCCGGGTTATCGCGATGTGTTGGCCGATCGCGCCGCCGGTGGAATGGCCCACGACCGATGCCCGGTCGATGTTCAGCTCGTCGAGCATCCGGATGAGATCGTCCGCCATCTGCGCCACGCCGGTCACGCACAGGCCGCGCGTGCTCGAACCACAGCCGCGATGATCGAACGTGATAACCTGGAAATGTTCGGCGAAAGGCTGGATTTGGTTATGCCAGAAGGCCCCACGTCCGCCCAGGCCAGCCGCCAGTATCACCGGGCGGCCAGTGCCCGTGATCTCCACGTGGAGCTCGGCGTCGCCGATATCGACAAGCCGGGTTTCAGTCATGCGCGGGGCTGGACGCGTTGCGCCCACCACGCTTCCAGCCGCCAAACCTCGGGAATAATTCATCGCCACGCACATCCACCATAGCCGTTCTCCAAAGCGTCATGCGAGCTTCCATCGACATCGCCTCGACCGCCGGACCAGCGTACTCAATCGCATGCCGCGCCCCCCCCGCCGTGCCGACGCGAAAACACCGTGCGCGGCGCTTGGTTCAGACGCTGGTCCGTGCCGCTCAGTCCATCAGTTCGATGGCATGGCCAAGCCCGACCTCTGCGGCCCGTCGCCAGACCTCGTATGCCGCCGCCAGATCCTGGGCCGCGATCCCAAGCGACTTGTAGATCGTGATCTCGTCACCGGCCGCGCGTCCTTCGAGCACGCCCGCGGCGACCTGTCCGATTTCCCCCCTCACGTGGTCGATCGTGACCTCGCCTGCGTCGATAGCCTTCAACAGCTCGCCCGCCGCTGCCTGCGCCGCTGGCAAATAGTCGACGAAATAGCTGGCACGCCGGACCGCCTCCGCATCCACCTCGGCGGCAGTGGGAATCGCGGACCCGACCAGATTGACATGCTGGCCGGGCTCAAGGTCGCGGCCGAATAGCACCGGCGTTTTCGCCGAAGTGGTGGTACAGATTATATCGGCTCCAGCAACTGCATCGCCCACGCTGTGCGCGGGTTCGACGGCGAGCTGGTATCGATCAGCCGCCGCCTTGGCAAAGCCGCGTGTTCGCTGTGGATCGCGGCTCCACACGGCGACATGCTCGATCGGTCGCACCGCGGTCATGGCGGCGATGTGGCGCATCGCCTGTTCACCTGATCCGACGATCGCCAACTTCCGCGCGTCCGTTCGGGCCAGGAGATCGGTGGCAAGGCCACTCGCCGCGGCGGTGCGGATCCCCGTCAGCGACGAACCTTCGATCATCGCCAGCGGCACACCACGCACACTGTCGAACAACAGTACCATGCCAACGTGGGTACCAAGGGGATCGCCAGGGGGGCGTTCATACTTGCACACCAGCTTGATACCAAAGCAATCTGGGTCGGTGATCGCGCCGGGCATGATCGCCATTTTCCCCCGGTCACCTGGCACGGGCATGAACTGGCGGATCGGCAACTCCGCTTCGCCGCGC
Organism: uncultured Erythrobacter sp.; assembly: GCA_964516135.1. Taxonomy (GTDB): domain Bacteria; phylum Pseudomonadota; class Alphaproteobacteria; order Sphingomonadales; family Sphingomonadaceae; genus 34-65-8. The sequence goes on along the minus strand of CAZEWN010000009.1, from coordinate 42,340 downwards.
GACGTGGCGATCATGGCGCCGCGCACGGCGGCGATGCATGCGGGCATCGGCAGCAGCCGCTCGACCAGGCTGCGGGTGATGATCTGCATGGTCGCGGTCAGCGCTTGGGCGGCATGAAGCGCATGCGCGTCATGACATCGGCAACATTGTCTGGGCGCGCAAAGGCGTCGGGCATCGCATCGCCTTGCGCGCGCGGGCGCCCGATCGCATTGAACCAGTCTTCCAGTCCAGGCGGGAAGAATACCCAGAACATCCGCATGTCACGGTCACCGGTGTTCTCGATCCGGTGCGTGGCATTGCGCCCGAACAGCACGGTCGAACCCGGCACGATGGGGGTTATGTCGCCATCGATCTCCACGATCCCCTCGCCTTCGTAAACGAAGATCAGCTCGTGGTTTCGCAGATGCCCGTGCTCGCGCACCTCGCAGCCGGGTGGCAGTACCTGTATTCCCGAGGAAAACGTGTCGTAAGGCATGTTCTCCGGCGTGAGCTTCACCGTTACATAGCCGCGCGAGGGTAGGGGTTGCCACAGACTCTGCCCCTCGTCCGGGCCGATCACCACCGATTGTCCGGGGGATATGGTTTCGCTCATGCGCTGCTCCTGGATTCCAGATGCCACGGGGTTCGGAATTTCCCGACTCACCAGTGGGTAGGCGATGATCGTTAGGCCATCTTGCCGCATTCCCGTAGCGGAGGAGGGATTATGTTCGCCTTGCGGCTAAGCGCAGCTCGGTCGCGGTTGCCGATGACAGGAAGTCAGGCCATGCGCGCCGTGAGCCTCGGGAAGACGGTCAGCGCGTTATCGCGCATCACTTTCGCGAATGATTCCGGGCGTAATCCATGATCGCGCATCTCGGCGACCGCGCGCCGCGGGTCGATGACCGGCCAGTCGGTGCCGAACAGGACCTTGTGGCTGCCGTAGCTGTTCATGTAATGCACCAGCGAGGCTGGCAGGTGCTTGGGCGCATAGGCATCGAGGCCGATGTAAACATTGGCATGTTTCCAAGCCATCGCGATCATCTCGTCTGCCCACGGCGTGCCGACGTGGATGCCGACCAGCACGAGTTCCGGAAAATCGATCGCGACCTGATCCAACAGGATCGGCCGCGCGACCGAGGGCAGGCGCACGTCCTTCTGATAGATGAGGTTCTGCCCGACCTGGAGCATATAGGGCAGGCTCAATTCGCAGCACTTGGCATAGATGGGATACCAGCGGGGCGCGTCCGGGGGCAGGGCAAACCAGTGAGGGTAGGCGTGGACCCCCACGAACCCCAGCTGCGCGGCACGCTCGAGATCGCGCAGCTGCTCCATTCCCCGGGTCGGATCGACGCCGGCGAGGCCGCTGAACCGACCAGGGTGCGCGTCGCACCACCGCGCAACCTGTTCGTAGGGGATTTCGAAGGCATGGTTCCAACCGCGCGGACCGGCGCGAACCGCGATCAGCAGCGAATGTTCGACCCCGGCTTCATCCATGAGCCGCAGATAGTCCTCCGGTCCGACGCCGGCCCGCATGGTCGGGGGCATCCGGACCTGGTCCATGAAGTTCGCATCAAACCCCGTCTGCCCGGCCGAGACCTCTTCGGGGCCAAACTGGTTGACGACTATATCGATAAACCCGCTCATGCAGTGCGTTCCTCATCGCCGCCCAGCATCGCCAGCATGTGGGCCGTATCGTTGTAGGGACGGATTTCCAGTACGTGATCGCCCGCGATGGAGAGGACGGTGACGTAAGTGTTGTGATATTCCAGACCCCGGCTGGTACGGCCGCGTGCCTGGTATTCGATGGCAACCAGGTCGCCGTCGCCGATAAGCGATGTGGGTGTGACGACGAAGCCAGCGGGGTCGAACTTTCCGAACAGGTCCGCGATGACCCGCGCAAGCGCATCACGCGCGGGCCACACGCGGCCATCACTGCCTTGCGCTTGCGGCATGCCGTATTGGAACACCCAACGGGCGTCCGGGGCGAACAGCCGATCGGTCGTTTCGACGTCCCCGGCCCATAGCGCCTGCATGAACGCGAGCGCCATGGACTGCGCGGGATTGGCCGGAACGATGCTCATAGCAAGCGCTCGCGCAGGACCGACTTCAATACCTTGCCACCCGTGTTGCGCGGCAATTCGTCAATGAACGAGATGTGTTTCGGCACCTTGAACCCGGCCAGGCTTGCGCGGCAGGCGCCGATAATGCGATCCGCGTTGGCCTCAGCCCCGCTGCTGGCCACGACAAAGGCGTGCAAGCTCTCGCCCCACTCTTGGCTTGGCTGGCCGACCACCGCCACTTCGCTGACGCCCGGAACCGATCCGATCACGTTTTCGATTTCACGGGGATAGACGTTGACCCCCCCGGTCACCACCATATCCTTCTTGCGGTCCATGATAGTGATGAACCCTTCGTCATCGCGGCTGCCGATATCCCCGACCGTCACCCAGCCGTCGACCAGCGCCTCTTGCGTGGCGTCGCGCCGGTTCCAGTAGCCATTGAACAGCGTCGGGCCACGACAGAACAACTCCCCATGCTCGCCCGGGTCGGCAATGGTCCCGTCGGGCCGACGCAGTTCCACCTCCATGAGCGGAAATGGATGGCCCACGCTGCCTGGCTTGCGCAGGATGTCGCCGGGGCGGATGTTGGTCACGATTCCGCCCTCGGTCGAGCCATAGGTTTCGTGCAACAAGCCCGCGCCGAAGTGATCGACCGTTCGGGCCTTTGCCGCCTGAGGGAGGGCCGCGGCGTTCGAGATGATCGTGGCAAGGTTATGGTCACGATGCCGGTCGAGCATCGGTTGGGGCAAGTCGTAAAGCCGCGCGAAGTGCGTTGGCACCATGAAGACGCCCGTGACATCGCCCGCCGTGATCCGGCGAAGTAGCGCCTCGGGGTCGCCTCCGTCGAACAGCACGGTCGTGCCGCCATAGAACAGTGCGGCGCATGCGAACACGAACCCCGCGCCGTGACACATCGGCGTGACCGACAGGAAACGATCGTCCACGCCAAAACAGCGATATTCGGCCGCCATCGACTGGAACGTCAAGGCGCGCGACCGGTGCGATAAGAGCACGCCTTTGGGCTGCCCCGTCGTGCCCGAAGTATAGGCGAGCGCAAACGGGGATTGCTCCGCGAGCGGGACCGAAACAAGGGGCTTGGCCTGTTCCACCAGACCAGCGAAATCGCGATCGAGCCAGACCAGCGGTATGCCGCCTTCGAGCGATGACGCGATCTTCTGGGCGACCGCGTCGTCGATTAGCACGAGCCGCGGCGTGCAATCGGCGATTATCGCGGCGAGCTCTGGACCCGCAAGGCGCGGATTCAGCGTCGCGACAATTATGCCAGCATCGGCAAATCCAGCGACAAGCTCGACGTAGTCGATCCGGTTTGGCGCGATAAGCGCCACCCGGTCACCCGGCTCCAACCGGTAATGCGCGCGCGCGACGCTGGAAATGCGGTCGATCCGGTCGACGAGCTGCCCGTAGGTGCGCTGTTCGGCACCCGCCTCAAGTGCGATCCGCTCGCCGCCGCGCGCACGCGCCGCGCGTATGCCGCCCGCTATGGTCATCGCGCGATATCCAGCAGGCAATGACATATCGATCCTCTGATGGGTGTCGCCGACGCCGGAACCCCTCAAAACCGCAATAACCGACGACACATCAGTTCACAAGAGTGAACGATAAAAATATATCCATGAACTGATATTGACATTGGCAAGGGCTTGTGGTCATTTTGCTCATCGCCAGCACTGGCGTGGGTCGGACATCGGGGGGTGGAAGATTGGCCATGCGTAACATTGAATTTCTTCTTGCCGGTGCCTCGCTGCTGGCGGGAGCCACGGCTCAGCCCGCGATCGCGCAGGATGCGTCCGCCGCCGCATCGACATCTTCTGGGGGCCAGTCCCCGGAGATCATCGTAACGGCACAGCGTCGGTCCGAATCCATCCAGGACGTTCCGATTTCCATCACCGCACTGGGCGGCGAAACACTCGCGGCGGCGGGGATCCAGGACACTGAAAGCCTTTCGACCCTGACGCCCGGCCTGCTGGTGCAGCGCTCGGTTGTCGGACAAATCCGGATCCGCGGCATCGGTAACGAAAACTACACGATCGCTGGAGACCCGGGCGTCGCGGTACATTCCGACGGCGTGTACGTGGCGCGCGCGGCCGCCGGGCTGTTCGATCTGTTCGACGTCAACCGGGTGGAGGTGCTGCGCGGGCCGCAGGGCACGCTGTACGGCCGCAACGCCACTGGCGGTGTAATCAACGTGATTCCCAACACGCCCGATGCGTCCGCCTTTGCCGGTGGGATGAGCGCATCTTACGGCAATTACGATGCGATCCGCGTCGACGGCTTTGCCAATGTGCCACTGGCGCAGGGGTTTGCGCTGCGCGTGGCCGGACTTGGGCACTGGCGCGATGGGTTCACCCGCAACACCAACGCGGCCGCGCGGGATCGCGGTTTCGGGCGGCTCGACAGCAAGGACGTCTGGGCTCTTCGCGGCCAGATCGGGTACGATGATGGCGGTCCGTTCACTGCCCGCCTGACCATCGAGAACACCAACGACAACAGCAACCTGCCCGCCTACAAATATCTCAATCGGCCCGACGCGCTTCCTACCGCCGATTTTGGCGGCGGCGCTGATGCATTCGATCCTGAAAACATCCGCGTGGTCAACCAGGCATTCGAGTTGAACCTGCCAGGAACGACGCGCTCGGTCGGATCTGATGCCGATGTTTTCAAGACGACTCAGTTCGGAGCAGCGCTTCATCTTGGATATGACATCGGCGCTGTTACCCTCTCGTCAATCACCGGATATCGGAGGACCAAGTTCAATTGGTTGAACGATGGTGACGGGTCGGACGTCTTCTACGTCAACTACATCCAGCAGGACGATACCGAGCAGTTCAGCCAGGAAATTCAGCTATCTGGCGGGGGTGACCGGCTTGAGTGGTTGCTGGGCGGTTTCCTGTTTCACGAAAGTGGCGATAGCTTCATCGCGCTGCCCTTCCCGTTCGGGGCCGACCTGCCATTCTACATCACCATCGACGGGACAGCGGAAACGGACGCCTACGCCGCGTTCGGCGAGTTGCGTTATCGCCTGACCGACCGCCTTACGGCTACGATTGGTGGGCGCTACAGTACCGAGAAGCGCAAGGCGGCCTATCGTTACGAGATCAATTTCGGCGCGCCGTTTGTCGCCAACCCTGACCTTGAGGATACATTCAACGCCTTCACGCCGCGCGTCGTGCTGAACTACGAGGCCAGCGAGGATGTGAACCTCTATGCTTCTGCAACGCGGGGCTTCAAATCGGGCGGGTTCAATCTCCTCGCAATCCAGCCCGGCTTCGATCCTGAAAAGCTGTGGTCGTTCGAAGGCGGAGTGAAAACGAGCTTCGCCGATCGGCGCGGTTCGCTGAATGCGAGTCTTTTCTACACCGACTACAAGAACGTTCAGGTACAGCAGATCGTGAACCTGCAGTCGGTGCTGACCAACGCGGCCGCGGCAACGATCAAGGGGGCCGAGGTCGAGCTTGCCTATCGCGCGCCGACGGGGTTCGAGGCGGGCGCGACGCTGGCTTATCTCGACGCCACTTACGACCAGTTCTGCACCGGCGACCCGACCCAGCCCACTGCGCCAATCGATGCCGGTTGCACCGCTGCCAACCCGATCGACCTTGCCGACAATCGCTTTCCACGCGCGCCGAAGTGGACGTTATCGGGCATGCTGGGTTACACTTTCGACCTTGGCATGAGCGGGTCGGTCGCGTTGCGTGGCGACCTGCGCTATCAGTCGCTTACATACTTCACGCAGTTCAACCGTCCGCTCATCAGTCAGGAAGGATATGCGCTGGCCAATGCCCGGATCACGTGGACCAGCGAGAATGATCGTTACTCCTTCGCCTTGTGGGCGAACAACCTGTTCGACGAGACCTATTTTTCCGAAGTCCTTGAATCCGGTGCCTTCAATCCGCAACTGGTGGGCCAGGCCTATGTCGCGCCGCCGCGGACATACGGCGTCACCGCGAGCGTGAGCTTCTGATGCCGCACCTGTGGCTCGATGACGGGGTGCCGCTGTGGTACGACGAACGCGGTAGCGGCAAGCCGCTGGTACTGCTTCAGGGGCTCCAGTTCCCGGCCGGTTATTTCTGGCAAAAGAATGTCGAGGCGCTGGCGCGCGACAACCGCGTGATCATGCTCGACCTGCGCGGGCAGGGGCTGTCGGGCAAGCCGGCGGGCGATCACTCGGTCGCGCGCAATGCCGACGATCTCGCCGCCGCGCTTGACCAACTGGGGATCTCGAATGCGCTGCTGTTCGGGGTCGCATTTGGGGGGATCGTCGCGCTTGAATATCTTCAGCGCCACGGGTCGGATCGGCTGCGGGCACTGGGCCTGTGTGAAATGAGCCCGCGCGTCATGTCGGCACCGGGGTGGGAGCATCCCACCTTTGGCGATTTCCCGGAGGAGGCCGCGCTTGGATATGGCAACATGGTTCGCGCGGACCGGGCCGTGCTCGACGGATTTCTCGACGCTGCCTTCGCCGACCCGCTGGCAGCGGGGGAAAAGGCGGCGATGAAGGCGCAGATGTACCTGACGCCGACCGAAACCGTGGCTGCGATCATCGACGACATGGTAAAGCCGGATTCGCGGGAGTTTCTGGCGCGGATCGATCTGCCGACCGTGCTGATATATGGCCGCCGCAACAACCCGGTGATGCCGGGGCCAGTGGGCGCGTGGATGGCGGAACGCATCCCGAATGCCGAACTGTTCGAGCTGGATGGCGGCGGCCATACGATCTTCTGGGAAGCACCGGCGGCGTTCAACGCGGCGCTGGTCGATTTCGCTGCGCGGCATTGAACGCATGGACCCTGTTTTCCTCACGCTCAAGACGGGTCGCGGCGCGAATGAATGGGCCGCTCGGGCAAGCGCCGCCCGTTGCACGGTGATGGCGGCGGCGGACCGCGAAGACGTGCGACCGCTCGAACCAGGCACGCATCATTCCGGGCTTGTCATTCTGCGCTTCGCCTTTGCGGAAGATCGGGCCGCCTATTGGCGCTCGTGCAGCGATCTTGTTGCCAGCGATGGGGCGCTTGTCGCGCTGGCATGCAACGGGATTGCCTACGAAGGATGGCCCGGGAACTTCGTTCCCACGATTGCCACGGTCGATGTCCCCGATGCGGGCGCACCGCGCACATTCATGGTGATCGAGGGAACGGGATCCGATCAGGCGCGGATGGATCAATACCGGGACATGATCCTGCCGATGATGCGCGAACGCGGTGCCTACTACGTCGCCTTCGAGCTGGGAGGCGATGTCGAAGTTCTGGCTGGCGAATGGGACGAGGGCATCTTCGCCATCTCGCGGTGGCCGTCGCGCGCGCATGCCGAGGATTTCTGGTTTTGCGACCGCTATCAGAACGAGGCAATTCCGATCCGCACCGGCGTGGGCCGCTTCGACGTCCAGATCGTCGAAGGCAAGACATGCTAAATTCAAGCGAGGGATCACGATCGTGACGAATTGTTCAACCGAGACCGCGGTCGAGATCTATCGCACCATGGCCCGGATCGCGGCCACCGACCAGCGCATCCAGCAAGGCCTGGCAGCCGGCGATCTGCAATTCCAGTACTATCCTTGCGGCGGCCAGGAAGCCATTCCAGCCGCGATAGCCCCGCACCTTCACGCGGATGACAAGTCGGTCATCACCTATCGCTGCATCCACGATATCGTCGCGAAGGGTACTCCTATCCGCGAGATCGTCGCCGAAATGTATGGGCGGGAATCCGGCACGTCCAAAGGCAAGGGTGGCCCAATGCACCTGTCGGACCCGGACAGCGGGCTGATGGTCACCACCGGCATTGTCGGGGCAGGCGCGCCGATAGCGGCCGGGATCGCGCTGGGTGAGCAACTCAAAGGCACGGGCCGGGTCGTGACGTGCAGCTTTGGCGATGGCGCCGCAAATATCGGCGCGGTGCACGAAGCGCTGAACCTGGCGGCGCTGTGGCAGTTGCCTGTTGTCTTCGTCTGCCAGAACAACCTCTACGCCGAATACACGAGCTATGCCGATTCGACGCGGAGCGCCGATATCGCGGGCCGCGCCGCCGGTTATGGGATGGTCGGCGAGAAGGTGGACGGGACGGATCCCCTGGCCGTTCACGAGGCTGCCGGGCGGGCGATCGCGCGGGCACGCGCGGGCGAGGGTCCGACCCTGCTCGAATGCGTCGCGCACCGGCTGCAAGGCCACAGCTTTGGTTCCGACGAAGGGCACATGAATGCCGAACTCCTGGCACAGGCGCGGGCCAGAAACCCGGTGGTCGCATACCGCGAGCGGCTGATGGCCGAGGGGATGGCGACTGCCGAGACACTCGACGCGATCGACGCGGAAATTGCGGCGGAGATTGCCGACGCACAAGCTTTCGCCGACAGTTCGCAGTCGCCCGCGACCGCGGAACTCACCGCCGACATCTTCGCTGATCGGCCCGGCGACAGCGAAGTCTGGAGCCAGGGATCATCCGCGCCGTTCACGCTGCCGGATGCAGGCGGTCGCAAGATCATGTACGGGCAGGCGATCAACGAAGCACTGGAGCAGGCGCTCTCTGCCGACGACCGGGTGATCCTGCTGGGCGAGGACATCGAAGATCCGGCGGGCGGCATCGTGAAGGCGACTTATGGTCTGTCGACCAAGCACGGGCGCGAACGCGTGCGCGGCACCCCGATTTCGGAACAGGCGATCGTCGGCGCGGCGATCGGAGCGAGCCTGGTTGGCTACAAACCTGTCGCCGAAATCATGATCGTCGATTTTGCGATGGTCTGCATGGACCAGATCGCCAACCACGCGGCGAAGCTGCGCTACATGTCGGGCGGGCGCACCAGCGTGCCGATCACGTTGCGGATGCTGACCGCGGGCAATGTCGGATCGTTCGGCGCACAGCATTCGCAATCGCTGGAGGCATGGTTCGCGCACATACCCGGCCTCAAGATCGTCACCCCCAGCAATGCGGCGGATGCCAAAGGTCTGCTGCTGTCTTGTATCGACGATCCGGACCCCTGCATCGTGCTGGAGGCGATGCGGTGCTATTTCGTGCCCGGCCCGGTGCCGCAAGAGGCTTATCGCATTCCCCTCGGCCAGGCTGCGGTCGTACGGCCAGGTAGCGACTTGACGTTGGTATCATATGGCTGGGCAATGCAGGAAACACTTGCTGCCGCCGCCCAGCTTGCCCAGCAAGGGATCGAGGCAGAAGTGATCGACCTGCGTTCGCTGGTGCCGCTCGACCTGCCCACTGTGCTTGCCTCGGTGGAGAAGACAGGCCGCGTGCTTGTCGCACATGCGGCGGTCGAATTCGCCGGGTTCGGGGCAGAGCTAGCGGCGCAGATACAGGAGCGGTGCTGGGGTGCGCTGAAGGCGCCCGTCGCGCGCGTGGGGGCGCGCTATACCCCAATACCGTTCGCGCAGAACCTAGAGGCGATGCATTTTCCCGATGCCGCCCGGATTGCCGCGCGCGCCGCCGCGCTGATGGACGCTTGAGAAGATGGCGCGGATGACCTTGAAGCTGCCGAAACTGGCCGTGTCGATGCAAGAAGGCACAGTCGTCGAGTGGCTGGTGGCCGATGGCAGCCCAGTTGTGGTCGGTCAGCCGATTTACGTCGTGGAATCGGAAAAGACTTCATCGGAGATCGAAAGTCCCTTTGCCGGCACCCTGACGATCATCGGAGAGATCGGCACCGCATATCCGGTGGGCACGCCGATCGCGCATATCGACACCTGATATGCTTGGCGGGGGCATGCCGCTTGGCTAAGCGTTGGCCCGGATGACCGAAGGACTAGTGAAATCGGCGGCGCGCGCGCTCGAAATCCTTGAAGCGTTCGCGAGCGAGCGGCGACCAATGTCGCTTACCCAGCTAGGCGCGCGATTGGGCTACCCCAAATCGAGCCTCAGCGTGCTTTTGAAGAGCATGGTCGCGCAGGGTTATCTCAGCGTGGACCGATCCGATGGGGACTTTTTTCCGACATTGCGGGTCGCGCAACTTGGCGATTGGGTGGCCGCGGCGCTGCTGGGTTCCGAAGCGATCCTTCCCGCGCTGGAAAAGCTTCGCGATGAAACCGGCGAAACCGTGACCCTGACGATGGCGAGCGGGCTGGAAATGCGGTGCCTGCGCGCGTTCATCGGCGTTCATCCCATTTCCCTCCAGGTCGAGGAAGGCATCAGTTTTCCGATGATGGGAACCGCGATCGGGACGGCCTATCTCGCAGCCCTTGCCGGAGACGAACGCGCCAGGACCTTCCAGATGTGGCGCAAGCAAGGTGCCTCCGAAAGCGAGGCCGAGCATCTCGCCAATTTGGTGGCGGAGTCTCAAGCCAGCGGCATCGCCTCCGCCTATGACGCGGTGCTTCCCGATACAGGTGCCATCGCGATGGCTGTCCGCAGCCCGTTGAAGACCGGCGATCCCATCATGGTCGTCGCGGTTGCGGGGTTGAGTTCCCGCATCCATGCCCGCGAGGCGGAATGCACCGCGATCATGCGCGCCACGATGGCTGAATGGTCGGTTTGACCGGTCAGACGAGCGGGTTTGCGCCGCTCATGTAAACGTACACCTCCTGGAACTTGCCGTCGCGCACGCGCCAGAAGTTGGTGTTGTGGAGCCGCGTCACGGAACCATCGTGCCCCGTCAGTACCGCTTCGAAACTGGCGGCGATGCGGCCGTGCTTTTCATCGACCGTGCAGGTGAAATCCTTGTGCACGATGGTTTCGTAGCCAGCGAAGAAATCGTTGAACATGCGCCGGATTTCGTCCTTGCCCGAATGACGGGTGAAGGCGGTCTGGATGCAGAAAAGCGCCTCGTCATGGAAGCAGGCGAGTGTCGCCTCCATATCCTTGGCATCGACCCGCGCGAAGTAACGTTGCGTGGCGAGGTCGATGAGCTCAGCGCGCGAGAGCGTGGGCGCGTACTGCATCAGGCGTCCCCTTCCTTGAGCAGGTTGTCGCCGCTCATATAGACATAGACCCGGTGGAACCGGTCGTCCTTGAGATAGAACCGGTTACAGTTCTCGTACCGCAGTTCCTCGCCGGCGTTGGGTGTGATGAGCACGGTGAACTGCGAACAGATCGCATTCGTCGCCGGGTCGGCGGTGTGGACGAAGTTACCGTGCCAAATGTCGGAAAAATCCGCGAACAGCTTCGTGAACATGGCGCTGATCGCACCAATTCCGTCGTGGACTGTCCCCGAGGTTTGCTCGGTCAGCACCGCGTCGGGCGTGAAGCAGTCGAGCACTCGCTCCAGCTTTTTGTTGTCGACCGCATCGAAGTACCGCTTGGTGACGATATCGATGTAATGGGGGTAGGGCAGGGTCGTTTGACCCGGCCCGCCTTCGCTCCAGTTCATGGCCAGCCTCTCCTGATATCGGCGTCCTTGCCCACTTCGGGCGCGGGGAACGCCTTTTTCGAATGCGCGAGGCCCAGGCTGATCAGCAGCTCAAGTTGCTTGTAGGCGACCTGGCCGGGGTTGATCACGGGCACCGGCAGCTCGCCTGCCAGGTAAGCGGCCGATTGGTGCATGGTGGTGGAGCCGAGCACAATCGTGTCCGCCCCGTCTTCATCGATTGCGCGTAGCGCTTCGGCCTTGAGCTTTCCGAAGATCACCTCTTCCTTGCCCGCGAGCAGTTCGGTCACGTCTGGCCGCGTATCGATCGAGCGGAGCGAGGCAACCCTGCTCCACCAGCCATATTCGGTCAGCGTCTTCTCGTAGAGCGGGAACCATTGCCGCCACATGGTAAGCACGGTGAACTTCTTGCCCAGCATCATCGCGGTGGCGAACGCAGCCTCGCCTGGACCGACCACCGGGATGGCCAGGCGAGAGCGCAGCGCACGTAGCCCGCTATCGGACACCGTGTCGATCAGGACGCCGGCATAACCTTCCTCCTGTGCGCCGATACCCGCCTGGAACACTGTCCAGTCCATCAGCAGCATGTCGTGATAGCTGTCGCCCAGCGCCGCGCCCCACGGCACAGCCGCGAATTCGGGCGCGAAACCGGGGGTGACGAAGCCGGCGGGAAGCTGCGCCGCACGCGCGGCGACGCCCGCCTCGTCCATCGGGATCGGCACGATCACCTTGATGCGCTTCGCTCCGGTCATGGCTCAGAACCTGTAGCCGAGTTCGACCCCGACCAACCGCCGGGCGCCGGGCGAAATGAACGATCCGCCGAACTCGATCGCCGGGATGACTTCGGCGAGATATTTCTCGTTGAGCACATTCTCGGCGAATACATGAGCGCTGAAATTGCCCGTCTCGATCCCCGCGCGCACGTTCAGCACGCCGAAGGTGTCGCGCCGGGCGATGGTGTAGTCGGCATCGCCAATGAACCCCGGCAGTGCCAGCGCCGAGATCGGGAGCAGCGCGGAGAAGATGGTCGGGCGCACCTGTTCTTGCACCGAATGGAACCAGGTCGGGCCGGTCAGGCGGTAATCCATGCGGAACAACAGGTCGATCGCGTCGGTCAGCGGCGCCTGAATTTCGCTACCCAAGTTGATCGTCCAGTCGGCGGTATAAGGCGACTTGTTGCCGACCGTGTAAGGACGCGAGGCGTTGGCCTTGATCTCGCTGTCGGTCACATTGAACGCGCCATAGAGCGTCCAGCCGTCGACCACGCGCCCGGTCAGGTTGAGCTCGACGCCCTTTACCTCGACCTCGTCGATGTTTGAAACGACGCGTAGCAGCCCGAACGTGCCGACGAAAAATTCGAAGAACTGCATGTCGTCGATCGTGGTGTAATATCCCGCCAGGTCGAAGGTGATCGCGTTGTCGAGCAGCGAGCCCTTTACACCCACTTCGAAGGCCGAGCTCTTTTCCTTGCGATATCGGTCGGTGATCAGCACGTCGGCGTCGATCGTGCCCGGAGTAACCCCGTCATTGAACGAGGCATCGATAATCGCTTGCGAGCCCTGGTTGTTGAATCCGCCCGACTTGAAGCCGATACCCCAGTTGGCATAAATGTTGAGATCGGGCGTCGGCTGGTAGCTGAGGCTGACCTTGGGCTGCAATTGCTTGAAGGTCGCGTCCTGCGGCGCCAGCGCGCCAAACGCCTGGCCGGGATTGATCGGCCCGCCTGTGAACGGGTCGTCGGCAGTCGGGACCAGTGATTGCGTGGTGCGGTCTTCGATGTCGTAACGCAGCGCCACGCCCGCGGTGAATTGTGGGCTCACCTCGTATTCGAACGAGCCAAACGCGGCATAGACGTTGGTGTCGAACTGGTCCGCCAGCAGCAGCGAGGTCGGGTTGTCGCTTTCCGGAGGATTATAGAGACTGGGGATCACGCCCAGCCCGAGGTCCGCTCCGATCGAAACCCCGACTTCGCGGTCGATTTTGAGGAAATAGGCGCCCAGTTGCCAGGTCAGCGGGCCATCGTCGGCCGAGGCAAGGCGTATTTCCGCACTCAGGTCTTGCTGGTTGCGGATCTGGTATTGCGTCCCGTCGCAGGTGGTCGGGCTGTATGGGCCGAAAGTCGATCCGTTCGCCGGAGCGAAGATGAACGGCACAGGTATCTGCCCGATGAAACCGGGCTGGTTGACCGGAAAGCCGGTGAGGTTCGCCGTGCTGGCGAAGCAGGCGGCCACGGCATCCGACACGTCAGGATCGACGGCGCTGATGAAGCGGGCAAAATCGGCCGACGTGCCATCCGCGATAAGTGATTGCTGGACATCGGAATAGAGCGCCCAGGCCGTCAGCGTCATTCCGTTGCCGAATTCATGGTCAATCTTGGCCGACACGTCGAAGCTATCCTGCGCGTTGGTCGGCCGAATGTTGTTGTAGAAGTTGAACGGATGCGTGTTCACATCCTCGAAGAATGCGGGGTTCACGCCCGCGAAATTGGGCAGGTGGAACGCCGCGTTGAACGCGATCGAGGCGCCGCGCAGTTCGGAGTAGCGCACCTTGATGTCGAGTTCGGTCGCATCGCCCAGACCCGCGACGAGGCGCCCGTCAACCGCCCACACTTCCTGGTCATCGACCGACTTGCTGTCGGCAAGGAAGGAATTGCGGAAGAAGCCATCGGTCCGGCGATAAAGCCCTGAGACGACGAACCCGAGATTTTCGCCCAGTGGCCCCGCAATGTGCCCCATGCCCTGCCAGGTGTTGTTTTCGCCATACGAGCCCTTGATCGCGCCCTCGAACACGTCGCCAGGCTTCACGGTCTGGAGCACGATTGCGCCTGCCGCGGCGTTGCGGCCGTAAAGCGCGCCCTGCGGTACCTTCAGGATTTCGACCTGACGCAGGGTGCCCTGGGGCTGATTGAGCTGGGCGGTGTTGGTCTTGAGGATGCCATCGACCACCAGTGCGACCGAGCTTTCCGCATCGCGCGCGCCATTGATGCCGCGGATGTTGACCTGTGTGTCGCCCGCCTCGGCAGTGCCCGTCACGATCGTGACCCCGGGGGTGAGCTGGGCGAAGTCGTCCGCGCTCGTCGCCCCGGTGTTGGCGATGGCTTCGCTGGTGAGCACGGACACGGATGCAGGGACATCCTGCAGCCGCTCGTTCTGGCGGCGGGCGGTCACCACGATCCCTGGGTCTGGTGATTCGGCCGAAACCGGATCGTTGGCAGATTGCTGGGCATGGACGGGGACGGCAGCCAGAACGGCGGAAGCCGTAGAGGCAAGTGCCAGGGTCTTGAGCAGGCGCATATAATTTCCTCCCGGAACGCCCGCTCTGTCGGCGGGCATTTAACCACCTTGCGACCAGAATCATTTATTGTATACAAATCGGGTTGGTCAAGCTGATTTGGATCAGGAATGTCACGCGCCTCCGACCGAGCCTATGCGACGATTCGGGAGATGATCATCTCCGGCGAACTCGCGCCTGGCGACCAGTTGGGTGAAGAGGCGCTCGCGGAGCGATGCGGCGTATCGCGCACGCCCGTGCGCGAAGCGTTGCGGCGGCTAGAAGCGGACATGCTCGTCCGGCGCAGCGAGTCGCAGCGGAGCTTCGTTTCGGACTGGTCGCTCGACGATATCGAGGATGTATTCGAGCTGCGGGCCATGCTGGAGGCTCACGCGGCGCGGCGGGCGGCGGAACGGATAGACGACCGCACTCTGGGGGAAATGCGCGAATGCAATGCCGCGATCGGCAGGGCAATTTCGCTGGCCCCACCCGATATCGAGGTGTTCCTGGAGCGCAACCGCGCGTTCCACGCGATCATCCTGCGCTTGGCCGCATCGCCGCGCCTTTCGAGCCTGATCGGCACGCTGATCGAGCAGCCGGTCGTCTGGCGCACCGCCCATCAATATGGTCGGGAAGAATTGCGCCGGTCCCATGGTGAGCACGACGAGTTGCTGGCCGCGTTCGCCCGACGTGACGGCGCATGGGCTGAATCAATCATGGCGGGCCATATCCGCCGCGCCTTCCATGCCTACGCTGACGCGCATCGCGGCCTGAGCGCCATCGACGCGCACAATCGCGTGCGAAAGGCTTAGCTTCCATATGTATACAGATAGTGTTGAAATCGTCGAGGTCAGCCCGCGCGACGGTCTGCAGAACGAACCTGGCCAGGTTTCGACCGAAACGAAGCTGGCTCTGATCAAGCGAGCGATCGATGCCGGGGCACGCCGGATCGAAGTCGCCAGTTTCGTCAACCCGCGGGCGGTTCCGCAAATGGCGGACGCCGACGCGGTGTGCGCCGGCCTGCCCGATCGCGCCGATGTGACTTATATCGGCCTCGTCATGAACCGCCGGGGCGCCGAGCGGGCTATCGCGACGGGCCGGATCGACCAGTTGGGCGCGGTCGCTGTCGCCACCGACCGGTTCGCAATGGCAAACCAGGGCCAGACGAGCGACGGATCGGTCGACGCATGTGCCGAAATATTCGAACTCGCGCGCGCGGCAGGCCTGAGCGCGCAAGCGACCATCGGAGCCAGCTTCGGCTGCCCCTTCGAAGGGGAAGTCGCAGAAACGCGCGTCGTGGCGATGGCCGAGGCGCTGGCGCGGGCGGGCGCCGCGGAAATCGGTCTCGCCGATACCATTGGCGTAGGCAACCCCGCGCACGTGCACCGATTGGTGACATCGGTGCGCGCGGCGACCGGCGATGTGCCCGTGCGGGTCCATCTTCACAATACCCGGGGCACGGGCCTTGCGAATGTCTGGGCGGCGATTGGCGCTGGTGCGCGGACCATCGATGCGTCGATCGGCGGGCTTGGTGGATGCCCCTTCGCCCCTGGCGCGGCCGGCAACGTCGCGACCGAAGACGTCGTCTATATGCTCGAGCGCGCGGGCATCGCGACCGGGCTCGATCTGGATCAGCTCGTCGCCACCAATCACTGGCTGGGCGGCGAGATGGGGAAGCAACTGCCCGCAATGGTGGGCAAGGCGGGCGGTTTTCCCGTGCCGCGCGAACGTGAAGGGATCAATTGCTGATGGGTTACCGGCTTGGCGTCGACGTGGGGGGTACGTTTACCGATCTGCTGCTGTTCGATGACGACAGCGGGCGTTTCTGGCGGCACAAGACGCCATCCACGCCGCATGACAGTTCCGAAGGCATCCTGGCGGGCGTGAACGCGGTGACCGGGCAGGCCGGGGTCGATCCCGCCCAGATCGAATTCTTTCTGCATGGCACCACCGTGGCGACCAACGCCGTGCTGGAGGGGAAAGGCGCGCGCGTCGGCCTCGTCGTGACAGAGGGCTATCGCGATGTGATGCAGATCGCGCGCAGCTTCGTGCCGGGCGGTCTTGCCGCGTGGATTATCTGGCCCAAGCCGCAGCCGCTCGCCGCGCTGGAAGATACCGTGACAGTCAAGGGACGGATGGATGCCGACGGCCAGGAAGTGCGTCCGCTCGACGAGGCCGAAATCCGCGACAAGCTCGCCCAGCTGCGCGACAGCGGGGTGGAGGCGATCACCGTCAGCCTGATCAATGCCTATACCAACGGCGCGCATGAGGCGCGGATTGGCGCGATCGCGCGCGAGATGATGCCAGGTCTGCCGGTTTCGCTAAGCCACGAAGTGCTGCCCGAAATGCAGGAATACGAACGCACACTGTCGACTGTCGCCAATGCCTCGGTTCGCCCGGTGGTGGGCAAGTATGTCTCCAACCTGCGCGACAAGTTGCAGGAAGCGGGCGTTACTGGGAAGCTGTCGCTATTGCGCTCCGACGGCGGCCTGATGAGCTCGCATGCGGCGGAAGAGCATCCGGTCAACATCCTGATGTCCGGGCCCGCTGGCGGTGTTACCGGCGCGCTGTGGGTCGCCAAGAACGCGGGCCTTCGCAACATCCTCACGCTCGATGTCGGCGGCACCTCCACCGATGTGGCGCTGATCGAGAACCTTGAGCCGCGCCGCGTGCGGACGACCGAAGTCGGGCACCTTTCGGTGCGCGCGTCTTCGCTCGACGTGAAGACGGTCGGCGCGGGCGGCGGATCGATCGCCTATGTTCCCGAACTGACCAAGGCCCTGCGCGTCGGCCCCCAAAGCGCGGGAGCTGTTCCCGGGCCGGTCGCTTATGGCAAGGGGGGCGAGGCGCCGACCGTGACCGACGCCAATGTGGTGCTCGGCTATTTGCCAGAAGATCTTCTCGGCGGCGCGTTCAAGCTCGACCGCGAAGGCGCCAAGCGCGCGGTGCAGACCATTGCCGACGCGCTGGGTATTCCGCTGATGGATGCCGCGCGCGGGATCATCGACATCGTCAATGAAAACATGTTCGGCGCGCTGCGGATGATTTCGGTCCAGCAGGGTTACGATCCGCGCCACTTCGCGCTGATGGGTTTTGGGGGCGCGGGGCCGCTGCACGTCAATGCGGTCGCACGGCTGATGGGCAGTTGGCCTGCGGTCAGCCCGGTTTCCCCCGGCGTTCTATGCGCGCTTGGCGATGCGACCACTCGCATGCGAACAGAGACCGCGCGCAGTTTCAGCCGGCTCGCGGGGGAAACCGATGTAGAGGAACTGGTTTCGCTGCTTGATGAAATGGCCACGCAGACCCGCTCCGCTTTGATTGCCGACGGTATCGCGGAAGACAGTGTAACCAGCGAGTTCGAGGTCGATGTACGCTATGCCGGGCAGGCTTTCGAAGTGCCGCTGACCATTGACCAGGCAACGCTTCGCGAACGTGGCATCGCGGGTATCCTCGAACGGTTCGACGAAGAACATCACCGTCTGTTCACGTTCAACATGGATACTCCGCACGAGATCGTGAACCTTCGTGCGGTTGCCCTTGGCGAGGCGCCGAGCTTGCCGGCGGCCGAATTGCCCACCGGCGATGGCGATCCTTCCGGCGCGAAAATACGCGATCACACGCTGTGGATGGATGGGCGCGAACAGGCGGCCGTCATCTACGACCGCGCGAAGCTGCGCCAGGGTGACAAGATCCCAGGCCCGGCAATCGTGACCGAAATGGATTCAACCACCCTGATCGAATCCGGCTGCGTCGCAACGGTCGACGCGGTCGGAAACATCCTGATCAATCTTGCTTGAGGAAGCGGACATGCCTGCCCAGATCATCCAGGAAAATCCGACACCGTTCGGCAAGCTCACCATCGATCCCGTCACGCTCGACATCGTGGAGAATGCACTTCGCAACGCGCGCATCGAGATGGACGCCACGCTCGTCCGCACCGCGATGTCTCCCGGCATTCGCGAACAGGGCGACGCATTCCCGCTGATCGCCGACCCCGCTGGCAAGATGATCGTCGGGCAGTTCGGCAGTTTCATCGACGGTTTCCTCAAGAGTTATGATGGCACGATCGAGGATGGGGACATGATCTTCCTGTCCGATCCCTATTCATGCGACGGCGCGATCAGCCACTCGAACGACTGGCTGGTGCTGCTGCCGGTCTACAAGGACGGGCGCCTGCTCGCGTGGACCGCGATGTTCGGGCACCAAAGCGATATCGGCGGCAAGGTCGTCGGATCGATGCCCATCGACGCAAAGTCGATCTTCGAAGAGGGCGTACGGATCCCGCCCGTCAAGATCTGGAAGAAGGGCCAATACAACGAAGACCTGATGAAGCTCGTCATGCACCAGACGCGCAAGCCCGACTGGTGCCAGGCAGACTTGAACGCGCTCATCGCAAGCTGCCGCGTCGCCGCGCGCCGGGTGATCGAGATGGCCGACCGGTTCGGCGACGATGTATATGTTTCAGCCACCCAGGAACTGCTCGCCCGTAACCATCGCGCCATGAAGGCGCTGATCGCGATGGCGATTGCCGAAGAACCCGTCAGCTTCGAGGACTATATTTGCGACGATGGGCTGGGTTTCGGCCCGTACCGGATCAAGTGCACGATGTGGCGCAATGGCGACCGGGTGGTGCTCGATTTCGAAGGCACCGACCCGCAAAGCGCAGCATCAATCAATTTCTTCCTGAACGAGAACATGTTCAAGATGTTCTTCGGGATCTACATGATCATGGTCTTCGACCCGCAGATCCTGTTCAACGACGGTTTCTATGACCTGATCGAGGTGCGGATCCCCGAAGGTTCGCTGCTCAAGCCGAAATTCCCAGCGGCGCTGTCGGGCCGGACCCACGCGCTGGGCCGCATTTTCGACGTACTGGGCGGGCTGCTCGGGCAGAAGACACCCGAATTCCTCAATGCTGCCGGGTTCAGTTCCTCGCCTCACCTGTTCTATTCCGGGTGGGACAACCGCGCCGGCCGCGAAGGCGAGTGGTTCCAGTTGTTCCAGATCGGGTTCGGCGGCATTCCCGGCCGCCCACTGGGCGATGGGCCGGATGGGCATTCGCTGTGGCCCGGCTTCACCAACGTGCCCAACGAGTTCCTCGAACGCTATTTCCCGCTGCGGATCGAACGCTACGAGACCGAACCCGACAGCGGCGGTGCGGGGCTGCATCGCGGTGGCAACGGCATTCACATGACTTATCGCTTCCTCGCCGACGGTCAGATCGCGATCCATGACGATCGCTGGTTCGTGCCGCCGTGGGGCGTGAACGACGGCCTACCCGGCAAGCGCGCGAAGAAAGTGCTCGAGCGTGCCGATGGCACGAGCGAGATCGTCGGCAACAAGGTCGACGATATCGCGGTCAAGGCGGGTGACCAGTTGCACTTCATCACGTGGGGCGGGGGCGGCTGGGGCGATCCCCTGGCGCGTGATCCCGCAACCGTGGCGCTGGAAATCAGGCAAGGCCTCGTTACGGCGGAGGGCGCGCGCGATTACGGCGTGGTGCTGGATGGCGCCGGTGCGGCCGACGTGGCGGCGACCGATCGCCTGCGTGATGAAATGCGCGCGCAACGGAAAGCGGGAGCGGTGTTCGACTTCGGACCGGGCATCGAAGAATTGCGCGCGCGGTGCGAGGCGGACACCGGTCTCTCGGCCCCGCGCCAGCCGGTGTGGCGCGACACACCCATGGCGGAGGCAGCGGAGTGAGCACCAACAACAACAGCGCGCTCGCCGGCCTCAAGGTCGTCGAGCTGGGGCAGCTCCTCGCCGGGCCTTTCTGCGGACAGTTGCTGGGCGACATGGGCGCCGACGTGATCAAGGTCGAAACGCCGGGTCGGGGCGATCCGATGCGCGATTGGGGCCAAGGCGCCGACAAGGTCCAGTGGGAAGTTATCGCGCGTAACAAGCGTTCGGTTACCGCCAACCTGCGTGTGCCGGAGGGGCAGGAAATCGTTCGCGGCCTGCTTGCCGACGCCGATGTGCTGATCGAGAATTTCAAGCCGGGCACGCTGGAAAAATGGGGCTTGGGCCCGGATCTCCTCCTTGCCGCCAACCCGCGCCTGATAATCGCCCGCATGTCGGGATATGGCCAGACCGGCCCTTATTCCAACCGCGCCGGGTTTGGCGGCATTGGCGAGGCGATGGGCGGTTGGCGTTACATCGTGGGCGATCCGGACCGCCCGCCCGCCCGTATGGGCATTTCGATCGGCGACACTCTGTGTGCGACATATGGCTGCATGGGAGTGCTGGCGGCGCTCCATCACCGCGAAAAGACAGGGGAGGGGCAGGTCGTCGACACCGCGCTCTACGAGGCTGTCCTCCAGGTGATGGAAGGTCTCGTGCCGGAATATGATGCCAACGGATTCATTCGTGAGCGTTCGGGCTCGATCCTGCCAGGTATTGCGCCGTCGAACGTGTATCAGTGCAAGGACGGGCCATTCATGATCGGCGCCAACAACGACGCGATTTTCGCGCGGTTGTGCAAGGCGATGGGCAGGCCCGAACTGGCCGACGATCCCCGGTACGAAACACATATTGCGCGCGGGGTGAACCAGACCGAGCTTGATCAACTTGTCGATGACTGGACCCGCACGCTCACTGTCGACGAAGTGGACGCGCTCATGATCGCGCATTCGATCCCGGCAGGGCGGGTCTACACGGCGGCCGACATGCTGGAAGACGAACATTTCCAGGCGCGCGAGGCAATCGTCGAGGTGCAAACGCAGTCGCGCGGCAAGCTCAAGATGCAGAATGCGTTTCCCCGCCTGTCGCGCACCCCGTCGAGCATTCGCCGACCCGCCCCGGCGATGGCGGGTCAGGACAACGCCGAAATCTATGGCGCGGCGTTTGGTTGGGATCTTGAACAGCTCACCGGTTTGGCTGGGCGCGGCATCATCTGATGGCTGACGACATGCCGCTGGCGCACGCGCAGGCTTTCGCGGGCAAGCTCCAACCGGGCAGTGCGCCGGCCCTGCTGCTGGTCGACATGGTGGTGGCCTACCTCGATCCCGGTTCACCGCTCTATTGTGAAACCGCGCCCGCTGCGCTGGCTGCCGCAGCGCGGTTGCTTGCCGCGGCGCGCGAGGCGGGGCGACCGATCGCCTTCACGAATGTCGCGTACCAGCCGGGCGGTGCCGATGGCGGCCTGTTCTATCGCAAGGTTCCTGCGTTGCGCCTGTTCGAGGCGGGCGGCGCGCTCGGTGCGTTTCCTACGGAGGCCTCGCCGCTCGCGGGCGAGGGTGTGTTTACCAAGCAGTATCCGTCGGCTTTCTTCGGTACCGAATTTGGCGACTGGCTGACCGAGCGGGACGTGGATACGGTGGTCATCTGCGGATATTCGACATCCGGCTGCGTCCGCGCGTCGGCGCTCGATACGCTGCAGCACGGCTTTGTTCCCCTGGTGGTGCGGGATGGATGCTCTGACCGCGATCCCGGCCCGCACGAGGCGAACCTGTACGATCTACAGGCGAAATATGCCGAAGTGATCGGGGTGGACCAGGCGCTGTCCGTGCTGCGCGGTTGATCCGCGGGAACTCGGCGCTGAAATCGCAACCTTGAGACGGATTCCGCACCGCTTGGGCGCGGAAATGATTGGTCGGGGAGAGAGGATTCGAACCTCCGGCCCCTGCCTCCCGAAGACAGTGCTCTACCAGGCTGAGCTACTCCCCGACCGTGTCGGTCCCGCGCGGCCGGAGGCCGACGCGGGTCGAGGCAAGGCGCGCCCTATAGGCAGCGGCCAGCGGGGTGGCAAGCGGGCAATTGCCCGTCTAGGACACATTCATGGCCACTGCCGCGAATCCCGCCGATCCCGTTTCCCGCGACCACCCGGAGTGGCAGTACCTCGATCTGATGCGCCGCATCTGGCACGAGGGCAGCGAGCGGACCGACAGGACCGGCGTGGGCACACGGTCACTGTTCGGAGCGATGCTCCGTTACGATCTGGCTGACGGTGCCATGCCGCTCGTCACCACAAAGCGGGTCTATTGGAAAACCGCGACGCGCGAACTGTTGTGGTTCCTGACCGGCGAAACCAATATCCGGCCCTTGGTGCTTCAGGGGGTCAAGATCTGGAACGAATGGCCGCACGCCCGCTATGTCCGCGAAACAGGCGATGCGATCCCACTCGATGCGTTCGTGCAGCGAATCGCGGAGGATGAGGCGTTCGCGCGGCGCTGGGGTGACCTGGGGCCTGTCTACGGCAAGCAATGGGTCGACTGGCCAACGTGGCGCTATCGGCCCGATGGCCTGTACGAGAAAGGACCGGGCATCAACCAGGTCGCGCAGGTAATCGATTCGTTGCGCGCCAATCCCGGCAGCCGTCGCCATATCATCGAAGGCTGGAACGTTGCCGAGCTTGACCGGATGGCCCTGCCACCATGCCACAAATCGTACCAGTTCCACGTTTCAGACGGCCGGCTGAACTGCGCGCTGTACCAGCGGAGCTGCGACGTGGCGCTCGGGCTGCCGTTCAACCTGTGGTCCGGTGCGCTGCTCACACGAATGATCGCGCAGCAGGTCGATCTGGAACCCGGCGAATTCGTGTGGATGGGCGGCGACGTGCACCTCTACCTCAACCACGAGCATCTCGTGACCGAGCAGCTCGCGCGGAAACCGCAGGGGCAGCCGCGCCTTGAGATCGTGGGGCGTCCAGGTACGATTTTCGACTACCGGATCGAGGAATTCGTGGTCCGTGATTACACGCCCCATTGCGCCATCGCGGCCCCGGTCGCGGTGTAAATGAGCGGCTGCTCTTGACCGAGCCCAAGCCGTGAAATAAAATAACTCGCAGTTATAACATTGCGTCTCACGCTCTGGGAGAATTGCATATGGCCGACAGGCCCGACGGGGGAGGGGCAGGCACGAACAAGCCGGCGCTGAAGCTCCACGTTCCCGAACCCCGCTTCCGCCCCGGCGACCAGGCCGACTTCAGCCATATTGCGATCCCCGCCGCCGGCGCACAGGCGCGTCCTGATGAAGCCAGCGATGCGCACGACACCGCGCCCTTGTGCCACGACCTGATCCGCGTGCTGGGCGATGACGATCGCGCGCATGGCCCGTGGGATCCGAAGCTCGATCCCGAAACGCTGCGCACCATGCTGGGCAACATGGCACTGACGCGGGCGTTCGATGAACGGATGTTCCGCGGGCAGCGGCAGGGCAAGACCAGCTTCTATATGAAATGCACCGGTGAGGAGGCGACCAGCATCGCCGCCGCGATGGCGCTCGCCAGCGACGACATGATTTTTCCCAGCTACCGCCAGCAGGGCATACTGATCACGCGCGGCTATCCCCTGATCGAAATGATCAACCAGATCTATTCGAACAAGGGCGACAAGCTGAAGGGCCGGCAGCTGCCGATCATGTATTCGAGCCGCGCGCACAGCTTCTTCTCGATCAGCGGCAACCTTGCCACGCAGACGCCGCAGGCGGTGGGCTGGGCCATGGCGAGCGCGATCAAGGGTGACAGCCGCATTGCCGCGACCTGGGTGGGTGAGGGTAGCACTGCGGAAGGGGACTTCCATTCCGCCTGCACGTTCGCGACGGTGTATAATGCACCGGTTATCCTCAACGTTATCAACAACCAGTGGGCGATTTCCAGCTTCTCCGGGTTCGCCGGGGCGGAGCGCACCACGTTCGCGGCGCGCGCGCTTGGCTACGGCCTCGCTGGCCTGCGGGTTGACGGCAACGATGCGCTGGCGGTCTATGCAGCCGAGCAATGGGCCGCGAACCGCGCCCGCGCCAATGCCGGGCCCACGCTGATCGAACACTTCACCTACCGGGCCGAGGGGCATTCGACCTCGGATGATCCAAGCGGTTATCGCAGCGCGCAGGAACGTGAGGAGTGGCCTCTCGGCGATCCGATCATGCGCCTGAAGAACCACCTTATTGCGCTTGGCGAATGGGACGAGGAGCGCCAGCAGGCGATGGACCTCGCCGCTGCGGAGCGCGTGAAGGACGCGACCAAGGAAGCCGAGAAGAACGGCATCCTGGGCCACGGGCTCCACCACCCGTTCCGCACCATGTTCGAGGACGTGTTCGAGGAACTGCCGTGGCATCTGAAGGAACAGGCGGCGCAGGCGACGCGCGAACGTGAGATCAAGTGGCCCGAGGGGAGGCCCAGCGCATGACCCACGCAGTAACGGATGCCGACGTGGCCGAGGTGGGCGCGGCGGAGGATGCCGGGGAGCGCCGCCTCAACATGATCGAGGCGATCAACGACGCGCTCGATACCATGCTGGCCCGCGATCCGGACGTGATCGTGATGGGCGAGGATGTCGGCTATTTCGGCGGCGTTTTCCGCGCGACCGCGGGCCTGCAGGAAAAGCACGGCAAGACGCGGGTGTTCGACACGCCGATTTCCGAATGCGGGATCATTGCGGTCGCGGTGGGCATGGGCGCCTATGGCCTGCGCCCGGTGCCGGAAATTCAGTTCGCCGACTACATCTATCCCGGCCTCGACCAGCTCATCAGCGAGGCAGCGCGCTTGCGTTACCGCTCGGCCACCGAGTACATCGCGCCGATGACGGTGCGCTCGCCCTTCGGCGGCGGCATCTTCGGCGGGCAGACCCACAGCCAGAGCCCCGAGGCGATATTCACGCACGTCGCCGGCCTCAAGACGGTGATCCCGGCGACGCCCTACGACGCCAAAGGCCTGCTGATCAGCGCGATCGAGGACAACGACCCGGTCATCTTCTTCGAGCCCAAGCGCATCTACAACGGCCCGTTCACCGGCTACTACGACAAGCCGGTCGAACCATGGAAAAAGCATAGGGATTCCGTGGTTCCCGCTGGACACTACAGGATCCCGCTGGGCAAGGCGCGGACGGTGACGGATGGCGATGCGCTGACGGTGCTCGCCTACGGCACGATGGTGCACGTCGCCGAAGCGGTTTGCCGCGAGAAGGGCGTCGACGCGCACATCCTCGACCTGCGAACGCTGATGCCACTCGATATCGAGGCGATCGAGGCATCGGTCGAGCGCACTGGCCGCTGCCTGATCATCCACGAGGCGACCCGCACCAGCGGTTTCGGCGCGGAGCTGTCTGCGCTGGTGACCGAGCGCTGCTTCTACCATTTGGAAGCCCCGGTCGAGCGCGTGACCGGCTTCGACACCCCCTATCCGCACTCGCTCGAATGGGCCTATTTCCCCGGCCCGGTTCGCATCGGCGAGGCGATCGACAAGATCTTGGCGGAATGATGACCATATTGTTTGTCCCGTCATTGCGAGGAGCCGCAGGCGACGCGGCAACCCAGCGAGCGACGGAACTGGATCGCCACGGCCCTTCGGGCCTCGCGATGACGGAGAGAGAGTAAACGCGATGGCGAAATTCACATTCAAGATGCCCGACATCGGCGAAGGCATCGCCGAGGCGGAGATCGTCGCGTGGCACGTCAACGTCGGCGACCGGGTCGAGGAAGACCAGGAAATCGTCGACATGATGACCGACAAGGCGACCGTGCCGATGGAAAGCCCCGTTTCAGGGACTGTACTGGAGGTCGCGGGCGCCGAGGGCGATATGGTCGCGATCGGCTCGATGCTGGTGGTGGTCGAGGTTGAGGGTGATGGCGAAGCGCCCGTTTCGCAAGACGTCGCCGAGCGGATCGAGGTCGAGAACCCGGATGCAAGCGATGCGGACGACGCGATTGCGGCTGTCGCTCCTGCACCCGCAGCCCAAGCTGCACCCGCTCCCGCACCGACGCCCGAACCCGCACCTCGTCCAGCCGACAGTCACATAAAAGTCCTCGCCACCCCCGCCGTGCGCCAGCGCGCGCGCGATCTCGGGGTCGACCTCGCCCAAGTGAAGCCCGCCGAGGATGGTCGCATTCGTCACGCCGATCTCGACGCATTCCTGAGCTACAATGCCGGTTCCGGCTTCGCGCCATCGGGCAAGCCGCGCGCGGACGAAGCGATCAAGGTTATCGGCCTGCGTAAGCGCATTGCCCAGAACATGGCCGAGGCGAAGCGGCACATCCCGCATTTCTCCTATGTCGAGGAATGCGATGTCACCGCGCTGGAAACCCTGCGCGCCGACCTCAACGCGCATCGTGGCGACAAGCCGAAGCTCACCATGCTGCCGTTGATGATCGCCGCGATCTGCAAGGCAGTGCCCAAGTACCCGATGATCAACGCACGGTACGACGACGAGGCGGGCGTGGTGACGCGCCATGGCGCGGTCCATCTCGGCATGGCGGCACAGACCGACAAGGGGCTTATGGTCCCGGTGATCCGCGACGCGCAGTCGAAGAACCTGTGGCAGCTCGCGCGCGAGATCGGCCGCCTTGCGGCCGCCGCGCGCGACGGCACCGCGAAGTCGGAGGAACTGTCCGGCTCCACCCTGACGCTGACCTCGCTTGGTCCGCTCGGCGGCGTCGCCACCACCCCGGTCATCAATCGCCCCGAAGTCGCGATCATCGGCCCCAACCGCATCATCGAGCGCCCCATGTTCGTGCCTGATGGTATCGGCGGGGAGCGCATCGAGAAGCGCAAGCTGATGAACGTTTCAATCAGCTGCGATCACCGCGTGGTCGATGGCCACGACGCGGCCAGTTTCGTCCAGGAGCTGAAGAAGCTGCTCGAAACGCCGGTGCTTTTGCTGACCGATTGACCGGATTATGGTCGGGCACTTCGCAGGAGTGCCCGCCATGACCGATCCCCGCGTCGATGCCTATATCGCCGAGGCCGCGCCATTCGCGCAGCCAATCCTTATGCATCTGCGAAACCTGGTGCACGCGACAATCCCTGACGCGGAAGAGGCGATCAAGTGGGGGATGCCGCACTTTCTCTACAGGGGAAAAATGATGGCCGCGATGGCGGCGTTCAAAGCCCATTGCGCGTTCATGATTCATGGCGACGAACAGGGCTGGGCCGAAAACGAAGGGATGGGCACGGTTGGCAAGCTGACGCGGATCGCGGACCTGCCGCCCGACGAAACGCTCACGGCCCAGTTGCGCGCTGTGGCCGCGCGGATCGAGACGTCGGGCAGCGCCTTGCCCAAGAAGACGAAGACTGCGCCCAGGGCGGCGATGCCGGTGCCGGAGGATTTTGCGGTTGCCCTGCGCCAGAGCATTGCCGCGCAAGCAACGTGGGACGGGTTCCCTCCGTCGGCCCGGCGCGAGTATCTCGAATGGATCATGACGGCCAAGCAGGCTGCCACGCGCGAGCGCCGGATCGCTCAGGCAGTCGACTGGATCGCCGAGGGCAAGAAGCGCAACTGGAAGTACGAGAAGTGCTGACGCTCAGCGCACGATCGCGCTGTAGGTCAGCATGCCGCGTCCCGAGGCGGCGGCCGTCTCACTGACCTGCCAGCGCAGGTGCGTAACATCTTCGGGCGTCGCGCGGCGGGAGCCGACCCGAAGCGATTCCAGCGTGCCGAAACTGCGCCCGCCATCGATCGAAACGTGCGCTTCCACACCCCCGGTCCGGCGAAACGCGAGATCGCGCGGGACACGGCTTGATACCACGAAGCCGTCACGTGCTGGCGCCGACCATTCAAGCATCAAAACCACCTGGTCGCCCCGGCGCAATTCATCTGCCGGTTCCAACGCGCGCGCGATATGGCCGCCAGCGGTCGGCACTTTGCGCTCGACATAGACCGACCGGGAAATCTCGATCGGCTGACCGGCTATCGCGGGGGTGCTGCCCGAAAGCGCCAGGCCAGCCGCAATCGACGCCGAAATCCGCATTGACAATCCCCTTCCGACCCCTGTGCCGACCCCTTCGACCGTGCGCCCGAGATGCCCGGAACAAGCGAAAATATGGTTAACGAGGGGTCATCTGACGGGGTGCGAAAGGAGCCGCGAAATTTCATTGCGCGAGCCATTGACAGCCCATCGAGGCTGCCTTAGTGGCGCGGCTCCCAAGCGGTGCACCGCCGAAATGCGCGGGTGTAGCTCAGTTGGTTAGAGTGCCGGCCTGTCACGCCGGAGGTCGCGGGTTCGAGCCCCGTCACTCGCGCCACTTGGGGCATTCTGAAGGGCCCGCCGCACGGCGGGCCTTTTCATTTCAGCGGGTCCCGCCCGTTTCCATCCAGATCAGGAAGCGCCGCAGCGGCAGCAGCCAGATCACCCCCAGCACGAGGTAAACGATGGCCTGCGCGAGCGCGGGCCAACCGCCGATGAGTTCGGGCACATAGCGGGCGATCAGCAGTCCGTAGACGATCAATCCGGCCAGCAAGCCGATAATGCCAACTGGTATCCGCCAGGTCGGTTCATTCCGCATCACAAGGGTCCGTAAAGGCGGGTGGGGGTGACGACGGCACGCAGCGGCTGGTCATGGCGTTCGACCGGCAAGGCTGGCAGCAACTGGCCGTCCCATGCCATGCCGATGGCAATCACGTGCGGGTGGTCGCCCAGCCACCGGTCATAATGCCCTCCGCCCTGGCCCAGGCGCGCGCCGCCCGAGGTGAAACCGAGCAGCGGCACGAACAGCACGTCAGGCACGGTGGTTTCGGCCAGCGCCGTCGGTTGCAGCGAGCCATAGGGCGATACCTCAAGGTCGCTTTCCGCCACCGGATCGGTCCAGCGGGCGAACTGCATCGGCGCGCCGCGGTCGGCAAAACGAGGCAGGGCCAGCGGGTGGCCCCGTTCGAAAAAAAATGTCGCATAGTGCGCGGTGGGCGCTTCCCACGGCGTCGCATGATACAGGCCCACCGTTGCCCCGCCCGGGACCAGCGCGAGCAGCGGGGCGGGCGGGTGGCGGAACAGCAATCCGCGCGTCGCCGCTGACAAACCCGTGACATGTTCGCGCCGCGCCGCGCGGAGCCGCTGTCGCAAGTCGATCTTGTCCTTCATCGCGTCTCCGGGAGTGGCGGAACCACCATGGGTCGTTTGCCGGGAAATCCACCGACGCCTCAACGTCAGGTGGGCACCGTTTACCCCGACCTCCCGGACGAACCAGCAGATCGAGACAGGGACAGCACCCTTGGATTGCTTATAGCCTCAGGGATGTTCAAACGGCTCGTACCGGGCAGTCCCGCCAAGCTCTATCTAGGCGTTCGCCCGCCTGGCCTCAAGCTTGTCGGCGCAATTTTCGAGCAGTTCGGCAAACCGCTCCAGGGCGGGGGCCAGATCCTGGTCATCGGCCAGTCCTTCGCCGTCGGGTGTGGCAAGCCGCCCGCGCCGCAGTTCCTCAACCTCGTCGTGCAAGGCATCGCGTTCCTCGGCCAGGCCGCTGAGGCCCGCGCGCAGCTCCGCTTCGACCT
Organism: uncultured Erythrobacter sp.; assembly: GCA_964516135.1. Classification (GTDB taxonomy): domain Bacteria; phylum Pseudomonadota; class Alphaproteobacteria; order Sphingomonadales; family Sphingomonadaceae; genus 34-65-8. The sequence goes on along the minus strand of CAZEWN010000009.1, from coordinate 12,518 downwards.
GTTCGGCGTCCTGCAGTTCGCCGCGCAGCCGGGTGAGCTCGGCACGAATATCGTCCGCTTCGCGCGCGACCGACTGAACGGCGCCCTGCAATGTTTCGAGTTCGCCCTCGCGATCGGTAAGCGCGGCGCGGAGTTGATCGTGCTGTCCCATCGCGACCTGCCGTTCGCGCCGGGCGGTGGCCAGTTCGTCGCGCAGGGTTTCAAGCTCCCCACTTTCGGCGGTGACCGAATTGCGAAGTTGATGCAGATCTTCTGCGATCAGCAGGGCGGCGAACAAAAGGTTCTGCGCTTCCTGCGGCGCGAGATTGGCCCCCATTTCGGAAAGTTTGGCGTCCACCAGCGCGCCCAGCCGCGCGACATGCGCCTCCTCCCCCTCGGCGCAGGCGACCACATACTTGCGTCCCCCGATCGACAGCGTGACCTGGCTCATCGCTCGATCGCCCCGATCAGATCGTCAAGCTCCTTCAGCGTCGCGGCCACGGTGTCACGCAGCGCTTCATGCTTGACCACCAGGCTGGAGACCGATGACGCTGGTGGTGGCCCTGCCTCCGCCGCGTTGGCAATGCGCGCCAACGCTGCCTCGATCCGCTGCACGGCTGTCTCGATACGCTCCCCGTTCATTGTCACAGATTAGTCAATTCGTTTGACGGTGCAAAGATTTGACCCGGCCTGTTGATAACTCTTCTTGCTCTGGCGAGGGCAATGCGGGCGGCTGGGCGGTTGACCTTGCGCCGGGGGTCCGCAAAGGCAGCGCGGCCCGCGCGAATCGCCTCGCGCGATGTGCGCCAAGGAGCATGCCGGAATGAACCTCGATACCGCCCGTCTCGCGCCAATGGCCAACGCCATCCGCGCGTTGTCGATGGACGCGGTGGAGGCTGCCAATTCCGGCCACCCAGGCATGCCGATGGGCATGGCCGACGTCGCCACGGTGCTGTGGTCGAAATACCTTCGTTTCGACCCTTCGGCGCCCGACTGGGCCGATCGCGACCGCTTCGTGCTGTCGGCCGGGCACGGGTCCATGCTGATCTACAGCCTGCTGCACCTGTCTGGTTATGCCCGGCCGACGCTCGAGGATATCAGCAAGTTCCGCCAGATCAGCAGCCCATGCGCGGGGCATCCGGAAAACTTCCTGCTCGATGGTGTCGAATGCACCACCGGCCCCTTGGGCCAGGGGCTGGCGATGGCGGTGGGCATGGCGATGGCCGAGCGCCATCTCAATGCGACGTTTGGCGATGATCTGGTCGACCACCTCACTTGGGTGATCGCGGGCGATGGTTGCCTGATGGAAGGCATCAACCACGAGGCGATCGGCCTTGCCGGGCATCTCAAGCTAGGCCGGATGATCGTACTTTGGGACGACAACCGCATTACCATTGATGGTTCGACCGATCTTTCGACCAGTGAAGACGTCGCCGCGCGCTATGCCGCGACTGGCTGGCACGTGACGCAGTGTGACGGGCACGATTTTGCCGATATCGACCGAGCCATTGCAGAGGCGTTGGCCGACGCGCGGCCTTCACTGATCGCGTGCCGCACCGTAATCGGGAAGGGCGCCCCGAACAAGCAGGGCACCAGCGCCACGCACGGGTCGCCGCTCGGCAAGGACGAAGTCGCTGCCACGCGCACCACCCTGGGCTGGAGCCACGATCCGTTCGTGCTGCCTGATGCCGTGGTGGCGGACTGGCGCGCGACCGGCGAACGCGGGGTGGGCGCGCATTCCGATTGGCGCACGCGCCTCGCCGCGCACCGCGACAAGGCGGAATTCCAGCGCCGCATGGCGGGCGACCTGCCCGCAAGGTTCTCGCTCGCCGACCACATCGCCGGGCTGATCGATCAGCCGCAGAAGATCGCGACCCGCAAGGCGAGCGAGATCGCACTTGCGGCGATCAATGTGAAGCTGCCGGAAACCCTGGGCGGCAGCGCTGACCTGACCGGGTCGAACAACACGAAGGCTGGCGGGATCGGGCCGTTCACTGCCGAGGATTATTCAGGGCGCTACGTCTATTACGGCATCCGCGAGTTCGGCATGGCCGCGGCGATGAACGGCATGGCACTGCATGGTGGCGTCGTTCCTTACGGCGGCACCTTCATGGTGTTCACCGACTATTGCCGCCCGGCGATCCGACTTTCCGCCTTGCAGCAGACCCGCGTCATCTACGTGATGACGCACGATTCGATCGGGCTGGGCGAGGACGGGCCGACACACCAGCCGGTGGAGCATGTTCAGTCGCTACGGATGATTCCGAACCTGCTCGTCCTGCGCCCCGCCGATGCGGTCGAAACCGCCGAGTGCTGGGAAATCGCGCTGGCGCAGAAAGACCGGCCCAGCGTGCTGGCGCTGACCCGGCAGAACCTGCCGCAAGTGCGCCATTCGGCTGGCAGCCTCAGCGCCAAGGGCGGTTATCGGCTCAAGTCGGCAGGCAACAGGCGGCGCGTGATCCTGATCGCGACCGGTTCCGAAGTGCATCTCGCGCTGGAATGCGCCGAGGCGCTGGAAAAGCAGGGGATTGGCGCGGATGTCGTGTCGATGGTCTGCACGCAGTTATTCGATGAACAGTCGCAGGAATACCGCGACGATGTGCTGCCCGATGTCGGCCCGGAGGAGGTGCTGCGAGTCAGCATCGAAGCGGGCACGACCTTCGGGTGGGATCGCTACACGATGACGAATGGCCTCAGGATCGGGCTTGACCGTTTTGGTGCAAGCGCCCCGGCGGAGGTATTGTTCGAAAAGTTCGGTTTTACGCCAGACACTATCGTGCCGAAAATCATAAACAAATTGAACGCTTAAGCAGGAGCTTTTCATATGGCGACCAAGGTTGCAATCAATGGTTTCGGGCGCATCGGCCGCCTTGTGGCGCGTGCCATTCTCGAGCGCAGCGACCATGACCTGGAACTGGTCGCGATCAACGACCTGGCCGACACCAAATCCAACGCGCTCCTGTTCGGCTTCGACAGCACCCATGGTCGCTTCCCTGGGGCGGTCGACGTGGACGGAAATGATCTGGTGGTGGGCGGCAAGCACATTCGGGTCACCAGTGAGCGCGAGCCGGGCAAGTTGCCGCACAAGGACATGGGGATCGATCTGGTGCTCGAATGCACAGGTTTTTTCCAGTCGGACGCCGCCAGCCGCCCGCACCTCGATGCCGGGGCAAAGCGCGTGCTGATCTCGGCGCCGGCCGACGGCGTTTCCAAAACCATCGTGTTCGGCGTCAACCAGGACAGCCTGACCGCCGACGACGTGATCATCTCCAATGCGAGCTGCACCACCAACTGCCTCGCGCCGGTGGCCAAGGTGCTGCACGACGCGGTCGGCATCGAGCGCGGGTTCATGACCACCATCCACAGCTATACCAACGACCAGAAGATGCTCGACCAGATCCACAAGGATCTGCGCCGCGCGCGGGGCGGGGCGCAGAACATGATCCCGACCACGACCGGAGCCGCGCGCGCGGTTGGCCTGGTGCTGCCTGAACTGAAGGGCAAGCTCGATGGCTCGTCGGTCCGCGTGCCGACTCCCAACGTCAGCTTGATCGACCTGACCTTCGTGCCCGGCCGCGATACCAGCGCCGAGGAACTGAACGCCGCGCTGAAAGAGGCCGCCGAGGGCAAGATGAAGGGCGTGCTCGACTTCACCGACCAGCCGCTCGTCAGCAGCGACTTCAACCACCACCCGGCCAGCTCGACCGTCGACAGCCTGGAAACCGCAGTCCTCGAAGGCAAGCTCGCCCGCGTGGTGAGCTGGTACGACAACGAGTGGGGCTTCTCCAACCGCATGATCGACACCGCCGGGGTGATGGCTAAGTTCCTCTGAGGAAGGTTGACATGGGCAGTTTCAAGACGCTGGACGACCTTGGCGACATTCGCGGCAAGGTCGCGCTGGTCCGGGTCGATCTCAACCTGCCCATGCAGGAAGGCCGCGCGAGCGATGTAACGCGGGTCGAGGCGTCGAAGCCGACGATCCTCGAACTGGCGGACAAGGGCGCCAAGGTCCTGCTGCTGGCGCACTTCGGGCGGCCCAAGGGTCAGCGCCACTCGACTATGTCGACCAGCCTGGTGCAGGGCGATGTCGAGCGCGTCCTCGACCGCGAAATCATGTTTATCCCCGAAGTCAGCGGCCCGGTGGTCGAACAGTCGATCGGCATCCTGCGCGATGGCGATATCGGCCTGCTCGACAACGTGCGCTTCTGGCCGGGGGAGGAGGCGAACGATCGCGCCTTTGCCCAGGCCATCGCCGCGCATGGTGATTTCTACGTCAACGATGCTTTCTCGGCCGCGCACCGCGCCCATGCCACGACCGAAGGCCTCGCGCACCTTTTGCCGGCCTATGCCGGACGGGCGATGGAGGCGGAGTTGAAGGCGCTCGACGCCGCGCTCGGCAATCCGCAGGCGCCGGTCGCGGCGGTGGTCGGCGGGGCCAAGGTCTCGACCAAGCTGGCGGTCCTCGAACACCTCGTCGGGCGGGTCCAGCACCTGATCATCGGTGGCGGCATGGCGAATACCTTCCTCGCCGCGCGCGGGGTGAATGTCGGCAAATCGCTGTGCGAGCATGATCTCACCGATGTCGCCAACCGGATCATGGACCAGGCGGACCATGCCGGCTGCACGGTGCACCTGCCCTATGACGTCGTGGTCGCAACGGAATTTGCCGCCAATCCGGCGAGCCTTCGCACCGTCAACGTCCACGAAGTCGCGGCGGACGAGATGATCCTCGACCTGGGCCCGCAGGCGGTCGAGGCCTTGGGCGACGTGCTCAAGACCTGCCGAACGCTGGTGTGGAACGGCCCGATGGGCGCGTTCGAGACCGAGCCGTTCGATGCCGCCACGGTGGCGCTGGCGCGGACGGCGGCGGCGCTGACGCAAGACGGCTCGCTGGTTTCGGTCGCGGGCGGCGGCGATACGGTAGCGGCGCTCAACCACGCGGGCGTGGCCGACGATTTCACCTATGTTTCAACGGCTGGCGGCGCGTTTCTCGAATGGATGGAGGGTCGCGAACTGCCCGGCGTGGCTGCGCTGCAAGGATGAGTGAGCACCGGGGCACCGCGCCACACCTGCCGCAAGTGCCTGGCGACGGGGAATTTGACGGTTGGAAGCATTGGGCGCACGATCCGTTCGAAACGCGCGCCGGTCCCTTTTATTACCGCACCGACGCGGATGGGCAGGTAGTATGCGCCTTCCGCGCCGAGGACCGCCACATGAACGGCGGCGGTTTCATGCATGGCGGCTGCCTGATGACCTTCGCCGATTTCGCGCTGTTCGGCATTGCTGGCGCGGCACTGGGTGATGATCACGCGGTTACCCTGAGCCTTTCTGGCGATTTCCTCGATCCGGCGCGCGCCGGGCAACTGATCGAGGCGCGTGGCGACGTGGTGCGGGCCGGAGGCAAGACCTTGTTTGTCCAAGGGATGGTCTCGGCCGATGGCGCTCCAGTGCTGCGCTTCAACGGCATAATTCGGAAAATCCGCAAGGTTTGACCCGGTTCAGCACAATGCGCGCGGCGGGCGGTTGCGCGCGCCGGGAGGGCTGGCTAAACGCGCTGCGCGTGCATTCGTATGCGTAAATTCTCGACACAGGACCATCCGCGATGACTTTCGACGAAATGACCGACCGCATTGCAACCGGGCAGGGCTTCATCGCCGCGCTCGACCAGTCGGGCGGCTCCACCCCCAAGGCGCTGCGTGGCTACGGTATCGACGAAGGCGCGTGGGAAGGCGATGACGAGATGTTCGCGCTGATCCACCAGATGCGTAGCCGGATCGTGGAATCGCCCTGCTTCGGCAATGGCAAGGTCATCGGTGCGATCCTGTTCGAAAAGACCATGGACGGCGAAAGCGGTGGCAAGCCAGTCCCCACCCGGCTGGCGGAACGTGGCGTGGTGCCGTTCCTGAAGGTCGACAAGGGGCTGGAAGAAGAGGCAAACGGCGTTCAGCTGATGAAGCCGATGCCCGATCTGGAGCAGCTGCTCGACCGGGCCCGGGCCAAGGGCGTGTTCGGCACCAAGATGCGCTCTGTGATCAAGGCCAACGATCCCCAGGGGATTGCCGCGATCGTCGCGCAGCAGTTTGAAGAGGGCAAGCGGATCCTCGCATGCGGGCTGATGCCGATCCTTGAGCCCGAATATGACATTACCGCAGCCGACCGCGCCGAGGGCGAGAAGGTGCTGCTGGCCGAGATCATGAAGCATCTCGACGCCCTGCGCGGTGGCCAACAGGTGATGCTTAAGCTCTCGATTCCGGCCGACGCAGGACTATACGCCCCCGCCATCGCGCACCCCGCGGTGCTGCGCGTTGTCGCGCTGTCAGGCGGATTTTCGACCGATGAAGCGTGCGACAAGCTCGCGCAGAACCCGGGAATGATCGCCAGCTTCAGCCGCGGACTGTTGCAGGATCTGCGCGCCCAGCAGGACGATGCGGAGTTCGACCGCACGCTGGGCGCGGCGATTGACCGGATTCACGCGGCGAGCGTTGCCTAGGAAACCTTACGATCGCACGGTGGCCGCGAAGTTAAGGCGTCAACGGGGCTCGTAGACGAAGCGATACTGGCCCGGCGGCGTCTCGCCACCGGCGGTGCGGCCTGGTTCGCCGGAGACCAGGGCAACCACCCGGCCATGGGTACCGTAAGTTTCACCCAGCTGAATGTCGGCCGTGTCGCGCCATCCGTCGCCGTCGATCCGGGTCGTCACGACCAGTCGTCCGGCCCATACGCAGCGGGCATTGACCGGGCAGCGACTGTCCTCCTTTACCGCCCAAGGCGTGACGACCACGTCGCCGACGGCGACCGGTTGGCGCAGCGGCACGGCAGTGCCCGCCGAAGCGGGGGTGCCAACCACATTGGGCGCGTCGGGGATGACCTGGCAGCCGGCGAGGAGCGCCGCTCCGGCGAACAGAACTGGCATTTTCATAAGGGCGATAAACGCATGTCCGCACTTTCGCCCGCCTGAACACGTGACGAACGCGCGGGATATCCCTACCTAGCGCGCGATGAACGTGCCGATCCCCCCGTGCCAGCTTTATCTGATCTCGCCGCTCGACGTGAGTGGCGCCTTCCCCGACCGTCTCGAGCGCGCGCTGCGCGCCGGGCCGGTGGCGGCATTCCAGTTCCGGGTGAAAGACGTGGATCAGCACGATGCGGCGCGATTGGCCGGTCCGCTGCAGGAGCTGTGCCGGGCACGCGATGTCGCGTTTATCGTCAATGACAGCGTGGCGCTGGCCAAGCGCATGGGTGCCGATGGCGTTCATCTCGGTCAATCGGATGGCAGCCCGAAAGATGCCCGCGCGGTGCTGGGTCGCGAGGCGCAGATCGGTGTGACCTGCCATGCCAGTCGTCATCTCGCGATGGAAGCCGGGGAAGCGGGCGCGGATTACGTGGCGTTCGGCGCGTTCTTTCCTTCCACGACGAAGGAAAGCGAACATCGTCCGGAGCCCGCGCTGATCGCGTGGTGGAGCACGCTGTTCGAGATACCGTGCGTCGCGATCGGCGGGATCACGCCTGACAACTGCGCTCCACTCGTTGCGGCGGGGGCGGATTTCCTCGCGGTAAGCCACGCGGTTTGGGGGGCGGCGGATGAAGCGGCAGCAGTGCGTGATTTCGCCCTTCGGCTGGAATGAAACGCAATGCGGCTATCGCGGCCGGGGCGGTTTCCACCTGGCTGGTGGCGGTGGCCGCGTGGATCGGGATTGGACCTGCCGAGGCGTCGCGCCAACCGCGCGATGTCGCGATCGTGCTGGGTGCGGCGGTCGATGGGGACCGCCCGTCGCCCGTATTCGCGGCGCGGATTGCGCATGCGATCGCCCTCCAGCGGGCGAACCGGGTCGGACATATCTTGTTCACGGGCGGCAGAAGCGTCGGTGATCGCCTGAGCGAAGCGGAGGTGGGACGCGACATGGCGCGCCGGGCAGGGGTGCCCGACGCGCGCATCCTGGTGGACCGCCGATCGCGCACCACGCGTGCGAACCTGATCGAGGCAAGCCGCCTCATGCGCGAGGTCCGTTTGACCAGCGCCGTGGTGGTGTCGGACCCGTTGCACTTGCGTCGGGCCATGGTGATGGCCGGCGATCTCGCACTCGATGCGCAGGCAAGCGCGGCGCCCGACACGCGCTACCGGACGTGGCGCAGCAAGGTGCCATTCCTGGTCCGCGAAACCTACTTCATGCATCATTACTGGCTATTCGGAGAATGACCGGGGCTGACAGGAAATATTTTCCCGTTGAACGGTTGTCTGGGCGTGGGGGGCGCGCTCGCCCCGGCCCGGGAGATTTTGATGCGTTATATTCTGGTGGCCGCCTCAGTGCTGGCACTTGCGGCTTGCGGTTTTACCGGAGCCGATCGCTCGGACGAGGATGGAACGGCGGCCGATCGCACGGCCAATAGCACGACCGAGAACCTGGCGGATTCGATGGCTTCGGATGACGAGCAACTTGCGCGGATCGACCGTGAGCTGGTTATCGCCGATTCCGAACAGCGCCCGGTAATGCGCGCTCAGGTCGTGCTGGAGCGCTTGGGTTTCGGGCCGGGCGTGATCGATGGCGAATTGGGCATTTCCACGAAGAACGCGCTTTCGGGCTTTCAGGAAGCGAATGGCCTGACGGTAAGCGGCGAAATGGACGAGGCCACTATCGCCGCGCTTGCGAAATGGAAGGATATCCCCGCGACCCGAGTGGTCCGTATTCCGGCGGAATGGGCGCGGATCGACTTCCAGCCCATGCCCGAGGATCCCGCCGAGCAGGCCGAGATGGAGCGCCTGGGTTACGTCTCACTCGATGAAAAGCTGGCTGAACGGTTCCATACCACCGTCGACGTTCTGCGCGCGCTCAATCCGGGGGGGCGCCCGGCGGGGGCGAACCAGACCGCAACCGTCAACGGGCGTAGTCCGATTGCCGCCCGGTCGCCCACGAATGCCCCGACCGGCGAAGCGGAAGAGGGCGCGCCGACCGCCTATTTCAAACCCGGCCAGATCGTGCGCGTGCCAAATGTCGGGGCGGACCGCATTGCGCCGGGCGTGGTGGAGGACGAAGCCTGGCGCGCCACGCTGGTGTCGCTCGGCGTGGGCACGGAGCAACCCGAGGTCGCGAGGATCGTCGTCAGCCGGAGCGCGGGGACGCTCAAGGCCTATAATGCGGCGGGAAAACTTGTCGCGCTGTTCACCGTGACCACCGGATCGCGGCGCGATCCACTGCCGCTTGGTGAATGGAAGATCGTTGGCAAGGCTTTCAATCCGGATTTCACCTATAATCCCGAACTGTTCTGGGACGTGTCCGACAGCGAGGAGAAGCAGCAGCTCCCACCGGGACCGAATGGGCCGGTCGGCGTGGTATGGATCGACTTGTCAAAAGAGCATTACGGCATCCACGGCACGCCCGAACCGCAGACGATCGGGCGGGCGGAAAGCCATGGCTGTGTGCGGTTGACGAACTGGGACGCGGCGCGGCTCGCGCAAATGGTGTCGACCGACACCGAAGTGCTGTTCGAGGCCTGATTCGGGGAGCAACCCGCCATGCGTTTCGCGGACCGCCTGCTGACCATCGTGATCACCGCCACCCTGACGTCCGCGATATGGATCGTGGCGGGAAGCGGCGCGATGCGGCTGGTGGAGACGCGGGGCGAGCCGGCTGCGGGCAGCGAACCCGCCGCGACAGTGCCCGTCGGCGCGGTCCGCTCTCCGCATCGGCGTGATGTGGCAGGCGGGGTCCGCCCCGACGATCGCGACCTTCTCATCCCAGTCGGTGGTGTCCCCGCCAGCGCGCTAAGCGACAGCTTCACCGACGAGCGGGGGGAGGGCGCGCGCCTGCACGAGGCAATAGACATCATGGCTCCCCGCGGCACCCCGGTCATTGCCGCAGCGGGCGGGACAGTCGAGCGACTTCATGTGTCGGCGGCGGGTGGCAATACGATCTACCTGCGGTCGCCCAATCGCGAGACGATCCACTACTACGCTCACCTTGCGGACTATGCGCCGGGTCTTGCCGAAGGGCAGCGGGTTGCGCGCGGCGATCGGCTTGGCACGGTGGGGAGCACCGGCAACGCCGCGCCCGATGCGCCGCATCTGCATTTCGCCATCCTGCGAACCACGGCGGATGCGGAATGGTGGGAACCGGCGACGGCGCTGAACCCCTATCCGCTGCTGGCGCGTTAGCGGGTCGCGCCGTTGCGGACGCAACGTACCCGCCCAAGCTCGCCGTTGTCGTCGACCCATCGCAGCGTGGCGTGACCGGTGCGGGTGAACCGCATTCCTTTCATCGGCCCACGCGTGAAGCGCACCGTATCGCCGGCCAGCAGGTAAGTGCCAGCGCCCTGTTCCGTGCGATAGGTCGAGGCATTGTCGATGATGAAGCCTTTCTCCGGCACCACCACCCACGCCGCGCCGGCCGCGTCGCCCGGCAAGGAGCACACGTAGGCGCCGATCGGCAAGGTGCCGAGCGGCCCGCCGGGCGCACCTGCCAGCGCAGCGCTCGCGCCGATCGCGAAGATACCGCCAAGGAACATCGATCTCCGCATCCTGCCATACTAGCGGGCCCGCGCGCCAAATGCCACCGACCTTGCCCGCGCCATGCGGCTGCGTTAAGGGCGCTGCCGCAAGCAGCGGGCGCCGCACGGCGCGCCGCGGTCTATCGCAAGGGCTCATTCTCATGAAAATCAGCGGCGTGGACATTCGTCCCGGCAATATCCTCGAATACGAAGGCGGCATCTGGAAAGTCGCCAAGATCCAGCACACCCAGCCGGGCAAGGGCGGTGCCTACATGCAGGTCGAGATGAAGAACCTGCAGGACGGCCGCAAAACCAACGTCCGTTTCCGCAGCGCCGACACGATCGAACGCGTGCGCCTGGACCAGAAGGAATACCAGTACCTGTACGAAGACGGCGACCAGCTGGTGTTCATGGACAACGATACCTACGAACAGATCAACCTGCCGTCGGACCTGCTGGGCGATGCCAAGGCATTCCTGCAAGACGGCATGGAAGTGACGCTGGAACTGTGGGATGAAAAGCCGATATCCGTCGCACTGCCCGAACAGGTCGAGGCGACAATCGTCGAGGCAGATGCCGTGGTGAAGGGACAGACCGCCAGCTCCAGCTACAAGCCTGCGGTGCTCGACAACGGGGTGCGTGTGATGGTGCCGCCCCATATCGAAAGCGGGACGCGGATCGTGGTCGACGTCTACGAGCGGACCTACGTGGGCAAGGCGGGCTGATCATGGCTGGGGGCAGCCATCCGAAACTCGCCGGGATTGCACTTGGATCGAGCTACATCCTCGGTGTGATCTACGATGATGAATCGCTGACGCTGGAGATGGATTTCCATCTCGACCCCAGTCACCCTCGCTACACCGCGCCTGAAAGCGATGAAGGCTGTTTCCGCAAAGGCTTCATACGTTTTGCCGATTTCGATGACCTGCGCCTCCGCAAGGCGCGCGTCGAAGATGGGCGCGAGGTCAACTACAGCGACATCTATTCCGCCACGCTCGATGGCGATTATGCCATGATTTCGAGTGGCTGGGGCGAAATCGAACTAACCGCGCGATCGATCCAGATCGTGGTCGACTGACAGGAAGTACCGAACAAATGGCTGCCCTTTCCGGATTGATCCGCGTGATGGAACGCGCCGCGCGCAAGGCGGGGGGCAAGCTGCGCCGCGACTTTGGCGAGATCGAACACCTGCAGGTCAGCCGCAAGGGTCCGGCCGATTTCGTGTCGAAGGCCGACCGCGTGGCCGAGCGAACGATCTACGACGAACTGCTGGCCGCGCGCCCTGACTGGGGCTTCGTGCTGGAGGAAGCGGGCGTGATCGAGGGCGACCCGGCCAAGCCGCGCTGGATCATCGATCCGCTCGACGGAACCAGCAATTTCCTTCACGGCATTCCGCACTTCGCGGTCAGCATCGCGGCCCAGGAACCCAAACTGGACGGATCGGGCTGGGGCGACGTGGTTGCGGGTGTGATCTACCAGCCGATCACCGACGAAACGTTCTGGGCGGAAAAGACACGTGGGGCGTGGCTGCATGACGGGCGCCTGCGCGTATCCTCGCGATCGCGCCTGCCGGATGCGCTGATTGCCACCGGCATCCCGTTCCACCGGCACGGCGATTTCGCGCAGTGGACGAAGATATTCTCCAAACTGGGGCCGGAGGTCGCGGGCACGCGCCGCCTTGGCGCCGCCTCGCTCGATCTCGCCTGGGTCGCCGCCGGGCGGTTTGACGGGTTCTGGGAATCGGGCCTCAGTGACTGGGACACGGCGGCCGGCTGCCTGATCGTGCGCGAAGCAGGCGGGTTCGTCAGCGATTTCCGTGGCCGCTCACCGCAAATCTGCGCCGCCGAGGTTCTGGCCGCCAACGATTCGCTCCACTCCAAGCTGCATAAGGTCGTTGCCCAAGCGCTCAAGTAGCTCAGCGGGCGCGCGAAAGACACGGTGAAGGGTTGAAGGCCGACAGGTCCGCCGCTAGGTGAGCGCACCCGCAGTGCCCCTGTGGTGGAATTGGTAGACGCGCTCGACTCAAAATCGCCTTCTACCTATTTTTCTAAGCCAAA
>CAZEWN010000008.1:0-102229 GCA_964516135.1 uncultured Erythrobacter sp. | reverse complement strand
CCCACACTCCGCAAACCTACGCCGCGAGTTGTGCCAAATGTTCTGACGACGGACAAGCGCGACGCCTATGCTTTGCGATCCGCGTTTCTAGCCGGAGCGTTCAAGCCAAGCATCGCCTTCCGACCTATCCGAGCGCTTCCTTCCGAAAGGAAATTGCTGTGCGCTCGGTCCTCAAGCTATCATACGCGCCGCTGATGCTGCTGGGCTACAACGGTGCGGCAGCGTGGCTCGTGGCCTTGGAGGCCGCCTGGTTCTGGCTGTTGCCACTGCTGCTTGCCGCGATCGCCACCTCTTTCGCGGCAGAGCGCATCATTCCCTACGAGCCCGCCTGGAATCGTGGCCGCGGCGATACCGGCCGTGACCTTATCTACGCGGTCGCCTACGAGGCGAGCGTCTATCTGTCGGTGGCGCTCATCCCGCTACTGACGCTGCTTTCGCCCGCCGCTAGCCTGTGGCCAAGCATGTGGCCGCTCTGGGGCCAGCTGCTTCTTGCGGTGGTCGTTGCGGACTTCGGCATCACGCTTTGTCACTATGCCAGCCATCGGAGCGAGTGGCTCTGGCGATTCCATGCACCGCACCATTCGGTAACCCGCATGTACGGCTTCAATGGTCTCATCAAGCACCCCATTCACCAGGCGCTCGAAACCGTCGCTGGAACGGTGCCGCTTCTACTCATGGGTATGCCGGTGGCGATCGGCTTGCTGCTCGGGTTTGCGATCTCCATTCAGCTGCTGCTCCAGCACTCGAACGCCGACATGCGGCTCGGGCCGCTTCGGTACATCCTCGCGCTTGCGCCGCTCCATCGCTTTCACCACCAAAAATGGGCAGGCATCGGGGACGTGAACTTTGGGCTGTTTACGAACTTTTGGGACTATCTGCTCGGGACGGCAGTCTACGCGCCTGACAAACGCTTCTCGAGCGACGACCTCGGCATCGGCAAGCAGCCTGATTACCCGATCGGGTACGTGGGGCAGTTGGTCGCTCCATTCAGAACCCAGCCGAAACAGTACGGCGTCGCGGTCGAGCCTGCGGAATGATTGCGCTATTGAGTGGGTCGAGCTTTTCGCGATGACCGTTGGAAGGCTGGACCCCACATTGTGGCGCACTGGGCCTGCGGAACTGCGCTCGTGACTGAAGTCAGCCTGGAGCCGGGTAGATCAGCTCGCCGTGCGACGATCGGGGATGAACCCACAGCCGTCGGCACCTTGGCCAAGGCGTTTTGGAGCGATCCATTCCTCGTGCATTTCTATCCGGACGAAGCCGTCCGGGCAAGGCGCATCAACCTCTTCTTCCAACTCCTTTGGCAAGTGAGCATGCCGTTGGGGCATGTCGCGGTCACCGAGCGCTGCGAGGCGGTGGCCTTGTGGCGTCCGCCGAACCGCTGGCAAATCGAGCGGCTCACAATCTTCGCAAATCTGCTGGCCATGCTCGAGGCGTATGGCTCGGCAACCGGACGCGTGCTCCGCTGCCTCTCCGCTATGGAAAAGCACCATCCCCGTCAGCCGCATTGGTATCTAGGGACAGTCGGCACCGATCCCGCGCATCAAGGGCGCGGGCTGGCCGGCCGCCTGATCCGGTCAGGCCTGGAACGGTGCGATGCCGGTGGCGAACCTGCCTACCTTGAGGCTGCAGCCGAGAGCTTGGTTCCATTCTACAGCGCAATGGGCTTTCAGCTTTTGGGGGAAGTAAAGATTCCGAGCGGCCCGAGCTTCTATCCGATGTGGCGCGAGCCAGCCTAGAGAGACGGGAGTCTGTCGAAATTATCGTCCGACCAGAGCTTGACTTGCTGTCACTCCAAACGTCGATTTCAGCGTTCGCGCAAAGTGCGCCGCGTCGGAGAAACCCGCAGCGTGGGCGGCGGTCGTCACATCTTGGCCCCCCATCAAATGGGTCGTTGCAAGGCGGAGCCGCCGCCACAAAACGTAACGCTTATAGGACAGCCCAACCTGGTCTGCGAACAAATGTCGGAAGCGATCAGCTGAGAGCCGAGCCTGACTGGCTGCGAGCGGCAACGGCACGGGGCCAAATTTAAGCGTATCTTCGATGAACTTGAGCGCTGCGGCCAGTCGTGGGTCAGTTGTATCAGCAAGGGGCGGCGGCGACGCAAGCCAGGTTGCCCAGTACCCCAACCCCTCGGGCCCGCTTATCGTTGCAAGCGAAGTCGCGGCGCGGACAGGGCGCAAAAGCTCGGCCGCAGCGGGATCCATTCGTTTGCCGGGCTCGACGTAAATAAGCAGCGCCTCACAGCCGGGCTGCACCCGATGGGGCGTTAGAGGGTCGATGAGAATGCAATCGGCCTCAACGTAACAGCCTAGGGCATCAAACACCCGAACCGGCCCATCAGATATGATCGCTTGCGCTGCAAAGTGGCGGTGGAGCGCACCATCGCCGATGTCGCCACGCCAGGTGGCCCAGCGGTCACCGAGGCGGAGTTTCCCCCGCCATGCTGGAAGGATCGGCTCAGCCACCTCAGTCATCCCCATAGACACAGGCGCGGCTTGGGCCGCAGCGGTTTCGCAACGGCGCAGCAATGTTCGCGGTGTTTCCGGCAAGACGACCCCATACCGCCTCAGGACAGGGTACTCGTACCGCGCCGCCACACTCTTTCGAGAGGGCCGATGCCGAACCGTGCTGACCAATGCGGGGAGACGACGAGGATAAGCGCGATAACCGCGAACGACAGGAACGTTGCTTCGACGCGGCTCACCGATCCGAACCATCCCAGTCCCCAACTGTAAAACACCGCCCCCATCACGACGCTCGCGCCGATGTAATTCGTGAGCGAAAGGCGTCCCGCCGCAGCAAGACAGCCACCTAGGCGAGTCTGAAGCGTTTCCGCCCCGTACACGGCAAATAGCGCTACGATATAGGCCAAACCCAGCAAGATCGCGAACGGCTGGCTCCAGACGAGCGCGGTGGTCCCGACGACTGGTCCGGCGAAGCCGCTCCAGAAGGCTGCGCCGCACAGTGCAATCATCGGCGGTAAGGCGATGAGCGCCATGCGGATCGCGAAGCGTCTCGCGCGATGCTTGTCCCAGTCGCCGCGCAGCAAGCCACTGCGCCAGCTCCAAACCCCCAGCAACATCGCCGCCAGCGTTTGCGGCAGAAAAGCTAGGAAGATGACAAGCGGCCCCTGCCAGTTGAACGCGCGCCGAACGATCCGCTCGCCGAAGGTCTCGCGACCTTCCGCAAGGCCTCGCTCGAGGGAGGTCGGTTCAACGCCGAACTCGGCTTGCCACATCCACAGCGCTGCGGGATCGCCAAGGCCATGTCGAACGTCCCACCAATAGCGCAGCCAGCCCCACATGAACCAGCCGAGCCCTCCTAGGTGCAGCGCCGCAAGCAAACCAATCGCGACCAGCAGTCCACGCTGCGAAAGTCTCAGCAGCAGCGGGAGCAAAAGACCCGTCAGCGCATAGAGCCGCAGCACGTCCCCGTTGTTGAGCAGAACCGCGTGTAAATATCCGATAATCAGCAGCACCAGCATCCGCGCCAGATGCCCGCGCAATGTCGTACCGCGCTCGAAAAGGATCGCGACTCCGGCTCCGAACAGCACTGCGAACACCGCGCGAAAGGCGTCTTGGGCGAGGATCGATTCAATGGCCCAGATCACCATCGTTTCCGGCCCAGTGTAGCCGTAGGCCAATGGGTTGAAATAGGCGGCTGGAGGCATGGAGAAATTGTAGATGTTCAAAAGCACAATGCCGCAGACCGCGAGGCCACGCGCCGCATCTAGGCTATCGATGCGCGATTGCGCTGGGCCGTCTCGATCGATCGTCGTCGCGCTACCCATGTCTCGCCCCCCCTTTGAGGGTTTCCAGCTAGACGGCTAAGTGCATGCGGGCCAGTCAGCTCGACATGATGACGCCCACCGTCGCTACTCCAGTTGCAGACGAGCAGGGCACTAGGTCATCATCATCGGCGACAACATGCCGAACACCGCCACCAGTCCAATGACGACGAGCGCGAGTGACAACTCCATCGTCAGACTTCGACGAAGTGCCAGTAGCGCTGCGGCCTCGATTGGCTCGATATCCTCGGCCGACGCGGCGTCTTCGGTCGGGTCGGCCGCCACGTTTGCGGAAACCGTGCGTCGGCTCAGCCGCGCGTTATGCGCGCCTAACGCGAGCATGGCGGCAACAGCCCCGATCTTGACCGCGAGCAGCAGGCCGTAGGTGGTCGTCAGTGTGACGGCGCTGTTTTCCAGACCGAAGATCAGCTGGGCGTTGAGCAGCCCCGTGGCCGCGACAATGGTCACCAACGCCACCCCGAGCGGGGCGAACCGATGCATGATGGTCAGCAGCGGTGGTGCCGAGACATACCCCGGTTCGCGATGGGCGTTGATAGACAGATGGAAGAACCAGCCGATGGCGCCCAGCCACAAGCCTGCCGCGAGCAGGTGCACGCCGTTGCTGATACGGTGGAGCGAGCCCAGCGCACCCTCGGTCGCCGCCGCGTGTCCGCTCCAGCCGAGCGTCATCAGCGCCACGCCAAAGCACACGGCGGCGATCGGCAGATGCCAACTGGCGCGTGCCGCAAGAAGCGCTGCCACCGCTGCGATCAGGAGCGCCGTGCGCACCATGAACGCCCAGCCCATGTCGGTGCCGAGCGTCATGGTCCGGATCATCGAGGCGTCGAGTGCGACCAGCGGCTGGCCCATCATCGCTGAGATCGCCGCAAGCATCAGCATTGTAGAGACGACCGGCGCTAGTGCCGCCGCGAGGATCGCAATTGTTCTGCCGCTGCCCTCCGGCACCCACGTTGCTGCGCGCAAACCGATGACGCGGAACGCGGCCCAGCCGAACAAACCCAGCAGCAATGCATATTGCACGAAGCGCAGCGCAGGCTCCAACCAGTCGATCATCGTGCGGCGATCAGCTGACTGTGAAGCTGACCTTACCCTTCATGCGATGACCGTCGGCACCTGCCGCCTGCCACCGCACATCATAGCTTCCCGAGCGTAGCGGCTGCTTGAGCGCCAGCGTCATCGTTTTATTGCCGTTTGCCCACTTGGTTGCGAAGTTGCGGATTACCATCTCGCCGTGGTTCGCCATGCCCGGCATCGCCGTCATCACGATGCTAGCAGCGGCGGTAGGTGGTAGCAGCGCTTCGTTGAACGTGAGCGTGACGCTGCGCGGTGCCTTCACGGTGGCCCCCTGGGTCGGAGTCGAAGCGACGACCTTGGCATGGGCAAAGGCTGCGGTGGGCGCTGCAAGCGGCACGGCGAGGATAGCAACTGCCGCAAACGTGGATGCAAATTTCATCATGCTTTTCCTTCAGTTCAAAACCAGAAACGGATACCGACGACATAATTGGTCACGCTTGGGTCCTCGCCCGACGCACGGGCGTAATCCGCACTGCCACCGATCCGCCAGTTCTGTTCGATTCCTATATAGGGTGCGAACTCGCGGATGATCTCGTAACGCAGCCGCACGCCTGCCTCGATCTTATCAAGACCCGCACCGACACCGGACCAGGGAATGTCTTGGGCGGCCAAGTTCACTTCGACGCGAGGTTGAAGGATCAGGCGCTGCGTGATGCGCTGGTCGAGTTCGGCCTCGATCCGCGCGGTAATGTCACCGCGGTGCGAGACGAACAGCGCAGCATCAAGTTCGAAGAGGTAGGGTGCAAGACCCTGTACCCCCACTACGGCGTATGTGGTGTCGGGCCCGGCAACATCTTGCCGAACCCCAGCTTGCAGGTCCCAGAAGGGCGAGATCGCCCGCGAATAGAGCGCTTGAAACTCAGCGTCTTCGACACGTTCGCCGAACGAGCCTTCGCCTTCGCTCTTGAACCAAAATCGACTTGTAGGGCTGCCATAGTAACCTTGAAAGTCCCAGATATAGTCGTTCGCGCCTTTCCGTGCGTGAACCTCGAGCCGGTCCCCTTGAAACCAGAATACATTGAAGTCTCCATGGGTGCGCCGAAGCTCTTCACGCGCTTCGCTCATCGCGTCGGCACCCCAAATCGCATCGGCGGCCCGTGGCGGCCCGCTTCCAGCTTCGGGAGGCGGCGGCGTTTCCATCTCGGGTCCTGGAGACGGATCGTCGCTGGCAGCCCTGGTACCATGGCCCGTGGCGCTGTGATCCATGCCCTCCATGGTTTGGCCGGGGCTGGCCGGACCAGCAGGCGAGGCTGCAGGCGTGGCTGGCATAACGTGGCCGGCGTGCGGGTCGCTTGCGGGGGGCTCCGCGGCGGACTCGACAGGCATGGCATGCCCCGCGTGCGGATCCACCGGTGTCGGGGCAGGCGTCGGCGCCGACGGGGACGTTGGTGCTGGGGACGGCATTTGCATGGGCATGGAATGCCCCTGATGCTGCGCCGACGCAGGTGCCGCGAGCAGCGCAGTGGCCAGCGCGGCAAGCGATAGGGAGGCATGCACGCTCATGCCGCGCCCTCCGGCCCGACCACCGTTACCGTCTGCATCATCCCAGCGTGCATGTGATACATGAGGTGGCAGTGAAACGCCCAATCACCCGGCTCGTTGGCGGTGAGGTCGAAAGTGGCGCTTGCGCCCGGCTGCACGATGATGACGTTCTTGCGCGGTTGCTGCGCCGGAGCCTGCCCGTTGACGATCTCGAAGAACATCCCGTGCAGGTGAATGGGATGGCCCATCATGGTGTTGTTGACGAGCTTGACCCGCACCCGCTCGTTCCAGGCGAAGCGGATCGGCACGTCGCTGACGGCCGAATACATGCGGCCGTCGAACGACCACATGTAGCGTTCCATGTTGCCGGTGAGGTGCAGCTCGAGGAGCCGCGATGGCTCGCGCGTATCCTTGTTCGGCTCCAAGGCGGCGAGCATGCGATAGTTGAGCACGCGGTGGGGTACATCACGCAGTCCCAGGCCCGGATCGCCGGTCTTATCGACCGGCGACATCGACACCATGTCGACGCCGGGTCCGACCTTGACGTCTGGGGGCAACAACGAGGTATCGCGCATGTTCATGCCGTCCATGCTCATCGCACCCATCGCGGCTGCGGCCGTACCCGGCGATCCGCCCTGGCCCATCGCAGCGTGATCTGCTGCCGCTGCACCAGCACCGGCTGCAGCGGGCGCGCCATGTCCCATCGCGGCGTGATCGACCGTCGCCGCACTGGCGCTGTTTGCGGTCGGTTCAGGCTGGGGCGTGTTCCCATGGCCCATCGCGGAGTGGTCCATCCCACCGGACCCGTGGTCCATGCCCATGTCGCCCATGGTCAGCAGCGGCGGATCGCGTAAAGGCGGCACGGTCGCGCGCGCACCGGGACGGCTTGCCAGCATCGCCAGCGCCATCCCCGAGCGATCCATCGACTCGCCTACGATGGCGTAGGCCTCGGCGGTGCCGGGCTGAACAATGACGTCGTACGTCTCGGCGGTGCCGATCTGGAACTCGTCGACTTCAACCGGCCGGACATTCTGACCGTCGGCACCAATGATGGTCATCGGCAGACCCGGGATGCGGACGTTGAAAAAGCTCTGCGCCGAACCGTTGATGACGCGCAGGCGGATGCGCTCGCCGGGGCGGAACAGATATTCAAGACCCTCGGTCGGCCCGCGCCCGTTGGCGAGGAAAGTGTAGGTTGGCGCGCCGATGTCCATGATGTCGGTCGGTGGCATCCGCATCTCGGCCCACATCCGGCGCTCCGCACCCGAGAGCTTGTAGCGATCGGTCCAGCTCGTCTGCTGTCGGTTGAAATACCCCTCGCCGGTCCGAAGGCGACTCATGATGAAATGCGGGTCGAGTTCGGTAAAGTCGCTGAGCAACAGAATATAATCGCGGTCGTATTGGACCGGCTCCGCGCCCGCCGGATCGATGACCAGTGGGCCGTAATGCCCCTGTTGTTCCTGCAGCCCCGAATGGCTGTGATACCAGTAAGTCCCCGCCTGCCGCACCGGGAACTCGTACGTGAAGGTCTGATTCGGCTTGATCCCTGGGAAACTGACGCCGGGGACGCCGTCCATCTGAAACGGCACAAGGAGGCCGTGCCAATGGATCGACGTGTCCTCGCGCAGGTGGTTAGCGACGTTGAACCTGACGTTCTGACCTTCGCGTAACCGGATCAGCGGGCCCGGTACGCTGCCGTTCACCGCACGACCAATGCTGCGGCGCCCCTCGATGATGCGCAAGCCATCGCGTACTGCAAGATCGATAACCTCGCCCCGCACTTCGTCGAAGCCTGCGCGAATGGTCGCGGCGCCACGTCGCGACATGCCATGCCCGCCGATGCTGTGTCCCTGCGCCCAGGCGGGCATGGCGCTGAAAGCCGAAACCGCGCCGAGCCCTGCAATTAGGCGGCGTCGTGAAAGGGTAGTATTGCTCATGCTAGCCCTTACGCACGCCGCGCGGCCTTCCCTCAAACTTTTTTATCGAGTCGATGATGCGATGTCGGCGTCGCCCCTCGGACCGTCGCCGGCGAGACCATCAGTCATTAAGACCATCTGACGTCCTAAGGTAACGACACACAGCCCAGCGGCACGTTTCTTTCCGCTCGCGTTGAAGGATCGAGGTCACGTGCGCCAGTCCTTCGCTGCGGGAACCGCCCTGCGCGTCCCGTGCTGAGAATCACAGCCCGACTTGGTTCGACGCCTGGAGCCCGCGAACATCAGCTGCCACCAGTACCGCCGGAAATGTATGGCCTCGCGGTCTGCCGAAGGGAGGCCAGCGATGCTCGCAATCTTGATCAACATATCTGGTCTGCAGCTTGGCGGGGTGTCACAATCGCCGAGGTACAACGCTGGCCGGGAATCGCTGGGACCCGGGGGCTGATCAACCGCCTGTTCGCCTTGCGAGATCTTAGAGTCGCGGCAGCAGCATCATTTAGATGAGGGGTAGACGACCGAGCCGCGTATAGATCACCAGGAGACGCGATATGGAACTCGATGATTATCTCGAACGGCTGAAAGCACAGCCGCTCCCCGATCTGTCGGGAATTGACGGATTGCAACTTGCGATGCGTGCCCGTCGCGAACAGCGGCAAGGACGAACGGCGCTTACGACAGCGGCGGTCGCGGCGCTGATGATCGGGGTGGCGGGCAGTGTGCTAACGCCCACGGCGCCGTCCGCACCGGTTGTGCCGTTCGGTCCGCAAGCATCGCTCACCCCACTCGTGCAGCTGGGACGGGGATGACCCTGCGGCGCATAGCCCTAATCGCCGTAGTGGCCCTGATCGCCGCGGTGCTTGGTGTCTACATCGGTCGCGCAATGCTGCCGCAGCCAATGTACACGGGGAGCGAACTGCACGCGCTGTTGCATGACCGCCTTGACCTCGACGCGGCGCAGCAAGCCAAGCTCGACGCTATCGAAAAGACCTTTGCCGCCACGCACCAAAAGCGCGAGGCGCAGTTGCGCGCAGACAACGCCCGGCTCGCGGAAGCCATCGCGGCCGAACACATGTACGGTCCGCGCGTGGCCGCTGCGGTCGACGCATCGCATCAGTCGATGGGGGCGGTGCAAAAGGTGACGTTGGAGCACGTCTTTGCGGTGCGAGCGATCCTGCGTCCCGATCAAGCCGCAAAGTTCGATGCAGCGGTAAATAGGTCGCTGACCGCCGAAACAAAGTGAGTTCGGCAGAGGATGACCGAACGCTCGTTGAGCGTTGCCAGTCTGGCGAGGCTTTGGCCCAGCGGGCGCTTGTCGAGCGGTATCGACCCGCAATTTGGCGGCTGACGCGCAATGCGACCGGCAGCGCGGAGGAGGCATTCGACATCACGCAGGAGACGTTCGTGTCTGCGTTCGGTGCACTGTCACGCTACGACCCGTCGCGCCCTTTCGGAGCTTGGTTGACGCGCATAGCGGTCAACAAGTGCCGCGATTGGTCGCGACGACGCGCGGTTCGTCGGATGTTCGAACTCGGGGTACCAGCAGGTTTCGAGACTGCGGTAGCCGATGATGCCGCATTGCCCGACCGCGTCGCCGAAGCGCGCGCCGAGCTTGCCGCTGTATCGCGTGCCATCGCCGACTTGCCCTTGCGGCTAAAGGAAGTTCTGTTGTTGCGTGCCGTCGAGGGCATGAGCCAAGCAGAAACCGCTGGACTGCTTGGCATAAGCGAAAAGGCGGTCGAGACGCGGTTGGCGCGAGCACGTGAGAAACTTTCCAGTACCTTACGGGCGAGCGCCGTGCGCGGCGTATAGATAGGCGACGGTGACGTCCATAAGGTCGAACGCACGCGCCGGCTCCGCTCCGCAAGCGCGGCGAGTTGCCGATGACCGCCACCGA
This sequence comes from uncultured Erythrobacter sp., assembly GCA_964516135.1. Lineage (GTDB taxonomy): Bacteria > Pseudomonadota > Alphaproteobacteria > Sphingomonadales > Sphingomonadaceae > 34-65-8. The sequence continues at coordinate 92,031 of CAZEWN010000008.1, read as the reverse complement.
ACTGAACGCCATCGCCGAACCTGCGATGATCGGGCTCAGCAGGAGACCGAACCAAGAACCCCGGCCGCGATCGGCCCCCCGCGGCGTTGAACAGGATCGAGAAGAACCGGGTCTGCCAGATGTTCGCCATGGTCGCGCGGCTCAGTTTCCGCGCGTGAACGATCTTCCCGACGGGCATGGGTTCGCCGCTAAGCTCCTACCTCACCCGCGAGCAACCTCTTATTCCAGCGAGCACTGGGCCAGTCGGCACGCATCGCATCAGCGTGCGCTTGTCCTGGGGTCCGACCGAATGGGGTTCGGCACTTCCGACCGGCGCAAAGACAGTCATGACCATCGACATTGCGATTGCCAGGCCCAAGGAATGCCTCCGCCTATCGGCAGTGCCTGCAGCGGATCAATCCGCCGCGCGGTTTTGCCCCGCCTCAAATGTAAAGGAGGCATTATTGGTGGTGAAGCGTCCGCCAGGCTCTGTCGGAGGATCCAGCGTGGCAGCCACGAGCATCACCGGCCCCGACATCGCGGCGGGGAGGCGCACCCACCCCTCACTGTCGGTGAGAAGGTTCTGCCGCTTATCATGCGCGGTCCTCATTGTGACGGGATGCGCTGCCAGCGAACGCCCGTTCCGAAGGAGCTGGACCCTCACCGGCGAAGTGCCGGCCGCATCGAATTCCGGGACGAGCTCGACTTCAAGTCCCGCCGCAGCCTGCGTCGGGGGCGTGCAGACCTGGACGCATACGAGCGTCTTGGCCAGCCGGCGCGAGCGAATTTGGAGCGTCTCCCCCTTGGGAAGGAGGCGGCGCACTGTTGCGACCTCGTCGGCTTTGAACGGATGCTCTTCCAGGTACGTGTCAACCATCTCGGGCTTCCAGCTCGACTCACCCCAAATTGTCTGGAGCGTCACCACACCCATTCCGTGAGTATCGCTGGAGACCGCAAGGAGCAGAGATTTAGCGCCCTTTTCTCGCACCTCGACGGCAGCCGGACGGCCACCGACCACCGCGCGAACCTCGGCGACTCGCGTTGGCGGTGATGCGACGTTTAGCGCCGGAAAGTCCGACGAGGACGTGGCGTGAACAATAAGCGGTGGCCCGCTCTTTCCTACGAACCCCTCTGGCACAAGGAAAAAGTCGTGCGCAGCTGCGCTTCCGGAAAACAGGAGCCCTAGCCCCCCGACCGCGACCGTCATCAAAGATCTTCTCATCAGTCTGAACCTTTCATCGAGCTTAGAAGCGGGCGGTTAGACCGACGTAGTAACGGCGGCCCACCAAGTCGTAAGTGGATGGGTCGGTATTGGCGGCGATTGAGGGGGAGTACACTGGAGGCTGCTGATCCGTGAGGTTGTTGACCCCAGCCCGCAGCGTCATCAACTCGTTCACCTTTAACGAGGTGTTGAGGTCGAAGTAGTTGACGGCGTTAAGAACCTGGGCACGGTTGTTGAAGTTCTCGACGGAGTCGATGTAGCGCCATCTCACGCCGAGGGTGAAAGGATCGTAGTTCCAGTTTAACCCGGCCAGGAATTTCCACTCCGGTAAAGTCAGGCCAAAGGCATTCGAGATAGTCCCCTTACGATCGGTGAAGGGACCCTCGGGGATGTCCTGACGCTGCCACTCCTCCAGCTTCGTGCCTATGAAGTTGAGGGCGAAGGAGCCCCAGTTCGGGCCACTGACGTCTGCCAGCGTGAGGGTCCAATCAACCTGGAAGTCAATGCCGCTAGTCTTCAGCGTGCCTAAGTTTGCGTTTGTCTCGAGCGAACTCGTAATTTGGCCCGAATTCGGATCGCGACCAAACAACTGACAGAAGAAGTTGTTAGGATCGTAGGTCGGATTGGACGTACCGTTCTCGTTGAAACAGCGACGCAGCTGTTCCGTGGTGGCGAGGGTGCCGACCACCTGCTTGATGCTGATGTCGTAGTAATCGATCGAGGCGGACAAACCTGTCAGCCACGGACTGGAGAACGGCGACCTCAACGTTGCGCCGACCGTGAATGAGTCGGCGGTTTCTTCCTGGAGAAGCGGGTTGCCACCGGTGAGCCCGGATGCCTGCGAGTTCGAAAAGGTGAAGGAATCGACGACTTGGATCGGAACGTTCTGCGCTATGCAAAGGGCTCGTACCTGGCTGGCGTTAGCTGCGCCGGGTGCGCGGTATGCGCCTCTAATGTCGCACGGATCGCCAGAGAACTGGCGAACGCCCGCCGACGAGACGGGCACGCCGATGTTAGGAAAGCTCAGGCTCTGCGGTGCAAACAGCTCGCCGAGCGAAGGCGCGCGAACGGAGCGCTGGATTCCGCCCCGCACCCGCAGTCCCTCGAAGATCTCCCAGCTCAGATCCGCCTTGTAAGTGCTAACGCTGCCGATCGTGTCGTAGTCTGAGACGCGGTAGCCAAGGTTCGTTTCCAGGCTGCGTATAAGCGGCAGATTGCGCAGGAGTGGGATCAGGAGTTCGCCGTAGACTTCACGCACCTTTTCGGATCCCGAAAGCGGCTGGCTGGATAGGCCCGCCAACTCGGGGCCCGTGACTCCGTTCAGGGTGAAGGTAGCCAACGCCAATGGGTCGGGGACGAAGTTGTAATTCTGTTCGCGATAGGTCGCACCAACCGCAGCCCGGACTTGACCGGCGGGAAGGTTGAAGAGCCCACCCTGCAGGTTGAGTTCAGCAATGCGCTGATCATTGTCTGTGGTGTTCGTGGGCACCCGGGTGACATAGGCGACGCAGGAGTCGCTCAATGGCTTCTCACCGAACGGGTTAAAGCCACCGGCGCAGAGCGAAACTCCGCCATCGGGCGCGTTCAGCAGACTTTGGACCGCCGAGCGAGATAGGTAGCCCGTGTAGGTCGTACTGTTGTCGACACGCCCGTAGGAGACATACGCGTCATAGGTCCAATCGCGAACGCCGGGCAGTCGACCGCGGAGACCCGTCGTGATCTGATAAACGTCGTAGCTCTCGTTCTGCCGTCGCGGGCCGAGTTCGTTGAAGCGCTTGTCGAGGCGAAAGGTGCCAGCGGGATTGGGGCGCGAATTCAGGACCGCCCGGAGTTCCGCCGGGATGAAGGGGTTGGCCGCCGGGATACGGAAGCCGGTAGTGGGACCCGTGGCGGGGTTGGAGGCTAGCTGGTTGTTCGCGTCAAATTGCGAAAACAGGAAGTCGGCATAAACGTTCGCGAACGGGCTAATCTCGTAGTTCGCCGCAGCGTAAACGTTGTATCTGTCCTGCGGTATGATCATGTAGTTTCGATCACCCGTCGCATAGGTGAAATCGGTTTGCTGCAGCGGGCCCGGCGTTCGGAAGCCCTCATAGCCGACCCCGCCAGGGCTGATGTAGTCGCGGGCTCCCTGGTAAGCGAACAGCGTGCCGTTGTTATTGAAGCCGAAAGTGTTCCCTCGAACGGCGCCCGGCACGGCCGCGCTGACTGCGGCGACCGACGGAAGGTTGTTCGCGTCGAACACGGTGGAACCGAGGGGCGACGTGCCGGCGAAGCCCCCTATCAACGAGAAGTCGCGCGCCGCGTTGAGGACCGATTCTCGGTTAGAGTAGCCCAGCGACAGCACCACGTTGCCGCGGCCCGCCGCGATGTCGCGGCCCACCGTCAGGCTGACGGCCTGGCTCGCTGCGTCGCCGCGGTCAGAGACGCCGGACAGCGCGTCGAGCTGAACGCCTTCGAATTTCCTGTTCAGCTGAAAGTTCAACACTCCGGCCACAGCGTCCGAGCCATAGGTGGATGAGGCGCCGCCAGTGATGGTCTCAACGCTGGAGATCAAAGCCGTCGGGAATAGGTTCAGGTCGACGACCGAAGAGGCGCTTGAGGATACGACGCGACGCCCGTTCAGCAGCACGAGGGTGCGGATCGCACCGAGGCCGCGCAACTGCACCTGAGCTTGGCCCGCGACGTTGGGGCTGTTCGACGAAGCGCTCCCCAAGGGCGTAAACTGCGGCAGCTCCTGGATCAGTGTTTCGATATTCGTCGAGCCCGTCGCCTTGATGTCTTCCTGCGTGACAGTGACGATCGGACTGTTGGCTACATAGTCTTTGCGCGCGATGCGCGAGCCAGTCACGACGATATCGGCCGCCTCGGCAGGCGGCTCCTGGTCTGCTGCAGGTGCCGCAACCGCTTCCTGCGCCACAGCGGGCGTGGTCGCCAGCGCTGCCGCGGAAAAGAGAGAGACGCCCTTGAGGATCGATGAACTGAGAACACGGCTGCGATAAGTGATGTCGACCAAGTTATTGCCCCCTGAGGTTTTCAGGCCGCTACCGGGCCTCTCTCGATTTCCTCAACGAGGAAGCCCTTCCTGTCAACCGACCTTGAATCTTGACCCGATGTCGCGTGGCACTTTGACCCGATTGCACTGGCGGCCTAGGTAGACCATAGCCACATCTTGCTAACGGTCGTCATCCGGCAGCGTCTGGCCGGGCATTTGACGCTGCTAAGTAGGTTCCCGACACCGGTTTGTTGGCCGCCAGCCCAGCCGCTTCGACGTGGGTCTCGAACAACGCGCCCTTCTCCTTGCGTTCTGAATATCGATCCACAAGTTGGTCGGCATGCGGTCGGAGCAGGACCGTGAACCGGACCAGTTCCTCCATCACGTCCACGATTCGATCGTAGTAACTCGATGGCTTCATCCGCCCGGCCTCGTTGAATTCCTCATAGGCCTTGGCGATCGACGATTGGTTCGGAATAGTGAACATCCTCATCCACCGGCCGAGCACGCGAAGCGTATTGATCGAGTTGAAACTCTGAGACCCGGCGCTGACCTGCATCACCGCAAGGGTGCGCCCCTGGGTCGGCCGCAAGCCCTTATACGCAAGCGGAAGGTGATCGATCTGGGCCTTCATGATGCCGGTGATCAGTCCATGGCGCTCAGGGCTGCACCATACCTGTCCCTCGGACCATAACGAATGCTCGCGGAGTTCGTGGACGGCCGGGTGATCGTCGCCCTCGATCTGATCGGGCAAGGGCAAATCGGACGGGTCGAATATCCGCGTCTCGCACCCGAAATACTGCAGGAGACGAGCGGATTCCTCGACCGCTAGGCGCGAGTAGGATCGCTCGCGCAAGGATCCGTAGAGCAGCAATATGCGCGGGGGTGGAGCGACGTTGCCAAGGCCCTCGGCGGGACGGCGGTGAGCATGCTCGGGGCATAACGCAGGCAGATCGAGCGGATCGGTCAGCGTCCGAAGGCGGTTGGAGCTCGCTGTCATGAACGCGTTCCCGCCGGCACGCTGCCTGGAAACCAGCGCCGACCGAACCAGAACGCGACGTTCACCAGCAGGATCAGCACGGGAACCTCGACCAGCGGGCCGATGACCGCCGCAAATGCAACCGGCGATGCAAGCCCGAAGGCTGCGATTGCAACCGCGATGGCGAGCTCGAAATTGTTGCCTGCGGCGGTGAATGCAACCGCAGTCGTACGCGGATAGTCGCTGGCGATCAGCTTACCCATGTAGAAGCTGACCGTGAACTGGACGACAAAATAGATAGTAAGCGGAATGGCGATGCGGATTGCGTCGCCGGGCAAGGTCACGATGTCGCCGCCCTTCAGGCTGAACATCGCCATGATGGTGAACAGCAGTGCGACAAGCGTGATCGGCGCGATTCTGGGCAGAAAGCGTGTCTCGTACCATTCCTCGCCCTTTGCGCGGGCCAACCACTTGCGAGTGAGGTAACCCGCGAGAAACGGCACCCCAAGGTAGATCAGGACCGCCTCGGCGATAGTCCAGAAGCTGACGTCAACTATGCTGCCTTCAAGGCCGAACAACGGCGGAAGGAAAGCAAGGAAGAACCAAGCGTAGACGCTGAAGAACAGGATCTGGAAGATCGAGTTGAACGCGACGAGCGCCGCGACATACTGGTTGTCGCCCCTGGCCAGCTGGTTCCAGACAATCACCATGGCGATGCAGCGCGCCAGACCGATCAGGATGAGGCCGGTCATGTATTCGGGGTAGTCGCGCAGGAATATCACGGCGAGCGCGAACATCAGTACCGGCCCGATGACCCAGTTCTGGATGAGAGAGATCGCCAGGACGCGCTTGTCCTCGAACACGCGAGGGAGCTCTTCGTAGCGCACTCGCGCCAAGGGCGGGTACATCATCAGGATCAGGCCGATTGCGATCGGGATGTTGGTGGAGCCCCAGGACAGGCCGTTCAGAGCCGCGGGAAGACCCTCGAACATCGCACCCAAGCCGACTCCGAGGGCCATGGCGAGGAAGATCCAGAGAGTGAGGAAGCGGTCGAGGAACGACAGGCGCTCCGCCTTGGATGGTTCAGTCATTGATTTCTTCCTCAGCGGTTCACGCGATTGCCGGAAGCGTCGATGACCTGCTCGCCATCTTCTTTGGAAAACTCGGCACGTTGGCCAGCGGGAATGAGATCGAGCACTTCTTCGGAAGGCCGGCACAGTTTCACGCCCAGTGGCGACACAACCAGCGGACGGTTGATCAGATTGGGATGCTCCATCATCGCGTCGATCAGTTGCTCATCGGCAAGTCCCGCGTCGTCGAGGCCCAGATCGGTAAACGGTGTGCCTTTTTCACGGAGCAGTTCGCGCGGAGTGATTGCGGCACGCCGGATCAGATCTTCAAGCAGGGCGCGTGAGGGCGGAGTCTTGAGGTATTCGATTACATGCGGCTCGATGCCGGCATTGCGGATCATGGCAAGCGCATTGCGCGAAGTGCCGCATTCCGGGTTGTGATAGATGATGATGTCGGTGGTCATTGAGCGTCTCGCGCCTTCTCGCTCGCACCCTCTTCGCCTCCGATCGCGGCCAGCTTGCCGCGCAATGCCATCTCGTCGATGGCGTCATGTGGCAGCATGAGAAAAAGCTCGATCCGCCTTCTGAGGTACGCCATCGCGTCCACGAATGCCTGGCGCTGGCCATCGCCAACGACTGCTGCAGAATCTTCCACCCCCCCAATGCGCGGTGAGCGGTTTGCCGGGCCAGACCGGGCAGCTCTCGCCAGCCGCGTTGTCGCACACGGTGAAAATGAAATCGAACTCCGGTGCCCCCGGTTTGGTGAACTCGTTCCAGTTCTTCGAATGCAGGTCGTGAATGGGATAATCGAAGCGTTCCAACACCTCGATCGTCATCGGATGCACATCGCCCTTGGGCTGACTTCCGGCGCTCTCGGACCGGTTTGGGCGGCGGAAGCCGCTCATTCTGCTCGGCTACGGCCTCGGCGCGCTTTCGAAACCGTTCTTCGCACTGGCTGGAACGGCCACGATGGTGCTGGGCGCGCGCTTCGCCGATCGCATTGGCAAGGGAATCAGAGGCGCGCCGCGAGACGCCTTGGTCGCAGATGTCACCCCATTGTCCATTCGCGGCCGAGCCTTCGGGCTTCGCCAGGCGCTCGATACCGTGGGCGCGTTTCTAGGACCGTTACTGGCGATCGGGCTCATGTTCGTGTTCGCAAACGACATGGGCTCGGTCTTCTGGATCGCTGCCATTCCGGCCGTCATCGCGGTCCTCTTGATCGTCTGGGCAGTCGATGACCGCGAGCCACAAGATGTCGTCGCGCGACCACCCTTGCGAATGCGGGATATGTCGAACTTCGATATGGCCTTCTGGAGCGTCGTCGCTATTGGGTTGGCGTTCACTCTGGCGCGCTTCAGCGAAGCATTTCTCATTTTGAAAGCCAATGCGGAGGGCCTTCCGCTCGCATTGGCTCCTCTCGTTCTCGTCACGATGAACCTCGTCTATTCGCTTGGAGCGCACCGCCGGAGCCCTGTCGGATCGGATCGATGGGCGTCACCTGCTTGCCCCCGCCCTCGGATGTCTGGTCCTGGCAGACCTCATCCTCGCCTTCGTACCAGGCTTAACTGGTGCGTTCGCAGGAATTGCGCTTTAGGGTTTGCACATGGCGCTCAGCCAAGGACTGTTTGCAAAGCTGGTGGCCGACCGGTCGCCGGAAACCTTGCGGGGCACCGCCTATGGAGTCTTCAACCTCGCGACGGGAGTGGCACTATTGCTGGCCAGCGTCGCCGCAGGTCTACTTTGGGATCGGGTGGGACCAAGCGCGACCTTCATAGCTGGCGCCCTTTTCGCGGGGGAGCAATGTTAATGCTCATGCTCACAAGCTCACGGTCGCAAAGGCCCGCAAAGCCCACAAATGTCGGTTTATAGACAAGTGATCCACCCTCTGCGGATGCACCAAAATTCAATTTTCGAGTCCCAAAAAAGGCATCGAACCAATACTTTAGTGGCTTTTTGCGGGCCTTTTCCGGACCTTTCGGATTAGCCCCATCTGCCAAGCCTCTGAAATACATGATGAAACAGCATCAAATTGGATGCCTCTTCTGGCACCATTTCTGCGGATAGGCGGATTTCCAGCGCGGCCGTGTGGACATAAGGGCAGCGGATGGACCGGGCTCAGAACGTGCATGAAAGTTTCCTTCACCGCAGTGTCGAAGGGGATTTACCCCCGGGTGCGGCGCCGGGCGGGCCGCTTGGCCACGATGTGGCGGTGCGTCTGTTTCGAGCGGGATGCCTGACGCGCGCGCTTGATATCGTCAGCCGCCGGATGCAGGCGGCGGGCGAAGGGTTCTATACGATCGGATCGTCCGGGCACGAGGGGATGGCCGCCGTCGCCGCCGCGCTGCGGCCCACGGACATGGCGTTCCTCCACTATCGCGACGCCGCGTTCCAGATCGAGCGGGCTAACCAGGTGCCGGGACAGTCGATCCTGTGGGACATGCTGCTGAGCTTCACCTGTTCGAGCGATGATCCGATTTCGGGCGGGCGGCACAAGGTCCTGGGATCAAAGGCGCTCAACATCCCGCCGCAGACCTCGACCATCGCCAGCCACCTGCCCAAGGCGGTCGGGGCGGCGTATTCCATTGGCCTTGCGAAAAAGCTCCGTCCCGAACACCAGGCGCTGCCCGACGACGCGATCGTCATGTGCAGCTTCGGCGACGCCAGCGCCAATCACTCGACCGCGCAAGGGGCCATCAACACCAGTTGCTGGACGGCCTACCAGAAGGTGCCGATGCCGGTGTTGTGGGTGTGCGAGGACAACGGGATCGGCATCTCGACCAGGACGCCGACCGGCTGGATCGCGGCAAACTTCGCGAACAAGCCCGACCTTGCCTACTTCGCTTGCGACGGGCTCGACATCTACGACACCTTCAGCGCCGCGCGCGAGGCGGCGGAGCATGTTCGCACCCGGCGCAAGCCCGCGTTTCTGCATGTGCGGACCGTGCGGCTCTACGGCCATGCGGGCGCGGACGTTCAGACCGCCTACATGACCAAGGCCGCTGTCGAAGCGGACGAGGCGAACGATCCACTGCTGCATTCGGTACGGCTGCTCGAAGCGGCAGGGGCTCTGGCGCGCGAAAAGGCATTAGCAATCTACCAGGAAACGCTGGCGCGGGTTGAGCGGGTGCGGGGCGAGGTTGTTACCAGACCGCGCCTCAACACCGCCGCCGGGGTCATGGCGAGCCTGATCCCGCCGCGGCGCGAGAACGCACCGAGCAACGGCCCCTCGGCCGAGGCGCGGGCGACGGCTTTCGGGGCCGATCTCAAGGCGATGGATTCGCCCCAGATCATGAGCCGCTGCATCAACTGGGCACTGACCGACCTCATGCTCGAGCACCGCGAGATCGCGCTGATGGGCGAGGACGTCGGCGCGAAGGGCGGGGTCTATGGCGTCACGCAGAAGCTGGTGAACCGGTTCGGGCGGGCGCGGGTGATCGATACCCTGCTCGACGAACAATCCATCCTGGGCCTTGGTTTAGGCATGGCGCACAACGGGTTGCTGCCGATCCCGGAAATCCAGTTCCTGGCCTACTACCACAATGCCGAGGACCAGTTGCGGGGCGAGGGGGCAACGCTGCCGTTCTTTTCCAACGGGCAGTTCACCAACCCGATGGTGTTGCGGATTGCCGGGCTGGGCTATCAGAAGGGCTTCGGCGGGCACTTCCACAACGACAATTCGTTCGCCGCGCTGCGCGATGTGCCGGGGCTGATCCTGTGCTGCCCGTCGAACGGGGCTGATGCGGCGCGGTTGCTGCGCGAGTGCGTGCGGCTGGCGCGTGAGGAGCAGCGGCTGGTCGTCTTCCTCGAACCGATCGCGCTTTACCCGATGCGCGACCTGCACGAACCCGGCGATGGCCTGTGGATGCGGCACTATCCGGCGCCAGGTGAGCGGATCGATTTTGGTGATGTGACTGTACATGGACATGGCAATGATATTGCTATGATCAGCTATGCCAACGGGCTGCATCTATCATTGCAGGCGCAGCACCGACTGGCCGCCAGTGGGATAGCATCGCGGGTGATCGATCTTCACTGGCTCAACCCGCTTCCTGAAACGGCGATGCTGGACGCAATCGGTGCCGCGTCGCGTGTGCTGGTGGTGGACGAGACGCGGCGAACCGGCGGGCTGGCCGAGGCATTGATGGCGCTGCTGGCCGAACGGACCGACAAGCCCATCGCGCGCCAGGTGGCCGAGGACAGCTTTATCCCGACCGGCCCCGCCTATGCCACGACCATGCCGAGCGTCGACAGCATCGTCGCCGCCGCCGGGGCCCTGATGGAGCGCGGGGCATGAGGAAGACCGCCGTCGTCGTCTGCCCGGGCCGGGGCACGTACAACAAGGCTGAGCTTGGCTATCTCGCCCGCCATTTTCCCGATGCGGACCTGCTGGCCGCATTCGATAGCCAGCGCACGGCAGCGGGGCAGGAGACGCTGTCGGCGCTCGACGGGGCGGAAAGATTCAGCATGGCCACGCACACGCGGGGCGATAATGCCTCGGGCCTGATTTTCGCGGCGACGCTGGGCGATTTTCTCAGCATCGACCGCGAGGCTATCGAGATCGTCGCGGTCACCGGCAATTCGATGGGCTGGTATTCCGCGCTCGCCTGCGCGGGCGCAGTGTCGCCGGAAGACGGCTTCCGGGTCGCCAACACGATGGGCACGCTGATGCAGCAGGCGCTGATTGGCGGACAGCTGGTCTACCCGTTCATGGGCGAGGACTGGCGCCCCGATCAGGCACGCAAGGCCTCTTTGCTGGACCTCGTGTCGCGGATCGATGCCCGCGCCGATCACACGCTCGCGCTGTCGATCGATCTTGGCGGAATGCTTGTGCTCGCGGGCGACGAGGCGGGGCTCAAGGCGTTCGAGCAGGCGGTCGAGCCGATCGACGGTCGCTTCCCCATGCGGCTCGGCAATCATGCCGCGTTCCACACGCATCTGCAGCAACCCGTGGCGGCGCGAGGTCGCGACATCCTCCCCGTTGACCTGTTCGGGCAGCCGCACCTGCCGCTGATCGACGGACGCGGTGCGGTGTGGTGGCCGCATGCGACCGATACCGCGGCACTGTGGGACTATACGCTGGGCCACCAGGTTACCGCGATCTACGACTTCACGCGGGCCATCGCGGTTGCCGCGCGCGAGTTCGCGCCCGACCTGTTCATCGTCACCGGACCCGGTACCACCCTGGGCGGCGCGGTCGCGCAATCGCTGGTGCTCGCCGACTGGCGCGGCATGGTCGACAAGGCGGCGTTCAAGGCGCGGCAGGATGCAGAGCCGCTGCTGGTCAGCATGGGCATGGCCGAACAGCGGGGGTTGGCCACGCAATAGGTTGCAATTTGCCATCGGGACTCGCGTTGCGCGCAGGGATGATTTACCTTCGCGTCAAGAGGAGAGGCCCATGCGCGCGACAAGTCCCGGTTTCGAAGGGGCGGCCGATTTCGACGTCCTGATCGTGGGCGCCGGGATTTCCGGTATCGGCATGGCGGCGCACATGGAAATGCTGTGCCCGACCCGCAGTTATGCCATCGTCGAACAGCGCGAGAACCTGGGTGGAACCTGGGACCTGTTCCGTTATCCCGGTATCCGGTCCGACAGCGACATGCATACGCTGGGCTTCGTGTTCGAGCCGTGGAAGCACGAGAAGTCGATCGCCGATGCGCCCGCGATCCTCGACTACCTCCACCGCATCGTCGACGAGCGCGGCATCCGCCAGCACATCCGCTTCGGCCACAAGGTTCTGGCAGCCGACTGGCGCGGAGACGAGGCGCGCTGGCACGTCACGATGGAGCGCAGCGACGGTACGCAGGCGCACCTCACCGCAAACTTCCTCTATCTCGGTTCCGGCTACTACGACTACGACGAGCCTTACGACCCCGCCTTCGACTTCGGCGCGTTCGACGGCCAGGTGGTGCACCCGCAATTCTGGCCCGACGATCTCGACTACGCGGGCAAGAAGGTCGTGGTCATCGGATCGGGCGCGACGGCAGTGACGATCGTGCCCGCGATGGCGGAAGAGGCCGCGCACGTCACTATGCTCCAACGTACGCCGACCTGGGTGTTCTCGCGCCCGGCCAAGGATGGGCTGGCCAACTTCCTGCGCCGGGTCCTGCCCGAACGGCTGGCCTATCGGATCACCCGGTGGAAGAACATCAAGTTGCAGGATTTCGGCTTCAAGCTGGCGCGTAAAAAGCCGCAGAAGGTGAAGGACGCGCTGCACAAGCGTATCCGCAGGTCGATGGGGCCGGATTACGATCTCGCTCCGTTCACGCCGCCTTACAACCCGTGGGATCAGCGCCTGTGCCTGGTGCCCGACGACGACCTGTTCGCCGCGATCAAGCGCCGCCGGGCGAGCGTCGTGACCGGCCGGATCGCGCGGTTCGTACGCGGCGGTGTCGAGCTTGAAAGTGGCGAGAAGCTGGATGCCGACATCGTCGTCACCGCGACCGGGCTGAAGCTGGCCATCGGGGGCAAGATCGCGATCAGCCAGGACGGGACGCCGGTGAATTTCGCGGAGCGGTTCTATTACAAGGGCTGCATGTTCTCGAACCTGCCGAACCTCGCGGTCGTGTTCGGATACCTCAATGCGAGCTGGACACTGCGTGCCGACATCAATTCCGAATTCATCTGCCGCGTGCTGAACGAGATGGAGCGGTGCGGCAGCGACGTGGCGGTACCAGTGCTGCCCGCCGATCACGGGCTGGAGGAGGACGACCTGTTCGATTTTTCCAGCGGCTACATCCAGCGCGGCAAGCACATCATGCCCAGGAGCGCGACCAGCTATCCCTGGCGGCTGAACCAGGAATACGTGTTCGATCGCAAGGTGATGCGCGAAGGGCCCGTGGACGACGGGATCCTGGCGTTCCGCAAGGCTGCGCAAGCGGCCGCGACGGAGCGGCAGCTCGAGGCGGCGGAGTGAGGATTTAGCCTTCCGCAGCGCCGCAGCCTCGCCTAACCCACGTTCATGAGCGAGCGCATCTACACTGCCGGGCTGGTCGTGATCGGCGATGAAATCCTGTCTGGCCGCACGCACGACAAGAACATCGCCCAGATCGCAAGCTGGTTGCAGGTCCAGGGCATTCGCCTCGCCGAAGTGCGCGTGGTCGCGGATGTCGAGGACCGGATCGTCGCCGCGGTGAACGCGCTGCGGGCCGAAAACGATTACCTGTTCACCACCGGCGGCATCGGGCCCACGCACGACGACATCACGGTCGACGCGGTGGCGCGGGCGCTGGGCGTGCCGGTGGTCGTCCATCCTGAGGCGCGCGCGATCCTGGAACGCTATTACGCCGACAAGGGCGGGGTGAACGAGGGGCGCCTGCGCATGGCGCGCGTACCGGAAGGGGCAGACCTCATTCCCAACCGCATGTCGGGGGCGCCGGGCATCCGGTTCGGCAACATGTTCATCATGGCGGGCGTGCCGCACATTACCGCAGGGATGCTGGATGCGCTGACGGGCCAGCTGGAAGGCGGCGCGCCGCTTCTGAGCGAGACCGTCGGCGGGTTCATCCCCGAAAGCGAGGTTGCTGGCCTGCTGCGCGACACCGAAAAGGCGCACGAACGGTGCCAGATCGGCAGCTATCCTTTCTTCCGCGAAGGCCGGGTGGGATCGAACTTCGTCGTCCGCTCGACCCATGCTGATGCGCTGGCGCGGTGCCGGGCGGACTTGTGCGACGGGCTCGACCGGGCCGGGTTCGCGTGGACCGCTGGAGGCATCTGATCACAAGACTGTCTTAACGCGCACGCGCTAACCCTCGCGGGCGATGACTGGCGTCTATATAACCATTGACACCGAATATGCCTCGGCACTGCCGGGTGTGGGCGGGCCGGGCACGCGGGCGGAGAACTTCGCCCGCTCGATCGCTTGCGAGACGCCATCCGGCCCGGTGGGGATCGGCCACCAGATGGACGTGATGGAGCGGCATGGCCTTAAGGGCGTGTTCTTCGTCGATCCGATGCCCGCGCTCGTCTGGGGCGTGGCCGCGATCGAGGATGTGGTCGGGTCGATCGTGGCACGTGGCCACGACGTACAGCTCCACTGCCACAGCGAGTGGCTGGCGCTGGCGCCGGGCAATCCGCTGACCCGGCGTACCGGGCAGCACTTGCGGCAGTTCCCGCTGGAAGACCAGCGCCGCATCCTCGGATGGGCACGCGATACGCTCGTTGCGGCGGGCGCGCCGCATCCAGTCGCGTTCAGGGCGGGCAACTATGGCGCGAATGACGATACCTTGCGCGCGCTGGCGGAAATCGGGATCGAATACGACACCAGCCATTGCCCGGCACTGGCGGGCCATGGTGACTGCGCTATCACGCTCGGGCACGAACATAGGGCAGCGATGTGGCATCGCGGCGTGATCGAGGTGCCAGTGGGCTGTGTCGAGGATTTCGGCGGACGGTTGCGCCATGCGCAGATAACCGCGCTGTCGTTTGATGAATTGACCGGCGCGCTGCGCCGTGCGCGCGACACCGGGCAGGACGGTTTCACCGTCGTGTCCCACAGTTTCGAACTTGCGAGCCGCGATCGCACCCGGCGCAACCGTGTGGTCGCGCGGCGGTTCGAGAGGTTCTGCGCCTCGCTTGCGGCGATGCCCGGTTGCCACAGCGCGACCTACACGAACGACCCGCCCCGGCCCGCCGCCGAACGCGCGGTGCCCGTGCTCGCATTCAACCCGATCCGCAGCGGCGCGCGGGTGGTCGAACAGGCCGTTGCCAATGCGCTTTACGCGACGCGGCTGCCCGAAAAGGTCAAGCAGACCGCCAGCATGGGCATGCTGATGCTTTGCTGATGCTGCCGGGCTTCGCCCGCGCGGTGCCGAAACCTCTCAAACAAAAAGGGCCGGGAAATCCCGGCCCTTTTCATGTTTACTGTCGCAAGCGGCTCAGGCGCCTTCGACCTCGGCAAGATCGACCTTGAGGCCGGGGCCCATCGAGCTGGTCAGTGTGATCTTGCGAACATACTTGCCCTTGGAGCCCGAGGGCTTGGCCTTGACGATCGCGTCGGTCAGCGCCTTGAAGTTGGCCTTCAGGTCCTCGTCCTTGAACGACAGCTTGCCGATCCCGGAATGGATGATGCCCTGCTTCTCCACGCGGAACTCGACCTGGCCGCCCTTGGCGTCCTTGACTGCCTGTTCGACGTTCGGGGTCACCGTGCCGAGCTTGGGGTTCGGCATCAGACCCTTGGGACCGAGCACCTTGCCGAGACGGCCGACGACGCCCATCATGTCGGGGGTCGCGATCACGCGGTCGTAGTTGAGGTTGCCCGCGGCCATGTCGTCCATCAGGTCCTCGGCACCGACCTTGTCGGCCCCGGCGGCGAGCGCCTTCTCGGCGTTGTCGCCGCGCGCGAACACCGCGACGCGCACGTCCTTGCCAGTGCCCGAGGGCAGCGACACCATGCCGCGGACCATCTGGTCGGCGTGGCGCGGGTCGACGCCAAGGTTCATCGCGACTTCGACGGTCTCGTCGAACTTGGCCTTGTGGGTCCGCAGCGTGCTCAGCGCCTCGTCAACGGTGTAGAGCTTTTCGCGGTCGAGCTCGGCGCGAACCTTCTGAATCTTGGTCTGCTTGGCCATCGGATCAGCCCTCCACCACTTCGAGACCCATCGAACGGGCGGAGCCTTCGATGATGCGGGTCGCCATTTCGATGTCGTTCGCGTTGAGGTCGGCCATCTTGGTCTGGGCGATCTCGGCAAGCTGCGAACGCTTGATCGTGCCGGCCTTCACCTTGCCGGGTTCCTTGGAACCGGACTTGAGGTTGGCCGCCTTCTTGATCAGGAAGGTCGCGGGCGGGGTCTTGGTGACGAAGGTGAACGAACGGTCGGAATAGACCGTGATGATCGTCGGGATCGGCATGCCCTTTTCAAGGCCGTCGGTCGCGGCGTTGAAGGCCTTGCAGAATTCCATGATGTTCACGCCGCGCTGACCCAGGGCGGGGCCGATGGGCGGCGAGGGGTTGGCGGCGCCGGCAGGCACCTGCAGCTTGATATAGCCGTCGATCTTCTTGGCCACGATTGGCCTCCTTTCTCACTGTCGCCTGCGCCGTAACGCAAGCTCATGGTAAGCGGTGAAACGGATCGCCTGGGCGAGCCTCCCGCATGGGCTCTCCTGAAAGGAGAGGCGGCGCCATTAGCGGCGTATGCCGCAAAAGGCAACCGGAGTTACTTGACCAGTTCGACTTCCTCGAATGCCAGTTCGACCGGAGTCGCGCGGCCGAAGATCGACACCGCCACCTTGACCCGCTGCTTGTCGAAATCGAGCTCTTCGACCAACCCGTTGAAGCTGGCGAATGGGCCTGCATTCACTTTGACGCTGTCGCCAATTTCGTAATCGACCGCGACTTGCTTCTTGGGGGCGGCCTTGGCCTCCTCGACCCCGCCGAAATAGCGCGCGGCCTCGCGTTCGGAAATCGGCTGCGGCTTGTTGCCCGAACCGAGAAAGCCCGTGACCTTGGGCGTGTTCTTGACGAGATGGTATACGTCATCAGTCAGGCGCAGCTTGGCAAGCACGTAGCCGGGCATGAACTTGCGTTCGACCTGGACCTTCTTGCCGCGCTTCACTTCGGTCACAGTCTCGGTCGGGACCTGCACGTCCTCCACCGCTTCGGAAAGGCCCAGCCGCTCGGCTTCGGACAGGATCGCGTCGCGAACCTTGTTCTCGAACCCGGAGTAGGCGTGGATGATGTACCAGCGTGCCATTTTACGTCCTGAACTGGAAAGGTTGGGCCTCAGGCGAGGGTCAGCAGCCAGCGCACGGCCGCGCCGAACAGCGAATCGACGCCGAGGAAGAACAGCGAGAGAATCACCATCATGATGAACACGAAGATGGCGGTCCGAACCGTTTCCTCGCGCGTCGGCCACACGACCTTGCGCGTTTCGGACTGTACCTGGCGGATGAATTCCGCGGGCGATGTCTTGCGCTTGCTTTCTTCGGTCATGGGCGCGACCTTTTCGTCCTCGCTTACGATGTTTCGTGCCTTCCGGAATGGGGCCATCGCCGCCCCGGTTCAAGGTCCGGGAGGGGCTGGGCGTGATTCCAATGTCGGAAGACGACGGGTCATCTAGTCCGGGGCGCGCGCAAAAGCAAGGCGGCGGGCGGGGTGAGAGCCGATTAACCCCGCATGGAGAGCATTAGCGAAAAAGAGCGCCATGAACGGATCGGCAATCCCATTCCAGCAAAGCGACATTCACGCCAACGTGGGAATGTTGCCTGGAGCGGGTAGCGGGAATCGAACCCGCGCGTTCAGCATGGGAAGCTGACAGGCTACCATTACATCATACCCGCGCTCTTGCGCGCCTTTGCCGCATGCCGGAAGTATGGTCAATCGCGTAGATGTTCCTCACCCAAGCCGACAAATGCGCGAGCGCGGGTTGGATAGGGGCGTTCGCGGCGCTATCATGTTTGCAAGAATCGAATAGTCGAGAGGAATTTTCATGCGCCAGGTCGAACACTTTATCGTCGGCGAACCTGGCGGCGGGGCGGGCCGGAGGCATACGATCTGGAACCCATCCACCGGGGAGATCCAGGCCGAGGTCGCGCTGGGCGATGCCGCCTTGCTCGACCGCGCGGTCGAAAACGCAAAGCGGGTCCAGCCAGAATGGGCAATGACGAACCCGCAGAAACGCGCGCGCGTGATGTTCGCGTTCAAAACTCTGGTCGAGACGCACAAGCAGGAACTGGCCGAACTGCTGGCGAGCGAACACGGCAAGGTGGTCGAGGATGCCCACGGCGACATCCAGCGCGGTCTGGAAGTGATCGAATACGCCTGCGGTATCCCGCAGGTCCTGAAGGGCGAGTATACCATCGGTGCCGGGCCGGGGATCGACGTCTATTCGATGCGCCAGCCGCTGGGCATCGGCGCGGGGATCACCCCGTTCAACTTCCCCGCGATGATCCCGATGTGGATGTTCGGCATGGCGATCGCGGCGGGCAACGCGTTCATCCTGAAGCCCAGTGAGCGCGACCCCAGCGTGCCGGTGCGTCTGGCCGAGTTGTTCCTCGAAGCAGGAGCGCCCAAAGGACTCCTGCAGGTCGTCCACGGCGACAAGGAAATGGTCGATGCGATCCTCGACCATCCGGATATCGCCGCGGTGAGCTTCGTCGGTTCGTCCGACATCGCGCACTACGTTTACAAGCGCGGCGTCGCGGCGGGCAAGCGCGTGCAGGCGATGGGCGGGGCCAAGAACCACGGCATCGTGATGCCCGACGCCGATCTCGACCAGGTGGTGAACGACCTCGCGGGTGCGGCCTTCGGTTCGGCAGGCGAACGCTGCATGGCGCTTCCTGTCGTCGTGCCGGTGGGCGAGGATACCGCCGACAAGCTGCGCGAAAAGCTGATCCCGGCGATCAACGCGCTGCGCGTGGGCGTGTCGAACGACAAGGACGCGCACTACGGTCCGGTCGTCACGCCCGAGCACAAGGCGCGGGTCGAGCAGTGGATCGACACCGCCGAGGCCGAGGGCGGCGAGATCGTGATCGACGGGCGCGGGTTCAGCCTGCAGGGCCACGAGAAGGGCTTCTTCATCGGTCCCACGCTGATCGACCACGTCACCCCGCAGATGCAGAGCTACCAGGAAGAGATCTTCGGCCCCGTCCTCCAGATCGTGCGCGCAAAGGACTTCGAGGAGGCCGTGCGGCTGCCGAGCGAGCACCAGTATGGCAACGGCGTCGCCATCTTCACCCGCAACGGTCACGCCGCGCGCGAATTCGCCAGCCGCGTCAACGTGGGCATGGTCGGCATCAATGTGCCGATCCCGGTCCCGGTCGCCTATCACAGCTTCGGCGGGTGGAAGCGTAGCGCGTTTGGCGACACCAACCAGTACGGTACCGAAGGGCTGAAGTTCTGGACCAAGGTCAAGACCGTCACCCAGCGCTGGCCCGATGGCGGCGGCGATGGTTCCAATGCTTTCGTCATCCCGACGATGGGTTGATGCGGGCCAAACGCGCCGGGAAAGATCGCCGAGCTTGCTCGTTTCCCTGCTTCAGCAAAACCAGGAGGGTTCGATGCGATTGACGATTATCCTGATGGCCACCGCCGGGCTCGCCGCGTGCGGTGCTCCGGCAGATGAGGCGGCGGTGCCCGGCAATGGTGCAGCGGCTACCCCGGCGGCGACCGCGCCGAGCCCGGCTGATCCGCCAGTTCAGGTGGGACTCGGCATACCGGCCTCGATGCACGGTCGCTGGGGGCTGGTGCCGGGTGATTGCACATCGACGCGCGGTGACGCCAAGGGGCTGATCGAGGTCACGGCGGGGGATATTCGGTTCTACGAATCAGTCGGCCAGGTCGATGCCGCAAGTGTACGGACCGACTCCACCTTCCGCGCGCGTTTCGCCTTCACCGGCGAAGGGATGCAGTGGACTCGTGACATGCAACTCGCGCTGGGCGATGGTGGGCAATCGTTGGAGCGCAGCGAGTTCGGCCAGGATGCGATTGCCGAGCCGCTGACCTACACCAAGTGCGCGTGAGGGGATCGAAATGAAGACATTGGCCGCTGCCGCGATCGGGGGAATGGCAATCATGACGGGGGCGTGCACGACAATGACACGGACCCCGACCGATTGCGTCGCGCAGCCCGCGCGGGTGCTGATCGGCGAACGGGCGAGCAGCGAAACCGGCGCCCATGCGTTGGCTCTTACCGGATCGCGCACCTTGCGCTGGGGGCCGCCAAACTCGGCCTGGACGATGGACTACAGGCAGGACCGGGTTAACGTCCGCTATGACGAGGCAATGATGATCACCGAGGTTACCTGCGGTTGACCCGCCGCCGCGCCGTATCCGGTTCACCGTATGAAGCGCGGTTTGGTTTTTGCCGCGCGGTTTCGGTGGATGGCCGGATCATTGTGGCGGGTACTGGCCCGATCGAGGACGATGGCACAACCACCCCGGGCGGCGCCGCAGAACAGGCGGACCGGTGCTGCGCCCTGATCATGCGTGCTGTCGGACAGCTCGGCGGCTCTGCATCCGACATCGTCCGTACGCGCATGTATCTGACGGATATCGGCGCGCAGCACGAGGTCGGCGCGGTCCATGCGCGCTGGTTCGGGGGCGATCCGCCCGCTGCCACGATGGTTGGCGTCGCGGCTTTGTGCGATCCGCACTGGATTGTCGAAATCGAGGCGGAGGCGGTTATCGGCTAGGGATCGCCCCACGTCATCCTATTGCCCTTTCCCGCGCCCCGCAGCCCTACTAGAGGCCACGCCATGACCGGACAATTCCAGCTTACCGACGATCAGCTCGCGATCCAGGAAATGGCGCAGCGCTTTACCGCCGATGCGATCACGCCGTTTGCGGCCGAATGGGACGAGCAGCACCACTTCCCGCGCGACGTGATCAAACGAAGCGCCGAACTGGGCTTCGGCGCGATCTACGTGAGCGAAGAATCGGGCGGGATCGGCCTCGGGCGGCTGGAGGCGGCGCTGATCATGGAAGCGATGGCATACGGCTGCCCCGCGACCAGCGCTTTCATTTCGATCCACAACATGGCGACCTGGATGATCGACCGCTTCGGTGGGGCCGAGGTCAAGGCGAAGTATCTGCCCGACCTGATCGGGATGGAGAAGATCGCCAGCTATGCGCTGACCGAGCCGGGCAGCGGCTCGGACGCCGCGGGGCTCAAGGCGTCGGCACGCCTCGACGGCGACCACTACGTCCTCAATGGCACCAAGCAGTTCATCTCGGGCGCGGGCTTCAACGACGTCTATGTCACGATGGTCCGCACTGGCGAGGACAAGACCAAGGGCATTACCTGCCTGGTCATCGAAAAAGATACGCCGGGCGTCAGCTTCGGCGCGCCGGAGAAAAAGCTCGGCTGGAACGCCAGCCCGACCGCGCAGGTCATCTTCGAGGACGCGCGCGTCCCGGTCGCCAACCGCGTCGGCGACGAGGGCGAGGGCTTTCGCTTCGCCATGATGGGCCTCGACGGCGGCCGCCTCAACATCGGTGCCTGCTCGCTGGGGGGCGCGCAGCGGTGCCTTGACGAGGCGATCAAGTACACCAAGGACCGCCAGCAGTTCGGCCAGCCGGTCGCCGATTTCCAGAACACCCAGTTCATGCTCGCCGACATGGCGACCGAACTGGAGGCGGCGCGCGCGCTGCTCTATCTTGCCGCCGCGAAAGTCACGGACAACGCGCCCGACAAGAGCCGCTTCTCCGCGATGGCCAAGCGGCTGGCGACGGATTCCGGCTCGAACGTGGTCAACAACGCGCTCCAGCTGTTCGGCGGCTATGGCTACCTGCGCGACTATCCGATCGAACGCTTCTGGCGTGACCTGCGCGTGCATTCGATTCTCGAAGGCACGAACCAGGTGATGCGAATGATCGTGGGGCGGGATCTGTTCCGGCAATGAGCGACGTCCTCACCCACACCCACGGCGCGGCGGGGCACGTGTCGCTCAACCGGCCCAAGGCGCTCCACGCGCTCACGCTCGAGATGTGCCACGCGATCAGCGCGGCGCTGACCGAATGGGAGAATGACCCGGCAGTGGAGGTCGTGCTGCTCGATCATTCGGAAGGGCGCGGGTTCTGCGCGGGCGGCGATATCGCCTTCCTGCGCAACAGCGCGCTCAATGATGGCGGCGTGTCGGGGCGGCAGTTCTTTCACGACGAATATCAGCTCAACCATCAGATGTTCGCGTACCCCAAGCCGATCGTCGCCTTCATGGACGGGATCACGATGGGCGGCGGCGTGGGCATTAGCCAGCCCGCGAAATACCGGATCGCGACCGAGAACACCCGCTTCGCCATGCCGGAGACCGGCATCGGCCTGTTCCCCGACGTGGGCGGCGGCTGGTACCTCTCGCGGCTGGGCGGCCGGATCGGGCAGTTCCTGGCGCTTACCGGCGCGCGGCTCGATGGCGCCGAATGCCTCTGGGCCGGGCTGGCCACGCATTATCTTCCGAGCGACAAGCTGGCCGAGGCCAAGGCGCGCATCGCCGAGCATCCGGGCCGGATCGCGGGTATCCTGGGCGAACTGTCGATCACCCCGCCCGAGGCGCGGATTGCGGGCAATGCCGACCGCATCGCCAGGCATTTCCACTCCGACCGTTACGAGGATATCCTCGCCAGCCTGGAAGCCGATGAGAGTGAGTGGGCGGCAAAGGAACGCGACACGCTTGGCACGAAGAGCCCGCAGACCTGCAAGGTCGCACTGCGGCAACTGGCCGAAAGCGCAAAGCTGACCGATTTCGCGGACAACATGGTGATGGAATACCGCATCGCCAGCCGCGTCCTCACTCGCCCCGACTTTGCCGAGGGCGTACGCGCGGTGATCGTCGACAAGACCGGCGACCCGCAATGGAACCCCGCCACCCCCGAGGGCGTGAGTGACGAGCTGCTCGGCAGCATCTTCGCCCCCCTGCCGGCGGACGAGGAATGGAGGCCGCTGAAGTGACCACAAGCCGGATTGCCCTCCTTATCTCGTCATTGCGAGCGTAGCGAAGCAATCCAGAGCGGAACGCACCACGGCCCTGGATTGCCGCGTCGCTTCGCTCCTCGCAATGACGGATATGGAGTTGGAATGACCTACGAAACCATCACCACCGAGCAGCATGGCGCGGTCACGCTGATCACGATCAACCGCCCGCAGGCGCTGAACGCGCTGAACTCGCAGGTGCTCGAGGACCTGATCGCCGCCTTCGCCGCGTTCGAGGCGGACAAGAGCCAGCTCTGCGCGGTGCTGACCGGCAGCGGCGACAAGGCGTTTGCCGCGGGCGCGGACATCAAGGAAATGTCGGAAAAGCCCGCGGCCGATTTCTATCTCGAGGATTTCTTTGCCCGCTGGACGAGCGACCTGGTCAAGAAAGTTCGCAAGCCGTGGATCGCTGCGGTCAACGGCTTTGCGCTGGGCGGCGGATGCGAGCTTGCCATGATGGCGGACTTCATCATCGCGTCGGACCAGGCGAAGTTTGGCCAGCCCGAGATCAAGCTGGGGGTCGCACCCGGCATGGGCGGCAGCCAGCGCCTGACCCGCGCGATCGGCAAGGCGAAGGCGATGGAAATGTGCCTGACCGGGCGCATGATGGACGCAGCCGAAGCGGAACGCAGCGGCCTCGTCGCACGCGTCGTGCCGCACGAGAGCCTGGTCGAGGAAGCGCTCAAGACCGCAGCCCAGATCGCCGCGATGCCGCCGATGGCCGCGATCGCGAACAAGGAAATGGTCAACGCCGCGTTCGAGACCACGCTCGACCAGGGCCTGATCGTCGAACGCCGTATCTTCCAGATCCTCGCCGCCAGCGAGGACAAGGTCGAAGGCATGGCCGCGTTCGTCGAAAAGCGCGAAGGCGTGTGGAAGGGGCGGTAGCCCAAGCCCCTCCCCTTCAGGGGAGGGGAGGAGCCGCGAAGCGGCGGAGGGGTGGGGGCTGTCCGTCCAACCAAGCATCGATGTGACAGCCCCCACCCCAACCCCTCCCCTGAAGGGGAGGGGCTAGTGGAGAGAAATCCAATGAAAATCGCCTTCATCGGGCTCGGCAACATGGGCGGCGGGATGGCCGCGAACCTGGTCGAGGCAGGGCACGAGGTCCGCGCGTTCGACTTGTCCGCCGATGCGCTCGCCCACGCTGGCGACAACGGCTGCGCCATCTTCACCGATGCCGCCGAAGCCTGCACGGGCGCCGAGGCGGTCGTCACCATGTTGCCCAACGGGGCAATCGTGAAATCGGTCTACGAAGCCAGCGTGTTCGGCCATGTGCCCGCGGGCGCGGTGCTGCTCGACTGCTCGACCATCGACGTCGCCACCGCGCGCGAGGTGATCGGCGCGGCGGAAGGCGCCGGTTACGAGATGGTCGATGCCCCCGTCAGCGGCGGCATCGCGGCGGCAAACGGCGGTACGCTGACGTTCATGGTCGGCGGCACCGAGGCGGCGTTCAAGCGCGCCGAACCGATCCTCGCCGCGATGGGCAAGGCGGTGATCCATGCGGGCGACGCGGGCAACGGCCAGGCGGCCAAGATCTGCAACAACATGCTGCTCGGCATCCACATGATCGGCACCTGCGAGGCCTTCGCGATGGCGCAGAAGCTCGGGCTCGATCCGCAAACTTTTTACGACATCTCCTCGGTCTCCTCGGGCCAGTGCTGGTCGATGACGAGCTATTGCCCGGTCCCCGGCGTCGGCCCGACCACCCCGGCCGACAACGATTACCAGGGCGGGTTCGCCGCCGCGCTGATGCTCAAGGACCTGCGCCTGGCGATGGAAGCAGCAGGCGCGGCCGATGCGGCCGTGCCGATGGGCGCCCGCGCGACGGCGCTCTACGAGGACTTCGCCGGGGCGGGCAACGGCGGCAAGGACTTCTCCGCCATCATCCAGATGCTGTGAACGCTTTGCCCAAAACCGCTTTGGCGGTAGAGGCGCGGGGATGAAGGCAACCGCACTCGTGATGGCCGGCAAGCGTTCCGGCATGCTCGACCCGCTCGCCGCGCGCGCCGGGGTGAGCCAGAAGAGCGTCGTCCCGGTCGCGGGCAAGCCAATGATTGAGCACGTGATCGCCGCGCTGGCGGACTGCGACCGCGTGGGCGCGATCCACGTCGTCGCGCACGAGTCCGACGAAATCGCCGCGATCCCGCTCGTGGCCCGGCTTCAGGCCGAAGGGCGGCTGCACTTTCGCGCGGGCGCGTTCAATCTGGTCGACAGCGTATTCTCCGGCGCGGAGGGCGCGGATTATCCGCTGCTGATCACCACGTCCGACAACTGCCTCGTCACGCCCGAAGGTTATGCCGAGTTCGTCGACAAGGCGACTGCCGCCCAGGCCGCGGTCGCCGCCGCGCTGGCGCGCAAGGAGGACGTGATTGCCGCCGACCCCGTGGGGCAGAAGCGGTTCTACGAATTTTCCGACGGCGGCTATTCCAACTGCAACACCTACTGGATCGGCAGCCGCGAGGCGCTGGGCGCGGCGGAGATCATGCGGACCGGCGGCCAGTTCATGAAGTTTCCCAGCCGCATCGCCAAGGCGTTCGGGCTGATGAACCTGATCCGGTTCTATTTCGGCTGGGGCGACAAGGACAAGCTGTTCGCGCAAGTTTCCAAGCGGTTCGGCTACAAGCTCGCGCCGATCGTGCTCTCCAATGGCGAGTTCGCGATCGACGTCGACGAGGAACGCAGCTTCGGCGTCACCGAGAAGCTGCTGGCCAGGCGGGAGGCAGCGGCGGCCTAGCCCGCTGCGCTGCGGTTCATGCGCCGCCTGATGCGGAACATCGGCTGGCTGCTTAGCGGCCGCGCGGTCAACGCGGTGCTAAGCCTCGTGTATCTGGCGCTCGCCACCCGCACACTCGGCCTCGACCAGTTCGGCTATTTCGCGCTGATCGTGGCGCTGGGCCAGACCGTGACCGGGCTGGCCAATTTTCAGACCTGGCAGTTCGTCGTGCGCTGGGGTGCGGGCAATGAGGGGCCGGGCGAGGCGACCGGGTTCGCCATCGCGCTCGATTTCCTCAGCGTGATTCTGGGCACGATCATCGCCGCCGCGCTGGTATGGAGCGCCCAGTTCTGGCTCCCCCTGCCGCGTGACCTGCTTTGGGTGGCGTTCTGGTTCTGCGTCGTCTCGCTGCTCGCGATGCGCTCAACCCCCACTGGCCTGTTGCGCCTGCGCTTCCAGTTCGGCCGCGCCACGGCGGCGGAGGCAGTCCAGCCGATCGTTCGCGCGGCGGGCGCGATTCTTGCCGCGATCTACATGCCGACCGTGCTTGGCTTCATCCTCGCCTGGGCCATGGCCGAAGTCGCGGTCGCCATTGCCCTTTGGGCGGTGGCGGCATGGAACGAGCGGCCGGATTTCTCGCAGATCAGCCTGCTGCGCCTCCCGCGCGAACATCCGGGCGCATGGCAGTTCGTCTGGTCGACCAACCTCAGCGGCAGCCTGGCAGTCGGCGGCAAGCAGGTCATGATCCTGCTGGTCGGCGCCATCGGCGGCGAAGCCTTCGCGGGCGGTTTCCGCGTCGCCAGCCAACTGGGCCAGGCGCTGGTGCAACTCGCGCAGACGGTGTCCAAGGCGATCTATCCCGAACTGGTTCACGCGCAGGACGCAGCGCACGACATCGCCCGGCGCATGGCCAATATCGCGCTGGTGGGCGGGGCACTGGCAGTGCTGGTGGCGCTGCTATTCGGCCGCTGGGGGCTGGAAGCGATCGCCGGGCCGGAATTCGGTGTAGTCTATTGGGCGATGGTCATTCTCGCCATCGCGGGCGCGATCGAGCTGGTCGGGGCCAGCCTCGAATCACTGCTCGTCTCGGCGGGCAAGGCGGGAACTGCATTCGTGGTGCGTGCGGTGCCGACGGTCATGGCGCTGGCGCTGCTGGAGGTGGCGATGGGCTGGAACGGGCTGAAAGGCGCGGCCTTCACCGTGCTCGGATCGAGCGCGCTGGCGGTGATCGGGTTCTGGGTGGCGATCATCTCGCTCCAGCAGATCAGGATTACGGTCCAGCCCAATCCCGATCAAAGCCCACCCCGCTAACGCACCCCGAGCACCTCCGCCTCCTGCCGCAGCCTGGTGGCATCATCGGGATTGGAAGCGATCGCATCCTTCAGCGCCTGTGCGGCACGGTCGGTCTGGCCCAGCGTCATGCGGCTACGCATCAGCATGACCCAACCGTCGACATTCCTGGGATCACCGCGCAGGCGCGTTTCCAGCCGCTCGACCATCCCTTCGGCCATTGATTGCTGCTCGCCCGGAGCGATCGCGCGCGCGGCGTCGATCTGTTCGCGGGTGGGGCCCGGGATTGCCGCGCCAGCGGTGAGGCGAGGCGCGTCAGGACGATCGGCGATCGCGGCGGAGATGCGGCTTTCGACCTCGATATCGTTGATCTGGCCCACCTGCCGGATCGTGCGGAGCAGGTTCTCTTCATAGACCGCGCCCGGCGGTGTTTCGGCCAGGATCGCCAGCCATTCGGCAATCGCGCGCTCGTGATCGCCGGTCAGATCGGTGCGCGCAGCCATGTAATAGCGCGCGCGCGGCTGCTTGGGGTCGAGTTCCAGCGCGCGTTCGAACGCCTGCACCGCGAGCGGCGGGATCGGATCGTCCTGGCTGGCCAGTACGCGCGCCTCGCCCAGCGCGGCCCACAGGTCGGGCGAATCCGGCCGACTCTCCGCCGCCTGGCGGTAGGCGCGCGCCGCATCAGCATACTGCCCTTCGGCATAGTAGGCGAAACCCAGTTCCTCCCACGCGTCTGCATCGCGCGGATTGGCCCGTGCCCGCTGTTCCAGTTCGGCCAGGGTCAACGGCGCGCCGCTTTCGGCAAGGGCATCGCGCGCCGCGTCACCATCGTCCATCGCGCGGTAGGCAACCGCGCCGATTGCCAGCACTGCCGCCCCCAGCAATGCCGCCAACCCTACCCGCGAAGCCATTGAGCCGCCCGAGCTCGTCCCGTCCGTCCCCGTCATGAATGCGAGCTAGCATCGGTGCCGCAACCGGGCAATTGCCGCTGGCATTTCGCCTTTGCACGCCTAGGATGACGACATAAGAAACAGGGGGTAGCGCAATCGCTGGCGGGGGTAGCGAATGCCGGATCGCGTGAGAGTTGCCATCGTCGGATCGGGCCCCGCTGGCCTAAGCGCCGCCGCGCGTGCCGCGCAACTGGGCATCAGCCACGTCCTTCTGGAAAAGACCGACCACCTGTCGGACACGATTTACAAGTACCAAAAGGGCAAGCACGTCATGGCCACGCCCGCCAACCTGGTGCTGCGCTCCGATCTCGATTTCGAGGCGGGAAGGCGCGAAACGATCCTGGGTATCTGGAACGAGCAGACCGGGGGACACGGCGTCAACGTCGCCTACCACGCCGAAATCGCCGCCATCACCGGGGAAGATGGCGATTTCCTCCTCCAGACCCGTTCTGGCCAGGAGTTCCGCGCGGAAAAGGTGGTCCTGGCGATCGGCACGCAGGGCAATCCCAACACGGTGCGCTGCCCGGTGGGCGAAGGTGCGGTGGTGCAATACCAGCTCGATGATCCTGGCGAGTACGTGGACGAACATATCGTGGTCATCGGCGCGGGCGACGCGGGGATCGAGAACGCCATGGGCCTCGCCGCCGATCCGCAGCAGCGCAATACGGTGACGATCATCAACCGTTCGGCCGATTTCGCCACCGCCAAGGCGGCCAATGTCGCGGCACTGCGCGCGATGGAGGCGGAAGGGCGCCTGTTTGTCCGCACCGAAACGACGGCCTCCGCGATCGACCGGGGCGAGATCACTTTTGACACGCGCGATGGCGAGGTGAAGGCCCGCTGCGACCGGGTGATCGCGCGCATGGGATCGGCTCCGCCGCGCGCTTTCGTTGAGGGCATTTGCGCCCGGTTCGAGGACCGGGACGGCAGGAAGGTGATCGTGCCGGGTACCGGCGTCGAATTCACCAGCGCGGACCGCCTCGCCTACCCCAAGCTGTCGCCCACATTCGAATCGACCGTGCCGGGCGTCCATGTGATCGGTGCGCTGGCCGGCTATCCACTGATCAAGCACTGCATGAACCAGGGCCACGACGTCATCGAGTTCCTGAACGGGAACCGCGATCTGAAGCCCGCCGACGAGCCGATCCTGGCGGAAAAGTTCGCTGCGCTGCCGGGTCGCCGCACGGTCGACGAATGGCTCGAGACGTTTCGATCGCAGGTGGTGATCCTGAACGACCTCTCGCCGCTGCAGATGCGCGAGCTGATGCTCGACAGCACGGTCGCGCACCATGCCCCGGGCGAGGTGATCTTCGTCCGCAACGATCCCGGATCCTCGATGTTCGCAATCGCGGAAGGGTCGGTTGCGGTCGAGGTCAATCCGGCCGATCCCTCGATCACCGTGCCAATTACCCATGGCTCGATCTTCGGAGAGGTCGGCCTCATCTCCGGTCGCCGCCGCGGCGCGACCATTCGGGCGGCCGAGCCGACCACGGTGATGGAACTGTCGCGCAATGCCGCGCTGAAACTCATCGCGACGGTCCCGGCGGCTGGCCGCGCAGTCAATCGCATCACGATCGAGCGGCAACTGCTCCAGATGTTTGGTTCGGGGCTGACCCAGGACGATCTTGCCGAAGTGGTCGCGGCGGCGGAAACGATGGACATACGCGCCGGGCAGAAGATCATCGAGGAAGGAGCCGACGATCAGGACGTGTTCGTGATCCAGCGCGGATCGATGATCGTCGAGAAGGAGATCGGCGGGCACCCGGTGTTCCTGTCCTATCTGCCCGCCGGTTCCTACGTCGGCGAAATGGCCGTCATCGACGGGTCCAGGCGCACCGCCACGGTCAAGGCCGCGATCAAGAGCCAGGTGGTGCGGTTTCCCGGCGCGGCCTTTGCCCGCCTGCTCGCCGCGAAGCCGGAGTTGCGCGAGCGGGTACTCAACGACATGGCTGGGCGGCGCGAGATCAACCGATTCATCGAAGCGCAGAAGCAGGGGTTCAGCGGCGCGGTCGACATGTATTCGCAGACCGCGCAGTTCCTGATCGACAATGGCATTGGCGAGGCGACCGACGTGTTGCTGATCGACGAAACGCTGTGCGTCGGCTGCGACAATTGCGAGAAAGCCTGCGCCGACAGCCACGAGGGCCTGAGCCGCCTCGACCGCGAGGCCGGGCGGACCTACGCCCACCTCCACGTGCCCACGAGCTGCCGCCACTGCGAGCACCCGCACTGCATGGCCGACTGTCCGCCCAATGCGATCAAGCGCGGGCCCGATGGCGAGGTGTTCATCGACGAGAGCTGCATCGGCTGCGGCAACTGCGTGCGCAATTGCCCTTATCGCGTGATCCGGCTGGATGCGAAGCCGCCGAAGAAGCCCTCGCTGTTCAATTGGC
Source organism: uncultured Erythrobacter sp. (assembly GCA_964516135.1). GTDB lineage: Bacteria > Pseudomonadota > Alphaproteobacteria > Sphingomonadales > Sphingomonadaceae > 34-65-8. The sequence goes on along the minus strand of CAZEWN010000008.1, from coordinate 62,043 downwards.
TGCTGTTCGGTGCCGGGCCGGGGCCGGGCGAGGCGCCCTATGCCTGGCGCAAGAAGCATGGGGTGAAGGACGCCGCCAAGGTGGCGATCAAGTGCGACATGTGTTCCGGGATCGACGGCGGCCCAGCCTGCGTCCGCGCCTGCCCCACCGGCGCAGCCATCCGTGTCGCGCCGGAGAAGTTCCTCACTTTCACCAAGCTGGGCGAGGAAACCGTCTGATGGCTACGGTGAGCAGCAGCGACTTTGCGTTCCACGACAAGCGGCGCGACACCGATCATGAAGGGTTCCTGGTCCACCGCCGAATGCGTTGGGCCAAGATCGCGACCGCGCTGTGCGTCGCCAGCATCGCGGCCTATTTCCTGGTCGACGTCGAGCCGCGCCACAACGGCGGCACATGGTATGGCTATTCCGTGGGCACGATCGGGCTGCTCCTGATCGTGTGGCTCGCGCTGCTTGGGGTCAGGAAACGCCGAATGAGCGCGGGTCGCTGGAGCCTGAAGGCATGGACCAGCGCTCACGTTTACCTCGGGCTGTCGCTGATCGTGATCGGCACGCTCCACACCGGGTTTCAGCTTGGCTGGAATGTCCATACGCTCGCCTGGGCGCTGATGATGGTGGTGATCGCGTCGGGCATCTACGGCGTGGTTGCCTATTCCGTCCTACCCGTCAGCCTGAGCAATAATGCGCGCGAGATGACCCGCGCGCAGATGGTCGAGGCGCTGGAAGGGACCGACCGCCAGCTGGATGCCGCCGCCCAGCCTTCGGAGCGGGCACGGGCAGATCTGGTCATCGCCGCGCTGGAGGAGGATGTCTTCGGTGCGGGCGTGGTTGCGCGGCTGACCGGCCGCTATCCACGCTGCAAGACCACTCGCGCGCTCAACCAGTTCGGCATCGGCATGGTACCCGACGAGGCGGAGGACAAAGTCCGCACACTGCTTGGGCGTCGCAAAAGCCAGCTCGACCAGATTCGCCGCCACATGAAGATTCGCGCCCGGCTGGAGGTTTGGCTTTACCTGCACGTGCCCATGACCATCGCGCTGCTGGCCGCGCTCACCGCGCACGTTGTCAGCGTTTTCTATTACTGGTGAGGCGCGCGCGATGGCCTTCCTGATCCGCACCATCGACCTGACCGCCGACGGGCGCGAAATCGTGCGCGAGCGCTCCGTCGCGGGCACCACGCTGACAATCGGGCGCGCGACCGACAACGACCTCCACCTGCCGGACCTTGCCGTGGAGCAGCGCCACGCGCGAATCGAACCTTCCGGCGATGGGCGGCTGCGCGCAATGGCCGTGGGCACGCTGGGCTTCATCTACGATGGACGGACCACGACCGAGGCGACCTTCGACCCGCGTGACGGGCACGAGCTGTCGTTCGGATCCTATCGCCTGACCGTGACGCAGGACGGGGCGGGGCCCGCAACGCTGACCGTGCGCCAGGTGCGGGAGGTCGAAGGTGCTGGCGAAGCGGTGCGCGGCTTTGCGCTTGCCAGCGCCATGCCGGGCAAGCGGGCGATGGCGTGGATCGGGCTCGCCGCGATCCTGCTCGCGTTCCTCGCCGTGCCGGTTTGGTCAAACCTCACCCGCGCGCCTGCCGTGCCCGATTACGACCGGCCTGGCGCCACTCGCATGGATGCGAGCTGGAGCACCGGCGCATTGAGCCTTGCCCACCATGGGCTGGAGGACAATTGCGAGGCCTGCCATGCGAAGCCGTTCGAATCGGTTCGCGACGAGACCTGCCTCACCTGCCACGAGGAACTGGGCGATCATGCCGACATCGACCGCCAGGTCGCCGGGCGCGGGCCGATGTCGGGGATGGACCGGGTATTGTGGGCCGTGGCGGATGCTTTCGGCAAGGAAGGACCGGGTTCCTGCACCACCTGCCATACCGAGCACGAAGGCGCGGGGCGCATGCCCGCGACCCCGCAGCAGTTCTGCGCCGATTGCCACGACGCGCTCGACACCCGGCTGACCGATACCACGCTCGCCAACGCGGCTGATTTTGGCACCGCGCACCCGCAGTTCAAGGCGATCTACCACCCCACGCTGGGCAGCGACGCGACGCGCCGCATCTCGCTGGCGGCCACGCCGGTCGAGCAGCACGGGCTGCGTTTTCCCCATGACCTGCATCTCGACATGCGGGGGGGCGTCGCGCGCATGGCTGGCAATTTGGGAGCGAAGGAGGGCTATGGCGAGGCGCTGGTCTGCGCCGATTGCCACACCCCAACCGCGGATCGTTCGGGCTTCCTGCCGGTCGACATGGAGGAAGACTGCGAGGCGTGCCACAGCCTCGTCTATGACAAGGTAGGCAGCACTTTTCGCACGCTGCGCCATGGCGATGTCGAGCAGTTGCGCGCCGATCTCGCCGCCATGGACCGCGCCCCGCGCCGCCCGATCACCACCAATCGCAGGCGTCCCGGCCAGTTCGGCGAGGGCGGGGTGTATTTCCAGGAATTCGGCCGCCCGCAACCCGCGCTCGTGGGTGTCAATCAGGCGCTCTCTCGCGATGGGGTATGCGGCGAATGCCACTATCCAGTGGTAGCCAATGGCCGGGCTGACGTGATGCCGGTCCACTTACGCAGCCAGTACCTGCTCAACGGTTGGTTCGATCACAAGGCGCACGATCAGGAAGACTGTACGACCTGCCACGCGGCGGACACGTCCGACACGGCGCAGGATCTGCTGCTGCCCGGCATCGCGGTGTGCCGCGACTGCCATCTGGGCGAGAATGCGCGCCGCGCCGAGGTTCCCTCAAGCTGCGCGATGTGCCATTCCTATCATCCGAAGAAGGGACGCCTGCCCGACGGGCACCCTGATCCGGATCGCAAGCGGGTCGCGATCGTGAGCCGGAAAACCGGTTAGGGACCGCAGGGGGTGGGGCCATGCTGATCGCGCAGATGACCGATATCCACATCGGCTTCGACCCTGACGCGCGGCCGGAGGAGTTGAACCGGATCAGGTTTCGCCACACGCTGGCGCGGCTGCTCGCCAGCCCCAATCCGATCGACATGCTGGTGCTCACCGGCGACCTCACCGATCACGGCGATCACGACAGTTTCGTCAAGACCGCCGAATTGCTGGCGCAGTGCCCGTTCCCCGTCCACGCGATCCCCGGCAACCACGACAGCCGCGAGGGGCTGCTCGCCGCCTTTCCCAATACGCCAAGCGAGGATGGGTTCATCCATTATGCGCTGGAGCATGATGGCCTGCGGGTCCTGATGCTCGACAGCTTTGAGCCCGGTCGCCACGGCGGGGCATTCTGCGCGCGGCGGCGCGACTGGCTGCGCGCACAATTGGACGCGCAGCCGGACACGCCCACGCTGATCTTCATGCACCATCCGCCGGTCGTTTCCGGCGTCGATTGGATGGACCCGGCCCCGGACGAAAGCTGGATCACGAATTTCGCCGCAGCGATCGCCGGGCACGGTCAGATCCTCGCAATCCATTGCGGCCACCTCCACCGTCCGATCGCCACCACCTTTCGCGGGGTGCCATTGTCGGTTACGCCGTCGGTCGCGCCGCTCGTGTCGCTGGATCTGCGGGCGGTGGATGTCGCCCACCCCGACAACCGCGCGTTGATCACCACCGAACCGGCCGGCTATGCCCTCCACCGCTGGGACGGCGACACGCTGGTAACGCATTACGAGCGGACCAATGACTGGGACGTGCTCGCCTACTACGGCTCCCATCTGCAACCGATGATGCGCGAGATGTTCGCCGAGCGGGGATAAGCCCCCCGTACGGGGAGGTGGCAGCCGATGCGCCGGCATCGGATGACAGAGCGGACTCGCCAAGCGCCAACGCGGGCGGCGATCCCCCTCCACCACGCCGCTGCGCGTCACGGTCCCCCTTCCCGTTCCGGGGAGGATCAGTTGCCCATTCCCTCGGGCCGGCTGCGCCCGCCGATCCACGCGGTCATGTCCACCTCGTCGTTCACCTTCCACGGCACGCCGCCGCTGGTCAGGAACAGCCGCTCCATCTCGGCGCGCGTGAACGGGCGCGAGCCGAGCCGACCGAAAACCGCCATCTGGCCGCCGGTCTCGTCCACGCCCCGGTCGCGCTCCAGCCCACGCGAGAGCGACAGCGCCGCACCCCTCGTCTTCGCCCAGGCGATCAATTCGGGCCGGGGCGCGGGGCTGAAGCCATAGAGGTTGCGCTGGCTGTCAGGGCTGGTGAGCTGAAGCACCTTCAACCCGTTCACCCCGTCGGCGACATAAGCGAACAGCGAGGCGTTGGTCGAACCCACGATCACGTCCTCCGCATCGGTCAACGTGCCGTCGAGCGTGACCTTCTGGTAGACACGCGGCGCCTCGGGCCGGGTCACGTCGAGGATCACCAGCCCCTCGCCCTTGGCGGCGACGTAGGCGTAGGTGCGCGCGATATGGAGCTTGCGCGCATCGGCCAGCGGCACGGTGGCGTGGGGCAGCGGGACGGGATTGCGGAGCTGCGTCACGTCGAACAGCTTTACCCCGTCCGCATCGGTGACCCACAGGTAACGGAACTGGATCGCCGAAGCGCGCGCATCGGTGAGCTCGCGCACCGCCGCCAGTTGCGGATTGAGCGGATCGGACAGGTCGACGACCACCAGCCCGCGATCCGCGGTGATATAGGCGATCTCGCCCGCCAGGTGGATATGCCGCGCACCCGCCAGCACGCCGCCCTCGTTCCAGGTCACCGCGCGGCTGAGCTTGTTGTTGCGAAACTCGCCGTCCGCCATCGTGTTGACGTTGACCAGGATCAGCCCTTCCTCGGCATCGGTCACGGCGGCATAGCTGTAGATCGGCAGGAACGGCTGCTCCTGGTTCATGTCGCGCATCTCAGGCGTATTCCGTAGCGGATTAATCGGCTGGTTGGTCGGCAGCGCCATGCAGGTGGCGTTGCGACTGGGCACGTGGGTATCCTGCCCGAGCGCGCTGAAAGGCGCGGTGATGATCCGTTCGGACACCCCCTTATTGGCGATTGAGGCGACATCGTAGACACGAAAACCGCCGCGCCCCTCGGCCACGTACATATATTCGCCGCGCAGTTGCAGGCAGCCGACGCGGCCTGGCGTCCCCTCATGCACGCTGGCGAATTCCTCCAGCGGCCGGGTTTCGCCGCTGAGGTCGCCATCGAAGGTCTGCCCGCGCACCCAGTTGCCCAGCTCGCGGCCGCGCCCATCGACGAAATCGCGGTAGTAATCGGGATAGGCATAGCGGTGGAGGTAGGAGCCCATCACCGCCTGCGGTTCGTCCCATTCGGTCACGCGGGTGGCGGAAAAGCCGCCGTCCTCGCCCGTCCAGGCGTTGAATCCCACGAAGTTTACGAAATTGGTCCCCAGCAACAGCAGCTGCGCCATGATCGCGTTGTTGTCATCGGCTGCCGACAGGTGGCAATCGGAACAGGTCTTGGTCTCGGTTAGCCGCACGGTGTGCGGGAAGTGCGGGGCGAAGGCCTGCGAACTGAACCCGATCGAGGACACCGGCGGCTGCTGGATGTAGATCCGCTCGCGGTTGATGTTGGTCGACGACAGTACCAGCGCGCTGGTCGAACGGATCGGGGCGACCTGGTTGCCCTTGGTCGTCTGGTGCTTGCCCAGCTGGAACATCTCGTCGCGCGCGACCTGCGGGTTGTAGGTCGCGAAATTGCGCGTCTCCTCCCCGTCGAAATGATGCAACTTGGTCTTCCAGTTGGCTTCGATCGGCAGGTGGCAACCGCCGCACGAGGTGGTCCACGACAGATGGCAGGTGAAGCACGCCATCTCCGGGTCCTTGTGCGCGCGTTCATCAGGCGCGACGCCAGGGCCGAATTCGAACATTCCGGTTTCGGCACCGGTGTTGCTCATCAGCTTGGCGCGGGCGGACTTGGCGTTGAAGCACGGCAGGTTGGTCGTGCTTTCCTCCAGCACGCAATCGGGCAGACCCGGATCGACGCTGTCCTTCGCAAGGCTGACCCGCCATTCGAGGCTGGGGTCCACGATCGAGCGTTGAATCAGCTCTCGCCGACCCTCGAGGCCTGGCACCCATTCGAACCGCCGCTGGCCGTCGGGGTTGCGCAGCAGCGCCAGGTTCGTGCCGCGCGGCGGGGCGGCGGGGCCGCTGGTCATCAGCGTGGGATAGGCGTCCGCCGTGCCGTGGCAGTCCTTGCAGCCGATTTCGATAGCGTTGGCGACTTCGCCATAGATCAGGCCATTGCCGTGGCTGTCTTGCGCGAAGTGGCAGTCGGCGCACTGCATGCCTTTTTCTGCATGAATGTCCATCAGGTGGACCGCCTTGCCCGGGTTGGTGCCCGGCGCGACCCATTTGCCTTCGTCCTTCTTGCGCCACTTTTCCGGATCGTTGGGATCGACGATGCGGTTATAGGCGTCGAGCAGGTTGCCCTCGCGGTCGCGCTTGAACACGCCGCGGAAATTCCACCCGTGGCCGTGGTAATCGGCGAACTGCGTATCGCGAAGGCTCGGGTTCAGGTCGTAGACGTTGCGGAGGAAGTCGAGATCGCCCCACTTGCCGCGCACCGCCGCCGCTTCCGGGTTGCGATCGAGGATCGCAAAGGCCTCGGCTGCCGTGGGATACTTCTGCTCGGTCGGCCACATGTGCGGGGCATCCGCCTCGTAATCCCACATGGTGTAGCCGAGGTAGGAATTCAGGAAGATGTTCGGCTGGTGCATGTGGCAGTTCATGCACTGCGCGGTCGGGATCGAGCGGGTGAAGGCGTGGCGGACGGGGTGGCCCTTCTCCTTCATCGGTCCTTCGTTGTGCTGGGCGCCGGGCTGTTTTACCGCCCCGTGCCCGTCGTCGTTCTCCGGCTCCAGCTTGTTCGCGATCGTCGGGTCGAGGGTCGCGGTCTGACCGTCGCGGCCGTATTGCGCCCAGGTGAGCGAATGGCGCGGTTCGCGGTCGTTGGCATAGACCACGTGGCATGCCGCACAGCCCGAATGACGATAGTCGCCCGGTTGGTCGTTGGTGCCCATGAACCACATGAAAGGGTCGTTGAGACGGGTCTTGTGGATGTTAAGCACCGGGATCGCGACGCGCAGGCCCGTGCCCATGCCGCGGTTCGACTGTTTGAGATCGGGTCGTCCCGGTTCCTCCAGCCGCTGGATCAGCCCCGTGGGGTTGGGCAGGCCAATCTCCGGGAACTGGGTATTGATGTTGCGCCCGCCGCGCTCGAACACGCGGAACACGTCGCCCGGCGGGATGACCTGCCAGGCGGGCAGCGGATAGAGCTCGGCCAGCGCGCCGCGCGCCTTCTGCCGGTCGGTCAGCGTGCCGTGCGGCGCGCCGGGGCTGACGATCTTGGCCGGCTTGCCATCGCGCGTGTAAGCCTCTCCGAACACATAGTTTTTGAACGGAACGATGCCGTTGTTGTAGGCCGCGCCGCCCCACAGCATTGCCCCGGTCGCCATCAGGGAGCGTTCGCCCGCCTCGATCACCGGCATATGGCATGCCCCGCATGCCTCGCGCGCGACGCGATAATCGCTCGGGTTAACGAAGCGGACGAACTCGGGTGCTTCCCGGTTGAGCAGGGTGTAGGTCCGCTTGGGATTGGCCGAACTGGGCCAGTGCCAGCTGTCCGGGTATTTGGGCAGGACATGCGCCCGGTCGCGTGCCGCGACATAGAGCGGATCATCATGTTCGAGTGAGCTATCGCCGCGCACACTGGCGTCGCCGCCATGGCAGTCGGCGCAGCCCAGCCGCACGGCCGGGCTTTCGTGCATGGTCGGCGCATCGGTCTGGACGTGGCACGAATAGCACCCGTCGGACTTCGCCATCATTTCTTCGAGCGTCTGCTGAGCCGGGGCCGGACCGGCCGTCACGCGCGTATAATCGCGCGCGACCGCGACCTCCTTCTCCGCAGCCATACCGGTATCCGACAGCAGCATCGCGCCCGCGGCCATGACCAGCGCGACTAGCAAGGCGAGGGTCCGGATCAGCTGCATGTCAGTAGGCCAGCGTCACATTGGCGAGAATCGAATAGTAGGTTTTCGATTTCGCCCGGTTATCGAAAAGGTCGGTGAAACCATCCCCCGCGACCAGCGCCGCGCCGCTTAGCCGCATCACGATGTTTTGCGTTGCCTTGGGCCGCCAGATTGCGGCGGTGGACAGATCGAAGCCAATGTCCCTGGGTATCGTACCCTCATTGCGGAGTGCTTGCAGGGTCGAGGTATTCTCGAACCACAGGTGATTGGCATTTGCGGACAGGCGAAATTCCGGCGTCAGGTCGAAATCCGCACCCGCGCCGGCCAGCATCAGGCCGGGATTGTTGAAATTGGATTGCCCCTGCTCCTTCGAGCTGCGTAGCGAATTGAGGATACCGTTGCGGCCGTTGACACTGATCGCGCGCCCCCCGCCTGCGAACGGGATCGTTTGCCGGATCCAGTAACTCGTGTCCGCCCCGGCGAAGACAGGGTTTTCGAACACCGCGTCGAATCCTGTTTCCTTGTCGTCATAGGGATCGCCGTCGCCGCTGGCATAGGCGCCCGACAGGCGGAACCTCATCCAGTCGCGGTCGTAGCTCACCTCGGCGGCGGCGAAGAAGGCGCGGATCTGCGCCTTGCGGCTGGTGAAGAGGCTGTTCCGGTCCTCCCCCAGCGCACCATATACGCTGGCCGTGACATTGACCCGCCCGATCCGGCCGTCGGCGTTGTAGCCGAGATAGACCACGTCGTACTCGCGCCCGCGCAGGTCGCCGAGCAGCGCGGGCCGCACCGGAAATCCGTTGCGATCGACCTCCACGTCGTTCTTCTCGCGGTTCATGTTGTACGCGACCGTCACCTGGCTGGTCAGCGACGGGATCAGGAAATCCTGGCGATAGGCATTGGCGACGAACAGGAAATCGCTGCGCGGTTTCTGCACGATCGCATTGAGGCCGGAATTGGTGTCCTTCTCCAGCCGCCAGAACGCGGCGACGTTGTACTGGAAGCGGTTGTTGTCGCGCGTGCCGAAGAACCGCAGCCCCAGCTGGTTGTCGTTGAACAGGAACCCGCGGAAATCGCTCTGGAACGGCTGGATGCCGATCCGGAAGCTGTCGAAGTCGTAGCGGTCGGACGTGTTGCGGATGTGATAGTCGAAGAACGCCTCCTGCACGCCCAGGAAATGGTCGGTGCGGTGCGAGGGCTTCGACGGCTCGACAAAAAGTACGCGGCGTTCGGGCACATCGACATGGTTGACGTTGTAGGCCAGCGTCAGGCGGTATTCGACGTCGGGCGGCTTGTAGGCGGTGTTGCCCTTGAGCAGGGCGAACCCGGCAATGAAGGTCTGCGCGGCAACGATACTGGCCCTGTTGCCGAACACATCGATCCGGTCCGGGTCCTCGGTTGTCTGCACGCCCACCGGGGTGGGAAAGGTGCGCGGCTCGAACACGGTGTCGCTGATCGCGTTGACGATGAAGAACCAGTCCTTGCCCTTGATCGGCAGCCACGGAACCTTGACCGGGTTGATCGGCCGGTCGCCCTTGTAGGTGTTCTGGTTGTACGGGTCCCACCAGCGTTCCTTGACCAGCCCCAGGCTCTCGATCAGGCGCCAGCGGTCGGGCACGGGGAGCTGGTCGGTTGGGAAGGCTTCGGGCGGCGGTGCCCGCACGGCGCCTTCGTTGAGCTGCCGGACCGGCGCAGGCAGATCACCCAGATAGCCGGGGCGGCGGCGGCCTTCGATGGATTCGTTGTCGACCGGCGGCAGCTCGGCCTCGTCCCAGTCGGGTTCGGGTGGCGCCTCCTGCACTGCCGGTTCGGGCGGCGGCATGGCGGCAACCGGCTGAAGCATCATCGGCAGGACGAGCGGGGACATGGGCGCTACAATCCCTGGCATACGTTCTGTACGGGGTCGCCCAGGAACGGAGCGAACGGGCAACTGACATAACGCAGCCGCACCTGCGCGCCCGCCAGATTGACCACCACCCGGTCGGAGCGGACCTCGAACGGCGCATTGCCGACCCCGCCCGCGCGCTGGCCGGCATTGTGCGTGCCGAGGAACGCGACCATGTCGTCCTGGTCGATGCCGTCGCCCGACACGCCGATTCCGCCGACCAGCACATTGCCGCGATAGACCGGGACCGAGCCGGGGAAGATCTGCACTCCGTTGGCGATCCGACGCCCGCCGCCGGGCGCATCGGGCACCTGGGTGCAGCTGCGCGGGGTATCGGCCTGTACCCCGCCGCTGGTCACGTGCGCCAGATGCTGGAGCAGGTTGGGGATGATGAGATCGGATTGCAGCCCGACCGCGAACGGGCTGAACCGCGCGGCCTGCTCTATCGACAGCGGACCAGGTGGCCGATTAACTTCGCCATCGGGGAAATAGGGTCGCGCCAGGTTGCCCACCGCGCGGTCCGCGTAGGCGACATTTCCGGTGAGCGAACTGGGATCGGACAGGAAGGTCCGCATCCGCTGCACGTAGCCCGCAATGTTGGTTACACCAGCGAGTGAAGGCGTTGCGGTCAGCTGCGCGGCCGCAGCGGGATTTGACAGGAAAGCGGCGGTGCGCGCTTTCTGCAGCGACACATCGGTGCCGAACAACGGGCCATCGGGCGAACGCACGATCCCCAGGACCGCGCCGTGGGTATCGACCAGGCTGATCGTCGCCTGCATCCGGCTGTCGAGCGGTCGGCGGATCTGCGCCCGCGCGCGCGACAGTACGGCGAAAGCTTCTTCGAGCAGCGCGCGCGCCTCGGCCGCGTTCAGCGGCTGGGCGACACTGGCCGCATCGGTGCCGCCGCGCACCGGATAACGATTGTTCCCTGCGCCGTCGGTAAGGACATAGGCATCGGCTGTGGCAAATTCCGCCGCGCGGCTAGGGCGCACGCCCGATGCCTCGCTGCCATAGGCGGTTCCGGCGCGCAGTGTCCCATCGGAATAGCCGGCTATCGGCACCAGCGCGCCAAACGCGGCGACCGCTGCGAAGCTCGATTGCAGCGCGCCGAGATCGCCGGTGGTCATGTCGGTAAAGCGCAGCGTCGTGCCGTCGACCGGGATACGGTCTGCGACAATCTCGACCGAGGGCGCAAAGCCCTGAATGCCGGCGAGCGCGATCGCTTCCTCGTCGGACATGTCGACGTCGAGGATGTTGGGGTCGAAGCCGTAGTCGGCGTCGGCCGACACGCCGATCCCGCCAACCACCACGCCGTCCTTGTAGAGGGGAAACCCGCCCGGGTCCGCGCTGAGGCCCAACGGTGAGCGTTTCGGGCCTATCGTCCCGTCTCCTAGTCGGGCGGCGAGGTCGGAGCACGGGAGCTGGCTGAACTGGACGCCGAACAGCGGGCCGCTTTCCAGGCCTTCGGTGGTCGGCGCGGGCGGGAAATGTTCCTGCACGATCTGGCTTGCCGTACGGGTGGAAAATGCGTTGCCGCTGCTGGAAAGATAGGCGCCGGTGATCGCCTTGGCGATGGCGGCCGCGGCTGACGGAACCCTCGCGCCCTGCAGGCCGATCGCTTCGCTCGCGGCCGCCACGCCGCCGATCTGGCGGCGGCTGATGGTGGTCGCGGCTGGTGCGCCAGTCATCGCGAAGACCGCGAGCACGTTGCCGACCCGGTCGGTCACCGCCACGGTCGCTGGCCGGCCGCGCCGCTGCGCCTCGCCCACCGCCTGCGCCAGCACGCGCTCGACATCTGCGGTGGTCAAGGCGGCCTGAACAGGATCGGCGAACATGCGACCGCTTGCCGGCGGGGTGGGGCTGGGGGTCGGCGTCGCCCCGCCGCTTGGCGGCACCGAACCGCCGCCACCACCGCCGCACGATACCAGCGCGATGGCGGCGAGCAGGCCGACCGCTCTTCGCATCAGCGCAGCGCTCCGATCGCGCCCGTCGCCTCGCCCAGCGCCGCGCGGAACGTGGCCGGATTGTAGCTTTCGGGGCTCCGCACCGCACCATAGGCGCGGTTCACACTGGCGCGAATGCCTGCTGCTGCCCCGGTCGTGATGCGCCCGTCGCGGACCATCGCATTGAGCAGTGTATCGACCGCCATCACCGCCTGGGCCGAGCCGGCATAGTCGGTGAACCTTGGTGTCAGCGTTCGGTCCGCGATTGCCTGGACCACGGTAAAGGCATCGCCGCCGGAATAGCCGCGCGCGGCCAGCGCATCCGACAGCGCCGCCGCCTCGCCGCGCAGGCGGTGCGCAGCAGCTACCGCTTCGGCGCGTCCTTCGCCCATCGCTGCGTGAAACGCGCGGCTCGCGGCATCGAACTGCGTCGCGCGGCCTGGCGCGAAGGCCCTGGCCACTGCCGATAGCATGATCACGTTTTCGTCGTTGAACGGCGCCATTCCGAACGGGATCGGGCGGCCGGGATTGGTTTCGAAGGTCAGGCGCCGTTGCGGCCCGTCGTTGATTGCGCGGTGGCAACTATGACAGTCGTAGAAATAGTACTGCGGAAACACCCCGTCGGTGCCGAAGCCGGGCCGCGCGAACAGGTCGGTCGCGCGCGCAACCGCTTCCGCCTGGCCGACCGCCCAAAGGCGCACGTTGTCCGTCCGTCCGCCCTTGCGCGCGGCGTAGTCGGCATCTTCGTCGTGATGCTGCTGGAGCGCGGAAAACAGGTCGAGCTCGAAGGATACGCGCGGGTGGCCCGCGGCCATCATCGCGTGGGTCACGAACTGGCCGGTGGCCGTGCTGCCGTAATGGCAATCGAGACAGACCTTTGCGCGAACTTGCGGGTCGCGCAGCGGAGTAAGACCCGCCCGCACGTTGGAGGCATGTGTGGCCGGCTTAGCGTAGTGGACCGCGAGCCAGCCTGACGACGCGCCGTGGCAGCTCTCGCACCCCACCCCATCCGACAGCTGGAAGCGCGCACCCTTGGCCGCCTGCGGTTCGTAAGTGGCGTGGCAACCAAGGCAGGCCGGGGCGGATGTTGCCGCGCCCAGGCCCAGACTTGCGGCAATCGCCTTGCCGCGTGGCCCGGCCAGCACGGCAAAGGCGCGGCTGTGCGCGCCTGCGACCGAACTCGGTTCCTGCCAGGTGGCGATCTCGTCCTGCCGCACGACCGCGCCGTTACCTTCGGCCCTCCCGTGGCATGTTGACCCAGCGCAACTCGCAACGCCTTCAAATCGCGCCGCGCTGCCGCCCTGTGCATGGCCGATGGTTTGGGGTTCGACCAACAGCGCAATGAAGGCCAGCGCGGCGAACGACCACGCCCAGCGGCGCCCGCCATGGCGCGGCATCCTCCATCTGGCCCGGTCGAACCACGTCCCCATGTACCCGTCCCCGTTGCGTGGGCAGCCCGCTGGCCACCGTCGCTAGCCGTCCCCTCAAGGGCGTTCATCGCCCGGTCGCGGTGTTCCTTTTTGGGACTCGCCGCGATACGACCCGGTTCGTGGCGCCTTTGTTCGCTAGCTCATCGCAGCGGTCAAGAGGTCCAGTTGTGCGGTGCAGCCCTTCTCGATCAGCAAGACAGCAAGCGCCTCGGGATCGTCGGGTGCGGTGCCGAGCATGGTGTAGCGAATTTCACGTTCCGCGCCGTCGGGCCCCGAAAGGACATAGGTCGCGCCTTCCACCAGCGGCATTCGCTCCCGATCCCAAGCGACATCAGCGGTGCCGGCGGCGAACGACACATGATTGTGCTCGGAGGAATTGGCCCGGGCGATGACCAGCGTGGTTTCGCCTTGCGCGGAGGGCCGCCACAAGCGGATCGCGGCGGGATCGGCGACGCAGATCGTTCCGGCCTGTGATACGTCGACATACCACAGGTTCGGATTGCGACGGTTGGTGGTGGCGGTCGTTGGCCCACCGCGCACCGCCCCGGTGCGTACGCGTTGGCCGGCCCGCTGCCGCGTGAGCACCGCGAAGGTCGAGCGCTTGCTGGCGCCCGCGCCGCCGACCTGATGCGTTCCGGCGCCACTGATCACGCGCGTCCCCTTGGCTGTCAGCACCGTGACGCGGTCGCCATCCTTGAGCACAATGCGAGAATTGTCATCGAGCTTCCGGCCGGTCGGAAACTGCGCGGCTGACGGGCCAGTGGCGGAGACGACCACCCCGGCGTGTGCGGCGGTGCCGCAACCCATCCCCACACCCGCGATAGCGAGCGCGAACGCGATCGAGACCTTTCTAACCGAGAACATACGCGCTCCCCTCACCCATGTTGCCGAGCCTTTGTAGCAGATTGCCGAGGGCACTGTCATCCGGATGTCGCGCGGCCACCGCGGCCACCACGCGTGCCGCTTCGGCCGGATCGCCGTCCGCCAAAATCGCCGCCTGGGCCAGCGCACGGCGGTCCTCGACGGGAAAATCGGGCGCGGGCTCGAATATTTCGACTGGTTTGGCACGACCGCGCAGCAGCACGCGGCCCATGGGTCGCCACCAGTCCAATCCCGCCTTTTCGACGAACTCGCGGCTCGCCATCACGCTCGATGCAAGTTCCTTGTTGGCGGATTCGAGACGGGCGGCGGTGTTCATCGAATCGCCCAGCGCCGTGTACTGGATGCGGCTGTCACCGCCGAAATTGCCGACCACCGCCTCGCCATAATGCAGGCCGACGCGGGTCTTGCCGATCCTTGGCAATCCCGAGTCCATCGCGGCGACCTCAGCCCGGAACGCCTCGCCCGCCTGCCATATCGCATAGCCGGCGCGGGCCGCGCGCGCGCCATCATCGGGCCGGGCAATCGGGGCGCCCCAGAACGCGACCACCGCATCACCGACGAACTTGTCGATCACCCCGCCATGGTCGAGCACGACCTTGCTGAGCATCTCGAGATAGCGATTGAGCAGCCGCGCGACCATTTCCGGCTCGAGCGCATGGCTCATCTTGGTGAAGCCCTCGAGGTCGGAAAACAGCACAAAGATCTGCTTCTTCTCGCCGTGAAGCGACAGCAGCTTGGGGTTCTCGATGATTTCTTGCGCCATCTCGCGCGGCAGGTATTTTCCGAGCGCGCCTTGCGCGAAATTGCGCTGCACCGCGCCAGAGGCCCGCGCGGCGGAGGTAACCGCGGTGAACGCGGCGATCCAGCCCAGCAGCCAGCCAACCGCCGGGACGCCGTATGTATCGACGTGCCGCAATTGCATGATGACCGGCACCCCCAGCATGACCAGGAATTGCAACGCCAGCAACGCGTAGATGCGCCAGCTGCCCCATTCGAGCAGTCCGGTCAGCACGGCCATCACGATGACCAGCGCCGACAAGATCCACAAAGTGACGGGCAGCGGAGCGGGCAGGGCCTTGCCATCGAGCATCTGGGCGATCGCCGTGGCGTGGAATTCGATACCTGGCGGTTCCGGCGTGCCCATCGCTTGCGTCAGCGGCGTGGCCAGCCGGTCGACATCGACAATGTCGCCGCCGATCAGCACGTATCTGCCGCGCACCTGTTCCGTCAGCGCGGCGGCAAGCTCGGGAATTTCCGTCAGTGCCGGATCGGAAAAAGTATCGATCGGCAGTGTGGCGAACACTGGTCGACTGGCATCGCGCGGCAGTCGGTAACGGATTGGCCCCTCGTAGCCGGGCAAGGCTTTACCGCCCTCTCCCGCGGCTTCCAGCATGACACGCCCCAGCAGAGGAGGCTGGTCGGGGATGATCTGTGGCCACAATCGCGTGGTGCCAAAGGAATCGCTCAGCTTGACACTGCCAGCCTGGGCGTTGCTCCCCTGCAACCGGTCGAGGAATTGCCGCAGGAACTGTTCCTGCTCGAACCCGATATTGTCGGCATTGTGCTCGGTATCCGCGTAAGCAACCACAACCGGGGTTTGCATTGCGCGCAGGGTGGCGAGCAATTCTTCATCCTCGTCCTGTGGTTGGTCGAACAGGATGTCGATCCCGATCGCCTTCGCACCCATGGCGTCGAGGGTGCGAAGCGCGCGGGCGATGATGCCGCGATCGAGCGGGGAGCGCTTGCGTGCGGCGATCAACGTCTGGTCGGTGAACACCACCATGACCACGCGTTCGTCCTGGGCAATGGCGTTGCGGTCCGCTTCGACGAACACGCGAAAATCGTAAAGTTCACGCTCGGCTTCGGCGACACCGGGTACGAGCCAGCCATGGCGCGCGAGCAACAACGCCAGGATCAGCAGCACGCCCGTCAGCGCGAGACGACGCGGCCCCGCCTCGCGCACGTTGCGCCACCCCCTGGCGATGAAACTGCCGTTACGCGATACGCTCAACCCGGCCCTCCCGCCGTTCCGTGCGACCTCGCAATCCTATTGCGTCAATCCGTCAGGGTATGGAACCGCCGATTTCAGCTCCCCCCTTGCTCACTCCTCGTCGGCGTGCCTGCCGGAGCTGCCGGCTCCTGCCATGCAAGTACCGGTTTGCGCGCCGCGAGTGTCTCGTCGAGTCGGCGGCGCGGGGCGTAGTAAGGCGCCTGCTTCATCGCCAGGTCACCGGCCTTTGCCCGCTCCGCAACCCCGCGCAACGCGGCGATGAACTGGTCGAGCCCCGCCTTGCTCTCGGTTTCGGTCGGCTCGACCAGCATTGCCCCGTGAACGACCAGCGGGAAATACATGGTCATCGGGTGATAGCCTTCGTCGATAAGGGCCTTGGCCAGGTCGAGTGTTGACAGGCCGTCGCCGAACCCCGCATCGCTGAACAGCGCCTCGTGCATGCATGGTCCACCCTGGCCGAAAGGGGCGTCGAGCAGATCCTCAAGGCTCCTCAGGATATAGTTCGCGTTCAGCACCGCGTCCTCGGCAACCTGCTTCAAACCGTCGGCGCCATGGCTGAGAATATAGGTCAGCGCGCGCGTGAACATGCCCATCTGCCCATGGAATGCGGTCATCCGGCCGAAACTCGCCATCTTCCCGTCGAAGTGCTCCTGAGAGAAACGCGCGGCGTCCTCCTCTTCGATCAGATGCACCACGCCATCCCTCGTGCGCGCGGTATAGGGCAGGGGAGCGTACGGGCTCAGCGCTTCCGACAGCACCACCGGCCCGGAACCCGGACCGCCGCCGCCGTGCGGGGTGGAGAAGGTCTTGTGCAGGTTGATGTGCATCGCATCGACGCCGAGGTCGCCCGGGCGGACCTTGCCGACGATCGCGTTGAAGTTCGCCCCGTCGCAATAGACGAAGCCGCCTGCGGCATGCACCGCATCGGAAATCGCCTTCATGTCGCGCTCGAACAGGCCGCAGGTGTTGGGGTTGGTGATCATCACCCCCGCGACATCCGGGCCGAGGCGGGCTTTCAAGGCTTCCAGATCGACGCGCCCGTCCGCATTGGCCGGGATGTCCTCGACCCGGTAGCCCGCGAAAGCCGCGGTGGCAGGGTTTGTGCCATGCGCGCTTTCGGGCACGAGGATTACCTCGCGCGCGTCTCCGCGTGCTTCCAGCGCGGCGCGGATGCACAGGATGCCGCACAGCTCGCCGTGCGCGCCCGCCTTGGGACTCATGGCGACGCCATGCATGCCAGTGAGGTCGATTAGCCAGAAAGCAAGCTCGTTGATCACCTCAAGCGCGCCGCGAACGGTCGAAACCGGCTGGAGCGGGTGAACATCGGCGAAGCCGGGCATTCGCGCGACCTTCTCGTTTAGGCGCGGGTTGTGCTTCATCGTGCAACTGCCCAGCGGAAACAGCCCGAGGTCGATGGCGTAGTTCTGGCGGCTGAGGCGGGTGTAGTGGCGGACCGTTTCAGGCTCCGACAAACCTGCGAGGCCGATCGGGGTCGCCCGTGCGAAGCTGCCGAGGCGGCTGGGGCCAGCCGTATCGACCTGGGGCAGGTCGACGCCTGTGGTGGTGGTCGTGCCGATCTCGAAGATCAGCGGTTCTTCCAGCATCAACGCGCGGTTGCCGGTCACGGTCGCGGGGCCGGAATGCATCCCGTCCTCGCCGGCGGTCATTTCGGGCTTCCACCCGGATTTGTTGGGCGCGTTCATGCCAGTACCTCCTCGAGCGCGGCGGCAAGGGTTTCGATGTCATCCTCGCCGGTCGTCTCGGTCACTGCGACCAGCAATCCGTCAGCCAGCGCGTCTGCATGGGGATAGAGCCGCCCGAGCGAAACGCCCGCGAGGATGCCCTTGTCGGCCAGCGCCCGCACCACGGCCCGCGCATCGGTGCCGAGCCGCAGGGTGAATTCGTTGAAGAACGTGTCGTTCAGCACGCTCACCCCCGGCACCTTGGCGAGCCGCTCCGCAGCCTTCTGCGCCAGCGCGTGGTTGACCGCGGCAAGGCGTCGCAGCCCTTCCTCGCCCAGTAGGGTCATGTGAACGCTGAACGCCAGCGCGCAGAGGCCCGAGTTGGTGCAGATGTTGCTGGTCGCCTTCTCGCGACGGATGTGCTGCTCGCGGGTCGAGAGCGTCAACACGAAGCCGCGCTTGCCCTCGGCATCCTGTGTCTCGCCGCAAAGCCGCCCGGGCATCTGGCGCACATGCCTGGCATCGCGCACCGCGAACAGGCCAAGGTACGGCCCGCCAAACTGGAGGCCGACGCCAATGGATTGACCCTCGCCCACAACGATGTCAGCGCCGAGCTCGCCCGGGCTCTTGATCGCCCCCAGCGCGACCGGTTCGGTATTGACCGCGATCAATAGCGCACCCGCGGCATGCGCGGCTTCCGCAATTTCAGCCAGGTCGGGGATGCGCCCGAGGATGTCGGGATATTGGACGACCACGCAACTCGTCCGGTCGTCGATCCGCGCGATCAACCCGGCGTTATCGGGTACGGCTTGCATCGCGGGCAACGCATCGGCGATTTCGTCGTCGGTGAACTTGGCCATCGTCCGCACGACTTCAGCATAGTGGGGATGGAGCGCGCCTGACAGGACCACGCGATTCCTCCGCGTCACGCGCCCCGCCATCGCCACCGCTTCCCAGCACGCGGTCGAGCCGTCGTACATCGAAGCATTGGCGACCGCGCAGCCATAAAGCCGCGCGACCTGCGTCTGGAACTCGAACAGCATTTGCAGTGTGCCCTGCGCGATTTCCGGCTGGTACGGCGTGTAGGCGGTCAGGAACTCACCGCGCTGGATGATGTGGTCGACAGTCGCGGGTACATGATGGCGATATGCCCCCGCGCCGCAGAAGAACGGCGCGTCTGCCGCGGCCAGGTTCTTCTTGCTGAGCCGCCGCATGTGCCGCTCCACCGCCATCTCGCTCTGGTGCAGCGGCAGGCCCTGAATGGGGCCGGCGAGGCGGGCTTCTGGCGGCACGTCGACAAACAGGTCGTCGATCGAACCGGCGCCGACTTTTGCCAGCATTTCACCACGATCGGAATCAGTCAGGGGGAGATAGCGCATTGGAACCTCTCGTCATCCCAGCGAAAGCTGGGATCGGGTGCAGCAAAGTCCGACCAGGTGGTCAGCGACCCCAGCTTGCGCTGGGGTAACGATCAGAGCGAGTCGCAGAAGCTCTGGTACGCGGCCGCGTCCATCAGCCCTTCCAGCTCGGCCTGGTTGGCGATGGTCATCTTGAAGAACCATCCGTCGCTCTCGGGCGCGGTATTCACGAGTGCGGGGTCGCCTTCGAGCGCCTCGTTGCCCTCCGTCACCTCGCCCGTAATCGGCGCGTATACGTCGCTCGCCGCCTTGACGCTTTCGACCACGGCCGCGTCCCTGCCTTTCTCAACCTGGGTGCCGGGCTGCGGCAGTTCGACGAACACGATGTCGCCAAGCTGGCCCTGCGCATAATCGGTGATGCCGACGGTGGCGACATCGCCATCGACGTCGATCCATTCATGCTCGTCGGTGAAATATCGGGCCATCACTTGTCTCCGCGGTAGTAGTTGTGGGGTACGAAAGGCGTGGGCACGACGCGCGCGGGCAGGCGCTTACCCCGCACCTCGATTTCCAGCGCAGTGCCTTGGGCGGCATGTTCGCTCGCCACATAAGCGACCGCGATCGGGTGGCCGAGTGTAGGCGAAAAGCCGCCGCTGGTGACCGTGCCGACCTCAGCGTCGCCGACATGCACAGTCGCGCCTTCACGCGCGGGCAGCCGTCCGTCGAGGCTGAGGCCAACCCATTTGCGCGCGGTGCCTTCGGCTATTTCACGGTTGATCCGCTCGGCACCTGGATAACCACCTTCACTGCGGCGGCGCTTGTTAATTCCGAAGATCAGCCCCGCTTCGACCGGGCTGGTTTCGGGCGAGAGGTCGTGACCATAGAGCGGCAGTCCAGCCTCCAGCCGCAAGCTGTCACGCGCGCCCAGGCCGATCGGCTTTACCTCCGGTTCGGCGCAAAGCAGGGTGGCGATTTCCTCGGCGGCATCAGCGGGCAGGGAAATCTCGAACCCATCCTCGCCGGTGTAGCCCGCGCGTGCGATCGTGACATCGTGCCCGCCAACGGTGAACCGGCCGAACTTCATGAAAGTCAGCGCACCCAGCGGCTGTTCGCCCTTGGCATGGCGGGCCAAAGCCACAGCCGCTTCCGGCCCCTGCAGCGCCAGCAGCGCCTGTTCATCGAGATGCTGGAGCGTGATTTCGTCGGCCAGGTGTTCGCGTAGATGAGCAATGTCATCCCACTTCGTCGCCCCGTTGACGACGAGGTACAGCGTATCGGGCCAGCGCGAAACCATCAGGTCGTCCAGGACGCCGCCGTTCTCATTCAGCAGCAACGAGTAACGCTGCTGCCCCACTTTCAGGGTCGCCAGGTCAATGGGCAACAGCGCCTCGACCGCCGCGTCCAGCCCATCGCCCGAAAGCAGCAACTGGCCCATATGGCTGACGTCGAACAGACCGGCGTGATTGCGGGTCCACTCGTGCTCGGCGACGATGCCTTCATACTGGATCGGCATTTCATAGCCCGCGAACGGTACCATGCGCGCGCCCCGCGCCCGATGCCAGGCATCGAGCGGCAGCAGGTCGGTCGTTTCAGACAGGTCTTCGTCGCTCATCTCGGCTCCCGAACGCATGGCGACGCCCCGGCGGAGCGCCTTGTGCCATGCCCCCTCTGTCGGGTTTACCTGAGAGCTTGGCCCCGCATCGCAGGGCTTACCCCTTCGGTGGCCCCCGAACGGTGCGGAGGCGCTTTCCAGAGTGTCGCAATGCCTCGCCACGGTCCGTGGGCCTGAGAGATTCCGGGGCGGTTGCTCCTTCGGCGTCCCTTGCGAGCAAGGGAACTCTCCCGCAGCGAGACCGGAATCGCTTCCGGCGACGGCGTGGCGATTGCCCAATCCGCCGCGCGGGTCAATCACCGAAGCGGAAAAGGACGCGCTTTTCTGGCGAACAACTGCCCTGTCGCCGTTTGCAGGGCCCCTATTCGACTGTAGCGCTATCGTCTCGGGGGAGACGGTGACGATAACCGAAATCTATCTGATCGCATTGCTGATCATCTTCGCGGTGCCCTGGTTGGTCTGGCGCGTGTTCAGGACGGATTACTGGGCACCGCTGGTCGTGGTCCAGATTGTCGGCGGCATCCTGCTCGGCCCGGGCGTGCTGGGCGCTGCGTTTCCCGATTACTACGCCTTCGTCTTTCAACCCGACGTCATTACAGCCTTGAACGGGGTCGCGTGGTGGGCCGTCATGCTGTTCGTATGGATCGCGGGTGTGGAACTGGACCTGACCCGTGCGTGGAGGCATCGCGGCGAAACCGGCATCACGGCGGGCCTTGCCCTCGGTGTACCGTTGCTGATGGGCGCGGGCGCGGCGCTTGTATTGCTCCAGTGGCCGGGCTGGCAGGGGCCGCTGGGCGCGAGCTGGCAGGTCGTGCTGGGCCTGGGCATGGCCTGCGCTGTGACCGCGCTGCCGATCCTGATCCTGTTCATGGAAAAGCTGGACATCCTGCGCCGTCCGCTCGGGCAGCGGGTGCTGCGCTATGCCAGCCTCGACGACATTGCGATCTGGGGCGTTCTGGCGCTGATCCTGCTCGACTGGGAACGGATCGGGCGGCAGGGCGTGTTCCTCGTCGCGTTCACCCTGGCTGCCTGGGTCATGCGGCGACTGATGCACCGGCTGGAGGATCGCGACCGCTGGGCGGTGGGGCTGATCTGGTTAGCCGCATGTGGCCTCGCTGCCGACTGGGCGGGCCTGCACTACATGGTCGGCGCTTTCCTGGCGGGCGCGGTGCTGGAGGCGCGCTGGTTCGGCGAAGAGGCGATGGACCGGTTCCGCAATGTCGTGCTGCTGACGATCATGCCGGTGTTCTTCTTGTCGACCGGGCTCCGGACACAATGGGAAACCGGCGGGCTGGCGGTTTTCGCGGCCGCCGGGCTGCTGCTCGCGGCGGCGGTCGCGGGTAAGCTGCTGGCTGCGCGGATTGCCGGGCGGATTCTGGGCTGGAGCCGCGACGAGGCGCGCCTGATCGGCTGGCTGCTGCAGACCAAGGCGCTGATCATGATCATCTTCGCCAACATCCTGCTCGACAAGCAGGTGATAACCAACACTGCCTTCACCGCCCTGCTGCTGATGGCCGTGGCAAGCACGATGCTGACGATTCCGATGGTGACGCCCCTGCTGAAGCGGCTGGGCGAGCGGATCGACGCGGAGAGCTAATCCAGGTTGGGCCGCAGCCACCGCTCGGCCTGCTCGACCGAAATCCCGCGACGGGCGGCGTAGTCCTCGACTTGGTCGCGGCCGATCCGGGCCACGCCGAAATACTGGCTTTCGGGGTGGCCGAAGTAGAACCCGCTGACCGCAGCGGTCGGGAACATCGCGAAGCTTTCGGTCAGCGTCAGGCCGGTGTGCGCTGGCGCATCGAGCAGGTCGAACAGGGTCGTCTTGAGGCTGTGATCGGGGCAGGCGGGATAGCCAGGCGCCGGGCGGATGCCGCGATATTCCTCCTTGATCAGCGCCTCGTTGGTCAGCTGTTCACCGGGGGCGTAACCCCATAGCTCCGTACGCACGTGGTGATGCAGCCGCTCGGCAAAGGCTTCGGCAAGCCGGTCGGCCAGCGCCTTTAGCAGGATGTCCGAATAATCGTCCTTGTCGGCGCGGAAACGCTCGGAAAACGGCTCGATCCCGTGGATGCCGACCGCGAATCCGCCGATCCAGTCACCCGCGGGGTCGATGAAATCGGCGAGGCACATATTGGCCCGATCGCGCGATTTCTTCACCTGCTGGCGCAAGAAGGGGAGGAGGACATGGCGCTCCTCCTCGACCAGGTGGACGGTCACGTCGTCGCCGTCGCGGGCGCAGGGCCACAACCCGGCGACGCCCTTCGCGGTCAGCCACTTTTCGGAAACGATCCGGTCGAGCATGGCATCGGCATCCGCCTTCAGCGTGCGTGCGGTGTCGCCGACCACCTCGTCGGTCAGGATTGCCGGGTAGTTCCCATGCAGTTCCCACGCGCGGAAGAACGGGGTCCAGTCGATGTATTCGCGCAGGTCTGCCAGCTCCCAGTCCGGGAACGCGTGCACGCCCGGCTGCAGCGGCGGCGCGGGCTTGTCGCTGAGGAACGCGTCGTAGAAATTCGCCCGCGCTTCCTCGAGGGTCAGGAGCACGCTGGGCGTCTTGCCCTCGCGCGCCTCGCGAACCTTCTGATACTCGTCGGCGGTGGTGTCGACGAACTCGTCGCGCTGGGTATCGGATAGCAAACGGCTGGCAACGCCCACCGCGCGGCTCGCGTCGAGCACGTGGACGACCGGCCCGGGATAGGCGGGGTCGATCCGCAATGCAGTGTGCACCTTGCTGGTCGTCGCGCCGCCGATCAGCAGCGGCATGGTCATGTTCGCGGCGCGCATTTCCTCCGCCACGGTGACCATCTCGTCGAGCGAGGGCGTGATGAGGCCCGACAGCCCGATCATGTCGGCGCCGTTCTCGTTCGCCGCCTCGAGGATTTTCTGCCACGGCACCATCACGCCGAGATCGATGACCTCGTAGCCATTGCACTGCAGCACGACGCCGACGATGTTCTTGCCGATATCGTGCACGTCGCCCTTGACGGTGGCCATGACGATCTTGCCCTTGGATTGGTCGGCGAGGCCGCTCGCGGCTTTCTCGGCCTCGATGAAGGGGATGAGGTGTGCGACCGCTTTCTTCATCACGCGAGCAGATTTCACCACCTGGGGCAGGAACATCTTGCCCGAACCGAACAGGTCGCCGACCACGTTCATCCCGTCCATCAGCGGTCCTTCGATGACCTCGATGGGCCGTGCGAACTGCTGACGCGCTTCCTCGGTATCCTCGACCACGTGCGCGTCGATGCCCTTGACCAGCGCGTGCTCGATCCGCTTGGCAACCGGCCAGCCGCGCCATTCGGCGGCTTCCTTCTCGGCGCGCGGATCGCTGCCCTTGTAGCTTTCGGCGAGCGCGATCAGCCGTTCGGTCGCATCCGCGCGGCGCATCAGGATCACGTCCTCGCACGCCTCGCGCAGCGCGGGGTCGATCTGGTCGTAGACGTCGAGCTGCCCCGCATTGACGATGGCCATGTCGAGGCCCGCGGGAATCGCGTGATAGAGGAACACCGAATGCATCGCACGGCGCACTGTCTCGTTACCGCGGAAGCTGAAGCTCAGGTTCGATAGCCCGCCGCTGGTGCGCGCGTGAGGGCAGCGTTCCTTGATCTCGCGCACTGCCTCGGTGAAGTCGAGGCCATAGCGGTCGTGCTCCTCGATCCCCGTCGCCACCGCGAACACGTTGGGATCGAAGATGATATCCTCGGCCGGGAAACCGATGCCGGTGAGCAGGTCGTAGGCGCGAGAGCAGATTTCGACCTTGCGCTCCTTCGTGTCCGCCTGCCCGACCGTGTCGAACGCCATGACCACGACCGCAGCGCCGTAATCCATGCACAGCCGCGCATGATCGAGGAACGGTTCCTCGCCTTCCTTCATGCTGATCGAATTGACGATCGGCTTCCCGCTGACGCATTTCAGCCCGGCCTCGATCACTTCCCACTTGGAACTGTCGATCATGACCGGGACGCGGGCGATATCGGGTTCGGCCGCGATCAGCTTGAGGAAAGTCTCCATCGCCACCACGGCGTCGAGCAGACCTTCGTCCATGTTGACGTCGATCACCTGCGCGCCGTTTTCGACCTGCTGGCGCGCAACCTCGACCGCGGCGGCATAGTCGCCCGCCATGATGAGTTTCTTGAACGCGGCTGAGCCAGTGACGTTGGTGCGCTCGCCGATATTGACGAAATTCGCCGAAGCAGCGCGGGCAGTGGATTGTTCGGTCATCAGGCCGCCAGGATAAAGGGTTCAAGTCCAGCCAGACGCATCGCGGGCGCGATCGTCGGCACTTGGCGCGGCGCAATGCCGTCGACCGCGCGGGCCATCGCCGCGATGTGCGCGGGCGTGTTGCCGCAGCAGCCGCCCAGGATGTTGACCCGTCCACCCTCGGCCCACTGGCGCACCAACGACGCAGTGGTTTCGGGCAATTCGTCGTATTCGCCCAGTTCGTTGGGCAGCCCCGCATTGGGATAGGCCATCAGCAGCGTGTCCGCCTGGTCCGACAGGACCTGAACGTGCGGACGCAGCTGGTCGGCGCCGAACGAGCAGTTCAGCCCGATCGTTACCGGCTTCGCGTGGCGCACGGCGTGCCAGAACGCCTCGACCGTGTGGCCCGACAGGTTGCGGCCGGACAGATCGGTCAACGTGAGCGAGATCATCAGCGGCACCTCGTGCCCCAACTCCCGCTCCAGCTGCTTCACCGCCATCACCGCGGCCTTGCAGTTGAGGGTATCGAAAACCGTCTCGATCAGCACGAAATCGCACCCGCCCTCGACCAGCGCGGCCGCCTGTTCGCGATAGACCGCGACCACTTCGTCGAAAGTCACTTCGCGATAGCCCGGGTCCTCGACATTTGGGCTGAGCGACAGGGTCTTATTGGTCGGTCCCATCGCACCGCACACGAACCGGGTCAGGCCGTCTTTTGCAGTCGCTTCGTCGACGGCGGCGCGGATCACGTGCGCGGCGGCGATGTTGATTTCGCGCACCAGATGTTCCGCACCGTAATCGGCCTGGCTGATCCGGTTGGCGTTGAAGGTGTTGGTGGCGAGCACGGTCGCGCCCGCCGCAATGTACTGGTCGCAGATCGCGCGGATCACCCGCGGCTGGGTCAGGTTGACGAGGTCGTTGTTGCCCTTCTGGTCGTGCGCGAGGCCGGTATCGCCCGCATAGTCCTCCGCCGCCAGCTTCGCATTCTGGATCGCTGTACCATAGGGGCCGTCCTTGATCAGGATCCGCCGGGCCGCTTCGGCCAGCAGCTTGTCACGGGCGCTCATCGGCCGGTCTCCTTGGGGCGCATGCCGAGCATGTGGCAGATCGCGTAGGCGAGATCGGCCCGGTTGAGGGTGTAGAAGTGGAACTGGCGCGCGCCGCCGGCATAAAGGCGGCGACACAATTCCGCGGCCACCGTGGCGGCAACAAGCTGGCGCGCGGCGGGGCGCTGGTCCAGCCCTTCGAACAGGCCGTCCATCCATTGCGGGATTTCCGCGCCACAGGCACCGGCAAACTTGCGGGCCTGGGCGACGTTCGTGACCGGGAGAATTCCCGGCACAATCGGGGCGGTGATGCCTGCGCTCCCTGCCGCGTCACGGAACCGGAAAAAGGTTTCAGGCGCAAAGAAGAACTGCGTGATTGCGCGAGTGGCCCCCGCGTCGAGCTTGCGTTTCAGGTTATCGAGATCGGCCTGAGGACAGCTCGCATCGGGATGCGTTTCAGGATAGGCCGCAACCGAGATTTCGAAGTCGGCGATTTCCTTCAGGCCGACGACCAGCTCGGCGGCATTGGCGTAGCCATCAGGGTGCGGCGTGAACGGCGCGCCGGGCTCGCCCGCATCGCCGCGCAGCGCGACGATGTGGCGCACGCCCGCGTCCCAGTACTGTTCGGCAACCTCGCGGATTTCGGCTTTGGTCGCATCGACGCAGGTGAGGTGCGCCGCCGCCGGAATGCGCGCCTCGCGGATAATCCGGGCGACCGTGCCGTGGGTCCGCTCCCGCGTGGAACCGCCCGCACCATACGTGACGGAAACAAAGCGCGGGGCGAGTGGGGCGAGTTCCTGCACCGCGTCCCACAGCTGCGCCTCCATCTTCTCGCTCTTGGGCGGGAAGAACTCGAAACTTGCTTCGATATCACCGGGCAGACCGGAAAACAGCGGGGTCTCGAGGGCGCGCCGCGCCTCGTGCATCTGGTCGAGCGTCGGGCTCATCGAACGGCCTTTCGGGATTGGATTTCGGAGGCGGGCCGGCGCGTGCCGAGCCAGATCTTGACCACCAGTTCGCCCTCATCGAGCGCGATCGGCGGGGCCGGGTCATAGCCCGCTTCGGTCAGCAGCGTGTCGAGCGCCCCGTCGGTGAAGCCGAGCCGCGCGTGGGCGTGGCGATCGCGCAGCTCCTCGCGCTCGTGCGCGGCGAAGTCGACGATCGCGATCCGACCGCCGGGCCGGGTGACCCGCGCCGCCTCGGCCAGCGCAGCCGTGGGGTCCTGCGCGAAATGCAGCACCTGGTGCAGCAGCACGGTGTCGAATGAATGCGCGGCAAACGGCAGGGCGGCGAAATCGCCCTGAACCAGTTCCACACAACCGGCGTCAAGATTCTGCAATTTGGCCCGCGCGACGCGCAACATGTCGAGGCTCTTGTCGAGGGCGACGATCCGGTTCGCGCGATCCGCGAACAACTCGGCCATGCGCCCGGTGCCGGTGCCGATATCGAGCACGTCGCCCAACGGCGCTTCACCAAGCGCGTTGGCGAGCCGGTGCTCGACGAGCGCGTCGGCGCTGTGGAGCTTGCGTAGTTCGTCCCACTCTTCGGCATGGCGCGCGAAATAGGCTTCCGCGCCCGACTCGCGCGCAGCGCGAATCGCGGCAAGCTGGCGGCGATCCTCGGCGCAAGCGAGGCCAAAATCGCCGTCCTCGCGCTCGGCGGTGGCGAGCAGCCGGGCGACCGCCTCACCCACCGGGCTGCCGCGTTCACGGCCCACGCTCGATCGCAAGAATACCCAACTTCCTTCGCGGTGCCTCTCTGCCAGACCCGCATCGCACAAAATGCCGACGTGGCGCGAGACACGCGGCTGACTCTGCCCCAACACCTGCGCAAGTTCACCCACCGCCAATTCCATGGCGGACAGCAGCCGCATGATACGCAGCCTGGTGGGGTCGGCAAGCGCCCGCATGATCGCGTCAATCCGCATTTCGACACACATATAAAGATATTTTTATATGTGCAAGCCGAACGCTTGGGGCCCGATCCGTTTCATTGTCGCACGGCGCTGCAATAGGCTTGAACCGTTCAGGAACGGTTACGGCGACCCGTGCATTTCTATCGACAGGCGGTGCATGCCGTGCCGCCGACATAGGAGGTATCGGTCATGTCTAGCGCAACCTTCCGTTCGAGCCGTCCGGATCGGTGGGTGGAGCCGCGACCGTATTGTGATGCCACCATGCGACGTCACATTCACGGCCCGATCATGCCGATGGAGCGTCCCGGCCTGATCGCGCGCCTGTTTGGCGCACGCTGACCAAGCCGACGAGTCAAGGCGCTGATTTCAAGAGAAAACGCGCACACTGTCGCGTGGGCGTCAGAATTGCCGTGTCCGCGTGACCTCGACGCGACACCGGTTACACTGATCGGACTGCATTGAGCGGCCGAACCCCGCAGATATTGCCTCCATCTTTCTTCAAACGTTGCGGTTTGGGCGTATTTCCACACCGGCATCTAGCGGAAATAGCTCCTTGACACCGGTGTCAGACATCGGCCATTGTCGTCTGGACGGTTCGCAGCGCGCGAAGACGGCGCCGCGTTCGTATGGGAGAGAAACATGGCGATGAAATCCGCGCGAGCCGCGACCTGGTGCTTGATGGCCGGAGTAGCGCTGACGGCACTGGCGCGACCCGACGTGGCGCGGGCCCAAGATCCGGCGGCGCAGCCCGAGGCGGCGGAAAATCCGGAAGATGCTTCCGACGATGTGATCGTCGTTGAAGGCATTCGCGCCACCCAGCGCAGTTCGCTAGAAGAAAAGCGCCGGGCCGACGTCATCGTCGACGCGCTCATCAGTGACGAGATCGGCGCTTTGCCAGACCAGTCGGTCGGGGAAACGCTTGAACGGATCGTGGGCGTCACCGCCGATCGCTTCAAGGGCAGCGCATCGGAAATCTCGGTGCGAGGCCTTGGGCCTTTCCTGGGTTTCTCGACGCTCAATGGGCGCGAGGTTACGAGCGGGTCAGGCGACCGAGCGGTTTCATTCCAGCAGTTTCCGTCAGAGCTCGTCAATGGCGTCCTGGTTTACAAATCGCAGAATGCGGAGCTGATCGAGGGCGGCACGTCGGGCGTGGTCGAGCTACGTACGCTGCGCCCGCTCGATTTCGGTCGCAGCCGCATCCAGCTCGATGCGCGCGGCATCTACGAGCCCTACGACGATAAGATCGATGGGCGGGACGGGCTTGGCTACCGGGTCGCGGGGAGTGTTGTGCAGCAGTTCGCGGTCGGCGACGGCGAAATGGGCTTCTCGCTGGGTTATTCGCGTGGCGACGAAGCGGCGGCGGAGGATTTCTATACCGAAAGCTCCAGCGTGCGGCCGTGCAACACCACGGCACCTACCGCAAATTCCGGAACGAACTGCTCGGTTGCCGCGACCGGCGGCGTGCCAAATGCGAACCAGCCGGTCTATTTCGTGGCCAACAACTATCTGTGGCGGCAGATGAACAACCGCCTCACCCGCGAGGCGGTGATGGGGACGCTGCAGTACCAGCCGCGCCCCGAACTCGATATCAATCTCGATCTGCAGTATTCCAACCGCAACTGGCTGGAAGATCGGACCGACTTCGTTATTGCGGAGGGAACGCGCGGGATCATTCCAAGTTCGATCGCTGACAATGGCGCTTTGATCGGCTTCACCGCGAATAGCCGCCTCGAATCGCAGACGCGCATCCGCGACCGCGACGAGGATTATTATGGCGGCGGCCTGGCAGTAGAGTGGACCGATGATGCCGCGCGCGTCGGGGTCGATGTCTCTTATTCGCGCACGCAGCGCGACCAGTTCGATCGCAGCACGCGCTTGCGGACCGAGGGCAACCGGGCGTTCACGGTCAACGGCAGCACGGTGAACTTCACCAGCGGACGTGTGCCCTATTCGATCGACAAGTCGAGCGGCGAACCGGTGCTGACCTTCCCCACGCTGGCGAACGGCAACGCGTTCGACATCACCGACCATGGCCTGTTCACGGACGCGGCCTATGCTCGGCGCGACAGCGAGAGCCGCCTTGACGAAATCTTCGCCGTGCGGCTGGATGGCGAGGCCTTCGTTGAAAGCGGGTTCATTCGGTCAATCCAGGGCGGCCTGCGCTTTTCCAACCATTCACGCGTCGCTGATCTCGATAATCTCAACCGGGTCGAGGCGTTTGACAATGCGACCGAGGCGGCGGTCAACCAGGCATGCCGGATGGAATTCCGCGATCCCGAATTCTTCCGCGATGGCACAACCAACGTAACGTCTTGGGCCGCCTTCAATCCGCTATGCATGTTCTCGACCCTGCGCGGATCCGATGACACTGGCCCGGCGACCGACCCGCGCAGCGTCAGCGATATCGACGTGACCGAGAAGATCATGGCCGGTTACGGCATGGTCAACTTCGGCACCGAGGACGATCGCTTCGGCGGCAATATCGGCGTGCGGGTGCTCAACACCAACGTGCGTTCGGAAGGTTTGCGGGGGGCGTTCACGGCAAGCGTGGTCGCCGGCAATGTCATCCTGACGCCGACTGGCGAGTTCGACGAAGTCACGATCAAAAACGATTTCTGGAGCTTCCTGCCCAGCCTGAACGTCAAGTATCTGGTCAGCGACCAGTTCCTCGTGCGTGGCGCGATCTATCGTGCCCTGTCCCGCCCCAATATCGAGGACATGCGGGCGGGCCGCGAGATTTCGATCGATGCAACCAACAACCAGACCATTGCCGACGCCATCTCAGGCGTCACTGGCGGCAATCCGCGCCTGGAACCGTTGATGAGCTGGAACGGCGACCTGTCGTTCGAGTATTATGCCGACGACGACAACGCGATCACCCTGGCCCTGTTCTACAAGCAGTTGCAGGCCGGGATCGTCCCGGCGGATGCCAGCAGTGTCCAGGAAACCTTCATCATCGATGGTGTTCCGGTGACCGTGCCGGTCGCGCAGCAGACCAACGACAATACCAAACGCGACCTCTGGGGCCTGGAACTCACCATCAACCACGCGATGACGTATCTCCCTGCGCCATTTGATGGCCTCGGCTTCATCGGTGGCTACAGCTATGCCGACACCAATTTCGAATACCCCGATCCCAGCGCGGTTGATCCCGCCTTCCCGCTGGCGCTGTTCACCGAACCGGCCAGCATCATCGGGCTGTCCAAGCATACGCTCAACGCCACTGCCTATTACGAGCAAGGGCCGATATCGCTACGGCTGCTATACAAATACCGTTCGCGCTATCTGAAGCCGTTTGAACTCAACGCCAATCGCTTCGCCCAGCCAAACGAGAGCCTGGATGCCAACGTGACTTTCCGCGTCACCAACAACATCCAGTTGCGCCTTGATGCGCTGAACATTCTCAACGAGCCGCAATACCTCGAGCGGCCGGTGCCGGGCGCGATCAGTGAAATCAGCTATGTTGGCACGCGCTATCAGGCCGGTGTCCGGTTCCGCTTCTGAGCCGAGAGGAACTGGCAGGATGGTCGCGCAATTTCCCCGTTTGCTGATCGGCGTCGCGCTTCTCGCGGCGGCGCCAGTCGCGGCGCAGGAATTCGTCGCTGCCCCGGGCCGCGCGGTGTGCCGGGGCGAGAACGGCTATGCAAATGCCGAAGGTGCCCCACGCACGTTCCTGTGGCGAGCCGAATGGCTCGCCCAGGCGCGAGCGCGGGCGCAGGCCGATCCGGATTTTGCGCAGGCGCTGCGCAAGAAAGCCGATGCCGCCCTGGCGCGCGGGCCTCACAGCGTGACGCACAAGACCGCCTTGCCAGCCGGCGGTTCGCGCAACGACTATTATTCAATCGGCCCCTACTGGTGGCCGAGTCCGGGCAAGCGGGGCGGTTTGCCTTACGAGCGGCGCGACGGGAAGGTGAACCCCGAAAGTCGCGACAACACTTTCGACAAGGATCGCATCGGCAAATTCGCGAACGACGTGACCGATCTGGCGATCGGCTGGCACGTACTGGGTGACCGCCGATACGCCGCTCATGCGGCCGCATTGCTGCGGACGTGGTTTTTGGACCCGACGACGCGAATGAACCCCAACCTCAACTATGGCCAGGCCGTTCCCGGGCGCAGCAGCGGACGGGCCGAAGGGGTTATCGAACTGCGTGCCCTGCAACCAGTTGTTGAAGCGATAGGCTTGGTCGGCACTGCCGAAGTGCTTGCACCCGAGGAACAGGCTGGTCTCGAAGCGTGGTTTGGGCAAATGGTGCAGTGGCTCGCCACAAGCCCTATTGGCCGGACAGAAAGATCCAAGAGTAACAATCACGGCCTCTATTTCGATGCGCTGCTGATGCAGTTCGCGCTGTTCGCGCGGCTTGAACCGGTCGCGCGGCATGTCGCGACCGAATGGCCCGCGCGGCGGATCGACATTCAGTTCGGCGCCGATGGTGGGCTCCCCGCGGAACACAAGCGCACACGCAGCCTTCATTACAGCTTCTTCGCGCTCGAGGCCGCCGCGCAGGTCGCCGGTCTCGCCGAATGTGTTGGCCGCGACTTATGGCGCGCGCGCGGCGCGAACGGCGTCGGTCTGGAGCAAGCATTGGCATTTCACACGCCCTTTGCCGCCCAGCCCGGCAGCTGGCGCCATCCCGAACAGGCATTGACCCGGGGTGTCGCCACGCCAGCGCTCAGGATGCAGATGGCCCGACCTTTGCGCCTCGCCGCGTGGGGCTATGCCGAACCCAGCTATGAGGCCGCCGCAAACGGGCTATCGCCGGGCGAAAGCGCGGTAACGGATTGGCTATCGACCCAGATGCCCGCAACGAGCGAAGAGGAATAGGATCATGGCCCGCACATCGGCAATTGCGAGCAGCATGGTCGCCCTGGCGCTATCGTTCGCTGCTACGCAAGTGCTCGCCCAGCAGGGCGGGCGGCCAGATATCCTGGGAGACCGGCAGACCCGCGCGCAAAATCCGCTTCCCGACTATAGTTATGCCGGTTACGGGTTCGGCCTCGCAGCGATCCCGATGGATCAAGGCACGGTGATCGAGGCGACTGCCCACGGCGTGATCCCCGATGACGGCAAGGACGATGCAAAGGCACTGTTGGCCGCGCTCGCTGCCGCGAATGCGATCGAAGGTCGGGTGATTGTCCGCCTGCCCGCGGGGCGAGTCCAGATCGGCGAAGTAATCCCGCTTACCCGCAGCAATTTGACGCTGGCCGGAGCCGGCTCGGCCGAGGGCGGGACCGAGCTTTTCTTCCCGCGCCCGTTAAACATCGTCGACGATCCAGCCCGCCAGGCGGAATTGCGTGAGTACCTGCTCCGCGAGGACAAGTACGAGGTCCAGCCCGACCAGAACATTCGCTTCCTGTTCAGCGAGTATAGCTGGGCCGGCGGCATGCTGTTCGTCGGGCCCGAGGGGACGCGTCCGGTATCCTATGACGGTAGCAAGGATCGGCGCGACCCAGTGCTGGCAGAGGCGCGCGGCGGACGCCAGTTCGATACCGTGCTGGCCGTTGCCGACGCCAGCAAGCTGCGGGTCGGCCAGGTGGTGCAGGTTCAGTGGTTTTCGGTGGATGGGCCGGATAGCGCCATCCTGCACTCCCTCTACGGCGACCTGGAGCCTTGGAATTCGGCGCAAACCGAAAATTCCCGAAAGCTGGCGATAGGGTCGCATCATTGGACTTTTCCAAATCGTCCGGTGGTCGCGCAGCCCACGCGCATCATCGCGATCCGGGGTAACCGTGTGACATTGGGTGATCCGCTGCTGCACGCGGTCTCGGCCGACCAGCCTGCCGTGGTCGCCCAGTGGGGGCACCTGGAGGATGTCGGCATACAAAACATGCGGCTGACCTTCCCCGACAACCCGTGGTTCGGCCATCACCTGGAGGCGGGATACAACGGCATTTACATGAC
Organism: uncultured Erythrobacter sp.; assembly: GCA_964516135.1. GTDB lineage: Bacteria > Pseudomonadota > Alphaproteobacteria > Sphingomonadales > Sphingomonadaceae > 34-65-8. The sequence continues at coordinate 28,284 of CAZEWN010000008.1, read as the reverse complement.
CGGGGTGTTCGACGGCTGGATCCACGATCTCGTCATCGCCAATGCTGACAGCGCCGTGCTGACCGACAATGCCGGTTCACTGACCATTTCCGATATCGTGACCACGGGCGAGCATAAAGCGCACTACTCGGTGCATGTGGGCGCGGTGCATAATGTGCTGGTCGACAACCTCCGCGTCGAAAATCCGGTCATTCACCCGGTCAGCGTCAACACCCGCTCGAGCCGATCTGTCTACCGGCAGACTACCGTCCTGCGCGACGCGATCATCGACCAGCACAGCGGATCAAATCACCAGAACCTGTTCGACGGGTTGACGATGCACGTCGCGCCGCGCCAGACGGATGGCGGCTGGCGCTACCGTCTGTGGGAAGGCGGCGGCGCGGGGTATTGGAAGCCTGGCCATGGCCTGATGAACACGCACTGGAACGTCGCCCTCGTCATGCCCGACAGCGTGCCCGCCGATGCCACCGTTACAATCGCCAGCGGATTGGAGGGGCCGGGTGCGCGGATCGTCGGCCTGCATGCCAATCGTACGATCGCGATCGATTATGCTCCCACCGCCTATCAGGAAATGACGGGCACTGCGGTTACCGCGGTGCCATCGCTTTACGACCATCAACTCGAACAGCGCCGCCGCGCCGCAACCCGCCGGTAAAGCCAAGGAACCAAGATGTTTGCCAAGACCTATCACGCCACCCATCCCGACATGATGGAGAGCGTGTCGAATGATGACCTGCGCGCCCGCTATCTGGTCGGCGGAATGTTCCGCGATGGCGAGATCACGCTCAACTATTCGCATAACGAACGCTTCGTAATCGGCGGGGTGGTTCCAGCGGGCATGAGTGTTCGCCTGCCTGAACAGAGCGAGCCCGCCTCCGCTGCGGGCAAACCTTTCCTCGAACGGCGCGAAATGGCGGCGGTGAACATCGGCGGCGATGGCGCGATCACGGTGGATGGTGAGCGGTTCGCACTGGCGAACAAGGAATGCCTCTATATCCCGATGGGATCGACCGAGGTGGTGTTCGAGGGGAAAGACGCGCGTTTCTACCTCGCCTCACTGCCCGCACACAAGGTCTGTCCCCTCAAGCACGTCACGCTGGCGCAGGCTAACCCGCTGGAACGCGGCGACCTCGCCAGTTCGAACCAGCGGACGATCTACCAGTTGGTGATTCCCGGTGTCTGCGAAAGCGCGCAGTTGCTGCTTGGCCTCACGGTGCTGGAGGAAGGGAGCGTGTGGAACACCATGCCGCCACACCTTCACGACCGCCGTAGCGAGATCTACCTCTACTTCGACATGGCGGACGAGAACGACCGCGTTTTTCATTACATGGGCGAACCCGACGGCATGCGCCATCTGGTGATCGGCAACGAGGAGGCGGTGATCAGCCCGCCCTGGTCGATTCACATGGGTTCTGGAACCAGGAAGTACGCATTCATCTGGGCGATGGGCGGGGAGAACCTCGACTATACTGACATGAACGTCCTCGACATCTGCCAACTCAAGTAAGGGGCGGCGCGATCATGGCATCACCTTTCGACCTTGGCGGCAAGGTCGCGCTGGTCACCGGCGCGAACACGGGCATCGGACAGGGCATTGCGCTGGCGCTCGCGGGTGCGGGTGCCCGGCTCGTGCTGGCCGGGCGGACCGCGCCCGACGAAACGCTGTTAAGGCTTGCGGCGGACGGGGGCGAAGCGGAATTCGTCCCGGCCGACCTTGCCGAGACGCGGGCGATCGCGCCCCTGGTCGAGTCGGCGCTCGCTTCGAGCGGGCGGATCGACGTGCTCGTCAACAACGCGGGCACGATCCGCCGGGCCGACGCGGTCGATTTCACCGAGGAGGATTGGGACGCTGTGGTTGATCTCAATCTCAAGTCCGCCTTCTTCCTGTGCCAGCAGGTAGGACGCCACATGATCGCGCGGGGTTCGGGCAAGATTATCAACATTGCCTCGATGCTCAGCTTCCAGGGCGGCATTCGGGTGCCCAGCTATACCGCTTCCAAGTCCGGCCTCGCGGGGATCACCCGGCTGCTGGCCAATGAATGGGCCGGCAAGGGCATCAATGTGAACGCGATTGCGCCCGGCTATGTCGAGACGGCCAATACCGAGCAGTTGCGTGCTGATCCGGACCGATCGCGCGCGATCCTGGAACGGATCCCCGCTGGGCGGTGGGCGACCCCGGGCGACATGGGAGGGGCGGCCGTGTTCCTTGCCTCGGCTGCGTCGGACTATGTCAATGGCCACGTGCTCGCCGTTGATGGCGGCTGGCTGGCACGGTGACCGCGCCTTCGGGGGTTGTCGTCGCGTTGGGCGAGGTCCTGCTGCGCCTCGCCCCCACCGGTCGCCGGTTGATGCGTCAGGCCGCATCGTTCGATGTCGAGGTCGGCGGGGCGGAGGCAAACGTGCTGGCGGCGCTCACCGGGCTGGGGCATCGTACCCGGTTGGTGAGCGCGTTGCCCGACAGCCCCCTTGGCCAGTTGGCCGTGGCGCAGATCGCCGCGCGCGGCATCGCGACCGACCAGGTCCGGATTGGCAGCGGCCGGATGGGGCTCTATTTCCTTGAGCAGGGGCAAGGGCGCCGACCGTCGCGAATTGTCTATGACCGTGCCGACTCAAGTTTCGCAACGGCCAAAGCAACGGATTTCAGCGCAGACGCGGTTCTGGCTGATGCCACGCTGCTGCATCTTTCCGGGATCACGCCCGCGCTGGGCGACGGGCCGACCGACCTGGCCCTTGCACTGGCGCGGCAGGCGAACCTGCGCGGCATCCCGGTGTGCTTCGATGGAAACTTCCGCGCGCAGCTGTGGGCGTCGCGCGGCGTAGATCCGACACCGGTGTTGACCGAGTTGATCGGCTGTGCCGACGTGCTGATCGGCAATCATCAAGACATCGCGCTCGTCACCGGCGCGGATTTCAAGGGCGAGGGGGAAGATCGCCGCGCCGCCGCGGTGGCGCGTGCGCTTGCTGAATTCCCCCGATTGGCGCTGATCGCCTCGACCGCGCGCCACGTTGTCGACAGCGACCGTCATCTTTTGTCCGCCCGCGTCGACAGCCGGCACGGTGGGGCGCAGACCGAGGAAATTGCGGTCGAGGGGATCATTGATCGTATCGGCACGGGTGATGCGTTCGCGGCAGGTGTGCTTGATAGTTGGCTGCGCGGCGAAGGCGTCGCCGCCGCCGCGCGCGCCGGCCTTGCACTTGCGGCGCTCAAGCACGGGGTGCCGGGAGATGCCTGCCATTTCACGCGTTCGGAAGTCGCTGCCTTCTGGGGCGAAGGACGCGACGTCCAGCGGTAGCGCGCATCCGCCCGGCTAGTTTGCGGCTTGCGCCACCGATGCGCGCTGTATCAGTTCGGATTGCAGTTCGTGCACGTCGGCGGAAAAGCGGCGCTTGCCGAGGTATTCGCCGACCAGCTTCTCCGCGGCCAGCACGCCCATGTCCTTGATCGGCCACCGCACCGTGGTGAGCGACGGATAGAGATGTTGCGCCGTGGGAGAGTCGTCGAACCCGATCAACGACAGATCCTGCGGGATACGCAGACCGCGTTCCAGCGCAGCGTGCATGACCCCGGCTGCCATTTCATCGTTGCTGGCGAAGATCGCGCTCGGCGGGTTCGAGAGCGACAGCAGGCTGCGCCCCGCAATCCGCCCGGATTCAAAGCGATAGTCGCCCTGCGCGCGGTAGTTCGCGGGAACCTCGATCCCGGCCTGGTTCATGGCGGTGTCGAATCCCAGTTCGCGCTCGGCGGCAGAACGGAAGCCGTGCGGCCCCCGTACGAAGCCGATCGCGCGGTGACCATTGGCGATGAGCACCTGGCACGCCTGTGCGACCGCTTGCCAGTCGATCGAAGCCACGCAGTGTTCGCCATCGTCGAGCAGGGTCGAGCCGACCCGGACATATCGCACCCCCAGTGCGCGGCACAGTTCGGCAATGTCGTCACGTTCAGAGATCGGCGGTAGCAGCATGACCCCGAGAGGGCGCTGCCGCTGAAGAAAACCCTCGATATCGCCGAGCAGATCGGGCGAGTTGCGATCGACCGGACGCACCATCAGCGCAAGATCGCTCGCCCGGATCGCATCAAGCACCCCGCGCTCAAAGTTGAGCACGGTTTGCGCGTTGGGATTATCGTGCAGCAGCGCGATCGCGAGATTGCGCCCGAATGCCAGCGCGCGCGCCTGCGGGTTGGGAACGTAACCCAAGTCGCGGATTGCCTGCTCGACCCGTTCCTTGGTTGCGGGGCTCAGCCCCGGTGAGCCGTTGATGACCCGACTGACCGTTTTCTTGGAGCAGTCGGCCAGCGCGGCGACGTCGTTGATGGTCGGCTTGCCGCCCTGATCGGTTTTTGCTGCGGGCATCGCGGTGTCCTCTCGAAAGCCGTGAATTTGGTCAAGCGCAATGTGGACGATCGCCGAGCACGGCTGATGACAGGAATATATTGACACCGGTGTCAAAATGTCACATGTCCTTGATGAAGAGAGGCTTGGGGTGACGAATTCGGATGGATGATGACGGGCAGATAGCGCGGGCGCTGGTGATGGCTCGCAGTCAGGATGCCGTGCTGGATGCCTATCCTGGTCGCCTGCCCACGAGCCTGGCGGAAGCCTATGCCATCCAGGACGTCGCCATCGGATTGAGCGGGGCGCGGATTGCGGGATGGAAGCTCGGCCGGGTGGCGGCGGATGCTGCACTGCATTTCGGGTCCAGTCGGCTGGCCGGCCCGATCTTCGCTGATGCCATTGTTGATGCAGCAAGCGGTGGATTGCCAGCGATGCCGGTCTTGCGGGGGTTTGCGGCGGTAGAGGCGGAACTGCTCGTCCGCACCGCGCGGGCGGTGCCGGGCAATGTCACATTGGGCCAAGTTCCGGATTATGTGCAAGAAGTCCGGATCGGGCTGGAGATCGCCAGTTCGCCCTTTGTCGGGATCAACGATAATGGTCCGGCTGTTACCGCTTCCGATTTCGGCAACAACCACGGACTGGTGCTGGGGCCCTCGATTCCCGACTGGCGCGAACGTGATCTTTTGCGCGCACCCGTATCGCTGCGGATCGACGGGGCGGTCGCGGGTGAAGGCTGCGCGGCCGATATGCTCGACGGCCCGTTCGGATCGGTTGCGTTCCTTGCCCATCTGCTCGCCGAGCGCGGCCATGGGCTTGGCCCGGGCTGCTGGATTTCGACCGGTGCATTGACGGGCGTCCACCCGATCGCCGTCGGTCAGGTTGCCGAAGCCTCCTTCGATGAGGATTTTCACGTTGGCTGCGCCATTCGTGCCTTTCAACCCACCACCAGGAACGGCGAAGCGACATGACCGGAAATATTGCCGATACCACAGCCTCGATCGTCGCCAGGGCTGGGCGGCATCGGTGGACGATCGTAGCATTGCTGTTCTTCGCGACCACCGTCAATTACATCGACCGGACGATGCTGGGCTTGCTCAAGCCCGACCTGGAGCAGGAGTTCGGCTGGTCGGAGGACGATTACGGCAACATCGTCCTCGCCTTCCAGGCTGCTTACGCGCTCGGGTTCCTGATCATGGGCTGGCTGATCGACCGGCTCGGGCCGAAGATCGGTTACAGCATCGCGATCGTGATCTGGACGGTCGGCCACGTCGCGCATGGCTTCTCTTCGTCGATCGCGGCGTTCATGGCCTCGCGCGTGGTGCTGGGCGTGGGCGAGGCGGGACATTTCCCCGCGGTCGTAAAATCGAGCAGCATCTGGTTCCCGCAAAAGGAACGGGCGCTGGCGATCGGCTGGGTCAACTCCGCCACGACCATCGGCGTGATCCTGACCGCGCCGACACTGTGGCTCTTCATGCAGGTGTTCGGCTTAAACTGGCGTGAAACGTTCATCTACACCGGCTTGTTCGGCGTCGTCCTGCTGGCGCTATGGTGGTACTGGTACGCGCCACCGCGCGAAGTGAGCCGGATCAGCGAGGCCGAGCTCGCATGGATCGAGCACGATCCTCCCGAACGTATTGAGCCGGTCGGCTGGGGCACCGTCGTGCAGCGGCGGGAAGCCTGGGCCTTTGCCGCGGGCAAGTTCCTGACGGACCCAGTGTGGTTCCTGATGCTCTTTTGGCTACCCAGCTATTTCAGCACCACCTACGATGTCGACCTCAAGATCGTCGTCCTGCCGATGATCGTCATGTACTTACTGTCGGATGTCGGCAGCATTGCGGGTGGCTGGCTGTCGTCGCGTCTAATCGAACGGGGTCGCACCCCCAATTTCGCGCGCAAGATCACAATGCTCCTGGCGGGCCTGTGCGTGCTGCCGCTGCTGTTCGTGACCGGGCTGGAAAGCATGTGGCTCGCGGTCGCGCTGATCGGCCTCGCATTGGCTGGACATCAGGCATTTTCCACCAACCTGCTGTCGCTGCCGCCTGACATGTTCCCGCGCAAGGCGGTGGGTTCCGTAATCGGGCTGGGCGGCTTCATGGGCGGCGTCGGCGGGATGATCATGGCTAAGTCGACTGGTCTGGTGCTGGACGCCACCGGCGGTGACTACACCGTGATCTTCGCGGTCTGCACGCTCGTCTATTTCATCGCGGTGGCGTTGATACACCTGCTCACGCCGCGTCTCGAGCGCGCCGATATCTGACTGGAAAGGACCTTCCAGCCCCGGGATCGCAACAAGGATGATGACACCGGTATCGGCGTGAACAAGCCGAACCATATCAGGGAGAGTGAAAATGAACTATCGGTTTTGGCTGCTCGCTTCGGTCGCCGCGTTGATCACCCCCGCCGCTGGGCTAGCGCAAGATGGCGAAGCATCGCCAGCCGCTGTCGGTGCCGACGATCAAGGCATCGTTGTTACCGGCATTCGCGGTTCACTCGAACGTGCGGCCGAGGTCAAGCGTGAGGCGAGCCAAGTGCTTGACGTCATCACGGCCGAAGATGTCGGCAAGCTGCCTGACGCGAATGTCGCCGAGGCGTTGCAACGGGTCACAGGGGTCCAGATTACCCGCGTGTTCGGCGAAGGCCAGGCCGTCAACATTCGCGGGTTACAGCAGGTGCGGGTCGAGGTCGACGGGCGCACCTTGCTTGGCTTTTCAGCGCGAGTGTCACCGCCGGAAAACGACAATCTGGGCCGATCCTCTGGGCTCGATGCCGTGCCTTCGTCGCTTTTCGGCCGTCTTGAGGTGCGAAAATCGCCTCTGGCAAACCAGGTCGAAGGCGGTTTGGGTGGCTCGGTCAACCTCGTAACGCCCAAACCCTTCGACTTTCGCGAACCAACGATTTCGCTGCGGGCGCAGGGGACATACTCCGAAGCTAGCGACAAGCTTGAACCGACGGTTTCGGGCCTTGTGACGACGACCTTTGCAGATGGGCGGATCGGGGTGCTGCTTTCCGCCGAATACCAGAAGCGCACCTCTAAATTGCAGCTGTTTGAACGTAACAACTGGTTCGGTACGCTCAACGGTCAGCCAGCTACCACCAATGGCCAGCCCACGCCGCAAGTCCTGGTGCCCCGGCTGCTCCAGTACGAGAACACCGACATCGACCGCACACGGTTTGGGATCAACGGCGCGCTGCAGTTCGCGATCGCGGACAACCTGGAATTGACGGTTGACGGACTCTATTCGAAGCAGCTCGCCAATCGGACCAACGAATTCCTGGCTTTCAACCTGGCCAACACCACCACCGGGTTGGTCGTGACCAACCCGGTGGTCGACGGCAATTACGCCGTCGCCGGGACTGCGCGGGGCAATATCCGCACCGGAAATCAGATCCGCAAGGATCCGACCGAAAGCCTGCTGTTGGGCGCGAACCTGGAATGGTCGGACGGTCCGTTCACGGTCGAGCTCGACGGCTACTACAGCCGTGGCACATTACGCCAGAAGATCGAGGTCATCACGCTCCAGACGGCCAACAACGCGGTTGACGGCCAATTCGATTTTCGCGGCGACCGGGTGGTGCCGGACCTGCGCGTGGTTACCGCGAATTCGATCACGGCCGCCAATCCGCAAGGTACGCCGTTCGATCTCACCGCCACTGCAAATTTTCCGCTGCCGCGCACCGACCGCCTGACTTACCGCGCAAACCTGCTGCCCGCCACACTTGACGAATATACCGGCAGGGCTGACCTGCGGTGGGACGATGGGGGCGGCGTCATGTTCAGCGCCGGACTGCGTTACACGACATTGTCAGCGTTCTCGGAATCGTTCCGCAGCCGCGCCAATGGCAACTACACCGAGCTGGCTCCCTATCTCAACCCCGGGCTGCCGGATTTTCTGGCGGATGTTCCGGGGACTTTCCCCCGCTCGTTCCTGACTGCGGTTCCCGATGCCGAGTTCGTGATCGACAGGACGCTCAACGGCATCAGCGCGGAACCCGCTGCGCCGGGTGATCCGCTGGCCCGCAACTCTGCGCGCGACTATGACCTGACCGAAGATACGCTGGCGGGCTATGTGATGTTCGATGCCGAGACGGAGCTCCTCGGTATGCCAGCGCGCGTCAATGCCGGCGTGCGGGTCGCCAGCACCGATTTCCGCGTCGAAACATTCGCACAGGTCGGCACTGGGCCGCTCACGCCCCGCGTCGATACCAACAGCTACGTCAACGTGCTTCCCAGCGCGACCGTGACCTTTAATGTGACGGACGACTTCCTGTTGCGCCTGTCGGCCTCCCGCACGCTCCAGCGTGCTGGCCTGGCCGACCTCGCACCCTCGACTTTCGTCGACGCCACCAATCGCACCTCGACTGGCGGCAATGCGGCGCTCACCCCGCCGTTGGCGACGAACTTCGACCTGTCGGCCGAATATTACACTGGCGGCAGTGGGCTGATTTCCGGTGCGTTGTTCTACAAGGATGTCGAGGATTTCATCGCCACCAATACCACCAGGGCAATTATCGAGGGGTTCGAATCGCTCGGGCCGATCCTGATCCGGCGGCCGGAAAACGTGGCATCGGCCAAGGTGCGCGGGTTCGAGGTCGGCGTGCAGCAATTCCTCGACTTCCTGCCCGCGCCGCTCGATGGCCTTGGCTTGATTGCCAACTATACTTACGCAGATAGCGAGGACAGCAACGGCTTCCCGCTCGTAGCCACTTCGAAGCATAGCTACAGCCTGGTCGGCCTGTTTGAAAAAGGACCAATTTCCGCGCGGATTGCCTATAACTGGCGCGATAACGCGGTATTCGAATTTACCGAAGGGCGGCCAGACGTGATTGCGGCGCGTTCGCAGCTTGACGCTCAGCTTGGCATTGATCTGACCGAAAATTTCGCGCTGTCCTTCCAGGCGCAAAACCTGATGCCCGAGGAATCTGCCACGGTCGAAATCAGCAACTTCAACCACCGGGCGATCAACAGCTATGCGTTATCTGAACGGCGTTTCACCGCTGGGATCAGGGCGCGTTTCTGACATTTGAAGCCGGTTCGCGCGGGTGTGCGCGAACCGGCCCTGCGTGGGCGGCATCCGGATCGCGCCGTCGAGCCTGAACGCCGCGTGCGACGGGTGTCATGGCGGTGACATGCTGCTATTGCACGGGTCGAAACCATCGCCTTCAGGGATAGGACCATCATGACCTCGCCGTTCGCCGCCAATCGCCGCCAGTTCCTTGTCGCAACCAGCAGCGCGTTCGCGGCATTGGTCGCAAGCGGTTGCTCGACGCGCGGAGTGGTCCCCGGCAACGCCGCTGGCTTTGCCGGATATGGCGCGTTGTTGCCCGATCCGGCCGGCTTGCTCGATCTGCCCGAGGGTTTTTCGTACCGCGTCCTGTCCAGCATGGGCGAGCCGATGGCGGACGGCTTTACTGTGCCGGATCGGGCCGATGGCATGGGCTGTTTCGATCTCGGCAACGGCAAGTTGGCGCTGGTCCGCAACCATGAACTGAGCCCGCAACATGGCGCGGGCGGGGATCTACCACATGGGTTCCGGCGCGGCTCCAATGGCGCGGTGCTGCCCGGCGGCACCACCACGCTGGTGCTCGACGCGCGTACGCTTCGGGTCGAGCGGCAATATCGCTCGCTCGCGGGAACGGTGCGGAATTGCGCGGGTGGCATCACCCCGTGGAATAGCTGGTTGACCTGCGAGGAACCGATGTTCGAGCGGGTGGCGGAAGTGAAGGCGGCGCATGGCTGGGTATTCGAAGTGCCGGCCGATGCTGATAGATTGGTCGATGCCGTGCCGATCAAGGCGATGGGCCGCTTCAATCACGAGGCTGCCTGTGTCGATCCGGCGACCGGGATCGTGTATATGACCGAGGACATGCAGGACGGGCTGTTTTATCGGTACATCCCCAATATTCCAGGGCGCCTGGCCGAAGGGGGGCGGCTTCAGGCGCTGACCCTTACCGACGGCATCGGCGACAGCCGCAATATCGGGGGAGTTACAATGAACGTCGGCGCCTGGCACCAGGCGCGCTGGATCGACTTGCTGAACGTCGAATCGCCTGCCGACGACCTGCGCCAGCGCGGAGCGAGCGATGGTGCATTGGTGTTTGCCCGGGGTGAAGGAATCTGGATGGGCGATGGCGAAATGTATTTCACCGCCACCAGCGGCGGAACCGCGGAATGCGGCCAAATCTTCCGGTTCCGCCCCGGCACTGGCGGTCGGTCGGATGCCATCCAGCTGTTTTTCGAAAGCACCGATCCGGCGCAGTTCAATTATGGCGACAACCTGTGCATTGCGCCCAGCGGCCATCTGGTGGTTTGCGAAGACGGATACAGCGACGAGGTGTCAAACTACCTGCGCGGCATCACCCCCGATGGTCGGGCCTATCCGATCGCCCATATTCGCCCGCAGACCGAGCCGGCTGGGGCGTGCTATTCCCCTGATGGCCGGACGCTGTTCGTGAACCTGTATAGTCCGACCAAGACGTTGGCGATCACCGGACCCTGGGCCAGCTGATCGCGCGGCGGCACGCGCACAGTGTCGGCGTTCTTCCTCGCCTGGCTCGCGGTCGCGGCCTGCTCGATCGGCGCGCGCGACCAGTTGCTGGTGGCGCGGCTCGCGGGGCAGGGCAGGGGGCCAAGCGCGCTGCTGACAATCGCTTTGGTCGCGGCAACGATTTCAGCCTGCATCATGGGTTATGCCGGCAGCACCCTGTCGGCGCTGTTGCCGCCAGCGGCGAAGCAGATGTTGATTGCCTTCGCGCTGATCGCGGCGGCGGTGGAGTTGTTTCGGCCGGTGCTGCCATCGTACCCCGCCGAACCGACGCGATCGCTTTTCGCCCTCTCGGTGGTGCTGGTGGCGCGGCAGCTGGGAGACGCGGCGCGTTTCTGCGTATTCGCGTTCGCGGCGGCGAGCGGATCGGCGCCATTGGCCACATTGGGCGGCGCACTTGGGAGCGCCGCAGCGCTTGCTCTTGCGGTGTCGGTCCGCGACGATCTCGCCGCCTGGCCGCTGGTGGCGATACGGCGGACACTCGCGGCGATGATCGCGATCGCCGCGATCTATCTCGCGCTCGGGGCGCGGGGATTGGCATAGCGAGCGGGATGCTTGGGCGCCGGGACCGCGGCAATCGGGAAACCAGGTCTGCCCGCGTTCGTTGCCAACCGAGTCATCGAAGGAGAAATCGCCCATGGCCGACAGGAAGGACAATTCGAAGAAAGCACTGGTTGGCGCGCTGAACACCCTGCTTGCCGATCATTTCGCCCTCTTCATCAAGACCAAGAATTTTCATTGGCACGTCGCCGGGCCACGCTTCCGCGACCTGCATCTGCTTTTTGACGAGCAAGCGATCGAAATTCGCGATCAGATCGACGTGATCGCCGAACGCGTACGCAAGCTTGATGCCGATACGCTGACCTCGGTTGGATCGATCGCCCGCAACACTGGCGTGAAAGATCAGGATTCAACAAAGCGGACCGCCGAAAAGATGATCGCGGAATTGCGGGATGACAATGCCGCCCTCGTTGCGAGCCTCAAGGCGATGAAGACATTGGCGGAGGAGGCCGGCGATAACGCTACGGATGGGCTGATCGATGACTGGACCGACTTGGCCGAACAACGGGTCTGGTTCCTGAGCCAGACCTTGAAATAGGGCGGTACGAATGGGATCGTGCGCCAACGGTTTCTCGGCTGGCGCCGATTGCGGGTGATGCGCGTGAAAATTGCGGTGTTTGAAGATTGTTCCGATTCCCAGGTAGCCGATTGGCTGGGCACATGGCTTGCCGCGCGCATGAACAATTGTGCGGGACCGGCGACGATCACGGTCCCGGGGGGTTCCACGCCATTTCCCATTTTTGAGGCACTGCTCGGCCATCCGCTCGATTGGACGCGGCTGGTGGTATGGCCGGGGGACGATCGCGTGGTGCCCGAGGGTCATCCCGCTTCCAACACGGGACGAATCCGTGCGCTGTTCGAAGGCGCCGGGGCCGAAGTCGTCACCCTGACCGAAATGGAGCAGGTGCCGCGATTTGACCTTGCGTGGCTGGGCATGGGCGCAGACGGTCATGTCGCCTCGCTGTTTCCCAATACCGACCCGCGCGTTGACGATCCCGCACCGATTCGGAGACTGACGCCCGACCCGCTTCCGCCCGAGGCTCCGTTCGACCGCATCACGCTTACGCTTCCCAGCCTGTTGGCAAGCGACGAACTGCTGTTCGTCATCCGGGGCGCGGACAAGCGCCGCGTCTTCGACGCCGCAGTGGCCGGAAAGCACGATCTGCCTATCGCCCGCCTGCTGGGTGCAGCCCGTCAGCACGTGACATGCTTCACTTGATCCCCGCGCCGCTCCACCGCGCGCTCCTGCGGGCAGCCCATCGGGTACGCCACCACTGGCGGCGGCTCCGCGGGGTGACGAGTGATGGCGTTACAGTCATCGCCACCGATCTCGAAGGCCGGATCCTGTTGGTCCGGCACAGCTATGGGCCGGATCTGTGGTATTTTCCTGGTGGCGGCCTGCGCCGGGGCGAATGCCCGAAGGCGGCGGCGCAGCGTGAACTGGCAGAAGAAACAGCCTGCACCGTCAGTGCGCTCAACCCCATTGGCGTGCTTGACGAAGTCCTGTCCGGTGCCAGCCACCGGGTTCACGTGTTCGCGGCGATCACTGCCGACGTGCCGCGCCCCGATGGGCGGGAGGTGGTCGACGCGCGGTTTTTCCCGACGCATTCGCTGCCCGAGCCGCTTTCCCCGCGTACCCGAGCGCGGATCGAGATGTGGCACGCCAGGGCATAACCCTTAGAGCAAGCTCAACTGCCCGTCAGGAGGGCGCGCGGGCTCGCTTTGCGCCCCCTGCAGGTTCGACAGGGTCAATCCCATCAGGCGAATGGGCAAGGGCAGCGGCAGCAACTCCGCGAGCAAGGCGTGCGCGATCTGGGCGAACTCGAGTTTGCCCGCGATGTTGCCGGGTAACGACTTTGCGCGGCTGACGATCTGGAAGTCGATATACTTCAGCTTGAGCGTCACCGTGCGCCCGCGCGCTTCAGCCCGCTCGATGCTTGCCCACACGATATCCACGATGTTATCCAGTGTTTCACGCAGCGCGGGCTCGGCTGAGATATCGTGCCCGAACGTTCGTTCGCCGCCGACCGACTTACGGATGCGATTGGCCCGGACCGGGCGCAGGTCGATGCCGCGGGCCGCGCGGTAGAGGTAGTCGGCAAAGCTGCCAAAGTGCTGTCGCAGGAAAGCGATATCCTTCGCCGCAAGGTCGGCGCCGGTTTCGATCCCGAGCCGTGCCATCTTCTCCGCGCCTTTCGGGCCGATCCCGTGAAACCGGCGAACCGGAAGCGACTGGACGAAACCCGCCCCCTGGCCGGGCCGAATCACGCACAAGCCGTCCGGTTTGTTCTGGTCGCTGGCGAGTTTCGCGAGGAATTTGTTGTAGCTGACCCCGGCACTGGCGGTGAGCCCCGTTTCGGAAAGAATCCGCGCGCGGATCGACTGTGCGATGCGGGTCGCGGAACCGATCCCGTGGATATCCTCGGTCACGTCAAGATAGGCCTCGTCGAGGCTCAGCGGTTCGACAAGCGGGGTATGGGCAAGGAAGATCGCGCGGACCTGGCGCGATACGTCCTTGTAGACGTCGAAGCGATGGCGCACAAAAATCAGGTCGGGGCACAGCCGCTTGGCCGTGACGGACGGCATGGCGGAGCGGACGCCGAACCGCCGGGCCTCGTAACTCGCCGCTGCGACCACGCCGCGCCCGCCGGCGCCACCAACGGCAATGGCTTTGCCACGCAGATCCGGATTGTCGCGCTGTTCCACGCTGGCGAAGAATGCGTCCATGTCGACGTGAATAATCTTGCGCAGGCCTTGCGCCTCGTCATCGCCGTCGTCGCCCGGATCGTCCATTGCTATGCAATCTACTGAATTTGATCGCCCCGAGAAACCTGCGCGCGAACGATTGCTATTGTTCCGCGATGCGAAAACTGTTGGCCAAAGCCATGCCGAGTGGTCAGGACAAAAACATGTCGGCACCTCGCAGCGCTCAACCCCGCACGCTTGGCGATCGTGAACTCATGGTGCTCATGGCGATGCTGATGAGCCTGCAGGCGTTCGGGATCGACGCAATGCTGCCGGCCCTGGGCGAAATAGGCAATGACCTGGGCGCGGGCGGCAATGATCGTCAGTTCGTCATCGGCGCCTATTTCCTCGGGTCGGGCATTGGTGCTTTCTTTCCCGGCGCATTTGCCGACCGGTTCGGTCGACGGCCTGTGCTGGCGGTGGGCATCGTTACCTACATCGTCTTCTCCATCGCCTGTACCTTGGTCAGCGATTTCGAGGCGCTGATCGCGATGCGTTTCGTGCAAGGCCTGGGCTGCTCGGGGCTGAGCGTCGTCCCTGCCGCGATCGTGCGCGACCGGGTGGGCGGCGACCGCATGGCGCGGTTGATGAGCATGATCATGATGATTTTCCTGGCCGTGCCGCTGGTCGCACCGGCGATTGGCCAGATCATCCTTAACCTGTTCGGCTGGCGCGCGATCTTCGATGCGATGGCCATCCTCGGGGTGGTGGTCGGCACGTGGATCTGGTTGCGACTACCCGAATCGCTCGCGCCCGAGCATCGTCAGGATATCGAGGTGCCGACGATCCTGCGAAACATGAAGGCGGCGCTGTGGAATCGCGGAGCGATCGGGTACGTGGTCGGCAGCGCTCTGGTGTTCGGATCGCTGTTCGGATTTCTCAATTCCTCTCAGCAGCTGATCGGCGAACACTTCGGGGCGGGCGACAACTTTGCGCTGATCTTCGGGGCGGCCGTGCTCGGCATGGTGGCCGCCAATTTCACCAATTCGCGGATCGTTGAGCGGTTTGGCGCGCGGCGGGTGAGCCATGCGGCGCTATTCGTGTTCATCGCCGCCAGCGCGGCGCAATACATCTCGGCCGGGCCTGACCAGCAGTTGTGGGAATTCGTGCCGCTCCTTGCCCTGTCGATGGCCACGATGGGCTTCATCGGGGCGAACTTCAGCTCGATCGCGATGCAGCCCTTTGCGGCCATCGCGGGCGCGGCGTCTTCGGCGCAGACCAGCATCCGCATGGTCAGCGGGAGCTTGCTGGGCAGTTCCATCGGCCTTGCCTACGATGGCACTGCGCGACCGCTTGCGACGGCCATGTTCACCTGCGGCCTCATTGCACTGGTCATGATCCTGTTCAGTGAACGTGGGCGCCTGTTCCGCCGCCTGCATCCTCGTCCGAACTGATCGCGTCGCGATGCCCGATTGCGCGGCGAAAGGTTTCGGGCAGGAATATCAGGCCGACCAGCAAGCTTAGCAGCGCAACCCCGATCGGATACCACAGGCCGGCGTAGATATCGCCAGTGGCCGCGACCATCGCGAAGGCAATCGTCGGCAGGAAACCACCGAACCAGCCGTTGCCGATGTGATAGGGCAGGCTCATCGCGGTATAGCGGATGCGTGGCGGAAACAGCTCCACCAGCAGCGCCGCGATCGGGCCATAGACCATCGTTACCAACAGGACGAGAATGGAGAGGATAGCGATGACCAGCGGGCGGTTGATTTGGGTAGGGTCGGCGGCGGTGGGATAGCCCGCCTCAGTCAGGGCTGCCGCCAGATCCGGGGCGGCACCGGGCGCCACCACGAAGGACCGCTCACCGATCGTGACCGTAGCCAAGGCGCCGTAAGGTCCTTCCTCGTTCGCATAAGGGACGCCGGCCTTGGCCAGCGTTGCCTTGGCGATGTCGCATCCAGTCGTGTCGAAGCGGGTCTTGCCAATCGGGTCAAACTGCACCGAGCAGCTTTCCGGACTGGCGTAGACGACAACTGGCGCCCGCGCCTGCGCCTCGGCCAGCGCGGGGTTCGCGGCGCCGGTCAGCGCGCCGAACAGGGGGAAGTAGAGGAGGGCCGCCAGCGCCAGCCCGGTCATGATGATCGGCTTCCTCCCGATCCTGTCGCTCAGCCAGCCGAACACGACAAAGAACGGCGTGCCCATTATAAGGGCGATTGCGATCAGCACGTTGGCTGTGCCGCCGTCCACCTTGAGCACTTTTTCCAGGTAGAACAGCGCGTAGAACTGCCCGGTGTACCACACCACCGCCTGCCCCGCGACCGCGCCCAGCAGCGCGGCCAGCACCCACTTGAGGTTGCCCCAGCGCCCGAAAGCTTCGCTCAGCGGCGCCTTGGAGGTCTCGCCTTCCGCCTTCATCGCCTGGTAGACCGGGCTTTCCGCCAGTTGCAGCCTGATCCACAGCGATATGGCCAGCAGGATCGCAGAAAGCAGGAACGGCACCCGCCAGCCCCAGTCGGCGAAGGCGTCCTCGCCCAGCCAGGTCCTGAGGCCGATCACCACCAGCAGCGCGGCGAACAGGCCCAGCGTTGCGGTTGTCTGGATGAAGCTGGTGTAAAACCCGCGCTTCCCCTCGGGCGCGTGCTCCGCGACGTAAATCGCCGCGCCGCCGTATTCTCCGCCCAGCGCGAGGCCCTGGAGCATCCGCAGCGCGACCAGCATCAGCGGCGCGGCGACACCGATGCTGGCGTAGCTCGGCAAGAGGCCCACCGCGAAGGTGGAGACCCCCATCAGCCCCATCGTGACGAGGAAGGTGTACTTGCGCCCGACAAGATCGCCCACCCGCCCGAACACCAGCGCCCCGAACGGTCGCACTGCGAACCCGGCCGCGAACGCGGCGAGGGCGAGGATGAAGGCGGTCGTCTCGTTGACCCCGGAAAAGAACTGCGCGGAAATGACCGTGGCGAGGAGGCCGTAGAGGTAGAAATCGTACCACTCGAACACCGTGCCGAGCGAGGAGGCGAGGATGACCTTCCGGTGCGATGTGGTGGCTGCCATTCGCGTTTGTCCCCCTGCGCTCCTTTCGGCGGCACCTTCATATGCAAGCCGTCGTTCCAGCGAAAACCGGGACCGCTATCAGTTTGGCGCGAGCCCGGGAGCGATCCCAGCGGTCGCTGGGATGACGGCTATTCCGTAGGCACCACCACCGCCAGCAGCGCCTCGACCTGCACCTGCCCGCCAGCGGTGGCGGCAAGCCCGGTCACGGTCCCGTCGAACGGCGCGGCAAGAGCGTGCTCCATCTTCATCGCTTCAAGCACCATGAGCCGCTGCCCGGCGGTGACGGTGTCGCCCTCGGCAACATCGACCGCGATGACCTTGCCCGGCATGGGCGCGATGATGTCGCCATCGTGGGCGTGGTGGTGGCCGGTGCCAGCCTCGTAACGAGTGCTGACCAAAAACGTGTGACCATCCTCGACAACAACTGCGCGCTCGCTGTTCTCACCATCGAGAGGCACCGCATAGGTCGTACAGTCCGACTGAAACGCATCGACGTAGCGGGCTTCCCCTTCAACGTGCAACGTCATTCCCGAACGAGGAGCGGCGTTCACTCTGAAACCGTAGAGCTCAGAGGTGCTTTGGCCTCCGGAGCAGAAACCGGCATCAGAATTGGGCCGCAGTATCGCAGCCGCATCCGCCAAGGCTGCGTCGCTTATCGACTTGCTTGCGGTCAGCATCTCTTCATGCCGCGCGATCAAGCCAGTATCGAGGTCCGCGTCCACAAACTCCGGCATCGCCAGGCATTCGAACAGGAAAGGCTTGTTCGTTGTGATCGGAAGCACGTGGCTGTTGTTTAGGACGTGCATAAGATGAAGTCGTGCTTCGTCACGCGTCTCCGCGTGAGTGACGACCTTGGCGATCATGGGATCGTAATTCGGTGAAACTACATCGCCGTCCTCGACCGCCGTTTCGATACGCGCCGGTGGGTCGAACCAGATATGATCGACCCGCCCGGGGCTCGGCAAGAACCCCTTCGCCGGATCCTCCGCATAGAGCCGGGCCTCAATGGCGTGGCCGTTGATGCTCAGCTCCTCCTGCTTGAGCGGGATCGGCTCACCGCTTGCCACGCGCAGTTGCCACTCCACCAGATCGACGCCGGTGATCTCCTCGGTTACCGGGTGTTCGACCTGGAGGCGCGTGTTCATCTCCATGAAGAAGATGCGGTCGGCGCGCAGGCCCTCGCTCGCGTCGGCGATGAACTCGATGGTGCCCGCGCCTTCATAGTCGACCGCCTTGGCGGCGCGCACGGCGGCGGCGCAGATCGCCTCGCGTGTGGCTTCGTCCATGCCGGGGGCGGGGGCTTCCTCGATCACCTTCTGGTGGCGGCGCTGCAAGCTGCAATCGCGTTCGAACAAGTGCACGACATTGCCATGACTGTCACCGAACACTTGCACTTCAATGTGACGCGGAGAGGTGATCCACTTCTCCAATAGCACTTCGTCATTGCCGAAGCTCGCCTTGGCCTCGCGGCGGCAGGATTCGAGCGCGGCGAGGAAATCGCCCTCGGCATCGACCTTCCTCATCCCCTTGCCGCCTCCGCCCGCGACCGCCTTGATCAGCACCGGATAGCCGATCGCGTCGGCCTCCGCCTTCAGCCGCGCCTCCGACTGGTCGGGGCCGAGATAGCCGGGGGTTACGGGAACCCCCGCTGCGATCATCCGCTCCTTCGCCGCGTCCTTCAGCCCCATCGCGCGGATGCTGGCGGGTTTCGGCCCGACCCAGATCAGCCCTGCGTCGATCACGGCCTGTGCGAAGTCGGCGTTCTCGGAGAGGAACCCGTAGCCGGGGTGAATCGCGTCCGCGCCGGTCTCCTTAGCGGCGGCGATGATCTTCTCACCGACGAGGTAGCTTTCCGCCGCGGGCGAGGGGCCGATATGGACCGCCTCGTCGGCGCTGCGCACGTGCAGCGCCTTGGCGTCGGCATCGGAATAGACCGCGACGGTGGCAATGCCCATCTGGCGCGCGGTGCGCATGATCCGGCAGGCGATCTCGCCCCGGTTGGCGATAAGGAGCTTGGAAATCATCGCGCTGGAATGGCGACGAAATCCGTTCTCGTCCAGTCAGGCATTGTCGACGGGGGCAGGGGCCGGTTCTCGGCCGCCTCGAAGAACGCTGCCGCGACGTGGCGCAGCTTGTCGGCCTTGCTGGTGCTGACGCGGTAATCCCACGCGTGCGGGCCGAGGCGGCGGACTTCGTGCCCGATCGCGGTGTAGATGCGCTTGGCGCTGAGGATTGCCCAGCGGCTGCGGAAGGGCAGCCGCGCCGCGCCCAGAGCGGAGGCCGCCGCGTGCGCGTCCATGAGCGCCACCAGCCGCGCGGCCATGTCGGCCAGCTCCTGCCGGTGGTGCGGCTTGGTGTGCTGGCCGGGCTCGATGTCCTCCTCCACCAGCCATTCGACCGGCAGGTAGCAGCGCTCGGCTGCGTCATCCTCCACCACGTCGCGCGCGATATTGGCGAGCTGGAAAGCGAAGCCGAGATCGGCGGCGCGGTCGAGCGTATCCGCGTCCTCGCGCGGCACGCCCATGACCCGCGCCATCATCACGCCCACCGCGCCCGCGACGTGCCAGCAATAGGCCATCAGGTCGCGGTCGGAGCGCGGGCGCCAGTCCTCGGCGTCCAATTCGAAGCCGCGGATCACCGCCTCGGCATCGGCCAGCGTCAACCCGCATTCCTTCGCCACCACGCCGAAGGCATCGAACGCCGGGTCGCCGGTCGGCTGGCCCGACAGCGTTTTTGCCGTCAGCGCCCTGATCTGCGCGACGCGTTCGGCAATCCCTGCCTGCGAGCCGAGCGCGCCGCCCATGTGCTGCGCGTCGACGATGTCGTCGCAGCGGCGGCACCAGGCATAGAGCAGCCAGACCCGTTCTCGGGTCCGACGGTCGAACAGGCGGCTGGCGGCGGAAAAGCTCTTGGAGCCTTCCGCAATCGCTGCGCGCGCGTGCCGCACCAGCTCGGCGCGGCGCTGGCTCAAAGGTCGCTCGCCTTCATGCGGAAAATGGGTGTGTGCGGTTCGTATTCCGCCATCGCCTCGAGCAGGTCTGGCAGGGTGTCGCGCGCGATCAGGATCGACTGGTGCGCCGGGCGGACGAAGCCGACCTCGGCCATGTGGCGGTTGAACGCGATAAGATGGTCGTAGAAGCCGTAGGCGTTGAGCAGGCCCACCGGCTTGGCGTGGTAGCCGAGCTGCGACCAGCTGATCGCCTCCCACAATTCGTCCATCGTGCCCACCCCGCCGGGGATTGTGACGAACCCGTCGGAAAGATCGGTGAAGCGCTGCTTGCGTTCGTGCATTCCGCTGACGGTGTGGAGCTCGGTACAATCGTGGTTGGCGACCTCGCTCCCCGCCAGCGCCTCGGGAATGACCCCGATGACCTCGCCGCCCGCCTCCAGCGCGCCCGCCGCGACCGCGCCCATCAGCCCGAGCCTGCCGCCGCCATAGACCACGCCGATGTTCCGCTCGGCCAGCCCTCGGCCGACCTCACGTGCGAGCTCGATGTAACGCAGATCGGCGGGCGAGGCGGACCCGCAATAGACGGCAAGGCGGTTCATCGCGCCAGATCCTCCAGCATGAGCCCTGCGGTCGCCTTCGCGCTGCCCACCACGCCGGGGATGCCGGCGCCCGGGTGGGTGCCCGCGCCGACGAGGTAGAAGTTGCCGATCGCATCGTCGCGGTTGTGGCCGCGGAAGAAGGCGCTTTGCGTCAGGATCGGCTCCAGGCTGAAGGCGCTGCCGAGGTGCGCGTTCAAATCCATCGCGAAATCGCGCGGGGCGTAGTGGAATTTGGTCACGATCCGGTCGTGGATGTCGGGGATCAGCCGCCGTCCCACCTCGTCAAGGATGCGCTTTTCCAGCATCGGCCCGATCTGTTCCCAGTCGATCGCCAGCTTGCCCATGTGCGCGACGGGGACGAGAGCATAGAACGTGCTCTTGCCCGGCGGGGCCATGCTCGGGTCGGTCACCGTTGGATGGTGGAGATAGATCGAGAAATCGGCGGGCAGCACGCCGGTGTCGTAGATGTCGCTCAGCAGGCCTTTATAGCGCGGGCCGAACAGGATCATGTGGTGCGGGATGCCGGGCCAGGTGCCCTCGAGCCCAAAATGGACCACGAACAGCCCGGGGCTGAAGCGCTTCTTCGCTAGCGAGCGGGAATAGTCCGCGCCGCGCTTGGTGCCCGAGAGCAGGTCGCGGTACGAATGCATGATGTCGGCATTGCTGGCGACCGCGTCGAACTTTTCGCGCCAGCCGCTCTGCGTTTCTACCTCGGTGGCGCGGTTGCCGATGGTGTGGACACGGGTGACAGCATCGCCGACGCGCATGGTGCCGCCGAGCCGCTCGAAATGGCGGACCATGCCCGCGATCAGCCGGTTAGTGCCGCCGCGTGTCCACCAGACGCCGCCGTCCTTCTCCAGCTTGTGGATCAGGGCGTAGATCGCGCTGGTGGTCATCGGGTTACCGCCGACGAGCAGGGTATGAAACGACAGCGCCTCGCGCAGCTTCTCGCTCTCGACGAAGCTCGACACCATCGAATAGACGCTGCGCCAGGCCTGTTTCTGGGCCAGCGCGGGAGCTGCCTTGAGCATCGACTTGAAGTCGAGGAACGGCACCGTGCCGAGCTTGACATAGCCTTCCTCGTAAACCGCTGCCGAATATTCCAGGAACCGTTGGTATCCGGCGACGTCCGCCGGATTGAGCCTGGCGATTTCGGCGTCGAGATGGGGCTGGTCGTTCGAATAATCGAAGTTCGTGCCATCGGGCCAGTTGAGGCGATAGAACGGCATGACCGGCATCAGCTCTACATCGGCGGCCATGTTGTGCCCCGACAGCGCCCACAACTCGCGCAGGCAATCGGGATCGGTGACGACGGTCGGCCCTCCATCGAAGGTGAAGGTGCCGGTTGGTGTGGAGCGTTCCCAGAAATAGGCGCGGCCGCCGGGCTTGTCGCGCGCCTCTATCACGGTCGTGGCGATCCCAGCCGATTGCAGCCGAATAGCCAGCGCCATGCCGCCAAAGCCAGAGCCGATCACGCAGGCACGGCGGCCCTCGCGCGGCGGCGCGGCCGTCGCGGCTGCGGACTGTTCGTGATTCAAAGTCGGCGTCATCGAATACCTCGCGGGGAAAGCGGCGTGCCCTTGCCGGCCAGGGCGGCGAGCGCGCGTGGAATGGAAACGGGCGGTCTGCCGCACAGCACGCGGGCCTTGTCGGGCAGGGTCGACTGACCCGCGTAGAACCGTTCGATCAGGCCTTGCGGCAAACGGTAAAACCGCTCGAACACGCGGTAACGCTGATCGGGTTCGGCGGCATCGAATAACATCCGGCCAAGGTCGCGATAGAAACGAGTGGCCCGCCAGTGCCGGTGGCCGCGGCTGGCAAGCAACGCGGCGAGATCCGCGCCAGGAAGGTCGGCGTGCTCAACGATGGCGCGGGCGGTTTCCACGGCGAAGGGCAGCGTGTAGCTGGTCAGGGGGTGCACGAAGCCGCCCCCGGCCCCGGCACGCGCGACCCCGTCGATCGATCCGGCTGCTTGCCAGGCGCCAAAATCGCCCCCCGTGATCACGGGCAGGACACCGGTCTCGCCGCCGATGGTCGCGCCAACCCAACGCTGGCTCGCGCAATAGCGGTCGATCCGCATCGCCAGTTCCGGCTCATCGAGCGCGGGACTGTCGGCGTAGTATGTGTCTTCGACGAACAATTCGTCGGGTGCCAGCGGCAGG
This sequence comes from uncultured Erythrobacter sp., assembly GCA_964516135.1. GTDB lineage: Bacteria > Pseudomonadota > Alphaproteobacteria > Sphingomonadales > Sphingomonadaceae > 34-65-8. Next base: position 5,397 of record CAZEWN010000008.1, on the reverse strand, counting down.
ACATAGACGAACCGATAGGCGCCATGCTGACTCACGTCGGCATCCATGACGATCGGATTGCTCAGCCCGTGGGGCCGGTCGGTCCGCAGATGCCGACCCATGAACACCTGCCAGCCACCGCGCAGGTTGCCATCAGGTGCGGCGTCGCGGCAGTCGATCACGGTCCGCGCTGTGAGCCGCGTGCCCGATCCGATCATCACCCCACTCGCGTCGATCGTGGTGACGGGCGTACCTGTATGGATGGTGTCCTGGGCCAGTGCGCGGCGCAGCACGGCGTCAAAATCGCGGCTCGCAAGTGAATTGTAGCGGGCCGACAGTGTGCGGCGATGGGCGGGAAAGCGAACCTCGTAACCCGCCCATGCGGTGGTCGGAAACGCGGCCAGCAGCGCTTGCCCTGCCGTATTGAGGTCGCTGTCGAACCAGCTCCAGCGGTGATTTCCGCCCAGCACCGGTCCCGCCTCGAACAGCCGTACAGTCAGCTCGGGTCGAGCCGTTCGCAGCGCGAGTGCGATTAATCCGCCCGCCAGGCCGCCCCCGACGATCGCGATATCGATGGTATGATGCGGCCCCGGGCTCATTGCGCGCCAGCACTAGGCGGCAATGGAGCGGCGGGCAATCGCGCGTTGGCGCTGGGCCTCAAGGTTTGGCGTAACACGCCGTGAGATGTGTTTCGGCGGCGGCTGCGAACGCCTGGTCCATCGCCGCATCCTCGCTCGGCAAGTAATCGGAAGTGGCCATTTCGAGCTGCGCCTCGGCGATCCTCGGCTGAAGCCGGGAAAATTCCAGCGCCCACGCGCTACCGCCCAAAATGCCCTCTATTTCGCGCCGATCGAGCGGTTCGAGCGCATCGAGGCCGGCGCGTGCATCGGGTGGGGTGGCGGCCGCGGGGGTTTCGCCCGATACCCCGCCAATCGTCGGATGCATCGCCAGCGATGCGAGGAACCGCTTGCCCAGTGCGGAGCCAAAAAAAGCCGCCCCCTCTGCCGCATGTTCGCCGCTCATTTCATTGGCGAACAGCCTAGTCAACTTGTCACGATAGATCAGGAAATCGCGTTGGTGCGCGGGCCGCATGATCGGCTCCCCCGCCGCGACCATTGCGTCGATCAAGCCTGGGCACTCCGCCTCGGTGACGGCAAGGCTTGGATCGGCGCGCAGCGTACTTTTGAACATTCCCTCGATCGCGTGGGCATAGCTGTCGTCCACCTGATCGTCACTGGTAAGCGCGGTGGCAAGCGCAAGGTGCGGATTGGCCGGACCGCTTGCCTGAGCGGAGAGCGGGACCGATGCAAACATTGCGATCGTTGCAGCGAGGATGCGGATCATTGCGGCAAGCTAGGCCGCCTGACTCCGCATGACAACGGTTGCGTCGCGTTACCGTTGCCACGCCGCTGGAACCAGCCGGGCGGCAAGCCGTTGTGCTGGCACAATTTCAGGGGGTCCTTACATGCGCAAACTCTTCCCGATCGCTGCGCTCGCGTTGCCTTTCGCCGCGCCGACACTGGCGCAGGAGGTGGAGCCAGTCGAAACAACGCGCGCCGCGCCCGAGATTGAGGGCACCGTGTTTGACGGCGACTGGCTGAGCATCGGCGTGGGCGCTGCCTATACCCCCAGCTACGACGGGTCGGACGATTACGTCGTCTCGGTCCTGCCGCTGGTGCAGGGCTCGCTCGGCGGGGTTGATATCAACCCGCGTCCGGGCGGCCTGGCGCTCGATTTCATTCCGGATGCCGAAGAGGGGCCAGGGTTTGATTTGGGTGTCGCCGGGCGAATTCGCGCCAGCCGCGCGCGACAGATCGAGGATCCGGTGGTCGAGAGCCTGGGCGAACTCGACACCGCTATCGAAGTCGGCCCCACGGCTGGTGTCAGCTTCCCCGGCGTTCTGCACGGGTTCGACAGCCTCAGCTTTAACGTCGATGCGCGCTGGGATGTGGCCGGGGCGCACCGGGGTATGGTGATCGACCCGTCGGTGACCTATTTCACGCCATTGAGCCGGGGCATCATCACCTCGCTGACGCTGAGCGCCGAATACGCCGACGACGATTACGCCGATTACTACTATTCGGTCGATGCGGCGGGCAGCGCGGTCTCGGGCCTGCCCACGTTCCAAGCAGATGGCGGTTTCACAAAGGCAAGCGCGACACTGCTGTTCGGGTTCGATCTGGACGGCGACGCAACCAACGGTGGCCTCGCGATTGTGGGGCTTGGCGGTTACTCGCGCATGCTGGGGGATGCCAAGGACACCCCCCTCACCAGCATCCGCGGCGACGCCGACCAGTGGTTCGTCGCCGCCGGGATCGGCTTTACTTTCTAGCTCAGCTTTCCGCCTTAGCTTCCTCCCCGCGCTCCAGCGCGGGGCGCGCCGGGGGTAGCGGGGCGGAACGGTTGCCGGTCTTCAGATAGGTGTCGAACCAGCGCATCATCCGGACGTTGTAGTCGTAACGCGCGGCGGCGCGGGCGCTGCCGTGGCCCTCGTTCGGATAGAGCACCAGGCGTACCGGCGTTTCGGGTTGGCGCAGCTTGATGTGCCGGAACAGTTCGTAGCTTTGCGTGGGCGAGACCCTGGTGTCGTCCTCGCCGTGCATGATCAGCAGTGGCGTCTTGGCCTTGTCGACATGATAGATGGGGCTGCGTTGGAGCAGTTCGTCCCATTCTTCCCACGGCCACTTGAGTTCGTGAACGTTGTACATTTCCATCGGGATGTCGGTGGTGCCGAACTTGCTGATGTTGTTGGAGATGCCCACGAACATGACCCCCGCCGCGAACTCGCTGGAGTAGTAGGTCGAGCCCCAGGCGGTGGCGAAGCCGCCGTATGAGCCGCCGGTGAGGCCGACCCGGTCGGCATCGGCCACCCCCATCGCAACGAGATGCCGCTTGGCATCGACCAGGTCGTCGAACTCCTTGCCCGCGTAATCCCCTTGGTGTTGCTTGGAAAAGGCAGTGCCATAGCCAGTAGAACCGCGATAATTGGGCAGGAACACGGCGTAACCCTGGCCCGCTGCGACCTGGCCCGGCTTGCTGTAAGCCGTCTGCCAGCCGTTGCTTTCATGCGCCTCCGGCCCGCCGTGCACGTTGAGGATGGTCGGCGCACCGCCGCGCTGGGGCCGGCCGATCGGTTCAATCAACACGCCTTCGACCTTCTGCCCGTCGCGCGCGGTATAGGTGACGGCGCGCTGGTTGCCAAAGGTGATGTCGCTGAGCCACGGGTTGTGGCTCGTCCAGCGCTCGAACGTATTGTTATTCCATACGAACAATTCGCCTGGGTGGCGCGGGCTGTTCGCTTCCACAGCCAGCCGGTTGCCGCCCGCGTGCACTTCGGTGAGGATCAGTTCGCCCGGATCGATTTCCTGCGCCACGGTGCCATCGGCGTTGTAGATCCTGAGGCGGCTTTGCGCGCCGACATGGACCACGGCGGCGAGCCGCCCATCGTCGAGCCATTCCGCGTCCATTGTTGCCTCGGCTGCACCGGGGTTGAGCACGCGGTAGCGGCCGGTCGCAACATCGACCAGGTGGAGCGTGTTGTCGGCCGGGTCATTGATGTCGATCCCCGCGATCATCGACAGCTGGCGCCCGTCGGGCGAGATTTCCACATCGCCCAGCTTGCCTGGCGTTTCCACCACTGCGCGCACGCGGCCAGTGGCTAGGTCGATCACATTGACGCGGGTGGCGGTGTAGCTGTCATCCACATTGGGCGTCGGCGCGGTCTTGACGATCGCGGTCCTGCCATCCGGTAGCACGTCGATCGCACTGACGAAACCGGGCACCGGAATGGCGCGCGGGCTTTCGTCCAGTTCCGCCCCAACGCGCGCGGCGAACAGGCGGTTGAACTTGTATTCCTCTTCATAGACGATCGCATCAAATCCGGCCTTCTTTTCCGCGTCGCGGCTCTTGTCGGCCTCGGCCCCGGTCAGCAGGTAAAGCATCGAGGCGTCTGGCCCCCAGGTGTAGAACGTCACATCCGCACCATCGACCTCGGCGAGCTTGCGATAGGTGCCACCTTCGATCGGCACGGCCCACACAGCGCGCTTCTCCTCGCCCTTGGCCCAAATGAAGCTGACCATGCGCCCATCCGGTGAAAACGCGACGCCCGATGCGCTGATGTCGTCCGGCAGATACGCGGTCGCCGTGTTCGGACCCTGCGCGATCATCAGGCGATGCCTCGTTACCCCGTTGTCCTCGCCCTCGGTCACGTCAGGGATATGCGCGGTGGTATAGGCGATGCGGCTGCCATCAGGCGCGACGCTGACCGCGCCAACGCTTTCGATCTTGGCGACGTCCTCGGGCGTCATCGGGCGGGCCTGCGCGGTAGCCGCGATCGAGACGCTGGCGAACAGGGTGGCGGTATAGGCAAGCGTGCGCTTCATCAGGGTGCGATCCTCTCAATGGAATGATGAGGCGGCTCTAGCGTGCGATCGGCCGAAGGTGAAGGTCAGGTCTTGTGCACCCGCGCGCAAGAAGGCAAATCCCGGACAGGAGAGGGAGAATCTGGTCATGCGCCCCATTTCTATGCTCGCGGTTGCTGCCGTGCTGATTGCCGCGCCAGCTGCCGCTGAAACGATGATCATCCACGCCGATGCGGTTGTGGTCGACGCCGCCAGCGCCGCACGTGGCCAATCGACGGTGACGGTCACTGATGGGCGGATCGTCAGCATTCAGGATGGCTGGGTCGACGGCCCGGCCGGCTCGACTATGATCCATCTGGCGGGCAAGACCCTGGTCCCAGGCCTTGTCGACCTGCACGTCCACCTGACCGGAGACCCGGGCGGCGATTTCTGGAAAGATGCGGTCGAACCCGAGGAATGGGGTGTCGTCGTGGGTGCAAAGAACGCGCGTCTGACCGCGCTTGCCGGGTTCACCACCGTACGCGAGGCTGGGAGCGCGCAGCACACGGCGTTCTCGTTGCGGCGCGGCACCGAGGAGGGGCTGGTCGCTGGTCCCCGCATTGTCGCTGCGGGACCCGCGATCGCGATCGTGGGCGGCCATGCGGATGCGAACGGTTTTCGTCCCGAAATCAACGAGGTGCTTTCCAGCGGCTATACCTGCACCGGCGCGGTCGAATGCGCGGAGAAGGTCCGCCGCGCGAGCCAGAACGGGGCGGATGTGATCAAGATCACCGCGACGGGCGGCGTGCTTAGCCAGCAGGGCCGCGGGCTGGAGGCGCATTTCACCTCGGCCGAAATGGAATCAATCGCCGATACCGCGCACTCGCTCGGGCTCAAGGTCATGGCCCACGCGCACGGTGCGCGCGGGATCGAGGCGGCGGCGCGCGCGGGGATCGATACGATCGACCATGGCACCTACATCGATGCCGCCGCGATGCGCGCGATGAAGGAAAACGGCACGGTCCTAGGGTCAGGACTCATTAGAGCCACCATATGACGATGGCCGCGATGATGATTG
>CAZEWN010000007.1:0-103840 GCA_964516135.1 uncultured Erythrobacter sp. | reverse complement strand
GGCCCGTACATCGTGTTCTTCGAGTGGGACAAGTCGGATATCACGCCGGAAGCGGCGACGATCCTCGACAACGCGGTCTCGGCCTACCGGAACTGCGGCATGGCCTCGGTCATGCTCGCCGGTCACACCGACACCTCGGGTTCGGCGCAGTACAACGAAGGTCTGGCAGAGCGTCGCAACGCTTCGGTCCGCCAGTACATTTCGGGTCGCGGCATTCCCGATGCCCGCATCACGGCGGAAGGTTTCGGCGAAACCCGCCTGCGCGTCCCGACTGCGGACGGTGTGCGCGAACTGCAGAACCGTCGTGTGGAAATCACCTACGGTCCGGGTTCGGGCATGTAAGTTTCGCGCAAGCGAAAATGAAATTGAAAGGGGCCGGAGCAATCCGGCCCCTTTTTCGTTAGAGCCATGACAGTAACGGAGTTTGTCATGGCCTTCACATCCGCTCTTTTGAAATCCGGCATGTTTGCGGGAACTGCGCTTGCGCTTTCGGCATGCGATACGATGACCGACATGCCTGACGAGCGGATTGGTTCAGCAACGCTGGTGCTCGCAAATGGCCAGCCTGCTGGCACGGCCCAACTCCTCGCCAGCGAAACGGGCGTTACCCTGGCAGTAGCTGCAACGGGCATTGCACCAGGCGAACATGGGTTTCACCTGCATACCACGGGCTCATGCAAGCGCCCGGACTTTACTTCGGCAGGTGGCCATCTCAATCCTCAGAACCGCAGCCACGGCTCGTTATCTCCGCGTGGCTCCCACTTTGGCGATATGCCAAACCTTACAATCGGGGCCGGCGGCTCGGGCACGATCACGGTGGACTTGCCGGGCACCCGCACCCAGGCGGAGGAATGGCTGTTCGACAGCGACGGAACGGCCGTGGTCATCCACGCCCAGCCCGACGATTATCGGACCGATCCCACCGGCAATGCCGGAGACCGGATCGCATGCGGCGTGCTGGAACGCGGCTAGACTGGCTCTCCGGCCGCGCGCGCGCGTTCCAGCACGGTTTGTGCAGCGCGCGGCACCAGCCGGATCGCGGCACCTAACAGGACCAGGCCTGCTGGAACCACTGCCAACGTGCTGAGCATCCCGAGCGCCAGGTCATCATCATTCGTCGCTGACACATACCCTGCCATGAATGGCCCGATACCCAGCCCGACCAGAGTGGTGGCGAGGAAGAATGTCGCGGTCGCGACACCGCGCATCCGAGGCAATACGAGCGCCTGGCTGCTTGCAGCAGCAGCGCCAAGCGCGGATGCCGACAGCAACTGGGTGAAGAAGCTTCCGAGGTAGAACACCGTGGGGCTGGTAGTGGTATATGCGATCAGCAGCGGCGGGATCGGGGCAATGAGCCCGAACAAGATGACCCACACGCGCCCATCGGCGCGGCGTTCAAGCAAGTAATCCGCCATCCGTCCGCCAACGATCACCCCAAGGAAACCCGCGACCGCCGAGGGCGCACCGAGGAACCAGCCCAATTCACTCTTGTTCGCGCCCAAGGCGCGTTCAGCATACGGCGCGCCCCAATAGGATGCCGCGTAGGCGACGAACGCGACAGTGCCGTACCCCAGGATGATTGTCAGGAAAGCGGGCGACCCCCACGTCAGGCGATAGGTCGGCATGTCGCGTGCCTTGAGCGACATCGCCCAGCTGTAAACGGCGTAATAACCGATCCCGAGAAAGAGCCACTGGTCCGAAATGCCGGGAACCAACGCCGAACTTGCCGGGACCAGACGCGACAGGCCGACGACCACCACCGCGATCAGCGCCGCGCCGGTGAGATTGGCCATCAAGGCGCCAATGCCGCGCCGTGCCGCGCCGATCAGCGTGAACGGCGGAATGACCTGTACCAATTCGTCCAGGAAGCCCTTGAAGGGACGCGGGTCTTCAGGCGTTGGGATGCCGTCGATGGCGCCACGCACCGGCTCGCGCAGGGTCAACACCCACAGCGCCAGCAGCAGTCCCGGCAGCCCAACAGCTAAAAACGCTGCCTGCCAGCCCGCGAGCCCAAGCGGCCCGCCATCGGGGTAGGCCCGGTTCCAGTTCTCGACAACCAGCCCGCCAATGAGCAGCGATACGCCCCCGCCCAGGTAAAGTCCCGATGAATAGATCGCCAGCGCCGTCGCCCGCAGGCGGGCGGGGAACCAGTCGGAAATCAGCGAATACGCCGACGGGCTCGCGGTCGCTTCACCCACCCCGACGCCGATCCGCGCGACGGTGAGCGTGGCCGCATCTTTCGCAAAGCCCGAGACCGCTGTCATTGCCGACCACAACGCCAGCCCGATGCTCATCAACCGGACCCGTTTCCAGCTGTCCGCCAGCTTGCCCAGCGGAATACCGAACAACGCGTAGAACACCGCGAACGCCGTGCCGTAGAGAAAACCCAGATAGTCGTCGCCGACGCCAAGGTCGGCCTTTATGTCGTTCGCGAGGATCGACAGGATCTGCCGGTCGATGAAGTTCAGTACGTAAACGATGACCAGTACGCCAAGGGCATACCAGCTATAGGCGGGAACCTTGTCGGAAACGTGCTGCGCGGTGTCTGCGCTATCCGTCCGCGCTTCGTGCATATTCGATCCCATCCTCTATCCCGGCTTCCGCGAACCCTTTCTGACGCAAGCGGCAGCTGTCGCATAGCCCACACGCCTCCCCATCCGTCGTGGGAGCATAGCAGGACCATGCCATCGCAGTATCGAGGCCAAGCCGAACCGCCTCGCGCGCGATATCGGCCTTGCTCAGATGCTGAAGCGGGGCGTGAACGCGCAATGGGTGCCCCTCCACCCCGGCCTTCGTGCCGAGCCGTGCCATTTCAGTGAAGCTGGCGATGAATTCTGGCCGACAATCGGGGTAGCCGGAATAGTCCAGCGCATTGACCCCGATGAAGATATCGCGTGCGCCCAGCGCCTCGGCCCAGGCAAGCGTCAGCGACAGGAACACGATGTTGCGCGCGGGTACGTAAGTCACGGGGATCACGTCCTGCGCGACCCCGCCTGTGGGAACGGCGATATCGCCGGTCAGCGCCGACCCGCCAAACTGGCGAAGGTCGAGCGGCAGGATGACATGCCGTTCGCACCCCAGCCGCGCGGCGATCGCGCGGGCCGACTCGATCTCGATGCGATGGCGCTGATTGTAATCAATCGTCAGGGCGTTGAGCGCGAAGCCGCGCTCCTGGGCAATCGCGGCGGCGACCATGGAATCAAGACCGCCGGACAAGAGGACCACGGCGCGGGGGGATGAAGAAGCGGGCATGTTCCTGTCGGCGCTAAGGCCAATTCAGGACCGGGGCAATGCAGTGCCGCGCACGTTCAGCGGCAGGCGCCGGCCCTGCGCGCTTCGGCGGTGAACTGAAACGGGCGCCCATCGGCTATGCCCTGGCTTTCGATCTGGGCGAGTGTCGCGGATTCGCGCCGAATGCTGGTACGACCGTATCCATCCCCCGGGCAGGAATACTGGACCGTCACCGAGTCGGCATTGTCCTCCACCACGTAACGACTGCATCCCCCTTGGCGATGACGTAGCTGCACCAGCTCGTATCCATTCCGCAGGCACACGCGCCGCTCCTCGCCCTGATCGCGCATCCGAATCCGCCATTCGCCGCGATCGAGCCGCTCAAGCATCGCGAGCGAATTGCCCTGCGCGGACGAGGGCGCTTTCCCGGTTGCAAAAGCAAGCAGCGCGATTCCCGCCACAGCCCCGACACGCATCAATCCACTGTTTCGCATGCGAATGCACTCCACCATGCACAACGCCCTAATACCAACGATTGCCGCGATCGTACATACGATGAGCAGTGGCCTGTAAGCGACGAGCTGGGTCACGCCTCGATTTGAAACAGCCGCGAACAGAAGGCGCAATCGACCATGATCCGGCCCTGATCGTCGCGCATGGCGGCGCGCTCTTCGAGCGGAAATCTCTCGATGACTGATCGATAGTGATCGACCGAGCACCGGCATCCCCGCGCCAGGTGATCGCCCGGCTCGACCCTCACCTCGGTTTCCTCGTGGAACAGACGCCACACCAGCGCTTCCAGCGAAAGTGAATCATCGAGCAGCTCGTCGTGCCGGATGCTGCCTGCCAAGGCCGCGACATGATCCCAATCATATTGTTCCTCGACCGAAAGCAGGCGTTCACCGCCTTCTTCGCGCTTGGGCATATGCTGCACCAGCAGGCCTGCCGCGATACAGCCGCGCGGCGTCGACCGGGCCGCGACCCGGATCAGCGTGGGCACTTGCTCTGATTGGGCGAAGTAGGTTTCACACGCCTCGGCCAGCGATTCACCCTCCAGCGGCACGATGCCCTGATAGCGGCCACCTTCCCCCGCCAGATCGAACGTGATCGCCAGGTAGCCCTTGCCGAACAGCGCAAACAGCGACGGGTTCGCGCCGACTTCCCCCATTCGCGCGGCATCGAAATCGACATAACCGCGCAACTCGCCTGCGCGATAATCGCAGACCAGCAACCGGACGACGCCACCCTCGGTCTGGGCCTGCATCGTCATCTGGCCCTGTGCATCCTTGAGCAAGCTGCCGATCAGCGCGGCGAGGACCAACGCTTCGGCCAGCAGATGCTTGATCGCGGGGGGATAGTCATGCGACGACAACACCGTGTCGGCCACGCCGTCGAGGCGCGCCAGGCGCCCTCGCACGTTGCGATCAGGCACGGTGAACGCCAGAACGCGGTCGGCGTAGGTCTCAAGGGGGTCGGACATCGCCCGCATATGGGCGCGGCGACACGTGAAATTAAGCCCCTACAGCTTGCCCAGACACCAGAGCAGGATCGATTTCTGCGCGTGGATGCGGTTCTCCGCTTCGTCAAAGACCACTGATTGCGGCCCTTCGAACACCCCCTCGCTAACCTCGTCACCGACATGCGCGGGGAGGCAGTGGAGGAACAGGGCGTCGGATTTCGCGTGGGCCATCAGCGCCTCGTTGACCTGATATGGTTGCATCGCCGCGAGCTTGTCGTGCACGTGGTCCTGCCCCATGGAAACCCAAGTGTCTGTCACAAGCACGTCCGCGCCAAGCGCGGCCGCCACCGCATCCTGTGTCAGGATGACTTGCGCGCCCGCGTCCCGCGCCAAGGCCACGAACGCGGGCTCCGGTTCGTAGCCAGGTGGAGTTGCCACGCGGAGATTGAACCGGAACAATGCCGCTGCCTCGAGCACCGAATGCAGCACGTTGTTGCCATCACCGAACCAAGCCACTTCCAGCCCCGGAAGTGCCTTGCCGCGTTCGAGCACGGTTTGGAGATCCGCGACGATCTGGCATGGATGCGACTGGTCGCTGAGGCCGTTGATCACCGGCACACTGGCGTGGTGGGCCATCTCTTCGATCTTGGCGTGATCGTCGGTCCGGATCATGATCGCGTCGGCCATGCGGCTCAACACGCGCGCCGTATCGGCGATGCTTTCCCCCCGACCGAGCTGGCTCGAAGCGGAATCGAGAATAAGCGCCGATCCGCCCAGCTGGCGCATCGCGATGTCGAAGCTCACGCGGGTGCGGGTCGAGTTCTTTTCGAAGATCATCGCCAGCACGTGGCCGGCGAGCGGGGCATCGGCATCGGCCCGCCCCTTGGGCCACCCGATCCGCGCCTGCTTGCGCGCGTAGGCATCACCCAGGATCGCCGCCAGTGCGTCAGTCCCCGCGTCGGACAAGTTGAGGAAATGCCGTGCCATGATCGTCAGCCCGCCGGTTGCGCGAAGTCGGCGGCCCCCGCCGACAGCTTGTCGAAGAATTCGTCTATTTCCGCATCGCCGATCACCAGCGGCGGCAGGATACGCAGCGTGTTGTCGCCTGCCGCGACGGTCAGCAGTTTATGCTTGTCGCGCAGGTGCACGTAGAACGGTCGACTTTCGACCTTCATCTTGACGCCGAGCATCAGCCCCTTGCCACGCACCAGCTCAAACAGCTCGGGGTAGTTGCCGATGAACTGTTCCAGCCGGGCGCGGATGCGCTCGCCCTTCTCGGTCACGTCGGCGAGAAATTCGTCGTTCGCAACCGCGTCCATCACCGCCATGCCCGCCGCCATTGCCAGCGGATTGCCGCCATAGGTCGAGCCATGCGTGCCATGGCCCATGCCGCGCGCCGCCTTTTCCGTTGCCAAACAGGCGCCCAGGGGGAAGCCACCTCCAATCCCCTTGGCAGTGGCGAGAATGTCGGGGGTGACGCCGTAATGTTCGTATGCGTAAAGCTTGCCCGTGCGTGCGACCCCGCACTGAACCTCGTCGAGCACCAGCATAAGGTCGTGCTCGTCGGCCAGCGCGCGAAGGCCGTGCATGAATTCGTCCGATGCCGGGCGGATGCCGCCCTCACCCTGGATCGGCTCGACCAGGAAGCCCGCGGTGTGGGGGCCAATGGCTGCCTGTGCCGCGGCAAGGTCATCAAAATCGACGTACTTGAACCCGGGCAGAAGCGGCATGAAGCCCTTGTGCATCTTGTCCTGGTTCGAAGCGCTGATCGTGGCCATCGTGCGCCCGTGGAAGGCGTTCTTGAACGTGATCAGCTCATAGCGGTCCTCGTTCCCCGTGTGCTGGTGATAGGCGCGAGCGGTCTTGATCGCGCATTCGACCGCCTCCGCTCCCGAGTTGGTGAAGAACACCGTGTCGGCAAAGGTCGCGTCGACCAGCCGCTGCGCCAGCGCCTCGCCCTGCGGGCTGCCGTAGAGGTTGGAGACGTGCATCAGCGTTTCGGCCTGATGCTGGATCGCGCCGATCAGGCCGGCATGGCTGTGGCCGAGCAAGTTGACCGCGATGCCGCTGGCGAAATCGAGATAGCGGGTGCCGTCCTCGTCGATCAGGTGGCAGTGCTCGCCGCGCACCGGACGCACCCCGGACCGGGGGTAAACGGGCATGAGCGGGGTAATCGGCATCGTGAGTTTCCTTGACGAATTCGGGGCAGCGAAACGACAAATGGCGGCCCTTGGGGAGCCGCCATCTGCCGCGTTCTGAATTTCCCGCCGGACCAATACCTTGGACCGTTGCGGAGAGAGGATGCTGGTCAGTCCTGAACGGGCACCAGATTGACCGCCGAGTGCTTGCCTCGTCGATCAACCTCGAGGTCGAACTGATAACGCTCGCCTTCATTGAGGGCCGAAAGCCCCGAACGCTCGACCGCGCTGATGTGCACGAATGCATCCGGCTGGCCATCGTCACGCACCAGGAAGCCAAAGCCCTTCATCGAATTGAAGAACTTGACGGTGCCGGTCGCCTTTTCGCCCGTCAGCTCGCGCTGCGGCGCGGCGGGCGCGCGCGCCTCGACCGCGATCACGTCGCCGACGATCTGGAGATCCTGCGCCGACACCTTGCCCCCGCGATCCACCAGGTTGAATTCGAGCTCCTGCCCTTCGGCCAGCCCTTCCAGCCCTGCACGCTCGACCGCGCTGATGTGCACGAACACATCCTCGCCGCCGCCTTCCTGCGCGATGAAGCCGAAACCCTTCTGGCCATTGAAGAACTTGACCGTGCCCTTGCCGGTCCCCACGACCTGGGCGGGCATGCGGCTGAAACCGCCGCCACCACCACCGCCGCCGCCGCCGCGCGGGCCACCGCCGCCGAAGCCGCCGCGATCACCACCACCGCCGCCGAAACGACCGCCGCCGCCGCCGCCAAATCCGCCACGGTCACCACCGCCGAACCTGTCGCCCCCGCCGTAACGATCGCCACCAAAATTCCCGGGCGAGCCACCGAACGGATCGAAACCGTCTTCCCCGAACCCGTCGCGCTTGTCCCGGCCTCGGCCGCGGCGCCCTTTGTCATAACCCATAGAAAACCAGATACCTTCGTCACGCCGCCCCAACCGAACAACCCCGGCGGCGCGAGCGGACATGCGCGCCAGGCAAGCGTCGGGAGGGTCTGCAAGACCCCCTCGCGTGCCCACCATAGCGCAGAACAACGCCGCGTGCGAACGAATTACGCGCACCCGCCACGTGGGCGCTGATTTGTGGCATTTTCGCACAGGAAGCCGCTTGCCAGCGGCCAACGAACCAGCCAAATCGCCGCGATGGACATCGTCGCATTGCTGTCGGACCCGGCTACCTGGGCGGCCCTTCTCACCCTCATCGCGCTGGAAGTCGTTCTCGGGATCGACAACCTCATCTTCATCGCGATCCTGTCGAACAAGCTGCCGGTGCACCAGCAGCAGCTCGCCCGCCGAATCGGTTTGTCGCTGGCGCTGATCATGCGGGTCGGCCTGCTATTCCTTATTGGCTGGCTGGTCACATTGCAGACCCCGCTGTTCGATCTCGGAATTACCGGTTCACCCAACGAATATGGCAAGCCTAGTTTCGAGACGGCATTTTCGGGCCGCGACCTTATCCTGTTGACGGGCGGGCTGTTTCTTCTGTGGAAGGCGACCAAGGAAATCCACCACTCGATGGAGCCGAACGACCCATCGGGCGATCTGCTCGACAAGACGCCGGGGATCGCCACTGCTGCAAAGGCCACTTTCGGTGCCGTGATCGTGCAGATCGTCCTGATCGACATCGTGTTTTCGGTCGATTCGATCCTCACTGCGGTTGGTATGACGGATGACATTCCCATCATGGTCGCTGCCGTGATCATCACCGTGGCGATCATGATGGTCGCCGCCGATCCGCTGTCGCGCTTTGTCGAGAAGAACCCGACGCTGGTAATGCTGGCGCTGGCCTTCCTCGTCATGATCGGGCTGGTGCTGATTGCCGATGGCTTCGGGTTCAAGGTGCCCAAGGGTTACGTCTACGCCGCGATGGCCTTTTCGGTGGGCGTCGAGCTGCTCAACATGATGCAGCGCAACCGGCGCCTGCGTGCCGAGCAAGCCCGGCTGGCCAACCAGTGAGCCGGTTTCGCCGCCTGTCCGACACCGTGTTCGCCAGCCCGCAGATCGCGGTGGACGACATTGCCGAAGCCGGTTCGGCGGGCGTGACCCTGATCATCAATAACCGGCCCGAGGGCGAATCGGACGATCAGACACCCGGTCCCGCGATCGAGGCGGCGGCACGCGCCGCCGGGTTGGACTATATCGCGATCCCCGTCGGCGGCGCTGGTTTCGGCGAACCGCAAGTGGCGGCCATGGCAAATGCCCTGGCCGATGCCCGGGGCAAGGTGCTCGCCTATTGCCGCAGCGGCACACGCTCCACCTTGCTTTGGTCGCTGGCGCAGGCGCGCGCGGGCCACGATCCCGACGCGATCGCCGCAGCCGCCGCGGATGCGGGTTACGACGTGGCGCCAGTGCGCCCGGCGATGGACATGCTGGCCGCCGCGGCGCGCGGCTGAACGCCCTCTCGACGGCAACTGACATCTATGTCAGTAATGCAGCATGGGCATGCTGCTGCAATTCCTGGCGTCCCTGGCCGCGGTGCTGGCATTGGCCTGGGTCGCGCACCGGTTCGGCCTGGGCACCGATCGCCGGATCGCCAGCGAAGACGAGGCTCGTGAATTGGCCGACGAGGCGATCTGCGGCTTCGAACCGCGCGAACTGGTCGTCGATCGCGACGGGCAGGCGGCTTTGTTGAGGGATGACGCGGGTCGGATACTTCTGCTGCGGCGGCACGGCGCGCACTTTGCCTCACGCCTGCTCGATGCAACCACTGACGCACGGCTCGACAATACCCGGCTGACGCTGGGCACGTCCGACCGCTGGTTCGGGCACGTCACGCTCGACCTTGGGGCGGCCGCGCCCGAATGGGCGGCGCGCCTGGGCGCGCGGAGCTGAGGCGATGCCTGATTTCTCTCCGGTCGATTACGCCGTTCCCGGCTTCGTCGCGCTGGTGCTGATGGAGATGATGTGGGCGCGCCGGCAGCGCCGCGACGCCTATGAACCGCGCGACACGCTGACCAGTCTCGCCTTCGGGCTGGGCAGCACCGTCTCCGGTCTGCTGTTCGGTGGCTTGTTCCTGCTGTTCTTCCTGTGGGTGTGGCAGTTCCGCCTGTTCGACGTACCCTGGGCGTGGTGGGCGTGGATCGCATGCTTCGTGCTGGACGATCTCAAGTATTACTGGGTCCACCGCTTCGGGCACCGGGTGCGGTGGTTCTGGGCGAGCCACGTCAACCATCATTCGAGCCAGCACTATAACCTCAGCACCGCGCTGCGGCAGAGCTGGACCGGTTTCCTGACGCTCGGCTTCGTCTTCGCGCTGCCGCTGGTGCTGATCGGTTTCCACCCGGTGATGATCGCCATTTGCGGCGGGTTCAACCTGATCTACCAGTTCTGGATTCACACCGAGGCGATCGGCAAGATGCCGCGCTGGTTCGAAGCGGTGATGAATACACCCAGCCACCACCGGGTTCACCATGCCACCAACCCGCGCTATCTCGACCGCAACTATGCGGGCGTGTTCATCGTATGGGACAAGCTGTTCGGCACGTTCGAGCCCGAGCGACCGGATGAAGAGCGGATCCGTTATGGTATCGTCCGGCAACTCGGCAGCTTCAACCTCCTGTGGGCGGTGTTCCATGAATGGATCGGCATCGCGCGGGACATGCGCCGCGCGCCGTGGCGGCACAAGCTCGGCTACCTTCTGCGCGAACCCGGCTGGACCCATGACGGCAGCCGCGAGACGAGCGAGATGATTCGCGCCCGCTGGCTGGAGCGGCGACGGAGCGAACCGCACGATGGAGCGTCAGCGCGGGACAAGGCCGCCTGACCGAAATGCCTTGGGAGAGGGACGTGGAGATTTTCGATTACGTCGTCGTGGGCGGCGGCAGCGGCGGCAGCGCCGTGGCTGGGCGACTGGCCGAGGACGGCAGGCGCACCGTCTGCCTGCTGGAGGCTGGCGGTCACAACAATACGGTGCGGGTCAGGACACCCGGGTTCATGCCTTTCCTGCCGGACGCCGTGAACTATCGTTACGAGACCGTGCCGCAAGCGGGCCTCAAAGGGCGGGTCGGCTACCAGCCGCGCGGCCGGGGGCTTGGCGGCTCCTCCGCGATCAACGCAATGGTCTATGTCCGGGGCAACCGCTGGGATTATGACAACTGGGCCGCGCTCGGTTGCACCGGCTGGGCGTTCGACGACGTGCTGCCGTTCTTTCGCAAGGCGGAAGCGAACGAGCGCGGGGCCGACGAATGGCATGGCGATGGCGGGCCGCTGTTCGTCTCGGAACAGACCTGTTCGAACCAGGCGAGCCGTGATTTCATCGAGAGCGCGGCAGCGTTGCAGCTGCGCCCGAACGCGGATTTCAACGGCTCGCGGCAAGATGGCTTCGGATTGTACCAGGTCACGCAGCGCGGCGGCGAGCGCTGGTCCGCATCGCGCGCCTACGTCGAACCGATGATGGGCAGCGCCAACTTCGCGGTCAAGACGCAGGCCCTGGTCGAAAAGCTGGTGATCGAGGATCGGCGCGTGGCCGGGGTTGCGATTCGGCGCGGGCGCAGACGCGAAGTCGTGCGCGCGCGCGCCGGAGTGATCCTGAGCGCAGGCGCGTTCAACAGCCCGCAAATCCTGATGCTGTCGGGCATCGGACCGGCGGCACATCTGCGCGGACATGGCATCGAGGTGATCGCCGACAGCCCGGCGGTCGGCAACGATCTCCAGGATCACATCGACTATGTGTCGAGCTGGGAAACGCAATCGCGCATTCCCCTGGGCGACAGCCTGGAAGGCACGCTGCGGATGGTCCGGGCGATGATCGAGCATCGCCGCAGGCGGACAGGTATCATGACGACATGCTTTGCCGAAAGCGGCGGGTTCTGGACAGTGATGCCCGGTGCGCCGGCCCCCGACGTGCAATGGCATTTCGTGCCTGCCATGCTCGAGGATCACGGTCGCGAGAAAGTGAAGGGCCACGGCTTTTCCCTGCATGCCTGCGTACTTCGGCCCGAGAGCCGGGGCACCGTCCGGTTACGGGGTCCGGACGCCGCGGAGGCACCGCTGATCGACCCCAATTTCCTCACCGATCCACGTGACATGCAGGTCCTGCGCGAGGGAGTTCGCCTGTCGCACCGGATCGCGGAGGCGCCGCCGCTCAGGGATTACGGCCTCACCGACCGCCACCCGGTCGACCTTGCCGACGATGATGCCCTTGACGAACTGATCCGCAGCCGTGCCGACACGGTCTATCACCCGGCAGGCACGTGCCGCATGGGCGCGGATGCCGCGAGCGTGGTCGATCCAAGCCTGAAGGCACGCGGTGTGGAAGGGCTGTGGATCGCCGATGCCTCCGTCATGCCGCGCCTCGTGAGCGGTAACACCAATGCACCGACCATCATGATCGGCGAACGATGCGCCGACTTTATCAAGCACCAGGAAGCGGCCTAGATTTGCGAGCCAAGGCCGACCGCGCCAAGCCAAAAAAGGGCCGGAGCGGCTGGCTCCGGCCCAAAAAGGTGGCGTTCGCAGGAGGAACGTCGGGAGGCGGATCGGGGAAAGGAGAGGAGAACCCCGACCCGCCAAACTGTTGATTAGTTGTAGGCGCGCTCTCCATGTTCGGAGATGTCGAGGCCATCGACCTCGGTTTCTTCCGAAACCCTGAGACCGATCACCGCCTTGACGATCAGCGCCGCGATCAGCGTGCCGACGGCGGCCCACGCGATCGTGACGACCACGCTGAACACCTGCACACCGAGCTGGGCCCCAAGCGCGGTCGAACCGTCTCCGGGCCCGCCGAGGAACGGCTGGTAGACCACAGCGGTCCCGATCGCACCCACGATCCCGCCCACGCCGTGAATGCCGAAAGCGTCAAGCGAGTCGTCGTAGCCAAACTTCGCCTTCACCTTGGCCACCGCGATGTAGCAGATTACCGAGGAAAGGATGCCCAGCAGGATCGCGCCGAACGGGCCGGAATTGCCCGCCGCAGGCGTAACCGCGACCAGGCCCGCGATGACGCCCGAGCAGAATCCCAGCGCCGAACCCTTGTGACCGGCAGCCCGTTCGATCACCATCCAGGTGAGCGCGGCGGCGGCCGTGGCGACGAACGTATTGATCATCGCAAGGCCAGCCGAGCCGTCGGCTTCCAGTGCCGAGCCCGCGTTGAACCCGAACCAGCCCACCCACAGCAGCCCGGTGCCGATCATCGTCAGCGTCAGCGAGTGGGGCGGCATCGGTTCGCTGGGATAGCCGCGACGCTTGCCAAGCAAGTAGGCGAGCACGAGGCCCGACACACCGGCGTTGATATGCACCACCGTGCCGCCGGCGAAATCAAGCGCGCCATCCTCGAACAGCAGACCGCCACCCGCCCAGACCATGTGAGCGATCGGGAAATAGACGATCGTCAGCCAAATCGGCACGAACGCCATCAGCGCGGAGAATTTCAGCCGTTCCGCCGTCGCGCCGAGGATCAGCGCCGCGGTAATCGCCGCGAAAGTCATCTGGAAGCTGATGAAGACGTACTTGCTGATCACCTCGTCGGTGAATGTCGCCGCGGTGCTGCTCGCATCCGTGCCCGAGAGAAAGTAGCTGCCGCCGCTGATGAACAGGCCGAGCGTGCCTTCGTAGGTCGTGTCGCCAAACGACAGCGAGTAGCCCCACATAACCCAGACCAGCATGGCCAGCGCCGCCGTGGCGCCCACCTGGGTCATGGTCGAAAGCATGTTCTTCTGCCGGGTAAGGCCGCCATAGAACAGTGCCAGGCCCGGAAGAATCATCATCAGGACGAGGACAGTGGAGGTCATCATCCAGGCATTGTTGCCGGGATTGGGAACGGCCGGAGCGGCTTCCGCCGCGTCTTGCGCCCATGCGGGCATGGCGGCGAACATTGCCGCGCCAAGCGCGCCGGTCGCCATCGTCAATTTGCGGATCATGGGAAGGCCCCTCATGTTTTGCGCCGCGCTCACAGCGCGGTCTCGCCGGTTTCGCCGGTGCGGATGCGCGTCGCGGATGCGAGATCGAAAACGAAAATCTTGCCGTCGCCGATGCTCTCGGTGCTGGCGGTGGACGTGATCGTTTCGATCACCCGCTCGGCTAGTTCGTCAGCTACCGCGACTTCCAGCTTCACCTTCGGCAGCATGTTGGTGGAGTATTCCGCACCGCGATAGATTTCGGTCTGCCCTTTCTGGCGGCCGAAACCCTTCACCTCGGAGACGGTCATCCCGGCGACCCCGATCGAGCCGAGCGCTTCGCGCACCTCGTCGAGCTTGAACGGCTTGATGATGGCGACGATGAACTTCATCGTTCCCCCCTGACTGACGCCGGGCGTAGCGCCGGCTTCGCGCTTGCAGCAAAAGCCGTGCCAACTGTCGGGATACGTGAAATTTCAACGCGCTTTCGCACAATGCAGCGCAATGATCGTTCTCGTACTGATCAAGATTTCAGCACTGCCTAATTTTAATGCATATTTAACCTGGCCAGCACCGGAAGGTGATCCGAAGCGCGGGCTGCCGTGGCGCTGTGATGTACGCCCTGCTCGATGCAGGTCCAATCCACCGAAGTCACGATTCGGTCGAGGCAGGCGATTGGCTGTCGGCTCGGAAAGCTGCGCGGCGTATCGAGAACATGCCACGTCTCACCGAATTCGCGCATCGCCCCGCTCTTGAGGCCCCACTGGTTGAAATCACCCATCAGCACCGTGGGGCAATCGGGTTTGCAAACACCGATATGGCGCAGGATCGCGCGGATCTGGTCGCGCCGCCGCAGGCCCGAAAGGTCGAGGTGCATGCCGATCACCCGGACCCTGCGCCCATCGACCATGATGTCGGCCCGTGCCGCGCCGCGCGGTTCAAGCATCGGCAGGTGCAGCGGCTCGGCCTCGACCACTTCCAGCCCCCGCCGCACCAAAATGGCGTTGCCGTGCCAGCCGAGGCTGCGCGGGCGCCGGGCAACATCGGCGGCGATCCAAGGCGTATCGTCGAGCAGCGCGCGGTCGATCACGCTGGCGCGCTGGCCGATCCGGCGATCGACCTCTTGCAGCGCGATCACGTCCGCATCGATCTCGCGCAGCACCGACACGATCCGTTCAGGATCGCGGCGCCCGTCGGTGCCAACGGCCTTGTGGATGTTGTAAGTGGCGAAAGTAAGCTGCACGCGGGGTTGGTAACGCGCGTCAGTCCAAAACGGCACCGGCAATGTAGCGATCGGTGGGACGTGCGGGCAGACCATCGATGCTGCTGGTGCGCTGGCTCATCTTGGCGGCCCATTTGGCCGGGTCGGCCTGGGCGTGATATTTGACCAGCGTTTCGCGCGGGCGCTCGAACTGCATCAGCGGCACGCCCCAGCCGCAACTGGTCTGAACGCTGTCGACCGCGATGTCGAAGATCTGCCGCGTTCCGGGCAACAGGGTGAAATGCATGGCCAGGTCGGCGAAGTCGGGATCGGCGGGAAGCACCGGCTTGCCACGACCGTAGATCCGCAGGATCAGCGCGGGCTGTTCCCAGTTGCAGAACATCACCGTGATGCGCCCGTCAGCGAGCAGATGGGCGTTGGTTTCATTGCCCGAACCGCCCAGGTCGAGCCAGGCCACGCGGTTCGGCCCGAGCACCCGGAACGAATCGAGCCCCTTGGGGCTGAGGTTGATCCGCGCCCCCTCCGCCACAGTCGCAACGAAGAACACCGGCTGCTTCGCGATCATCGCGATGTGGTCGTCGGTCAATGTGTCGGTGAAATCGGACATGTGCGCTGGTTATACCGCGAGCGGATCGGCGGCAAGCGAGGCTGGTTTTTGACTCGCGCCAGGACACAACGACACGAAGATGCTTCGTTTGCGGCGCAGCCGCGCCCAAATTCAACGGCAAAGCCTGCGGCACGGTCGAATTTATGTCGGGCCTGCGGCCGGCGCGACACCTTGGTGCCTCAGTGGCTTAGTGCGAGATTCACCGCTCCTTGGTCGCGGAGAAGACGAGGTCGGGGTTCTTCTCCTGCTGGTAGCCGACCTCCCACGGGCTCTTGGCCATGAACACCAGGTCGCCGTCGCGATCCTTGGCAAGGTTGGCGCGGTTGAACTGGGCAAACGCATCTTTGGCCGCCTCGCCGCCCTTGAGCCAGCGCGCGGTGGCGAACGGGGAGGCCTCCAGCACCGCCTCGACCTTGTATTCCGCCTCCAATCGGCTCACCAGCACTTCGAGTTGCAACTGCCCGACCACGCCGACGATCCACTGCGCCCCAATCTCGGGATAGAACACCTGGATCACGCCCTCTTCGGAAAGGTCGTCGAGCGCTTTGCGCAATTGCTTGGTCTTGGTCGGATCGCGCAGCACCACCCGGCGCAGGATTTCCGGCGCGAAGTTGGGCAGGCCGGTGAAACGGACCTGGTTCTTCTCGCTCAGCGTATCGCCCACGCGCAGCGTGCCGTGGTTGGGGATGCCGATGATGTCGCCTGCCTCGGCCGTGTCCGCCAGCTCGCGGTCCTGCGCGAAGAACAGGATCGGCGAATGAACCGCGATCGGCTTGCCCAGGCCCGACGGGGTGAGTTTCATCCCGCGCTTGAAGGTGCCCGAGACCATCCGCATGAACGCGATTCGGTCGCGGTGGTTGGGGTCCATGTTGGCCTGGACCTTGAAGATGAACCCGGTCACCTCGTCGCGCGTCGGCGGTACCTGCTCCTCTCCGGCGGGTTGCGGGCGCGGCGGCGGGGCGAAACGCGCGATTGCGTCGATCAGTTCGGTCACGCCGAAGTTCTTGAGCGCGGAACCGAAATAGACCGGGGTCAGGTCGCCATTGCGATAGGCCTCGAGGTCGAATTCGGGATAGCCGACCTGCGCCAGTTCGATGTTCTCGGCAATGTCGTCGGGCATTTGGGGGCTGGCATCGCGGGTGCCCAGAAACTCTTTCGACGGCCCTTCTGGCCGCGCAACCGCGCCGCTGGCGAAGTCGAGCACGCCCTGGAACTCGCCCCCCATCCCCACTGGCCAGGCCTGCGGGCTGACATCGAGCGCGAGCATGTCGGCGATCTCGTCGAGCAGCTCGAACACCGGGCGTCCCTCGCGGTCGACCTTGTTGACGAAGGTGATGATCGGCACCGAACGCAGGCGGCAGACCTCGAACAGCTTGCGTGTCTGCGGCTCGATCCCCTTGGCCGCGTCGATGACCATGATAGCGGAGTCCACCGCGGTCAGCGTGCGATAGGTATCCTCGCTGAAATCCTCGTGCCCCGGGGTGTCGAGCAGGTTGAAGGTGATCCCGTCGCGCGCGAACGTCATCACGCTGGAGGTGACCGAGATCCCGCGCTGCTGCTCGATCTTCATCCAGTCCGACCGCGCCCGCCGCGCGGCCCCGCGCGCCTTGACCTCGCCCGCGAGATGAATCGCGCCGCCGGTCAGCAGCAGCTTCTCGGTCAGCGTGGTTTTCCCTGCGTCGGGGTGCGAGATGATGGCGAATGTGCGGCGGTTGGAGGTCATGATCTATTCCCTCGTCATCCCAGCGCCTGCCCTCACGAAAGCGAGGGAAAGCTGGGATCGCTCGCATCGAAGTCGGAACTTCCCGAGAGCGACCCCAGCTTTCGCTGGGGTGACGGTTAGTGTTCGCGGGCGACGCGGAAGCCCGCGAAATCCTGATTCACCGGCATCAGCTCGATCCGGTTCACGTTGAGATGGGGCGGCAATTCGGCGATCCACTTGATCGTGTTCGCGATATCCTCGGCAGTCATCGGATTGACGCCCGCGTAGAGCTTGTCGCTCGCTTCCTGGCTGCCAGTGCGGACCAGGGTGAATTCGGTCTCGACCATGCCCGGCTCGATACTGGTCACGCGCACGCCCGTGCCATGGAGGTCAGCGCGCAACGCAAGGGTGAAATGGTTCACGAAGGCCTTGCTACCCGCATAGACGTTGCCACCAGGGTAGATGTAGTTGCCCGCGACCGATCCGATCGCGATCACCGCCCCCTTGCGTTCGATCAGGCCGGGCAGCAGCTTGCGCGTCAGCACGACCATCGCGGTCACATTGGTGTCGATCATCGTCTGCCAGTCGGCGACCTTCGCCTCCTGTGCGGGCGACAGCCCTTGCGCGAGTCCGGCGTTGTTAACCAGCAGATCAATGTCGCGAAAGCCCTCGGGCAGCGCCGCTAGGGCCGCATCAAGCGCAGCGGTATCGCGTACGTCGAACACCGCTGGATGCACCATGTCCACGCCCAGTTCCGCGACCAGCGCATCGAGCCGCTCGGCGCGCCGCCCAGTCGCGACGCAACGCCATCCGCTCGCGACCAGGGACCGAACGGTGGCCGCGCCGATGCCCGCGGTGGCGCCGGTGACGAAAGCGGTTCTCATCCGCGCAGCTCCCCGCCCAGCTTCGCGGCGACCGCGATGACCTTGTCCGAAACCACCTTGATCTCGGCCTCGGTGAAGCTCTTGTCACCGGGTTGCAGGATGACCTCGACCGCGACCGACTGCTTGCCCTCGGGCACGCCGGTCCCGGCGAACACGTCGAACACCCGCGCGGCCACGATCGCCGCCTTGTCCGCGCCACGCACTGCGCGGACCAGATCGCCCGCCGCCAGTTCGGCGGGGACGAGAAAGGCGAAGTCGCGCGTCACGGCTTGCAGCGCGGGTGGCGCATAGGCCGGGCGGGCGAACCCGTTTGCGCCCCTTTTCGCCGGGATCGCGTCGATAAACAGTTCCACCGCCATGACCGGCCCGTCGATGTCGAACGCCTTGAGCGTCGCGGGGTGCAGCGCACCGAAGCGCGCGAGCACGGACTTGGGGCCCAGCCGCAGCGTGGCCGACTGGCCGGGGTGGAACTGCGCGCCCGCGTCCTCCATCACCTGGAGGTTCGCAACCGGCGCACCGGCGGCTTCGAGCAGTGCCAGCGCCTCGGCCTTGGCATCGTAGGCGTCGAATGGTGCGGCCTTACCCTGCGCCCAGCCGCGCGGCGTCTTTTCGCCCGCGAGGACCACGCCCAGGGTCGGTCGCTCATCGCTCGCGCCATGTTCGCCGCGCAAATAGCGGCGGCCGATCTCGAACAGACGGCTGCCCGCCGCGCCGCGATCGGCGTTGCGTTTGGCGGCCGACAGCAATCCGGGCAGCAGCGAGGGGCGCATCGCCTTCATGTCCTCGCTGATCGGATTGTCGAGCACCCACAGCGCACCGTTACCATCCGCGAAGTGATCGGCGTCAGCCTGCGGGAGGAAGGACCAGGTCACCGCTTCGTTCAGCCCGCGCGCGGCCGCAGTGCGGCGCAGCTTGCGCTCGGTGAGCTGGAGCGGGCTCATGGTGGGTTTGGCCACGCCCTCCGCACGCGGGAGGGGCGTACTCGCAACCTTGTCGAGGCCGTGGATGCGGACCACTTCCTCGACCAGATCGGCCGGGCCTTCGATGTCGTGGCGCCGCGGCGGGCAGGTGACATGCCAATCCTCGCCAACCGTAAAGTCAAGCGCTTCGAGGATGCGGCGTTGATCGCGTGCGTCGATCTCGACGCCGCCAAGGCGCGCGGTCAGCGCCGGGTCGAACGCGACAACCTTCGCCTCACTCGGCGGCGCACCCGCACGCACGACCTCGCTGGCTTCGCCGCCGCACGTCTCGAGTATCAGAGCGGTCAGCAGGTCCAGCCCGGTGTCGAGGAATGCCGGATCGACCCCGCGCTCGAACCGGGTACGCGCGTCACTCGTCAGGCCAAGCTTGCGCCCGGTCACGCCGATCCCGGTCGGGTCGAAGTAAGCGATTTCGAGCAATACGTCGGTCGTTCCGGTCGAGACGCCCGAATGCTCCCCGCCCATGATCCCGGCAATATCGCGAACGCCGCTGTCGTCGGCGATCACGGTCATCGTCTCGTCGAGTGTGTAAGTCTTTCCGTTGAGCGCCAGCACCTCTTCGCCATCGGTGGCCCGCCGCGCAACGACGGCACCGGTCAGCTTGGCAAGATCGTAGGCGTGCGCCGGGCGGCCGTAGGTGAGCATCAGGTAATTGGTCACATCGACCAGTGCCGAGATCGGCCGCTGCCCCGCCGCGATCAGGCGGCGCTGCATCCAGTCCGGGCTGGCGCCGTTGGTGACGCCCTTGATGACGCGGCCATAGAACGCCGGGCAGCCCTCGGGATCGTCGGTCCGGATTTCAACCGGGCAGGGATAAGAAGCCCTCTCCCCTTCAGGGGAGAGGGTTGGGAGAGGGGAGAGCGCCACGACAGGCCCCTCCCCTAACCCCTCCCCTAACCCCTCCCCTGAAGGGGAGGGGAACTTAAGCTCACCCAGCCCCGCCGCCGCGAGATCGCGCGCGATGCCATGCACGCCCATGCAGTCAGGCCGGTTGGGGGTGATTGCCACCTCGATCACCGGGCTCGCGCCGTGGTAGTCTGCGAACGCGGTGCCGACCGGCGCATCGGCGGGCAGTTCGATGATGCCGTCGTGATCGTCGCCCAGCTCCAGCTCGCGGGTCGAGCACATCATGCCGTTCGATTCGACGCCTCGGATCGCGCTCTTTCGCAGTTCCATGCCGTTCGCGGGCACGACCGCGCCGGGCAGGCCGAGCACGCCCAGCATTCCCGCGCGCGCATTGGGCGCGCCGCATACGACCTGGAGCGGCTCGCCGTCACCGGTATCGACCGTCAGGACCTGGAGCTTGTCAGCATCCGGGTGGCGCGCAGCCGTGAGCACCCTGGCGACGCGGAAGCCCTTGAGGCGCTCCGCCGGGTCTTCGATCCCCTCGACCTCATGCCCGATCGCGTTCAATACGGCAGCGATTTCCGCCACCGAGGCCTGCGTATCGAGGTGGTCCTTCAGCCATTCGAGCGAGAACTTCATGCGCGCGCTCCTACCCCAGCCGAAAGCGTCGGCTGGTCGAGGTGCGAGAAGCCGTAATGCGCCAGCCAGCGCCCATCGCCGTCGAAGAACGCGCGCAGGTCATCCATCCCGTACTTGAGCATGGCAAGGCGATCGACGCCCACGCCGAAGGCGAAGCCCTGCCATTCGGCGGGGTCCAGCCCGGCGAACTCGAGCACGCGGGCGTTGACCATGCCACTGCCGAGCAGTTCCATCCACCCGTGCCCCGGTGCATCGCCGTCGCCGCCAAGGACGCGGCGCCCGCCCACATTCTGCCAGCCCACGTCGACCTCGACCGAAGGCTCGGTGAAGGGGAAGTAGCTCGGGCGCAGCCGCAGCACGATGTCGTCGCGCTCGAAGAACGCCTTGAGAAAGGTTTCCAGCGTCCACTTGAGATGGCCCAGGTGAATGCCACGATCAATCACCAGCCCTTCGACCTGGTGGAACATCGGCGTGTGCGTCGCGTCGCTGTCACTGCGATAGACGCGGCCGGGCGCAATGATCCGCAGAGGCGCGCCCTGTTCGACCATGCTGCGAATCTGCACCGGCGACGTATGCGTCCTCAGCAGCATCTTGCGACCTTCGGCATCCAAGTCCGGGAAGTAGAACGTATCGTGCATCGCGCGCGCCGGGTGCGTTTCCGCCATGTTGAGCGCGGTGAAGTTGTGCCAGTCGTCCTCGATCTCGGGTCCGGTCGCGACCGAGAAGCCGAGGTCGGCGAAGATTTCCGCCAACTCGTCCATCACCTGGCTGACCGGGTGGACCGAACCGCGCGGCGCTTCGGGCGCGGGCAACGTCAGGTCCAGCCGTTCGCTTGCGAGGCGCCGATCCAGCTCGGCGCTGTCCAGGTCTTCCTTCCTGGCCGCGATTGCATCGGCCACGGCGGCGCGCGCCGCCTGGATCGCGGGAGCCTGCGCCGTGCGCTCGTCGGGCGACATCGCCCCGAGCGTTTTCAGCGCCAGGCTGATCCAGCCCTGCTTGCCCAGCGCCTCGACGCGCAGCGCCTCGACCGCGTCGGGCGTGGCGGCGGCGGCGATCGCGGCGAGCGCCTGATCCTTGCGGGTTTCCAGTTCGGTCATCGCGTGGCCCGCTAGCGGCAAATGCGCTGCAAGGCAAAGGGGCTTAGCCTGGCAGGTCGAGCGTCTGCGCGGCCGATCCGTGAACCCGCATCCTCTCTCGCATGAAGGCGGCGATTACCGGATGATCCTGCACCGCATATTCGCTCGGGGTCATGCCGAGGAATTCGTGGCAATCACGCACGAAATGGCTCTGGTCGACATACAAGGTGTCGATCGCGCCGACCCAGCCGAGCGCGGGGTCAAGCATGAATTGGGCCAGGCTACGCATGAAGCGTTGGCGGCGCAGCAGCTTCTTTGGCGGGAAGCCGAACACGCGGCGGCAGATACGCTCCAGCGTGCGCTGGTTGAGGCCGGTACGCGCGACCATTTCCGCCACGCCCGAAAGCTGCGGATCGACCAGCACTGCGTGAATCGCCTGAACGCGCGGATCTTCGGGCGCCTTGCGCGGGGTTTCCCGCCGGAAGAAGCGAACGATGCGGGCAAGGTCGGCTGCCTCGTCGCAGGGCGCGCAGGAAAGCGCATCGGCGAGAGGCACGAAGCGCTGGAAGGCAGGCTCGTTGCGCCCGTCGAAAACGCGATTGGCCATCGTGCTCGCGGGCGCCGACATGAATGTGGCCCAACCCAGCGGCAACAGCCCCAGCCCCCACATCGCGACTGTCGGCAGTGTGAATTCCACTGGCAGGCTGCTGGGCCCCATTGCGGCGAAATCGGTGCCAGACACCGGTTCGTCGCCGCCGATGCTGGTCACTATCCCTGCGCGATCGAAAAAGCGCAGTCCGCCCCATTCAGGCTGCAGGGCATCATGCACCGGGCCATCGGGACAGACGAAGTCGGCCCGATAGAATGAGGTGAAAAACCGTTTGAGGTCGTCGGGCGGTTCGTGAAACCGCACCGCAATCTCGCACTGGCG
Organism: uncultured Erythrobacter sp.; assembly: GCA_964516135.1. Taxonomy (GTDB): domain Bacteria; phylum Pseudomonadota; class Alphaproteobacteria; order Sphingomonadales; family Sphingomonadaceae; genus 34-65-8. The sequence continues at coordinate 81,263 of CAZEWN010000007.1, read as the reverse complement.
ACCCATGGCGCCCCCCGAAAGCAGTGTCGAATTCTTGCGACCCGGCGCAGCCCCTAACCGATCGGGGACAAAAGAAAAGGGCGGCCATCGCTGGCCGCCCCGGAGATTGTCTGGTGGCTGCGCGGGTTCAGGCCGGCAGCGCCTTCTTCGCCTGTGCGATGATCGCGGCAAAGGCCGCGCTCTCGTTCATTGCCAGGTCGGCCATGACCTTACGATCGAGCTCGATGCCGGCCAGCTTGGTGCCATGCATGAACTGCGAATAGGTCAGGCCTTCGGCACGAACCGCGGCATTGATACGCTGGATCCACAGGGCGCGGAAGTTGCGCTTCTTGATCTTGCGATCGCGATAGGCGTACTGGCCGGCCTTCTCGACCGCCTGGCGGGCGATGCGGATGGTGTTCTTGCGGCGACCGCGATAGCCCTTGGCCTGTTCAAGCAGCCGCTTGTGCTTCTGGCGCGTGGTGACGCCGCGTTTGATGCGAGGCATTGTCCGTTACTCCTTCTGAATCGCGCTCAGTCGAGCCCGTAGGGGGCCCACTTCTTCACCGTGCGGCTGTCGGCTTCCGACAGGACGGTGGTGCCGCGGTTGGTCCGGATGTACTTCGCATTGTGGCTGATCAGGCGGTGACGCTTGCCAGCGACCCCGTGCTTGACCTTGCCGGTGGCGGTGATCTTGAAACGCTTCTTGACCCCGCTCTTGGTCTTCATCTTGGGCATTTTCATCTCCTGTCAGAGACACGTCGAGCCAGCCCTGGCAGCCCTTTCAGCCAGGCCGGCACAGCAATGCGTGTCGGTGAAGCGGGCGCCCATAACGAATTGCCCGCCAAATGCAAGCATGGTGCCGTCAACGCCGGCCGCGTTCGCGCCAGCGTTCCGAGCCCCATCGCGCGACCGCGGCATCTACCCGCGCCTTCGCCGCGCCCGTAAGCGCCGGATAGGGCAGGCAGTGCCGCCGTTCGACCAGGCACGCCTCGCCGGTGTCGAGGCGCAGACTGGTCAATTCCCCGCCCGGTCCGGCCAGCCCGATCGCGGTTGGCGTGTCGAGCGGGCCGATGTGCATGAACGGCGCGACGGATGCACGCGGCGGCGCCTCGCCGCGGATCGCCGCCGCGATCACCGCGCGCAAGTCCGACAGTGCCAGCGGCCCCTGGGGCAGCACGCCGGGGCGATTGGCCACCAGCAGCGTACCGTTCTGGCGCGCGTTGATTACGTGGCCGTGGCCCAGGAAGCCGTCCTCGAACAGATCCTCGCCATGATCGCCCGTGACGATGAGTAGCGTATCGTCCCAGACGCCGCGCGACCTCAGCCGCGCCACCACCGCGCCCAGCCAGGCATCGGCATTGGCGACCGCGTTCCAGTACGTTACCTGGACTTCCGCCGCGCGGTCAGCGCCGATCGCGCCGCGCGCAATCGGGCGAGGGGTCAGCCGCGCGGCAATGCCATCATGATGATAGGGAAAGTGCGCCGACTGGAAATTGAAATAGACGAAATGCGGCGCGCCCCATTCCTCGCGGCCCAGCGTTCGGTCGAATTCCGCCATGACGTGGCGCTCGTCGACGATCAGCGAGCCCTTGGCCGCGAAATCGAATGCGCGCTTCTCGCGCAGCGTCTCCGCGTCCACATGGATGTCGGCCGAGGCGCGCATGGCGACGGTTTCGGAAATCCCGCCGAAATCCTCCGGCTGGCCCGAAAAGACGCCGATCCGGTAACCACTCGCCTTCAGATCGGTGAAGAGCGACGGGTCGTTGGCGCGCGGGGCGAGCTGCCCGGAAAAGATCGACTTCAGCGATTCGGTGGTAAAGCCGACATGGCTATAGACAGGGCTGGCGAACGATCCCGCCGCTGCCAGCGCTTCGAGATTGGGAGCGACCGGGCGGCCGTTCACGCGTTTACCAAGCACATCGCCGCGGGTCGATTCGAACACCACCACGATCACGTGCGGACGCGCGCCGGTGAACACCTGCGCGGGCAGCGGCGCGGGCAACGGCACAAGCTGCAGATCGCCGCCATAGCCATCCTCGTCGATGCCGTTGCCCGGAATGTCGAGCGCGAGCGGGTGGCGCGCTGAATCAAACGGGGCCGCGTCGTATTGCACGCCGAACAGGCCGTAACCATCGCGATCGAAATCGGTCAGCCGGTCGAGCACACCGCCCAGGGCCTGCCAGGCAATCGTGCGATTGAGCCCAAAAGCGGCATCGCTGCCAGTGCGCGGCACCGCCAGCGCGATCACCAGAAGCAGCGGCACCGCGAGCAGCCAGTGGCGGCGGCACGGTCCGCGCGCGGGCGCCAAATCGGCGGGCAGCGCCCGGCGCAGCATACGCCAGACCAGCCATGCCACCAGCCCCGCCCCGGCAAGCGCGATTAACGAGACACCAATTTCGCTGAGCCCAAATTTGATCGCGTCGACCATACTGCCGCCGCCGAGTTGCCTGAGCAGCGCGAAGCCGACCGCGTCGCTAAAATAGGAATGGAGCCGGTATTGCGCGGCCAGCAGCGCGCAGAACAGCGCGCCGTTGATCAATGCGAAAACGAACAGCGCCACCCAGCCGGGCCGACCGCGCGCCAGGCGGCAGGACAGTGCCCACCCCGCAAGTGCAACGAGCGCCTGCGCTGCCACATATCCAGCGAGGAACAGCGCGATCTCGCCCGGCGCATCGACCGCCCGCGACTGGCCGAAGCCGCCCGTGAACACCCCGTATTTGCGGTCTGCGAGCGCCAGCTCGACGAATGAGACCAGTGCGACCACGGCAAGCGGCACGAACGGGGCAAGGCGCGCCAGCGAGCCGCGCGGACGCTCGTTCCGGTCGGGGCCGGTTGCAGGTGCGGCGAGGGTGGCCATGTCATTCCCGGTTTGTCGACCGGTCGCATGTAACCCCGAGCGTTTAGGATTTTCCTAAGCGGCGGGTTTCATCCGTGCATGGCCTCGAGCACGTCCTCGAGGCGGGCGGCGTCGCCGATGGCGAGCACTTCGCCCGTGCTCGCGGCGTGGAGCGGTTCCCCGTTCCAGTCGCACATCGTCCCGCCCGCGCCCTCGACCACCGGCACCAGCGCGGCGAAATCGTGGAGCTTGAGGCCCGCCTCGCAGACGATGTCAACGTGGCCAGAAGCAACGAGGCCGTAATTGTAACAATCGCCGCCGTAGACAATCTTGCGCTCCGCCACCGATTTGGCCAGCGCCATGAAGTGGTCGACCTCGGTTCCGGTGAAGAGGTGCGGCGAGGTGGTCGCCAGCACGGCGTCGGAGAGTTCGCGGCAGGCGCGAGTCCTGGCCCGCTTGCCGTTGAAGGTCGTGCCGCCACCGACAGTGCCAACCCAGCGTTCGCCCGCCACTGGCTGGTCGATCACGCCCATCACCGGCCAGCCGTCCTGGACCAGCGCGATCAATGTGCCGAAAATCGGGCGCCCGGCGATGAAGCTGGTGGTGCCGTCGATCGGGTCGAGCACCCATTGCCTTGCCGCCCCTTCGCGCACCGTGCCGTATTCCTCGCCCACGATGCCGTCACCGGGGCGTTCCGCCTCCAGCAGTGCTCGCATCGCCGCCTCCGCGGCCCGGTCGGCCTCAGTCACGAAGCTGCGGTCGGCCTTTCGTTCCTCACTCCATGTCCCTCGGAACAATGGTCGAATCGCTTGGCCGGCAGCATCGGCGAGGCGGTTGGCGAGGGAGATATCGGCGTCGTTGGGCATGCCGTGCCCTGGGCAAGCATTACGGCCAGGTCAACCCGGGCCGCGAATCACTTGACTTGATGGACAATCGTCAGGTTACCTGACGTACATATAACGGGGAGCACCAAGGCCGGCATGGACGCGGGCGGTTCAGCTGCGGATGGCGGACGCCATGGATTGGCACCGCAGACCGGCACTTCCGTGGGCGGCGCCCCGCTTTCGCAGAACCGCGCACCTTCGCCCGATCTCGCTCCGTGGGTCGCCCGGCTGGTTTCGGCCAAGATCCTCACTCCCCCTGGCAACCAGATCGCCTGCGGCATGTGCAACGATCTCGCCTATGTCCGCGTCGTGTTTGACGCACGCTGGACCGCGGGCACGGCCACGGGCGTGCACGAATACGGCGACGAGGTCCTGCTCTTCGGGCAGCATAGCAAATTCATGCCGCTGACTTGCACGGGCGACGTGTTGTCCGCGGGCGTGGGGCTGCGCGCCGGTGCCTTCTTCGCGCTGACTGGCCGCCCTGCCGATGAAATCGTCGACCGGATAGAGCGGCACGATCCCTTCGGCATCATGGCGGAAGACCTGCGGGGCGCATTCGATCGCGACCGTCCGTGCGATGACTGGGACAACGCGATCGAGGAAGCGCTGCGTCGACATGTCGCGCGCGTCCGCCCGCCATTGCCCGATGCCGTGTCCACCGCGTTCGAACTTGCCGCTTTCGCCGATCCCGGGCTATCCCTCGCGGCATTTGCAGAAGACCAGGGATTGAGCTTGCGCCAGCTGGAACGGATCGTGCGGCGCGATTTCGGCATTACGCCAAAGCGCGTACTACGCCGCGCCCGCGCGCTCGACCTCGCGGCGCAGCTGTGCGGGGTCGCGGACGATGCCGAAGCGGACGAAATGATGCTCCGCTATTTCGACCAGTCGCACCTGATTCGCGAATTTGCCGCATTCTTCGGTGTCACGCCGCGCAAATTCCGTTCGCGGCAGCGCCCCCTCCTGACAATTACGCTGGAGCAGCGGCAGGCGCGCAGGCTCGAAGAATTACAGAGGCTTGAACGGGGCTCGACAGCACCGTGGCGGGCGCGTTAACGACGCATTCGGATGCAAACGCTGGAGCGGGCCGGATGATGGCCCGACCAGCGGACCGTAGCTAAGCGACCCCGGGCGAAGGCACCGGGGCAAACGAGGGGGCCGCAACGGGCGGGAGCAGGGCTTGGGGGCGCGACACAGCAAGAACCGGCCGATATCGATCAGCCGTGCGCCGCGCGCGGCCCTGGCGCCGTGGGTGGCGCGGCTCTATGCGACCTGGATCGATGTCCCCGCCGACCTGCCCATCGCGTGCGGCCTGCTGGCGGATACCGCCAGCTTGCGCGTGTTCCTCACGGCCGATGCCATTGCGGTCACCCGCGATGGGGCGGTGCCGTGCCCCCGCGGGGCCATGTTTTTCGGCCCTCAAACGCGCCGCATGCCCATCACGGTGCGCGGCAGGTTCGCGGCGGTTGGTGTCGGCTTCCGCCCGGGCGCAAGCCATGCGCTGCGCGAGGTCGGAATCGAACCATTGATGGACCGCGTCGTGCCGATCGAGCATTTCGGCGGTGACGGCCAGGCTTTGCTCTCCCGGTTCGAAGGGCGCGACGATCCAGCCGCATGGATCGACATGCTGGAAATCTATATCGAGCAAGTGTTCAGCGGATGGCGTGACGTGCCGCCCGATTGTATCACCACCGCCTTCGACCGTGCCGCTTTTGCCAATCCCAACCGCCGGATCGCCGATGTGGCGGACGAGCTTGGCTGTACCCGCCGCCGGCTTGAGCGGATTGTGCGGCGTGATTTCGGCATGTCGCCCAAGCAGGTCCTGCGGCGCGCCCGCGCGCTCGATATGGCCGCGACCTTGCGCGGCGTTGCCGATGCTGGCGAGGCAGACCAGTTGGCACTGCGGTATTACGACCAGTCGCACCTGACGCGCGACTTCGTGTCGTTTTTCGAAATGACGCCAGCCCAGTTCATGCAGACCCCGCAGCCAATCATGACCAATACGCTGGAAATCCGTCAGGCGCGCCGCCTGGAGGAACTGGACCGGCTGCAGCCTGGCGAACGCTATCCGTGGAGAAGCGGCCGGTAAGGGCGGCTTTCCGATGGAGCGCAACTGCGCCCACTTCAGTCGAACAGGCTGGACACGGAGCTTTCATCGGCGATGCGCCGAATCGCTTCGCCGATCAGCGGCGCGACCGTGAGAATCCGGATCTTGCCCGAATCGAGCGCGGCATCCGTCGGCCGGATCGTGTCGGTTATCACGAGTTCGGTCAGTCGCGAGCCGTCGACCCGCGCCACCGCCCCGCCGGACAGCACCCCGTGGGTGATGTAGGCGGCAACCGACGTCGCGCCCGCATCGAGCAACGCGCCCGCCGCGTTGCACAGCGTGCCGCCCGAATCGACAATGTCGTCGATCAGGATGCAATGGCGGCCCCTGACTTCGCCGATGATGTTCATCACCTCGCTCTCGCCAGGGCGGTCACGGCGCTTGTCGACGATGGCCAGCGGCGCGTTGTCGAGCCGCTTGGCGAGCGCGCGGGCGCGCACCACACCGCCCACGTCAGGCGAAACCACCATCAGTTCGCGGTCGCCGTAACGCGCCTGAATGTCGGCCGCCATGACCGGCGCCGCGTAGAGATTGTCGGTCGGGATATCGAAGAACCCCTGGATCTGTCCCGCGTGCAAGTCGACCGCGAGAACTCGGTCGGCGCCTGCCTGGGTAACAAGGTTGGCGACGAGCTTCGCGGAAATGGGCGTACGCGGGCCGGGTTTGCGATCCTGCCGTGCATAGCCGAAGTACGGCACGACCGCGGTGATCCGTGTCGCCGACGCGCGCTTCAACGCGTCGATGCAGATCAGCAGTTCCATCAGGTTGTCGTTGGCCGGGAAACTGGTCGGCTGGATGACGAACACATCCTCGCCGCGCACGTTCTCGTGGATCTCGACGAACACTTCCTCGTCGGCGAAACGGCGCACGCTGGCGTCGGTCAGCGGCAGCTCGAGATATGCCGCCACCGCCCGGGCGAGTGGCAGGTTCGAGTTACCCGACATGATCTTCATGATGCGCGAATCCCCGTGGCTGGATGCGCCACCGGCTCTAGGGCGCTGTCACGCGATTGCAACGGGGCGGACCGGCTTTTCCCGCGTCAGCCCGTGCGGTGTTCGCCCTTGATCCAACGCACCGTGCCGCTGCTGGCCCGCATTACCACGCTTTCGGTCGTCATGACGCCGCCGCGCAGGCGCTTGACCCCGTCGAGCAGCGAACCCGGCGTGACCCCGGTAGCGGCAAAGATGCAGTCGCCCCGCGCCAGATCCTCCAGCAGGTAGATGCGGTCGAAATCGGTGATGCCGCAGCGGCGCGCGCGCGCCTTTTCATCCTCGTTGCGGAACACCAGCCGCCCGTTGAATTGCCCCCCGACGCAGCGCAGCGCGGCCGCCGCGAGCACGCCCTCGGGCGCGCCGCCCTGGCCCATGTACATGTCGATCGTGGTGTCGGGATCGGTGGTCGCGATCACGCCTGCCACGTCACCATCCCCGATCAGCACCACGCCGCAGCCCAGGGCGCGCAGTTCGGCGATGATCTCGGCATGGCGCGGGCGATCGAGCACGCAGACGATCACGTCCTTCGGCTCGACGCCCTTGGCAGCGGCGACCGCGCGGACATTTTCGCTGACCGATTTTTCCAGGCTGATTATGCCCTCCGGATAGCCTGGCCCGATGGCGAGCTTGTCCATGTAGGTATCAGGCGCATTGAGCAAGCAGCCTGCTTCGGCAGCCGCCAGCACCGCGAGCGCATTGGGTCCGGCCTTGGCGGTGATCGTGGTCCCTTCGAGCGGGTCCAGCGCAATGTCGATACGCGGGCCCGTACCCTGCGCGCCGCCCACTTTTTCGCCGATGTACAGCATCGGCGCCTCGTCGCGTTCACCTTCGCCGATCACGACGGTGCCGTCCATGTACAGTTCGTCGAAGGCGCGGCGCATCGCTTCCACCGCTGCGGCATCGGCCGCCTTTTCGTCGCCGCGACCGATCAGCCCGGAGGCGGCAATCGCGGCAGCTTCGGTCACGCGGACCATCTCGAGCACCAGCACGCGGTCAAGGACGTTGGATTTGCTCGGCTTGTTCATTTCGGATTCAGCCCCTCTGGTCAGCTTGGCCGCGCTTTAACAGGGAGCTTGGCAATGTCGAGGTTGGTCCGGTGGGTTGCCTCGATTCTGGTCATTGGCGGATCCTGGCTGTGCGCGCCGCTGGCAGCCCAGGAGACGCCCGCCCCGACGGTGAGCGCCGAGGAAGCGCTGATCGAAGCCGAAGAAACCTTCGGGCCGCCCCGCCCCCGGCCCCGATGCCGCGCAGGGCAGGGAGGCGAAATCGTCGTCTGCGCCGCCGATCCCGATCAGAATCAGTTCCGCATCCGGTCCGATGCCGACGCCCGCGACGACTATGCGCGCGAAACGATGGACAAGAACGCGCCACGCGCGCCAGATGTGGCGGGGCCCGGCATCTTTCGCGGCGAGCCGACAATCGGCAGCCTGTGCCTTCCCGGGCTGCAAAAATGCCCGCCGCCGCCGGCGATCGTGGTTGATTTCGCCGCGCTGCCCAAAGCGCCGCCGGGATCCGACGCCGACCGGATCGCGCGCGGGCTGCCGCCGATCGGCAATGACGAAGGCGTTCCGGCCTCGAATGCTGGCCAATCCGGCACGCCCGCGCCGGATTGACTGGGTCAGGCCAATATCTGCATCGTCAGCGGCGCGGCGGTCAGGCTGTCAGAACCGCGTAGCAAGTCGAGCGCATGGGCGACATTTCGTTCCGGCCCTTCGTGCGCGACCATTGCCACCAGCACTTCGCCGCCTTCCTCTACCCGGCCCTCCTGGATCAGGCTTTCGATGGAAACGCCCGCATCGCGCATCGCAGCCGTGATTTCGGCGAGGACACCGGGCCGGTCGTTCACGGTGAAGCGCAGGTACGTGCGGCCCAGTCGCTCGCCGCCAGCGGCGGGTGCCATGATGGCGAGGTCGGCCACCGGCACTGAAAACGGCGCGCCCGCCTCGCCCCGCGCGATGTCGATCAGGTCGGCGACCACCGCGCTCGCGGTCGGCCCGTCGCCCGCGCCCGCGCCCTGGAACAGGAGCCGACCTGAAAAATTGCCTTCAGCGACCACCGCATTGGTGGCGCCGGTAACATGGGCGAGCGGATGGCCCTTTGGCACCAGGCAGGGCTTCACGCGCTGGAGAAGGTGCTGCGTGCCATCGGCACCGCTTTCGCAGTCCGCCATGCCCACCAGCCGCACGACGTAGCCTAGCCGGTCGGCTTGCGCGATATCCGCCGCACGCACGCGCGCGATGCCTTCGCAGGCAACCGCGGCGAAATCCATTCGCGCGCCGAATGCGATCGCTGCGAGGATCGCCAGCTTGTGCGCCGCGTCGATCCCTTCGACATCGAACGTGGGATCAGCTTCGGCATAGCCCAGCCGTTGCGCCTCACCGAGCGTCTGGGCAAAATCCGCGCCTGTCGCTTCCATCGTGGACAGGATGTAGTTCGAGGTACCGTTAAGAATGCCGTATATGCGTTCAATTGCGTTCGCGGCCGTGCCCTCTCGCAGCCCCTTGACCACCGGGATGCCGCCGGCGACCGCTGCCTCGAACTTGAGGGGCGCGCCGGCGGCCTCAGCCGCCCGGGCAAGCTCGAGACCATGATGCGCGATCATCGCCTTGTTGGCCGTAACGAACCCCTTGCGGGCGGCGATCGCCCGCCGGGCCAGCGCGAGCGCCGGACCATCGGCGCCGCCAACAAGTTCGACGACCACATCAACATCGGGCCGCTCGGCCAGCGCGGTCATGTCGTCGACCCATTCGTAACGCCCAATGTCGACCCCACGATCACGGTCGCGGCTACGGGCGCTGACCGTCACGATCTCGATCGGCCGCCCGGCCCGCGCGGAAACGATCGCCGCGTTGGTATCGAGCAGGCGGATGACCCCGGCGCCCACCGTGCCGAGCCCGGCGAGTGCGATCCGCAACGGTTCAGCCATGATGGGGGATCGAGAATAGACGTTTCATCCAGGCGCCCTAACCCGCCGCAGCGGCGCTGGGGAACCAGTTTGTCTTGGCGCTTGTCTAGAACGCGTTTCCGGTCGGCGTCACGCCGCGCCGGTCGCCCTAGCGCCGGTTGCGCGGGCAGGGGCCAAGCTGCTCCATTACGAACCGATAGTCCGCCGTGGCCCGCGCACGCGCCGAAGATTCGTTCGACAGGCTGGCGCCGCGTGGAAGATTGGGCGGCAGGAAACAGGCGAGGCGATACCAGGCCAGTGTGTCGCGCGCAGGCGGGCGGGCGGCCTGGTCCACGATTTCGCTCCACGACACCCCCCAGACCGGGGCCATGTTCGGGCGATGAACGACGGTTACCGAAACTGGCCCGTCTCCAGTCGTTCCGATGAAGAATTGCGTTTCCGATTCGCCCGCCAGGTTTCCCGCGACCGACAACGCCTCGCGCACGGTCGTGACCGACGGCGGCGCATCCGGTGCGGCAAGCTCGGTCAGGATGGGTCGCAACCGAGCGTCGAGTTCCGCGCTCCAGTCCAGTTGCGCGTTAGGGCCGACCAGTGCGATCTCGCCCGGCCTGCCCGCGGCCTGGCGGGTAAAAAGCAATACCTCGCGCTTGCGCAACTTGGGCGGACGCCCGCGCGCATCCAGTGGCATGTCGACGAGATAACGCAGCGATTCGCCGATCGGCGCCGACCCGCTCAACAGGGCCAGCGTCTCCCCTTCGATATAGAGGCGGACATGTCCGGCGGCGAGGCCGGGCGCGCGCTCGGGCTCGACCACCGCCTGCTTGCGAATCCGCGCATGGATCACTGCCGCGGCGGGATCGGCCAGGTCGACCAGGTCGGCATAGGTGGGCAGTGGCGCGGGCGTGACCGACGGGGTTTGGGCGCGGAGCGGGACGGCGCCCGCGGCAAGGCCAAATGCCAGCGCGAGAGCCAATGCGAAAGGGGTTGCTTTGATGACCATGCACGCCTCGTAGTCTGCCCGCGCGCCGACGGAAAGTCGCCATCGCTCATGGCCCAAGTTGTTACGGAATGGCGTGAATCCGGGCTTAACAGATAAAGCGTTTGCGAAGGGGTTTTATCGCAGGTAAGGACCGGACCGCCTGGGCATAGTGATAATAATCTTTCCAGGCGGCACTGGCGCAGGGCGAAATATCGCCCGCCGGTTGCCCAGGGTCGACGATTTCCGGCGGCTCGACAGGGTGGACAGTTTGCGTTTCTTTTTGGCAATGCCGCTGGGCCTTGCCACAAGGGGAATTTGCCGGGATTCGTCCCGGCCTGTGCAATGGAGTGATGCAACTGAATGGCTTACGCTGACCAAGAGATGAGCGGCAACCGCGTTGTCGCGATCATCATCGTGGCGCTGGTCCATGTGGCACTCGGTTACGCGCTCATCACCGGCCTCGCCTATGACGTGGTCAACAAGGTGGTTGAGCGGGTAACCACCGTGGACATCGAGGAACCGCCGCCGCCCGAAGAAGAGCTGCCGCCGCCGCCCGAGGAGATACCGGAAACTGCTCCGCCTCCGCCGGTCGCGCCACCGCCGCCGATCAACATTGCACCGGCCCCACCGCCGATCCGCACCCAGCCGACGATCCCGCCACCGGCACCGCCGGTGCTGCGCGTGCCGCCGCCGGCTCCGGTCGGTCCGCCCCCGCCCCCGCCCCCGCCACGGGTGCAGCCCAAGGGCGCCACGCCGCGTGGCAACCCGGGCGGCTGGATCACGGACGCGGATTATCGCACCAACTGGATCAACCGCGAATACGCCGGCACGGTTTCGTTCTCGGTGTCGGTTGGCGCCAATGGCCGCGTGGAATCCTGTTCGGTAACTGGTGGTTCCGCACCGCAGGAGCTCAAGGACGCCACCTGCAGCCTGATCCAGCGCCGCGCCCGCTTCAACGCGGCCACCGATGGCGAAGGAGAGGCGACGACCGGCAGCTATTCCAATTCGGTCCGCTGGCAGATTCCGGAATGATTTTCGCCCGCCGCCGCGCCGTTGTTGGCAGCGGGCCAGTTAACCGCATTACCTATCTCTGAGAGGACACTCGCAATGATCACTGAAATTCTCGCAGCCGCCGGTGAGGCGCCCAAGAACTCCTTCGGCTTCATGGAGGCTATGAACCAGGGCGGCGTCATCGCCTGGTCGATCTTCGGCATCCTGGTCATCATGTCGGTCGGCTCGTTCTACATCCTGATCACCAAGTGGTTGGAACAGCAGAAGATCTTCAACCAGTACAAGAAGGTCCGCAGCGATTTCTGGCGCGCCAGCACCCTCAACGACGGCCGTAACAAGCTCGACAAGAACAGCGCCTGGCGCCAGCTCGTCGACGATGGTCTTTCGGCCGAGGAATCGCACGGCAAGATGACCGACAGCCTCGAAGCGCACGACTGGATGGTCGGCTCGCTCCAGCGTTCGCAGGATTCGATCAACGCCAAGCTCGCGGGCGGCCTGCCGTTCCTCGCCTCGGTCGGCGCCACCGCGCCGTTCATCGGCCTGCTCGGCACCGTTATCGGCATCTATCGCGCGCTGATCAACATCGGCATCGAAGGTTCGGCCTCGATCGACAAGGTCGCAGGGCCGGTGGGTGAGGCACTGATCATGACCGCGATCGGTCTGCTCGTCGCCGTGCCCGCGGTGCTCGCCTACAACTGGCTCCAGTCGCGCAACAAGCGCATCGGCGAGCTGATGACCGGTTTCTCGACCGACATCCTGGCGAACATCAACTCGAAGGGCGCGATCCGCCCGGCGGTGATGACGGCAGCTTCGACGCAACAGGCGGGCAAGGCGGCAGCGACCGCGCCGGCTGCGCGTCCGTCGACGACCGTGCCCCCCAAGGCCTGACGATGGGATGCAGGGTGGCCGCCCCCACGGCGGCCGCCCGCGCCACCCCAGCACAAGTCTCAGGATAGGATAAGCCAATGGCAATTTCGACAGGCGGCGGCGGCGGCGAGACCCCGATGTCGGACATCAACACCACGCCCCTCGTGGACGTGATGCTGGTGCTTCTGATCATCTTTCTCATCGCCATCCCGGTCGCGATCCAGCAGATCGAAAATCTCGAAGTCCCGGTCATGGTGTCGACCGAATCGGACAACAAGGTCGAGAATCTGCTGATTACCGTTACGACCACCGACGCGCAGGGCCGTACCGGCACCGTGGAGCGCGCTGGCTACACCGGTGCGATTCGCGAAGGCGAGTGCCGCGTCTACATCAACAACACCACGCCAGTGACGTCGGAAGAGCTTTACGATCAGGCATTCAACCGCCTCGACCAGATCGTTCAGCGCGCCGGCGGACCGGAAGCGATCATGGCCCAGCCGGAACTGATCCCGCAGGTCCATATCCGCGGTGACGTCGATGCACCGTGGCGCTGTGTCGCGGGCACGATCTACAACGTGCAGGCGGCCGGCTACCCCACCGTCGGCTTCATTTCGACCCCAGTCGACCCGAACGGCTAAGCGCCGCTCGCGATACGATACGCTAGGAGTACCACACCATGGCAATGTCAGGCGGCAAGGACGATGGCAGCCCGATGATGGACATGAACACGACGCCTTTGATCGACGTCATGCTCGTGCTCCTCATCATGTTCATCATCACCATTCCCGTTGCCACGCACTCGGTCGACATCGACCTGCCGGTGCCCAACCCCAACCCTCCGCCGGAGGACATGATCGATCCGATCCAGAACAAGATCGTACTGACCCAGGCCGGTGAGATCCTGTGGAACGGAACCGCGATCGACGATGGCGAACTGGTTCGCAATCTCGAGGCGAGCAAGGCCTTTGCGGTCGAGCCGGAATTGCAGTTCGAACCCGAAGCGCTGGCGAGCTACGACCTTTCGGCCCGGGTGCTCAACATCATCAAGGGCTCGGGCGTGACCAAGTTTGGTTTCGTCGGCAACGAAAAATACCGCGTGTTCGACAAGTAAGGCCGGACATTCGGACATTATTTGAAGGGGCGGAGCGATCCGCCCCTTTTTTGTTTGCCAGTCAGTCATCCTCAATTGGCGGATCAATCCGCATTGCCTCGCCAGCAAGGCCTTCCGCTTCGAGCAGCAGTTCATCGTCGAGCGCGCCCTGAGGCATCGCCTCGCGGCCGATCATGGTCATCACCGGCACCGCCAATGGGCTCACCCGGTCCAACTCGACGTGGACGAGCTGCTCCGCCGCGCGCTCCAGCAACCCGGCGAGCCTGCCCACATCGGTAAGGCGCGTGCGCGCGTCGGCCCAGGCGGCCTCCAACAAGACATGATCGGGCTCGTACTTCTTCAGCACGTCATAGATCAGGTCGGTTGAGAACGTGACTTGCTTCCCCGTCTTGCGCTTGCCGGGGTGTTGGCGCTCGACCAATCCAGCGATCACCGCGACCTCGCGGAAGGCACGGCGCAGCAGGTGCGATTCAGTCACCCATTCGACGAATTCGTGCGCCAGGATGTCGGGCGAGAGCAATGGCAGGGGATCGGCGACCGGCCGCAGCGCCCAGACCGCGAGCGAGTAATCGTTGGCAACAAAGCCGCCAGGGGCAAGGCCACGCTCGTCCATCCGGCGGGTAATGAGCATGCCCAGGCTCTGGTTCGCGTTCCAGCCTTCGAACGTGTAATAGACGCAGTAGTGCTTCTTCGCGTGGGGGAAGCTCTCCACCAACAATTCGCCGGGCCCGGGCATCCGGCTCCGCCAGTCCTGCACTTCCAGCCACTCACGCACGTCATCGGGGAAGCGTGCCCAACCCGCGCGATCTACCAGCATGGCGCGGACCCGTTCCGCGAGGTGCGTGGTCAGCGGCAGGCGCTGGCCGCCATAGCTCGGGATCGTCGCACTGGTCCTTGCCGCGCGCACGATCACCTCCATGTCCTTCACCTGCTCCACTTCCAGGCTCATGCCGGCGAAAAAAAACGTGTCGGCGGGCGACAGCCCGGCGGCGAAGCGTTCCTCGACCTTGCCCAGTTGGCGCCCGTTGCGGAAGCGAACCGTGAGCATCTCCGAATCGACGATGATCCCGGCATTCAGGCGGTGGCGGGCGGCATGCTCCGGGTGGGTCAGCCTCCACACCCCCCCCTTGTCGCGCACGATCCGCTTGAACCGGTCGTAGGCGCGCAGCGAATAACCACCGTTCTCGACGAAGCTCAGAACGCGTTGCCACGCATCCTCGTCCACCCAGGAATAAGCAAGGCTGGAACGGATTTCGGTGAGCAGATCGCCCTCGTGAAACGGCACGGCGCAGGCGCATGCCATGACATGCTGCGCCAGCACGTCGAGCCCGCCCGGTCGAAAATCCTCGCCATCTCGCTGGCCCTGATCGACCGCATCCTTGGCAGCCGTCGCCTCGAGGAATTCAAAGCGGTTACCCGGCACCAGCACCGCGCGGCTGGGCTGGTCGAGCCGGTGATTGGCGCGCCCGATCCGCTGAAGCAGTCGCGATGAACCCTTTGGCGCGCCCATCTGCACCACGCAATCGATGTCGCCCCAGTCCACCCCCAGGTCAAGGCTGGCGGTGGCAACAAGCGCGCGCAACTCGCCGCGTGCCATCGCCCCCTCGACCTTGCGCCGCGCCTCCTTGCTTAAACTACCGTGGTGCACGCCGATGGGCAGGTTGTCGTCGTTCACGTCCCACAGCATCTGGAAGATGTATTCGGCGAGAAACCGCGTGTTGGTGAAGATCAGCGTGGTGCGATTGCGGCGGATAGCCTCGTAGAGTTGCGGTATCGCCCAACGCCCCGCGTGCCCGCCCCAGGGCACGCGCTCCTCTTCGGGCAGCAGTATCTCGACCTCTGGCGGTGCGCCTGCCTCGCCTTCGACCAGCGCGACCGCGTCGATCTCTCCCCATGGTGCCAGCCATTCACGGAAAGCCTCGGGATCGGCGAGCGTTGCCGACAGCGCGGCACGCTGCATCGCTGGCGCGATCGCCTGGAGCCGCGACAGCGCGAGCGCCAGCAAATCGCCGCGCTTGCCGGTGGCAAAGGCATGGACCTCGTCGATCACCACGCGCTTGAGCCCGGCAAACATGTCAAAGCTGTCGGGATAGCTGAGCAGCAGCGAAAGCGATTCGGGCGTGGTCAGCAGAACATGCGGCGGCTTTACACGCTGGCGCCGCTTGCGGTCAGACGGGGTGTCGCCGCTGCGCGTTTCGATCCGGATCGGCAGGCCGATCTCTTCGACCGGGGTCACGAGGTTGCGCTGCACGTCATGCGCGAGTGCCTTCAGCGGGGAGACGTAGAGCGTGTGGAGGCCTTCAGGTGGAATGGCAGCCCGGCTGGGGCAGAAATCCGCCAGCGTGGGAAGGAAACCCGCCAGCGTCTTGCCCGCACCGGTATCCGCGACCAACAGTGCGTGCCGCCCGGCATCGCTGGCCGCGAGCATCGCCGCCTGATGCCGTCGCACGCGCCAGCCGCGCCCTGCGAACCAGGCGTCGATCTCAGGTGGGATAGGCGACGACGTCATACAGGCCTGCAAGATGGAGCTTCGCCATCAGCGCGGCAAGCCGCCGATCCTGCGCTCCGTCGGTTCGGCTCGACGTGTCTCGGGCGCTCAATCCTCGGCGGCGTCTTCGCTCTCGCCGCCGCGCTCGCGCGCCGCGGCCGCACGCGCCAGGCCGTCCTTGACCTCGTCAGCGTCCAGCCCGGTAAGCTCGCCAAGGCGTCGCCGCTGCTCGACCGTCATGTCGCCAAGGCCACGTCGGGGCGGCAGGTCAGTGGTCGCGGCCTTCATCTGCGCGTCCATGGCGGCCAGGCCTTCCATCATTGCAGGCATGGCGGACATCGCCGCCCCCATGATACGCGGATCACTGGCCAGCGCATAGGATTTGCGCGCATATGTCGCCCCCGAAGGAGTGGCGAAGAAAGTCGCGACGTCGGCGAGTTCGGTCGCGGTGAAGGTCGCGGCGTAAGCCTGTGCCATACCCGCGCGCATCGAAGGCTCCATCGCGTTCATCAACATGGCCATGCCGCTCTTCATCGCATCCATTTCGCGCCGGCGGCGCTCGGTCCATGCCGGATCGAGGATCGCGGCAACCTCGCGAACCTGCTCCTCAGTCAGTTCGAGCGCCCCCTCTTCTAGCCCGAGCTCCTTGGCCACTTCGTTCGCGGACGGCTCCGTGCCCAGTTTCATCAGCGGGTCGAGGAACCCGCCGAACATCGACTGCATCATTTCAGCCATGGTGCCAGGCGGCATGACCCGGTCGACGACCAACTGCGCCGCGGGCAGCAACGCCTCCTGTTCGGGCGTGAGTGGCTCGGCGGCGAACATTTCCGCCATTGCCGCCATCACGTCCTCGCCCTCGCCGGCGCGGTCCTGGGCCGCGACCGGTGCCGCCAAGAGCGCGATCGCCGCGCTTATTGCCCATGTCATCCTGCCCAACATCGCCCTTCCCCCCCTTGGCCAGATTCATCAATGCCCCACGCTCTCGCCACGCTCCAGCCCGCTTGCGGCGAGCTGTTCGTCGATCTGCGCGAGCAGGCGTTCGAGACCCGCCTCGCTGTCGCTCTCGGCCCGCGCCACGAGGACGTCCTGCGTATTCGAGGCGCGCAGCAGCCACCAGCCGTCATCGGTAGTGACCCGGACACCGTCCGTCCCATCAACCCGTGCGTCAGAGCCGCGCAGCCTGCCCTTGACCTCGTCGATCGCGGCAAATTTGCGGCTCTCGTCCACCTGGAATCGCAGCTCGGGTGTGTTGAGCATTGCCGGCATCGCGCCGCGCAACTCGGTTACCGAACGGCCGAGCCGCGCCGCAGCGGCGATTAGCCGCACCCCTGCGTACAGCGCATCGTCATAACCGTAATATGTATCGGCGAAAAAGACGTGCCCGCTCATCTCGCCAGCCAGTGGCGCGCCCGTTTCCTTCATTTTGGATTTAATCAGCGAATGGCCGGTCTTCCACATCACCGGTTCTCCGCCGTGCGCGGCGACGTGGTCGAACAGCGCGCGGCTGGCCTTGACGTCGGCGATGACTGTCGCCCCCGGGTGCCGGGCAAGCACGTCTTCGGCGTAGATCATCAGTAACTGGTCACCCCAAATTACCCGCCCCTGGCCGTCGATCGCACCGATCCGGTCACCATCGCCATCAAAAGCCACACCGAAATCGAGCCTCTTGTCGGCGACCAATTGCTTGAGATCGGCCAGGTTCGCCTCGACCGTGGGATCGGGATGATGGTTGGGAAAATTGCCGTCGATTTCGGTGTAGAGCAGGTGGTGTTCGCCCGGCAGGCGCGCGGCGAGCAATTCGAGCGCGGGCCCGGCCGCGCCGTTCCCGGCATCCCATCCGATCCTCAGTCGGTCGAGCCCGGCCGGGTCGATTCCCTCGAGCGGTTCGAGCAGCCGGGTGACGTATTCGTCCAGCACCGCGCGGCTCGAAGTGACACCATTCCCGGTCTCCCAATCGCCGAGGGCGGCAATTCGCCCAAGCTCCTGAATGTCCGCGCCGAAGAACGGACGACCCTGGAACACCATCTTGAAGCCGTTGTAATTGGCGGGATTATGGCTGCCGGTTATCTGGATGCCGCCATCCACCTCTTCCATTGAGGCGGCGGCGTAATAAAGCATCGGTGTCGGGCCGAGCCCAACCTTCACCGCATCGCAGCCGGCCGCGGTCAGCCCCTCAACCAGGGCGTGTTCGAGCATTGGAGAACTGACCCGCCCATCATACCCGACCGCGACAACGCGCCCGCCCGCGCGGCGCAACAGTGTGCCGAAACTGCGCCCGATCGCGCGCGCGTCGTCTGCCCCCAGGGTTTCGCCGATGATCCCGCGAATGTCATATTCGCGCAGGACCGTTGCATGGAATTGATGCGACATGGGTAGGTCTTTCAATGACTTTCGGGCAAATGGTCAAGCAGCAGATCGCGCGCGGCGTTCGCTTCGTGCACTTGGGCGCTGGTTCCGCCGCGATCGGGGTGAACCATCGCGATGAGGCGGCGATGCGCTTCGACAATTTCAGCGCGGTCGGCACCGTCGCGCACCGCGAGCAGGCGCCGCGCCCGGAACAGGGCCTGGCTGCGGGTCGAGGCGCGGCCCAAGAACTGCCACGGCCATTTGCGGAATGCCCAGCGGCACAGCAGCGACACGACCGCCGCGATGACGATCCAGCGGATCACGAAGCCAGCGCAAGCTCGGGCGCGGCGCCAGTCTGATCCGGCAAGTGCAACCCGGCGACGAGCCCGCGCAATTCCTGCCGCGCGACGAGGTGGCTGGTGCCGAGTTCGCCCAAATGACCTTTGTCGAGCAAGGTCAGACCCGATGGGAACAGCTCGCGGTAGATCACCCTTTCGGACAGCCCGCTGGCGACGCGGAAGCCGGCGCGCTTGGACAGCTCTTTCAACGCCTTTTCGATTCGGACCATGTTGCGTGCCTCGACGTGGCCGGTGCGGTTGCGGACCACGACCCAGTCGATTTCCTGCCGCCGTTCCGATGCGCGGCGTTTGCGCGTTTCCCAGATCAGCTCGGCATAGAAACTGAGGCGGCGGACCTTGAAGGTTTCAGCGTCCACCTGACCAATAAGGTCAAAATCAACGAAACTGTCGTTCAGCGGCGTGACCAAGGTATCGGCCTCCACCGCGGCATGGCGAG
Organism: uncultured Erythrobacter sp.; assembly: GCA_964516135.1. Taxonomy (GTDB): domain Bacteria; phylum Pseudomonadota; class Alphaproteobacteria; order Sphingomonadales; family Sphingomonadaceae; genus 34-65-8. Next base: position 61,963 of record CAZEWN010000007.1, on the reverse strand, counting down.
CGAAGGGATCGTCGCGCCCTGGTGTGTCGACAACGAGGAAATCGGCGTCAATGCCGAGCCGCTCGACCTGCGCGTCCAGTTCGGCAATGCTGTTGCCCCGGAACACCTCGCACTGGGCGGTCGGCAGCGCGATGCCGCGCCGGGCGGCGGTTTCGCCGCGATTCTCAAAATAGCGGTGCATGGTCCGCTGGCGCGGGTCGAGATCGAGCGCCGCGACGCGCGCACCGCGATAGGCCAGCGCCACCGCCACGTGCACCGCGGTCGTCGACTTGCCCGTACCGCCCTTTTCGTTGGCAAAGGTGATTCGATGCGGGCGCTGCGTCGACAAGGGTGGATTTTCCTGCTGCTTGAACCTGGATGGGGGACGCGTCTAATTGCGCCTCGCCGCGCCGTTTCTATCGGAGCCCTAATCGCCGTGCAAACCGTCACCACGTTGGACATGTTGAGAAAGGCCACGGCGCGCCTGCGCGCGGGCGGTGCGCGGCTGGCGTTCGTGCCCACGATGGGCGCGTTGCACGAAGGGCACCTTACGCTGGTGCGCGAGGCGCGACGCCATGCTGAAGCGGTCGCCGTTTCGATATTCGTCAATCCCACACAATTCGGCCCGACCGAGGATCTCGATGCCTACCCGCGCCAGCTGGCGGAGGATTCGCGAATGCTGGAAGGCGAGGGAGTGGCGCTGTTGTGGGCACCCACGCTCGAAGCGATGTATCCGGCGGGGTTTGCCACCTCAATCACTGTCGGCGGCGTTAGCGAGGGGCTGTGCGGTGCGGCTCGGCCCGGGCATTTCGATGGGGTCGCGACCGTGGTGTGCAAGTTGTTCAACCAGGTCCGCCCCGACGTCGCGCTGTTCGGAGAGAAGGACTGGCAGCAGCTCGCGGTGATCCGCCGCATGGCGCGCGATCTCGACCTGACCGCGCCATATGGCGATGCGATTCTCGGCGTGCCCACGGTGCGCGAGACGGATGGCTTGGCGCTTTCCAGCCGCAACCGTTATCTCTCGCCTGGCCACCGCGCGGCCGCCACCGCACTGCCCAGGGCGATGCAAGCTGCGCTAGAACGGATCGCGCACGGTGGCGCGGTCGAGACCGCGCTTGCTGAAATGCGCGACGCACTGCGCGATGCCGGTTTCGACCAGGTCGACTACGCCAGCCTGGTCGACGCCGATTCGCTCGCCCCGATCAGCGGGCGCGCCAGCGCGCCTGCGCGCCTGCTAGTCGCGGCGCGGATCGGCGGCACCCGGCTGATCGACAACATGCCGCTGCCGGGTGCCTGACCCACGGTGGCGGAAGCTCAGAAATTCGCCGCCACGCCAATCCAGAAGGTGCGGCCATATTCCGCCGATTCCTGGAGGAAAGTGCGGCCTGGCCCCACAAGTTCGCGCCGTCCCTGATCGGTGAGGTTCTGGCCCTCGGCATAAACCGTCAGCGACGGCGTCACACGGAAACTGGCGGTTGCGTCCAGCGTCCCACGCCCTTTCCAGTATTGGTCCGCATTGGGGATGGTGTCGTTGATCGTTTCCAGGAAGCCACCGATGTAATTGTACGACAGCCGCCCTTCGAACGCCCCCTTCTGGTAATAGACCGAAGCGTTGATCACCGTGTCGGGCTGAAGGAACAACCCCGTCACCCGGGGGCCCACGGCGGTAAGGAACGTGAATTCGGTGTCCAGCAGGGTCGCGTTCGCGCCGACGCCCAGCCCGTCGAACGGAGCGGGGAGGAAAGTCAGCGCTTGTTGCAGGTTGAGCTCGAGCCCGCGAATAATGGCCGTTTCCGCATTGCGCGGTTCGGAAACCAGCACGTCTTCCGGCCCACGTCCAACGTCGAGCCGTTCCACGTTCGACAGGGTGAAGATCTCGTTGCCGATCTTCTTGTGGAACAGCGCGGCCGAAATCACGCCATCGCGCGGGTAGAATTCGAATGACAGGTCGAAGCCGCGACTTTCGCGCGGGCGCAACCCCGGATTCCCGCGCGACAGGGTTGGCTGGCTGCCGTCGAAGCGCAGCGTCTCGGTGGCCGCTATCGAGGAATAGTCGGGCCGCCCGATGGTATTGGTATAAGCTCCGCGGATCACGAACCGGTCGGAAACGTCCCAGCGGGCGTGGAAGCTCGGCAACCAGTTGTCATAAGCGCCCGTAGTGGTGATCTGCGTCAAGGTGGCGCCCACGGCGCGCAGCGCGTCGGAACTCACCTCGGTGCGCTCGTAACGCAGCCCGCCGAGCAGGGTCACGTTGCCGATGCGCGTTGCCGCCTGAAGGTATCCGGCGTAGACATCCTCGGCCACGTTGTAGTTTCCGGCCACAGTGCCCGGCGTGACCGTGAACCGGGCCTGGTTTGCGGCAAAGAATTCGGGGAAGGCATCGGCATCAATGCGGATCGGAATAAAAAACCGATCCTGGATCGCCTCTTCCGGCCCAGCCGTGACCACCTGATCCAGTGTATAGCTGAAACCTGTCCCCGCGCGATAATCGGTGCGGGGGCTGCTGATGCGGCGGTTGCTTAGCCGGACGACGCCGCCCGCCTTGGCCTCCACCCCGCCATCCTCGCTCGCGTCGCCGTAGGTGAAGTTGAGGCGGAACTGCCCCGATTTCTCCAGCGATTTTTCCAGCGCATCACGCTGCTGCTGCAATACGAAGTTGCGTGGATCGATCGCCGCGGCCCGGTCGACGAAGTTGAAGACCGGATAGAAATCCGACGTGTCGTAGCTGAACGCATACCGGGCGCCTTCCGCGTCGCGCGTGCGGAATTCGATCGATTCGTTGGGCACGCGCAGGCGCCCGAGCGAGAACACCGCGTCGCCGTCGATCGTCCACATGTCGCTGGCATTCCATTCGAACGCCGTCCGGCCCAAGCCGACGAGCCGCTTGGTTATCGGCTGGTTCAACTGGATGATGACACGTCCACGCGCGAAACTGCCGCTGGTCTCGGTCTGGTTCGCCACGTTGCCGATGGGTTCAATGCGATACTCGATCCGTTCTTCGTCATCCTCCGTTCGCGCGAGCACACCCGACATCTCCCAACGGAAATCGGTGCTGGGGCGCCATTCGAGCTTCAGGTTACCGCCGGTGCGCTGCTTGGTGTTGTTGTACCAGAACAGGCGATGCTGGGTCGGCACCTGGATGCCGTTCCCGTTCGGAGAGCCGGAATTCACCGGAGCCCCGGCGGCGGTGTACTCACGTACCGACGGACTCGCGACCTCGATCTGCGGGATGTCATAGTCGAGCTGTTCCTGGCTCGCGCCGATGACAATGCCCCACTCGTCGTTCGCGCCGAATGTGGTGCCTGCTGCGAAAGCCAGGCGATAGGATGCCTTGTCGTTGCGCACCGCGCCGCTCTGTTCGTAAATGCCGTAGGAAGCGATGGCATTGAGGAACGGGCGCCGGGCATCGAACGCGCTGCGGGTGGCGATGTTGATGATCCCCCCGATCGCGTTGGCATCGTCTGCCGGGGTGACTGTCTTGATCACCTCGATCCGGCCCGCCATGACCGAAGGGACGATGTCGAGCGGAACGGTGCGCCCGCCCGAATCGACCCCGGCGACGAGCGCGCCGTCGACCGTCGTGCGGTTGTACGTCGACTGCAGCCCGCGCAGCACGGGGAAGCGGGGTTCGCCCTGATCTTCCTGGACTGACAGCCCGGGAATGCGGCGCAGGGCGGCGGCGGTATTGTGATCGGGCAGCTTGCCGATGTCATCGGCGGAAACCACATCGCTGACCACGAAAGCATCACGTTTCTGCTCGGTCGCGTCGAACTGCGCCCGGCGCTGGCCGGTCACGACGATTCCTTCGGCCGCCTCGGCACTTTCGCCCGATGCTGTCGCATCCTGGGCGCTGAGCGAATGCGGCATGATTGCAGCCGAGCACAGGAGGGCGGCCCGAAAGGCCGGGTTGTCGATCAACATGTCTGAAGGTCCCCAAGGTCGTCGTTGTCGGGCCGCGACTAGGCCGACGGTGCTTCAAACGCGTGACCGCGCGATGTCATTTCAATGACGCCGGGCGATTGCGCGGCGGAGACGAGCGAGCCACGTCTCGGCGGGTGACAGCGCTGCCGCCATTCACGAGCGATTTTGCCTTTTTCAAGAAATACTTGAACGTTTCCGTGCCGTCCCGTGCCGCGCGCAGGAGAAAGATTATCTTTGCCCCCCGCATGGCGGAACTGATCCGAGCCCGGCGACAACCGTTTACGCGCGGTTGGGAAGTGGAGCGGGTAGCGGGATTCCGCTCCACATCTACACACCCCTGAAAGTCGCACAAAACCGTGGTTTTCTGATTGGGTGAGAAGCTGTGTATCCCCCTGTGTGGGAAGGTCAAGCCACACCGTCGTCGTATCCTGACCGAACGCGTTCGGTCTGCGTGTTTAACGCTCTCGCCCGTGAGCCGGATTGGCGTGCGCCGGATGCCGTCGTAGTCGATGACCAGCATTTCCTCCTGAGGAATCTCCTCCAACTCATCGGCAAGACGCCTCTCGCCCGTCTCGGTCAGCCTGAACGCCTCCACCCCACCGGGAATGAACGCCCGCGCGGCGTATCCGTCCGTGACGAGGCTGTTCATGGCGCCCTCGACTAAGTCCCGCTTGAGGCCGAGCATTCGGGCGATCGCGCCCTCGTCCTCCTCGCCGAGTGCCATGCAGCGCATGACGAACTCCTGGATTGCGGGAATGGAACGGATGGAGGTGGTCACCGCCTCGATTGTGAGGCGGAACGGCTACAGGGACGACCTACGCGAGCAGCGTTACCGCTGGGCGTGGGGACGGCTTCACAATCTCTGGTGCAAGCACGTGCGCCCAGCATCCTACCAAGAGGAAGTCGACTGGTATGTCCGAACCATCGGACAGCAGCCGGCGATCGTTCCGCTGCCCGCGAGCGAGCGGTACCGCTTCCACACAACGTGGACACCGGCTTGAACGGTAGAGCGCCTTGCAAAGGCTGAGAATGCGAGCCTTCCGGGTGAACGGAAAAAGAGCTCCGGCCGATAGGCCGCCATCCTCAAAATAAGGAAATACGATGATCGATCTCGATACGGGCGGGGCGTGTCCCCGCCAGCAGCTGACCTGTGCGTTGTCGCAAGCGCTGGGTCTGCCGACCGACCCCGGCGCCGGAACCGACGCACTGGCGATCGGCACGATGGACTACCCCTCCGAGCCGGCGCTCGAAATGGTCGCGCGGGCCGCGATGCGGTTGAGGCAGGACTCGCTGATGGCTTTGTTCGCCGACGACCAGACCACCACCTGCGCAGGTCTCGCGCTGCTCTACCGGACAACGGACGGCGCGCAGATCATGCAGGTCGAGCCGTGCCGCCTGCGCCGCAGCAAGCCGATGGTGCTCGTCACCACCGATCGCGGCCACGCATTCCGGCTCGACAAGCGCTGCCTACTGACATCGTGCGGGGCACCTTCGCGCGCGAAGGTCGAGCGCGGCGTCGAACGCGCCTGGGAGGACATCCGCGCCGCCATGCGAACGGTCGAGGTCGACCCCGCGCAGTGGGAAGCTGGCTATTTCGGCCTGTTCACCGACGCGCAGGCCTTCGCCGACTTCATGGCCTGAGGGCCTTTTCTCCTACCGCCATCATCACGCAGGCGGCGCTTCCATCAGGAGGCGCCGCCTGTTTCCTTTCAGGAGCAGGAATTCCCCACATGCCCCACATCGCCAAGCGCCATCCGCGCGTGCTGTGTTCGCTCGCCATCATTCGCGATCGCAGCGAGTTCAGTCCGCGATCCGCCACCCGTTCGACCGCCCTCTTCACGGTCATCCGGTCCAAGAACAGCGGCGCGCGATTCTCACTCGACCATGCCGCGTTCGACAGGACAGCGACCCGCGCCGAGATCCTTGCTGGCCTGGCTTCGCGCATTCCGTTCGGCGCGACGCTCATCGCCCGTGCTTCGCGCACCCCCCAGCATTACCTGCGGCACTCTTTTGCTGCAGGTGGACCGCTGCCACCGGCGGACCTTCAGCTACTTCAGCGGGAACGTGCAGATCTCGACATCCTGCCCCTCGAGTGCGCGAACAGCGTGCTGGAGGAGATCGCCGCTGCTTACCGGATCGAGCGCGCCGGTCCGGGTTCGAACATCCTGTCCCGGTCGCGCAGGGCGCCGGAGGAGGCGCAAGCCCTCTGGCTCGCATTCCTCTGGTCACACTTCTCCCGGCACGAACGAACCTCGCTCGCCAGTGCCTGGGAGGCCTGGAGAGCGATCGAGCGGGCACGGCCGCTCCCCTTCTGACGAAGCGTGAAGATGCCAGCAGCTAGAGAAAGGAAAAGCAGAATGGCCAAGAAGACGTATCTCGCGCTCGACGCGGAATTCCACTGGGACAAGAACCTGTACGATACCCATCGCGCAATGGATCCCAAATCGCACCGCCGCGCGGTCGCCGTGAAGCGGGTCATGGCGGCCGGAGTATTCCAGTTCACCATCGACGACGAAGGCCGCGTCAGTACCGGCGAGATCGGCAGCTGGAGCGAAAGGGACTGGATCAGCGAAGAAGGCGTGGTCCGAAAGGTGTTCGACTATCTTCGCGCGAACGAAGACAAGCCAGTTCTCACCTACGGCGGGCTCGCCACGGACATTCCGATCTTCCTGCTCGCGAGCATGGCCCACGGCCAGCAGCTACCACCTCAGCTTGTCGACCAGCCAGGCCGGAAGGGCCCTCGGCCTCATCTCGACCTTGGCTTGATGCTAAAAGGGGGAGGCCGGACGTGGACCCATCTCAGCCAGGTTTTGCTGAGGATGGGGGTGCCCTTCGACCTTGTTGCCGCGAAGCCGAGCGTGCCCCGCCCGGCAAGCGACGCCGCATGGCAGAACCTGCGCGATCACGTCGAACTGGACTGCCTGCTGCTCGCCATCGCGAAGGTCGGTTGGCTCGTGTCGCAGGGTACGGACGGCTTGCGACTGGAACCCGCTATCATCGCGCTTATCGAAGGGTTCCTGCGACGGCGGCCGGATCACACGCTGGCGGGCGAATTGCGAGCCTACGCCGATGGCCTACACGATCTCATCGCCGAAGGTTATGACAGCGCGGCCTGAGCCACACCTCCATATGCGCCGGACCGGAGAAATTCGGACAGCGCCGGTCCGGTGCATCGCAAAAAATGCGCTACTCCATCTCCCGCTCGCGCTGGCAACCATCTTTGACCGCCTCTGTCTGGGGCGAACTGAGAGAATTGGACGAGGCCGCCTAGCAGGAAGAGATAAATCGGTTAAGCGTTCTGCATGACCGAAGCCCTATTCAACCGCAAAACCCTCAACCGGCAGCTTGCATCCATCAGCGTTCCGAGTGGGGATAAGCTCGGCATCTTGCGCGCCTGGGCTTCCACCATCCGCGACGGCAGCATCCACACGCAGTCCGAGACGGAAATCGAAGACCAGTTCAAGGACCGGATCGTCAGCGCGTTTTTGGGTTACCGGCCGTTCAATGAGACCGGCGAGTGGACCGTCGCCTCGAAGACGTCGGTCGGATCAGGCGTGGTCGACCTAGCGCTCGGCCATTTCACGCCGGATACGAAGACCATCGTTGCACCGTTCGAGTTGAAGGGTGCAAAGACGCGCGATCTCGACGCTATCATGCCGGGCCGGGCGAAAAGCCCGGTGCAACAGGCATGGGAATACGCCTCCGACAATGTCGGGACTAAGTGGGTGCTGGTCTCGAACTACCTCGAGATCCGCCTCTACAGCTACGCCGAAGGGCGGCAATTTGTCGAGACGTTCGACCTGTCGCAGGGCGACGACCCGGCGTTGGCGAAGCGGATGCTGCTGCTCCTGTCCGCGGACAACCTTCTCGGCGGGCGGACGGCAGAAATCCTCGCCCAGAGTCGCCGCGAAGACCGCGATATTACCACCGCGCTCTATCTGCTCTACAGGGAATTGCGCGGCCAGCTAATCGATGCGGTGCGCGCCGACCAGCCCGAGATGGACCCACTGGAAGCCATCAGTGCGGCGCAAACCATCCTTGATCGCGTACTCTTCATCGCCTTTGCCGAAGACAATGGCCTGCTGCCTGATGATAGCCTGCTACGCGCATTCGAACACGCCGATCCCTACAATCCCCGGCCCGTCTGGCAGAACTTTCTCGGCCTGTTCCGCGCCATTGATGAAGGCAATACCCAGCTCAATATCCCGCGTTACAACGGTGGTCTGTTCTCCCGCGATCCGGTCATCCCCCAGCTGCACCTGCCCGACGCAATCTGCGAGGGGTTCAAGCGGCTCGCCGAATACGATTTTGCCAGCGAGGTCTCGGTGACCGTCCTCGGTCATATCTTCGAACAATCCATCGCCGACGTGGAGGCATTGCAGGCGCAGGCGCTGGGCGAGCCTCTCGCCGAGACCAAGGCCAGCGGCACCAGCGGGCGGCGCAAGCGCGATGGGGTCGTCTACACCCCGGATTACGTTGCCCGTTTCATTGTCGGTCAGACGCTGGGCGCGCACGAGCGGGAAATCTTTGCCGACATTCTCGCCCGACACGCGAAGCCGGGTGCCAAGACTGATGACGACCCCATCCGGTGGAAATCGGCCAAGTCCGAACGCAACGCGTGGGAAGAATATCGGGACCGGCTAACGCGCCTGCGCATTGTCGATCCGGCTTGCGGATCGGGCGTTTTCTTGATCATGGCGTTCGACTGGCTGAAGGCCGCGCTGGAGCAAGCCAATACCCGCATCGCCGAACTCGCCGGCACCGGCCACATAGGCGACCTCTACGATCCTGACAGCGAGATCCTGACGAACAATCTATTCGGTGTGGACGTCAACAGCGAGAGCGTGGAGATCGCCAAGCTCAGCCTGTGGATCAAGACCGCACGGCGTGGCAAGGTTCTCGACAGCCTCGACGGCAATCTCAAGGTCGGCGACAGCCTGATCGAGGATTCGAGCTACGCCTATCGTGAACATGGCTTCGCGTGGAAGGACGCCTTCCCGCAGGTCTTCGCCGAGGGCGGCTTCGACGTGGTGCTGGGCAATCCGCCCTATGTCCGTATGGAATTGCTCAAGCCGATGAAGCCCTGGCTCGAAAAGCGGTACGAGGTCGTCTCCGACCGCGCGGACCTCTATGCCTATTTCTTCGAACGCGGCGTCAATCTGCTCAAACCCGGCGGAAGGCTCGGCTTCATCAGCAACTCGACGTTCTTCAAGACCGGGTCGGGCAAGCCCCTGCGCACTTTCCTGCGCACCAGATCCGCGATCGAGATTGTGGTCGATTTTGGCGATATCCAGATCTTTGCGGGGGTGACGACTTACCCGGTCATTGTGATCTTGCGCGCAGGTGCCCCGGAGCCGGACCATGCGCTCGAATTCTGGAAAGTGGACACGCTGCCGGAGGCCGACTTCGCCAACGCCTACAAAGAGGCGCGTGAGCCCTATCCGCAAGCAGCGCTGGACGATGGCTCGTGGGAGCTGGAGAGCCCGGCTCTGCGGCGCCTCCGCGAAAAGATCGTCGGAGGGCGACCGACGTTGAAGGAGGTTTATGGCTCTCCGCTCTACGGGATCAAGACCGGTCTGAACGAAGCCTTCGTCATCGACACGCCGACCAAGGAGCGGCTCTGCCGTGAGCATGCCCGGTCGGCGGAATTGCTGAAGCCGTGGCTGGAGGGGAAGGATCTGAAACGCTGGCGGGCCGAACCGCGGGGCCTATGGATCATCTATATCCCCAAGAACCGGATCGCCATCGACGACTATCCCGCCATCCGCGACTGGCTGCTGCCGTTCAAGGATCGGTTGGAGAAGCGCGCTACCATACAGGAATGGTATGAGTTGCAGCAGGCGCAGGAGGCGTATTCGGAAGCATTCAAATCTGAAAAAATAATCTATTCCCGATTTCTAAAGCGCGCTGAATTCATGTTCGATGATCAGGCGAACTACCCCAACAACGCTCTATTTGCGATTCCTCAAGCGGGGTATTTCCTCCTTGCGATTCTAAATTCGCCAGCATGTTGGCAGCACCTCCGTTCGCAAAGTACTGATTTGAGTGGCGGTTTTCTCAGGCAGACGCAGCGGATATCGAAACTCTGCCTATTCCTACCGCAACCGATGATCAGGAAGTTGCACTTGCCGCCCTCGCCGAGGAAGCGCAGCAGGCCGCGCAGGAACGCTATCGATTGCAGCAACAGGTCACACGCCGAATCCCTGACCTCGCTGCCGATCCGGCATCGGCGAAGCTGAACAGCAAGCTGAAAGAATGGTGGACCTTGCCCAATCTCGCCGCCTTCCAGAAAGAGGTGAAGAAGGCGCTGAAAGCCGATATACCCTTGAAGGAGCGCAATGAGTGGGACAGCTGGCTTGGCGAAAGCCGCGCAGAAATCGACCGCCTGACCGACCGCATCCGAACCTGTGAGCGGGAGATAAACGCCAAGGTCTACGCACTGTTCGACCTCGACGCCGAGGAAATCGCGCTGCTGGAGGCAAATATCTAGCCAGCATCGATCATGCCAGGAAGCGGTCGGCTGCGTTACGACCCGGCGCGGAACCGACCCTTGATCGTTTGTTCAGGTGAAGCAGATGCACCTTGTCCGGTTTGGGGATGTGACCGGTCACGTTCGGCACTTCGCGCACAAGGACCTTGAGCCGTTCCGCCAGCTCCCGCTCTTCGCCTAGGGCAAGCGCGCGGCGATTGTAGTTCCTGCCGCCGGTGGTGCGTTGGCTATGGCCTACGTGGCGAGCTAGCAGCGCCTCGCTCACATCCTCGCCAGCCATCGCGCTGTAGTGAAACGTGCGCTGTGAGTGGAAGTCGGCGTGTTTGCCTGTCGACGTCATCGGCAGTGGAACCACCGAATGCGCCGCATCGATCATGTAACGCCACGCCGTGGCGTAGAACTTCGGTCCGCCGGGCTTCTTCCAACGGACATACTCCGCGGTCTTGTCGAGCTCGCCGTACAATTCGGGAAAGAGCATATCCCACCCCTCCGCCGCGATCGCTGCGACATAATCGGCGAAACCGAGTCGCAGCAGCTGCGGATGCAGTGGCAAGGCTCTACGACGAGAGGCCCGCTTCAGGCCGCTCGGCGTTTCCCCGTCTTTCGTCTTCGTCATATTGGCGCGGACGAGGACATACGGCGTTTCAGCCTCGATCTCCACATCGATCAATTCGAGCCCGCAGGCCTCCTCGCGCGACATTCCGGCGTAGGTGCCGAGCAGCGGCACCCAATATGCCGCATCCTGGTAAATCGTTGGGCTTGTCGATGGCTTCACTCTGGCGCCAGATCCTCCGCCCCCCTGCCACAGCGGGAGCCCATAGAGCGCGACGAGATTGGCCTCCGTTAGGGGAACGCGTGCTGGATCGTGATCATCGTGAACGATCCGCTTGCGAGCATCCTCAAAAACCATGACTTGACCGTAGCCTTGCCTCGGCAGCCAATACGTCTTCTTCAGGACCACCGCCGCCGCTTCCATCTTCGACAGATGACTATTGATCGTCCTGTCCGACCGGCGATCGGCGGCCTTTGGCTTCGGGAATGCCGCAGGGTCGAACGGCACCGCCATTCCGCGGGACTTGTGTAAGCGGCCCCAGTCGAAGCCCTTTGGTATCCGCGCAATCCGCCGGACATACTCATCGATGTCCGACGGCTCATAATCGGACATCTTCTTGTCGCCTGTCAGCCAGGCGAAGGCTTCGAGCATGTGCCGCGTCTTGTTGTTGTCGGGCTGCCAGCCATTGTCCTCGAACATCTTATCGTGCAGATCCGATATCTGTTCGCTGAAGCGGACCTCCGTTGTCCTGGCGAAGAATAGGTTGCCGTCATTCTGCGGGTCCGCAGGGTTCGTTGGTTTCTGCTCCTCGCATTGCGATCGATCTTTCGCTGCACGATGAACTTGGCCAGCCCATTGATCGCCGAGAAGGGCTATAGCGCCCGCCCGCCTTACGTCATATTTAGCTCCGATCGCCGCGGCAGTTCGCTCGTGCGCTTCCGCGTATCCACGAAGAAGCTGCGAGCGTGCCTCGCGGATAGCCCCTTCGCTGGCCGGACCACCCAGCGCAGCAAGGGTTTCCTTTGCGTTTGTGCGACTCACGCTCATGGGCGTTACCAGCCAACGCAGTGTTTGGAGGAGAAGCGCCACGTCAGCGTCAGACCAATTCTCGTCGACCTCTGCCTGCAAAACGTCGGCCGGAATACGCGCAGCATCGTGCGGCACCCGCGCAACAATTCTGTAAGCGGCAGCCATGATCGTGTGATGCGCGGGATGCGGCATCGTTGTGCCTATGGGCGCGGTGTAGCCTGCGGTGGCTCGTGCCAGCTCATCCTTGAGACCCTTGCGAAATAGCGTCTCCTGCTCATCAAGGGTCAGCGTGCCCCGCTCGATTCTCGGCTCCAGATGCATCGCCAGTTCGTCCCATTTTGCAGCGAGCCGCCGCGCGAGACGACGTGCCTCGACAGGGTCAGCGGTGCCCAATGCGATGCTTATGGAACGTGCACATTTGTAGTCGCAAATGAGCAGGCGACGAAAGTGATAGCGAGCGCCTTTTCGGACGAGATAGCTCTGCTGACGCATCGTCAGCGAGCCCGTTCGCCGAACGCGTTCGGCGAACGCAGGCAAGGGCCCGCGCACGCGTGGTGCGAAGCCATGTGGGAAGCTGTGGGTGAAGATCGTCGCAAGACCGCCTCCGAATGGCGGTTTTCTGCGGAAATTTCAGGATTGTGGAGCGGGTAGCGGGAATCGAACCCGCATAGCCAGCTTGGAAGGCTGGAGCTTTACCACTAAGCTATACCCGCCCGCTTGGCTCGCCAGTGCCATCAAACGCGCCTGCGCGTCAACCGTGGGTTGATCAGTCACCGTCGAAGGCCATCAGCGCCTCCACCGACAGACCTGCCGCGCGTAGACGGTCCGCGCCACCCAGATCGGGCAAGTCGATCACGAACAGCGCGTGCTCGATCCGGCCCCCGGCGCGCCGCAGAAGCTCGGTCGCTGCCAGTGCGGTCCCCCCGGTCGCGATCAGGTCGTCAACAATGACCACCTTTGGCCCGCCCGCCACGGCGCCCGGGTCTACCTCTAGCCGGTCGCTGCCATATTCGAGCGCATAGTCCACCCCCAGCACCTCTACCGGCAGTTTGCCGGGCTTGCGAACCGGTACAAAACCGATCCCGAGCCGCACGGCCACCGCAGCCCCGAAGATGAAGCCGCGCGCTTCCATTCCGGCAATCCGCTGCGCCCCCACCGCATGGGCGCGCGCGGCCAGATACTCCACCGTGTGCGCAAGGCCGGGTCCATCGCCGATCAGCGTGGTTATGTCGCGAAACATGATTCCAGGCGCCGGAAAATCCGGCACCGTCCGCACAAGGGCCTTGAGGTCTTCGGGGCTCATCACGCGTATCTCCCCGCGATAACGAGATACCCCCCGCGTGGCGTCACGCGAGGGGCATCTGACAGCACACTGGTAAGTCGATCAGTCTTCGCGGCGACGCGGTTTCACCGCCGACCAGATCTGCTGTTTGGACAGATAAGCGAGCACGGTTGCGAACAGCAGGAACACGATTACCGCCACACCCGTTTGACGGCGCTGTTCGAGCTTGGGTTCGCCGGTCCAGGTCAGGAACGCGGCCACGTCGTGCGACATCTGCTCGATCGTCGGCTCTGGCGAGCCATCGGCATAGGTCACCTGCCCATTCGCGGCGAGCGGTGGCGCCATCGCGAGGTTCAGGTTCGGGAAGTAGCGGTTGAAGTGCAGGCCCGGCGGCGTCTCGAACTCGGGATAACGTGCGGTCAGCTCTGCGGGCGCCGGACCATAGCCAGTCAGCAGCGAGTAGATATATTCGCTGCCATTCGCACGTGCCTTGGTGATCAGCGAAAGATCGGGCGGAATGGCATTGTTGTTGGCCGCCGCCGCTGCAACATTGTTCGGATACGGCGAGGGGAAATAGTCGGTCGGCAAGCCAGGGCGCGTGTTGGTTTCGCCCGTGTCGGGATCAATTCCGGGAACGGTCCATTCCGCGGCCAGCGCCTTCACCTGGCCTTCGGTGTAGCCGATCTGCGCGAGATCGCGGAAAGCAACATACTTGAGGCCATGGCAGGCGGCGCAAACCTCCTTGTAAACTTGGTAGCCGCGCTGAAGCTGGGCTTCGTCCCACCGACCGAGCGGACCGGAGAAGGAAAACCCGCCCTCGGGCGCGTGGGGCTTTTCATGGAATGCGTATTCAGCACTCTTTTCGCCCAGTCCTTCGGTCGCCGCGGTCCACGCGCCAGTCCCGAAGGCGATCATCACCACGAAGGTAAAGCCGAGGCCGATGAGGATTGCGATAAGCCGGATCATTGCTGTCTCTTTCTCTCGTCCTCAGACCGCGGGGGTCGTGTTTTCGCCCAACACGGCCTTCTTGTCCGATCCGAGCACCGCTTCGGTGATCGAATAGGGAAGCGGCTCGGGCCGCTCGATCGACGAAACAATCGGCAGGATCACCAGGAAGTGCAGGAAATAATACGCGGTCGCGAGCTGGCTCAGCATCACATAGGGTTCTTCCGCCGGGGCGCCGCCACAGATGAACAGCACGATCATTGCGGGGATCAGGCCAAACCAGAAGAACTTCCGGAACAACGGGCGATAGTGTCCGCTACGCACCGGCGAGCGATCAAGCCATGGCAACAGGAACCAGACCAGGATCGACGCAAACATCGCGACAACGCCCCACAGCTTGGCGCCGAGGATGAAATCGACGGTGAAAGCACGCAGGATCGCGTAGAACGGCCAGAAGTACCATTCGGGGACGATATGCGCGGGGGTCGAAAGGGGGTTGGCTTCGATGTAGTTGTCCGGGTGGCCCAGCGCGTTGGGCAAGTAGAACACCATGATCGAAAACACGATCAGGATCACGCCGAGCCCGAAGCCGTCCTTGGCCGTGTAGTACGGGTGGAACGGCACAGTGTCGCTCTCGCCCTTCACCTCTACTCCGGTCGGGTTGGACGAGCCCGGAATGTGCAGCGCCCAGATGTGCAGGATCACAACACCGGCAATCACGAACGGCAGCAGGAAGTGCAGCGAGAAGAACCTGTTGAGCGCGGCGTTGTCGGGCGCATACCCGCCCAGCAGCCACACCTGGAGCGGCTCGCCGACCAGCGGGATAGCGCCAAACAGGCCGGTGATCACTTTGGCGCCCCAGAAGCTCATCTGGCCCCACGGAAGGACATAGCCCATGAAAGCGGTTGCCATTGCGAGCAGGAAGATCACCACCCCGAGCAGCCACACCATCTCGCGCGGCGCCTTGTACGAAGAGTAGTAGAAACCGCGGAATATGTGGAGATAGATCACGACGAAGAAGAAGCTGGCGCCGTTGGCATGCGCATAGCGCATCAGCCACCCCCAGTTGACATCGCGCATGATGTGTTCGGTCGATGCGAAGGCCACCTGGGCATTGGCGGCATAATGCATCGCCAGCACGACGCCGGTGATGATCTGCAGCACCAGGAAAAACCCGGCAAGCACGCCGAAATTCCACATGTAGTTCAGGTTGCGCGGCACGGGATAACCGGCCCCCACCGCGTTGTAGACGAGACGCGGCAAGGGCAGCTTCTCGTCGAAGAACTTGGCGACCGGTCCGGCCGGCTCATACTGCTTGGCCCAGGGAAAGCTCATGGTCTCTCTCTCGTTCCTCAGCCGACCCGGATCACGGTGTCGGAGGTGAATTCGTACTCGGGCACTTCGAGGTTGGTCGGTGCCGGACCTTTGCGAATGCGCCCCGCAGTGTCGTAATGCGATCCGTGGCAGGGGCAGAAGTAACCGCCATATTCGCCCTTGTTCTCGCCTTCCGCCGCGCCCAGCGGCACGCAGCCGAGGTGGGTGCATACGCCCATGGTGACGAGCATGTCGCGATGCCCTTCCTTGGTGCGATCGGCCAAAGTCTGGACATCGCGCAGCTCACTGGCGGGGACGGCATTGGCCGCCTCGACCTCGGCGGGGGTCAGACGGCGCACAAACAGCGGCTGCTTGCGGAAAATCGCCTTGATCGCCTGGCCGGGCTGAATCGCCGACACATCGACTTCGGTGCTAGAGGCGGCAAGTACGTCCGCCGACGGGGCCATCTGGCTGATCAGGGGATAGACCACGGCCACCCCGCCAACGCCCGCGGCGCTGACCGCGGCGATATTGATGAAATCGCGCCGCCGGACCCCGCCTTCGCCGTGTTCGGCGACCGTTTCGGGCGTTGCGGTGCCAGTCGTTTCAGTCATGTGACCTGCCTTGCCTAGCCTTCATTCCGCCCCGCGCGGGGCGGCAACACGCGTGAACCACCATCGCCGATGCCAAGGATTTGCCCCCTTGCGGCGCCCGCCGGACACGCGCGAAAGGTACGGCCCGGCGCCGGTTTGGGCGGCCTGTAAACGGGGGCGTCGCGTTTGCCAACCGCATTTTGGGCAAGCACCCGTGCACTTTCATGCAAGTGCGACGAGGCTCAACTGCCGCCCGTAATTTGGCTCCCCCCGATGGGTGGCACGGCGAAACGAATAGAACCGGTCAGGTTCTGCGTAAGTGTCGCGGCCGAGATCATCGATCCGGGCGACGCCGATCTTCGCGAGCCGCCACGCAATATAGGCGGGCAGGTCGAACTGCCAGTGCCCAACGCTTCCCCCGACAAAAAAGCGCGCCTCCTCCAGCCCGAACCGGGCGCGAAAATCCTCGTCGACCTCGTAGCTGGCTTGCGCGATGGTCGGGCCGATCGCCGCCGCGATCCTTGCCGGACGCGCGCCGAGGTTTTCCATGGCGGCAACAGTATTTTCGAGCACCCCGCCATGCGCGCCGCGCCAGCCTGCATGGGTCGCGCCCACCACGCCCGCCTCGACATCGGCGAACAGCACCGGTGCACAATCGGCGGTGACGATTCCGAGCACGAGGCATGGCCGGTCGGTGACGACCGCGTCTGCGGTGGGCCGGTCCCTCCACTCCCACGGTTCGTTCACGATCAGGGCGTCCGCCGAATGGACCTGATAGGGCGTCACCAGCGTGGCGCCGGGCGCAACAGCAGCCACCGCCAGCGCACGGTTGGCGCGCACCGCGCCCTCTTCATCGCCCGCACCAAAGCCGCACTGGAGCCCGGATACCACGCCGCCCGAGACGCCGCCCCGCCGGGTCATGAACCCGTGCCGCGTACCCGCCAGCACGTCCGAGCGCAGGGCTTCAGCCAAGGCTGCGGCTCACCTGTTCGTGAGTGTCGCGCGAAAGGCCGCCCGCCGCCACGATCCGCTCCAGTTCGGCGCGCATCAATCGGGCGCGCACCGGCTCGATTCGCCGCCAGCGGCCCAGCGCGGGTACGAAGCGCGCCGCGGTCTGCGCGTTGATTGGATCGAGCGCGATGATCAGATCGGCGATCATGCGGTAACCGGACCCGTCCACCGCGTGAAAGGCACACGGGTTACCGGCAAACGCCATATAAAGCGACCGCACCCGGTTCGGGTTGCGCAGCGTGAAGTCGGGGTGCCCGGCCAGCGCGCGCACATGCTCGATCGCATGCGGGTGCAGGCTCATCGCTTGCAGGCTGAACCATTTGTCGACCACCAGCGGATTGTCGCGATAGCGATTGTAAAAGTCGATCAACCGGGCGGTGCGCGACGACGATTGCAGGCCGGTTAGTACCATCAGGGCACCTTGGCGGTCAGTCATGTTGTCGGCCGCGTCGTATTGCGCCGTCGCCTTTGTCGACGCCCCCTCCGGCTCGCCAGCCGCCAGATAGACCAATGCTTGCGTCTTCACCTTGCGTGCACCCTTCGCGGCCGCGTCGAGACTGAAGGGAATCATGGCGGCCCGGGCATGGAGCGCGGCGAGGTCGCTTTCCAGCGCCTGACCAAGCCAGGCCTTCAGTCCCTCGCGCTCGGCGTGGATGCGGCCCGGATCAGCGATCAGCTGCTGTTCGGCGATGTAGCTATGGCTTGGCAGCAACATCAGTTCGCCGCGCATCGAATCTTCAAGCAATGGGTCAGTGATGATTGAACGAAGCGCATCGCGGATCGCCGTGCGCCCGGCATCACGGGCATTCTCGTCCAGCCCATCGCCGCTGGCCGCAACGAGATGTCCGACCACCAGTTCCTGCATTGCCTCGTAGCGGGCGAAAGCATCGTCGTCGTGCGCGGCGAGGAACACCAGATCCTCGTGGCTCACCGCGCGGTCGATCGCGACCGGGGCGGAATAGCCGCGATTGATCGACAGTATCGGCGGGGCTGCGAAGCCCTCGAAGGTGAACGACTGCTGGGCGCGGTCGAGCACAACAAGCTCCTCGCCCCGGTGCGTTCCCCTGTCGCGGTCGAACAGCGCGAGGCGCAGCGGGATCGGCATCGGCGCCTTTTCCGGCTGGCCGGGTGTCGGCGGCACTGTCTGTCGCAGGGTCAGCGTCGCGGAATCGCCCTGATGGGTCAGCACCACTTCGACCTTGGGCGTCCCGGCCTGCGAGTACCACAGGCGGAATTGGCCAAGGTCGAGCCCGGCGCCATCCTCGATCGCGCTGACGAAATCTTCGCACGTCGCCGCCGCGCCGTCATGCAGCGTGAAGTAGAGGTCGCAACCGGCGCGAAATCGCTCGGGCCCGGCCATTGTGCGCATCATGCGGATGACCTCGGCGCCCTTGTTGTAGATCGTGGCGGTGTAGAAGTTGGAAATCTCGCGGAAGCTGTCGGGCCTGATAGGATGCGCCAGCGGCCCCGAATCCTCCGGAAACTGGACTTGGCGCAGCACGCGCACATCCTCGATCCGCTTCACCGCCTCGCCCTGCATGTCCTGGCTGAACAGCTGGTCGCGCAGCACGGTGAAACCTTCCTTGAGGCTCAGCTGGAACCAGTCCTGGCAGGTCACCCGGTTGCCTGACCAGTTGTGGAAGTATTCATGCGCGATCACGCCTTCGACCGCGTCAAAATCGCCATCGGTGGCGGTTTCGCGGTCGGCCAGGACATACTTGGTGTTGAAGACGTTGAGCCCCTTGTTCTCCATCGCGCCCATGTTGAAATCGCTGACGGCGACGATGTTGTAGAGGTCGAGGTCGTATTCGCGTCCGAACGCCTGCTCGTCCCACGCCATGGACTTGTGCAGCGATGCAAGCGCGTGGTCGGTGCGCGGCAGGTCTTCCGCCCGAACCCAGATGTTGAGCGTAACCTCGCGCCCGCCGGCCGTGGTGAAGGTGCCGGTGTTGGCAACCAGATCACCTGCGACCAGCGCGAACAGATAGCTCGGCTTCGGCCAGGGGTCGTGCCATTCCGCCCAATGCGTCCCATCCGCGCCCGCGCCAGTCGAAACCTCGTTGCCATTGCAGAGCAGGATCGGAAACCGCGCCTTCGGCCCCGACATCCGCACCGTGTAGGTGCTGAGCACGTCAGGCCGGTCGGGGAAGAAGGTGATGCGGCGGAACCCTTCCGCCTCGCACTGGGTACACAGCATCCCGTTCGAGGCATAGAGGCCCATGAGCTGCGAATTGGCGCTGGGGTCGATCTCGGTAACGATTTCGATTGCATGAGAGTCGCCCGGCAGCGGAAGGATCAGGTCGCCGCCGTCCATCGACCAGCCGCTCGCGGGTTTGCCATCGACCGAAACCGACAGTGCCGCCAGCCCGTCGCCATTGAGGCGGATCGCGTCGGCGTGGTTGCCCCTGGGATTGCGCGCAACCGCAAGCCGCGCGGTGACGCGGGTCCGGTCCAGCCCGAGTTCGAAATCGAGATGTGTGGTTGGAACGAGCCATGGGAACGGGCGATAATCCTCGCGCCGGATCAGCGGCGGTTCAGCGGGCATGAGGGCGGCGTCTGCCATTTCCGGATTGCCGTCGGCGGTCGAGGGGGTGCGGGCGATATCCATGCGTGACGCTCTAGTCCCTTTCACTGACGGGTCCAGCCGCTAGAACGCTCGGCATGGGCAAGATGTTCATCTTCGGCATGGGTTATACCGCCGGACGGGTAGCCGATATGCTGCGGGGGCGCGGCTGGGATGTGCGCGGCACCGGGCGCGGGGGCAACTGCGACTTCGGCGATGACGAGCAGGTGCGGTGCGCGCTGGGCGAAGCGAGCCATGTGCTGTCGTCGGTTCCACCAGACGAAAGCGGCGGCGATCCGGTGCTGGCCACCTATGGCGACCTTGTCGTCGCCGGAACGCGCTGGCTCGGCTATCTCTCTTCGACCGGCGTTTACGGCGACACCGGCGGGGCTTGGGTGGACGAGACGGCCCCGACTGGAACCGGCCGCCGCAGCGCGCGGACGGAGGCGGATGCGGCGTGGCTGGCGACGGGTGCGCGCGTGTTCCGGCTACCCGGCATCTACGGTCCGGGGCGTAGCGCGCTCGACCGGGTGCGCACGGGGCGCGCGCACCGGATCGATTTGCCCGACCAGGTCTTCAGCCGGATCCACGTCGACGACATCGCGACCGGGGTACTGACGGGCTTCGATGGGCCACCCGGCGCCTACAACCTCGCCGACGACCTGCCGTGCAGCCAGAACGCGGTGATTGAAGAGGCCTGCCGCCTGCTCCGCCTTCCCCCACCGCCGCTCCAGACCATGGAGGAAGCCGAGCTGAGCCCGATGGCACGCGGTTTCTATACCGAAAACCGCCGCGTGGCGAACGGCAAGGCCAGGCGCATTCTGGGCTGGCAGCCACGCTATCCAACTTATCGCGAGGGGCTGGCCGCCCTGGTTTGACGAGCTCAGACCTGACGCGCCCGCAAAGCCACAACCATGCCCAGCGTCCCAAGCACCGCACCGCCAATCGCCAGCGCCGACCACTGATAACCTTCGACCAGCGTTGAGATCAGCATCGCGATCACGATCACCATGACGCCATTGTAAGCGGCCCGTCCTGGCCCGATCGCGCGCACGATCCCATAGTAGAGCGGAAAGGTCACCACCGATCCCGCCAGCGCCAGCCACGCGGTTCCGGCCCAGAAAGCGGCTGAGGGCGGAAACACTGGCGGCCCAGCAGTCAGCCACGCCAGCGCTACGTCGAACCCCGTGCCATAAAGCATGGCGAACGCCAGCAGCGTGACCATCGGTTGCGCGCGCCCGGTATCGTTCGCCTGCACGACATTCGCCACCGATGCGGATAGGATGCCGCCCACCGCCAGGACCACGCCGAGCAAGACATCACCGCCCAGCCGCGCGACGCGCGCCTCGTGCACCAGCAGCAAGGCGATGCCGACAATCGCGATGGCGCTGCCGATCAGGAAACGCGGCGTCACCTTTTGTCCCAGCCACATTCGCGCGAGCAGCGCGTTGGGGACCATCAGCATGCCGAACATCACCGCGACCACGCCCGAGGTAAGGTGCAGTTCGGCCCGATACACGAAATTGAAATTGCCGCAGAACTGGGTCAATCCGATCAACCCGGCAAGGACATGCCCCGCGCGGCTCATCCATAAGGTCTGGCGCATGAGCATCGCGAGCACGAACATTGCGGGGGTTGCCATGGCGAAACGGTAAGCAATCGACCAGCTTGGCGGAGCTTCCGCGATCTGGCCGGTGATGACGTACCAGGTCGAACCCCAGATCAGCGCCACCACCACGAACGGGATCGCGATGCGCGGCCGCAGCAGCGCGTGCGGCGCAGCTTCGCTCATAGGCCCGCGATCGCGCTTGCAAGCGCCTGCGCGTCGTCCTGGCGTGTATTCCATGCTGTCACAAAGCGCGCACCGTCCGCGCCCCAGTCGTAGAAAACGAAGCCTTGCGCGCGCAGTGCCTCGCGTTCCGTCGGGGTCAGCCGAACGAACAACTCGTTGGCCTCGACCGGGTGCATCAGCCTCCCGCCGCATGCGAGGGCGATTTCCGCCGCGGCGGTGTTGGCGGCGTGGGCATTGGCAAGCCACAAGTCGCCTTCGAGCATCGCCAGCAATTGCGCGGCGAGAAAGCGGCCCTTGCTTTGCAGGTGCCCGGCGCGCTTGCGGCGATAGCGGGCGACATCGGCCAGCGCGAGGTCGAAAAACACGATCGCCTCCGCGCTCATCCCGCCGTTCTTGACGCAGCCGAAACTCAGTGCCTGCGCCGCGCCGACCGCTTCGCCCGGTGAGCAGCCGAGGAAGGCAACGGCATTGGCGAAGCGCGCGCCATCGACGTGCAGGCCCAACCCCCGCTCGGCCGCTAGTGTACCGATCGCGGCCAGTTCCGCCGGCCGATAACTGCGGCCGTACTCGCTTGCCTGGGTCACCGAGATCGCATGCGGGTGGACTTGGTGCACATCATCGCGGATCGGATCGATGACCGCGCGTATCGCGTCCGGTGTCAGTTTGGCACCTTCGCCATCCGCCAGCATGAGCTTGGCCCCGTGGAGATAAAACCCCGGCGCGCCGCCTTCGTCGACCTCAATGTGCGCCTCGCTGTGGCACACCACACCGCCATGGGGCGGACACATGGTAGCGAGCGCGAGGCAGTTGGCCGCCGTACCCGTCGCCACCCAAAGCACCGCGCACTGGCGCCCGAACAGATCGGCGAAGCGCGCGTCGAGCTCGCGGCTGAGCGCGTCGCCATCATAGGGGGCGTCGGGCGCGTTGGCCGCGCGCATCGCATCCCACACGCGCGGGTGGACCGAAGCGGCGTTGTCGGAGAGGAACTGCATCTCGGAACGGCCCTAGCGGGCTTTGCGTTGCTGGCAAGAAGGAGCATGGGAATGGCGCTCGAAGGCATCGAAATCACGCATCACGACGAGGGCGGGCGCGGCGAATACCGTGCCATGGTGCCTGGCAGCGAGGCAGTCAGCCGCCTGACCTGGAAGGCGCGCGGCAAAGGCGTGCGCGTGGCCGACCACACGCTGGTGCCCCGCGAACTGGAAGGGCGCGGGATCGCCGCCGCGCTGGTCGAGGCGCTGGTGGTCGACGCGCGCGAACACGGCTTCCGGATCGTGCCGCAATGCTCTTATGTCGAGGCAAAATTCCGCCGCAATCCCGACTGGACCAACTTGCGCGCCTAGCGGTTGAGATCCGAATAATCGGTCGCGGTGACGCTGGCGAGGATCGCGGCGCGCAGTTCCCGCGCCCGTTCCACCGCGACGCCGCCGATGGCAAACGTGCCGCCGGCCAGCCCGAGATGCAGCGTGCCGTAGCCATGCCGCCGAGCCAGCGGTCCCTGGCGAAAGTCAACCGACTGGAGCTTCACCCGCGGCGCGATCTCCAGCCCCGGCGCTAGCCATCCGCTCCGCGACAGCACCTGATGGGGGTCGAGTGCATGGTGGGTGTTGCGCCAGGCGATCAATTCGCCAACCACCAGAGCCGCGCCGACCGCCAGGGGGATCGCGGCGAACCAAGGATAACCCATGGCGATGGGTACGAGGGACAGAACCGCCGGGACAATCGCCACCAGCATGACCGAGTCGTTGCGATAGGCGCGCACGGCCTGTTGCCAGACGAGGTCATCGGCGGGCGGAGCGAACCCCGCCTCGCACGCCACCGGCCACAGCTCCTCCACCTTGCCGAACGGCGCAACGACGTGGTTGGCGGTGCCCGCGTCTTGCGCCAGGCTGACGAATTTGAGGCCATGCCAGCCGAACATACGGCGCACGATTCGCGTGCCGATGCGCATGGCCTGGACCCGGTGTATGGGCATGACGACGTCGGTGCGCGTCAGCAGCCCCCGACGGCGGCGAAACCCGCGTTCGGTCTTTTCGAGCACGAAGCCCCATTCACGCAGCAGCGTGCGCACGATCCCGGTCGCGAACCCGATCAGGAGAAGCGCCGCCACGCCGATGAGCGCGCCGATGACCTGGGCCGTGGTACCCAGCGCCACCAGCCGCGCACCCGAACCCGCCAGGCGTTGCTCCCACTCTTCAAGATCCCATATGTCGAAGGGCAGCAGGAAATCGAACTGCTGTGTCACGCCGAAGATCACCGCCACCACCGCCAGCGAAAATTCAAATGCTCCGTAGGTCAGCACGCGGCGCGGCCCCATCGCGAACAGAACCGTCGCGGGATCGTCGGGGACATCAGCCAGCCCATCCGCGGCCAGCGGAGCGTCCTGGTCACGGCGACGGCGGACCAGGCCGCGCAGTTCCTCGCCCTCGGCCTCGGTCAGGTAGGTGAGGGCGATATCGTCCGCGCCGCCCGCGCCGGTTTCGAATCGGACCACGACCAGCCCGAACAGCCGCGCCAGCAGCCCTTGTTCGAGGCTCACGTCCTGGATCCGTTCGTAAGGCACGGATCGTGCGGTGCGCGACACGATGCCGCTCTCGACCCGGATGTCCTCGTCCCCGACATGAAATGTCAGCCGATGCCAGGAAAGGCCCGCGACAAGGAGGTTGATCGCGAGGATGGTCACCGCAACCGCCAATCCGACCCAGAGCAATGGGCCCATGTCGCGCGCGACATAGGTCAGCGCGACAATCGCCGCCACCGACTGGCGCAGCCCCGCGATCGCGCTTACGAACAGCCCAACCGGCGCGGTGCGACGCGGCTGCCTGGGTTCAGCGGCGCCGTTCACACTGTCTCGCGGCGGATATGCGCTCGGATCGTCTCGCGCATGGCGACCGCATCCTGATGTGCAAGACCGGGCAGGTGAACGGAGGCGTTATGCGTGCCGGCAGTATGCACTGTCAGGGTGGCAAGGCGGTAGTGCCGTTCCAGCGGCCCTTGATCGAGGTCGATGTGCTGGACCCGGCCGAACGGCACCACGGTATCGGAACTGAACAGCAGGCCACGCACCACCCGCAACCGGTCTTCCCCCATGTCGAAGCCCTTGGCGTGGTAGCGGCGCAGCGGCACCCGCAACACCAGGAGGGCAATCACGATCAGGACCGGCGCCATCACCAGCCCACGCGGCAGCAATTGGGCGAATTCCAGCACGCCCGCACCAACGGCGAAGGGCAATGCGGCCAACGCGGTCTGGATGCGCAGGACCTTCACATGATCCGGGTGAAGCGGCGTCAGCGCGGCATCTTCGTCGAGGGCCGCGGTGGGCGAAGCGTGATGATCCATGTGCCTTATCTGGCCAACACACCGGTCCTGGGCAAGGGTCAATCGACCGCCACGCCCGGCAATCGCGGGCCTGCCTTCGCGCGACGAAGTGGCAAGAGGGAAAACTGGTGCTGCTGGGGAGGATTGAACTCCCGACCTCACCCTT
Source organism: uncultured Erythrobacter sp. (assembly GCA_964516135.1). Taxonomy (GTDB): domain Bacteria; phylum Pseudomonadota; class Alphaproteobacteria; order Sphingomonadales; family Sphingomonadaceae; genus 34-65-8. The sequence continues at coordinate 37,007 of CAZEWN010000007.1, read as the reverse complement.
ACCAAGGGTGCGCTCTACCACTGAGCTACAGCAGCAGCGTTCGTCAGGGCCAGCGCGGCCCGTGGACAGGCGCGCCCTATTGTCGCGGGGCCGGGGGATGTCAAGCCAAGCTTGAGCCGCGACGCGGATCGCGGCAAGGCGTTTCGGATGGACGAAACGACCCGCAACGAACTGTCGCGAGAGGAGCGCCTTGCGGCCAAGCTGCGCGAAAACCTGCACCGCCGCAAGGCACAGGCGCGCGGGATGCGCGAGCCGCCAGGCGAATCGACGCCAAGCGGGGTTTCCAATACCGAACCCAGCAGCTAACGGCCTGTGGTTCCGATAACAGGCGGCCAGGATTCAATGGTCGACAGCAGCAGGAGCCGTTTCCTTGCCGACCCTGATCCTCGTGCGCCACGGCCAAAGCCGCTGGAACCTCGAAAACCGCTTCACCGGCTGGTGGGACGTCGACCTGACCGAGCAGGGGGTGGCTGAGGCGATCGCGGCGGGCGAGCTCCTGGCGGCAAAGGGCGTGCTGCCAACGGTGGCTTTCACCTCGCTCCAGACCCGCGCTATAAAGACGCTCCACCTGGCGCTGGAGGCGTGCGGGCGGCTTTGGATCCCGGAAACCAAGGACTGGCGCCTCAACGAACGCCACTATGGCGGGCTGACTGGGCTCGACAAACAGCAGACCCGCGACAAGCACGGCGACGAGCAGGTTCATGTGTGGCGGCGAAGCTTTGACGTGCCGCCCCCGGCAATGGAGGCGGGCACCGCGTACGATCTGGCCGCTGACCCACGCTATGCCGGGATCGACATTCCCGCGACCGAGAGCCTCAAGCTGACCATTGACCGCGTACTTCCCTATTGGGACAGTGCGATCGTGCCGCAGCTCGCCAGGGGGGAAACGGTCATCGTATCGGCCCACGGCAACAGCCTGCGCGCGCTGGTCAAGCATCTGTCGCGCATTTCCGATGCGGACATCGCCTACCTCGAGATTCCGACCGGGCAGCCGATCGTCTATGAATTCGATGGCGACATGCAGCCGGGCGAGCGGCGCTATCTGAAGGACGCGTGACATGGCTCAAGGCGAGGGAGCGGGGGGCGTACCGGTAGCCATCGTAATGGGCAGCCAGTCCGACTGGCCGACCATGCGCTGCGCCGCGCGGGCGCTGGACGAGCTGGGGGTGGCCTACGAGGCGCGGATCGTTTCCGCCCATCGCACGCCCGATCGGATGTACGAGTTCGCGCGCGGGGCAGAGGGCGCGGGCTTCAAGGCGATCATCGCGGGCGCGGGCGGCGCGGCGCACCTGCCGGGAATGATCTCCGCCCTGACGCATCTGCCGGTATTGGGCGTGCCGGTGCAATCGAAGGCGCTGTCGGGCCAGGACAGCTTGCTCTCGATCGTGCAGATGCCCGCCGGCATTCCCACCGCGACCTTTGCCATCGGCGAGGCGGGGGCGACCAACGCCGGGCTCTATGCCGCAGCAATCCTTGCGCTGTCGGACCCGGCCCTGTCGCAGCGCCTCAGGGACTGGCGCGCCTCGCGCAGCGACGCGGTGGCGGAGCGGCCGACCCAGGGATGATTGCGCCGGGCGGCACCATCGGCATCCTGGGCGGCGGCCAGCTTGGCCGGATGATGGCGATCGCTGCGGCGCAGCTCGGCTATCGATGCATTGGCTATTCTCCCGAAGCAGACGCGGTCGCGGCGGACGTCTGCGCGGATTTCTTCCCGAATGACTGGTACGATGCCGAAGCGCTGGCCGCGTTCGGTCGCGCCTGTGATGTGATCACCTGGGAATTCGAAAACGTTCCGGTGGCGCCGCTCGCGCCGCTCCAGCCGAAGCTGGCGCCGCACCCGCGCGCACTCGAGACCGCACAGGACCGTGTCAACGAAAAGCGGTTCGTGGAAAATCTTGGCGGCCGCCCCGCGCCCTGGCGCGCGATCGATTCGCGCGCGGACCTGGACGATGCGATCGCGCGGATCGGCACCCCCGGCATTCTCAAGACCAGGCGCGATGGTTACGATGGCAAGGGCCAGTGGCGGATCGCCGACGCGCGCGAGGCCGAGGCGTTCGAACGGGTGGGCACACCGCTGGTATATGAAGGGGTGGTCGACTTCGTCGCCGAGTTTTCGGTGATCCTGGCGCGGGGCGTCGATGGCGGCTGCGTGTTCTGGGACAGCGCGGAGAACGTGCACGAGCGCGGCATGCTGGTCCGGTCGACGGTGCCTGCTTCGGAACGCGTGCACGGCCAGATCAAGCGGGCGCGCGAGTTGGCCAGGCAGGTCGCCGACGCGCTGCAGTACGTTGGTGTGCTGACGCTCGAATTCTTTGCCACGCCCCAAGGCCCGGTGTTCAACGAGATGGCCCCGCGCGTCCACAATTCGGGCCACTGGACGATCGAGGGAGCGGCGACCAGCCAGTTCGAAAATCACATCCGCGCGATCTGCGGCCTGCCACTGGGCGATACCGCGACTATCGGTCGGCAGGTCGAGATGACGAATGTCGTCGGCGCCGATGCCGCGACGGCGCACGAGGCCTTGAGCGATCCCGCCGCGCATCTCCACCTCTACGGCAAGCACGGCGCGCGCGAAGGACGCAAGATGGGGCACGTCACCCGTGTGACGTGGGGATGAGCGACGAGGTTTTCCTGATTTATGCCCGCGCCGCCAATGGAACGATCGGAAACGATGGCACGATGCCGTGGTATATCCCGGCGGACCTCAAGCGGTTCAAGGCGTTGACGCTGGGCAGGCCGATGGTCATGGGCCGCAAGACATTCGAGAGCTTGCCCGGCTTGTTGCCGGGCCGCCGTCATATCGTGCTGACACGCAGCAAGGCGTGGCAAGCCGATGGGGCGGAAGTCGCGCATGACGTGGACGAAGCATTGGCGCTGGCGGGCGCCGGGCCGGTCGCGGTGATCGGCGGGGCTGAAGTCAACGCCCTGTTCCTTCCGCTCGCCAACCGGATCGAGCTTACGGAAATTCACGCCGACATTCCCGGCGATACCATAATGCCTCCGCCTGGTCCGGAATGGATCGAAACCGCGCGCGAGGATCACGACGGACATTCATTCGTGACGTTATCGCGCGTGGAGGGCAGCGGTCGATGAGGTGGCTCGACCACCGCGAGCCGAGCCCGGCGCCGTTGCGCGGGGCGATCGTGGCACTGGGCAATTTCGACGGGTTCCATCTCGGCCACCAGGCGGTGGCGCGCGAGGCGATCGCGTGGGCGCGCGCTGAGGGGCGGCCAAGCGTGATCGCCACTTTCGATCCGCACCCAGTGCGTCATTTCAAACCTGATGCGGAGCCTTTCCGGCTGACCACACTGGAGCAGCGGCAGGAGCTATATCTCGACGCCGGCGCCACCGCGATGCTGGTGTTCCATTTCGATGGCGACCTTGCCAGCACAAGCGCCGAGGATTTCGTCCGCGTGCTGCTGGCCGAGCGGCTGGGCGTGGCTGGCGTCGTCACGGGCGAGGATTTCACCTTCGGCAAGGCGCGCGGCGGCAATCGGGCGCTGCTCGAATCGCTCGGCCGCGAGGTCGGGATCGCGGCGCGCACGGTCGCGCCGGTGATGGATGGCGGGGCGCCGGTTTCCTCCAGCCGGGTGCGCGATGCCTTGCGCGCCGGCGATCCCGTCGAAGCGGCGCGTCTGATGACCCGGCCCTTTGCCATTCGCGGCATCGTGGAGCATGGCGACAAGCGCGGGCGCGAAATCGGCTATCCCACTGCCAACCTCGCGCTCGAAAGCTACCTGCGGCCGCGTTATGGCATCTATGCCGTCACGGGGCGCGTGCTGGCGACGGGAAATAAACTGAAAGGAGCGGCCAATATCGGCGTGCGTCCGCAATTCGACCCGCCCAAGGAGCTGCTCGAACCGCATTTCTTCGACTTTTCCGGCGACCTTTATGGCCAGGAGATCGAAATTTCGTTCCGCCATTTCCTGCGGCCAGAGGGCAGGTTTGCCTCGCTGGAAGCGCTGATCGCACAAATGGATGCGGATTGCGCGCGGGCCCGCGCCTTGCTCGAGTAGGTCGCGCCCTGTGAACGCTCCATATCATCCGCCAGTCAAACGGTCAGTCACGATTGCGGGGCACAAGACCTCGATCAGTCTCGAGCCGCTGTTCTGGGACATGTTGCGCATGGCCGCCGAACGCGAAGATGTCGCATTGAACGTTCTGGTGGCACGAATCGATGCCGAACGCATCTCCAGCGCGACGCCGTGCGGCCTGGCCGGGGCAATCCGCCTGTGGCTGGTAACCGAACGGGGCGACGGACTTGGCCCGCCGCCCCGCGCGAAGACTGACTAAATCGTCCGGTACGGATCAGTACGTCGCGGGCGGATCGCTGGCCGGGAAGCTCTGATCGCTGGCCTCGTCGGCCTTGCTCCAGCTTCCCTTGGGCTTGTCCCGCATCGACTCCGGCCCGGAGTCACGCACGGTGGCGTTACCCTGGTTGCCGGCGAAAGCCGGCTGCGAACGGTTCTGATTTTTCTCGTAAGCCTTGTACCCGGCGTAACCGAGTGCCCCGAGTGCGGCGAGTTTGAGCAGCATGGCGAGTATCCTTTCTGTCCCCGCAACGCGCGGCCGGGGCGAAAGGTTTCAGGTATTTGCGCTCAATCGTCGCCGATCCGTTCGATATCCGCGCCGACAAGTTGCAGCTTTTCTTCCAGCCGTTCGTAACCGCGATCAAGGTGATAGATGCGCCGAACGGTGGTATCACCCTCAGCCGCCAGTGCGGCGATGATCAGGCTCATAGATGCCCGCAAGTCGGTCGCCATGACTTCAGCGCCGTTCATGCGGTCCACGCCCTTGACGATCGCGGTGCGTCCCTCGGTTTCGATCAGTGCGCCCATGCGCGCTAGTTCCGGTACGTGCATGTAACGGTTCTCGAAGATCGTTTCCTTGAGCACGCTGGTGCCGTCGGCCCGACACAACAGACTCATGAACTGCGCCTGCATGTCGGTGGCGAGGCCAGGGTAAGGCGCGGTGGTAAGATTGACGGGCTTCAACGAGCCGTTCGCAGCGATCCGAACACCCTGCCTGCTTTCCTCGACTTCAACCCCGATCGCACGCAGCGCGTGGAGCGTTGCATGCATCTCCCCCGCATTGGCACCTTCGAGGAGGACATCGCCCCCCGTGATCGCGGCAGCGCAGGCATAGGAACCGGCCTCGATCCGGTCGGCCATCACGCGATAGGTTGCGCCGTGGAGGCGCTTGACGCCGTGGATGGTCAGGTCGGAGCTGCCGATCCCCTCGATCTCCGCTCCCATTGCCACCAGCAGGTTGCACAGGTCGACAATCTCGGGCTCGCGCGCGGCATTGAACAGGCGGCTGGTGCCCGCTGCCAGCACGGCGGCCATTAGCGCATTCTCGGTCGCGCCGACCGAGACGACGGGGAAGTCGTAGTCCCCGCCAGGGAGGCCGCCATCAGGCGCGACTGCTTTCACGTAGCCAGCCGCCAACTCGATCCTTGCCCCGAACGCTTCCAACGCCTTCAGGTGCAGGTCGATCGGGCGGTTGCCGATCGCGCAGCCGCCCGGCAGCGAAACGGTCGCCTCGCCCATCCGTGCCAGCATGGGGCCAAATACCAGGATCGAGGCGCGCATCTTGCGGACCAAGTCATAGGGCGCGACGGTGGAGGTGATCCGGGTCGCCTCCATGCTCATCACCCGGCCGAAATCCTCCGGTCGCGTGCCCTGGATCACCGTGGTGACGCCGAACTGGTTCATCAGGTGCTGGAACCCGTCGATGTCGGCCAGGCGCGGCAGGTTGCGCAGCGTGACCGGTTCCTCGGTCAGCAACGCGCAGGGGATCAGCGTGAGAGCGGAGTTCTTCGCGCCCGAGATGGGGATCGTGCCGGAAAGGCGGTTGCCGCCACGGATGATGAGCTTGTCCATGGCGGAGCGTTTACCGCGAATCGCGCCCCGCGCAATGGGCGGGGGATGCGCTTCAACCCGCCCTTGGCCGTACTGCCTTCTTCTGTCCCTCGACCAGCGCTTCGGCACTGCGCGGGCCTTCGGCTTCGGCGGGACCCTTGACCAGACCGGTCAGCGTCGACCCATCGAGGCCTAGCTCCTTCATCAGCCCGTCGAGCACCGGCGCCTGCGCGCGGTAGGCGAGCGCGGCGCTGACCGCGTCCTGCGCGAGATTGCCGGTTCCGCCCTGCGTGGTAGAGCCCGACCCTACGCCGCCGCCTGTGAGGCCGTCCACCTGGACGATCTTGATCGAATCGATCGCCTCCATCGGCTTCGCGCTCTCGCGGATCACCTCGGGCAACACCTTGAGCAGCGCCAGCTTGGTCTGGAGCGAGATCTGGTCGTTGGAAAGCAGGTTGGCCGCCTCGTTGATGGCGCGCTGCCCCGCCGCCTCTACCTCGAAGCGCACGCGCGCCGCCTCGGCGCGCAACTTCTCGGCCTCGGCCGCACCCTCTGCCTCGCGCCGCACAGCCTCGGCACGGTTCTGGGCCGCGTCGCGCTCGGCCTCGGCATCGACGCGCACCTTGATCGCCTCGCGCTCCGCATGCTTGGCCGCCTCGATCAGTTCGATCTTCTTTTGCCGCTCGGCAATCTCGCTCTCGCGCGCGGTCGACACCTGCTCCTCTGCCGCCACGGCGGTGGCACGCGCGGCATCGGCTTCGGCCTTGGCCTGGCTTTCCTCGCGGCTCTTGTTCTGCACGGCAATCTGCTGCTCCTGCCGCGCGATCTCCAGCGCACGCTGCTGGTCGATGCGCGCTTCCTCGACCAGGCGGTCGGCCTCGATCTGCTGCGCGTCGACCTGCTTCTTGGCCTCGATCCGCGCAGCGTCGGCTTCGCGGTTGCGCTCCGCCTGTTCTCGCGCGATCTCCGCGGCCTGCGCGGCCCGGCGCACCTCGACCTCGCGTTCCTGTTCCAGGCGGGCGTATTCCTGATCGCGGCTGATCTCGAACGAACGCTTGCTCGCCTCCAGGTTTTTGGTCTCGATCTGGACACGGGTTTCCTGCTCGATGTCGTTTCGCAGCTTCTTGCGTGCCTCGATCTGTTCGGTCAGTTTGGTGAGACCCTCGGCGTCGAAGGCATTGTTGGCGTTGAAGTGTTCGATGCTCGTCTGATCGAGCCCGGTCAGCGAAACCGATTCGAGTTCGAGCCCGTTCATCGCGAGGTCGTTGGAGCTGGCCTGCTGCACCTTCTGGACAAAGTCGGCGCGCTGTTCGTGCATTTCGTTCATGGTCATGCCCGAAGCGACCGAACGCAGCGCGTCGACGAACTTGCCCTCGACCAGATCCTTGAGCATTTCGGGCTGCATGGTGCGCTGGCCCAGCGTCTGCGCCGCCATTGCGATCGCCCCGCCATCGGGCCGCACGCGGACGTAGAATTCCGCCTTCACGTCGATCCGCAGCCGGTCGAGCGTGATCAGTGCCTCGGTATCGCGGCGCACGACCGAGAGGACAACGGTGTTCATGTTGACCGGCATCGTCTCGTGGAACACCGGCAGCACCAGCGCACCACCGTTCATGACCACCCGTTCGCCGCCAACGCCGGTCCGGACGAAAGCGACTTCCTTCGACGCGCGGCGATAGAGCTTGGTCAGCGTGAAGCCGATCAGCAGCAGGAACGCGACGACCGCGCCGACCATGATTCCTAGGTTGGTCAGATTTTCCATCGTTCTCCCTTTTCAGTTCCTAGTTCGGCGAAAGGCGTCGCTCGGCGAGCGCGGTCGCGTAGAATGTCTCACCCTCGCGGCGAACGAGCAGTGCCTCGTCGCCCGCGTGGATCAGGCTATCGGCCTCGTGCGGCTCGATCATGACATGGTGCGGATGACCGTGGACGTCGACAACGCGCGCGCGCGCGGGCGAACCGCGCCGGGCGACCCCATCGGTCACGTGCGCGCGGCGGCCGACAAGCTGGTCGAGCGTCACCGCCGTACTCTCGTCCTGCGGCAGCATCGCCGCGAGTGGGCGGACCATTATCGCAGTGGCGGGCAACGCCGCGCCGGCAGCAAAGACCGCGGCCAGCCGTGCGTCGAGCGGCCCACCGGTCAGGCTCTCCGCCAGCTCCTGAATCCCGAGACCAAGCCCGGCGAACAGCAGCAGGAACAGCGCGAGCCAGATCGTAAACGGCACGCGCCCGATGCCAAGGACCGTGGCGAGCCCGTCGATCGTGCCGGCTTGCGCGCCTGGTTCGGCGTCGGCATCGCCGAAATCGCCGAGCCCGATCATCTGCACCAGTGCGAGCACCAGCATGACGCCGAGCGCCGCCGCGAAGGGCAGGTTGTGTGGCTCGAACAGATCCAAGATTGCGCCCTCTTCATGCCCGCAAAACCGACAGCGGCCAGCAATCTCAGGCTAACGGCAGTGGGCCGCGCGGCAAGAAAATTCGGCACCGGGCAGGAGCTTCCGGTCGTTTGGCGACCACAGCGGTCCGGTCAGGCGCGCGCCGCGAACTCGTCGCGCAGCTCGCGCTTATAAAGCTTGCCGTTGGCTTCTCGCGGCAATTCGGGGCGGAAGTCGAACAGGCACGGCATCTTCATGCGCGCCAGCCGGGGGGCGAGAAAATCGCGCAGATCCTGTTCCAGCTTGTTCCCTGCGTCAGCCATGTCGACCGGCTGGACCACGGCCACCACTTTTTCACCCAGGTCCGCATCGGGCGCGCCGATTACCGCCGCGTCCATCACCTTTTCGTGCGTGACAAGCAGGTTCTCGATCTCCTGCGGGTAGATGTTGACCCCGCCGGAGATGATCATGTGGCTCTGGCGGTCCGTCAGATAGAGAAACCCATCCGCATCCAGGTGGCCAATATCGCCCAGTGTCATCCAGCCTTGCGGATGCATGGCCTCTGCGGTCTTGGCCGGGTCATTGTGATAGCTGGGCAGCAGGTCGTTCTCGAAATAGATCAGCCCGTCCTCGCCCGCCGGCAGTTCCTCTCCTTCCGGGCCGCAGATGTGCAGCTTACCATAGATCGCGCGTCCGACGGTGCCGGGATGCGCCAACCAATCAGGCGCGCGCACCAGGGTCATGCCGATACCCTCCGACCCGGCATAGTATTCGTTCACGATTGGCCCCCACCATTCGATCATGGCCTGCTTGATCGGGACGGGGCATGGCGCCGCCGCATGTAGAGCACGGGCGTGGCTCGAAAGATCGTGCCGCGTCCGCGCCGCGTCATCCAGCTTCAGCATCCGCACGAAGTGCGTCGGCACCCACTGGCTGTCGGTCACGCGGTGGCGCTCGATCGCGGCGAGTGCCGCCTCTGGCTCGAACTTTTCCATCACGACGACCGTGCCCCCGAGACGGTGGACCGTGCTGCACCAGCCCAGCGGCGCCGCGTGATAGAGGGGTGCGGGCGAGAGATATACCATGCTGCCATCCGACGGCATCCCCGCGCCCATTGTCGCTAGCATGACCAGCGGCCCGGGCGCCAGAATATCCGGATCGGCGGGCGGCGCCGGGCGCACACCTTTGGGACGCCCGGTTGTGCCCGAACTGTAGAGCATGATAAGGCCGGGTGCGGGATCGGGCAGCAGCGTGGCGGGCTGGGTCGCCAGCATCACCTCGAGATCATCCGCACCCCCCGACCCGGCCACCAGCGTTTCGATCTGGATGCCTTCGCTGGCCAGTTGCGCGACGATATTGCCACAGGCAATTGACGAGACGAGCAGTTTGGCACCGCTGTCCTTGAGGATATGGGCGACTTCGGGCGCGGTCAGGCGGGTCGAGATCGGCACCAGCATCGTCCCCGCGCGCTGCGACCCCCACAGGAGCTGGAGGTAGAGCGCATTGTTCTCCATCAGCACGGTGAACGCATCGTCGGGGCCGAGCCCGCGCGCGCGCAGCAAATGCGCGAAGCGGTTGGCGGTTTGATCCATCGCGCCATAAGTCACGGTTTCCCCGCTACCGGCCATGATGATGGCAGGATGGTCAGGACGGCTCGCGGCATGGGTGATGGGATGCATTGTCGGCCTCTCTCCAACGTGGCCCCATCATCGCGGGTGCCATCGTGTTGCAGAATGAAACCTAGCCAGGCGGTGCGCGTCCGCAAGCGAAAAGGGCCGCCGGTTGCCCGGCGGCCCTTGTCAGATGTCAGGTAACGCAGCCGATGGCCGGAGGCTTATTCGCCGCCGCCTTGCCCGCCGCGGCCGGTCGCCATCGCGAACGCCTGCTGGGCTTGCGATTCGACCATATAGGGCACGGGATTGACCGGCTCGCCCGCGATGCGGACTTCGTAGTGGAGATGCGGTCCGGTCGACCGGCCCGTTGAGCCGACGTAACCGATGATGTCGCCCTTCTTCACGCGCTGGCCGGCGGCAACCGCGATGCGAGACATATGGGCGTAACGGGTCTGCAGTTCGGCGCCGTGCTCGATCGCGACGTAAAGGCCGTAGCTGCTGAAATTCTCGGCCTTGCTGATCAGGCCATCGGCGGTTGCGTAGATCGGTGTGCCAGTTGGCGCAGCGAGGTCGATGCCGGCATGCGCCCGGCGGCCGCCGAGCACGGGATGTGTCCGCATGCCGTAGCCGCTCGACATGTAGGCGCCTTCGAGCGGCATGCGCGAGGGCACCGAGATGCTTGCGATCGGCGCGGGTGCGGCAGTGGTGGAACTGGCACCCGGGCCGTCCATCGATTGCCACTGCGCGAAGAGCTGGCGGAACTGGGCATCGCCACCGCCAAGAGGTGCGGTGCGATTTTCCTGGATCGGCGCGGCGATTTCCGCAGCCGCGGCCGAAGCGCTGCTATTGGCGAGAGCCGGTGTGGCGGCCATGACAAGCGGTGCAAAGGCAAGCAGCGCAAACGTGCGAACAAGGCGAGTAGCGACCAAAATCCCGTCCTTCTTTCAGGCACCGTTTCCGTGCCCTGACCCCGTTTCGAAGCGCCGCCGATCCCTGGCGACGCGTCTAGCGAATTTTCCGCAATGTCCCGGAACGAACCGTGTGCTTGCGTGTTGGCGGTGGTTGTGACGCGGTATTTTTATTGCGCAAGGCACGCGTAGAAGTCTCGCGACAAACCGGCTGCAAGACGCGCCGAGTCGTTGAACGGTGGTTTCAGCGCCCCACGGAAATGCTCCGACACCAACGTTTGCCAAAGAATTTCCGGTGATTCCCGTCGCATTCGGCTGAGGGTAACGAAATGCCTTGTACCGATCGCGACATGGCGGATTTCATCGTCAAGGATTCGTTGCAGGATGCGTGCGCCGTGTTCGTCACCCTGTGCGCGAACCCGGTCCAGCGTTGCCGGCGTGACGTCAAGCCCGCGCGCCTTCAGCACCATCGGCACGACTGCCAGCCGTGCGGCCACATCATGCGCCGTCGCTTCGGCCGCTTCCCACAGCCCGGCATGGGCAGGCAGGGCGCCATAATGGCTGCCGAGCGAGCGCAGCCTGCGGTCGATCAGCGCGAAATGCATCGCCTCTTCCGCGGCAACCCCCAGGAAATCGTCGACAAAAGCGCGGTCCATCGCCGCCCCGAATCGTCCAGCCATGTCGAGCGCCAGGTCGATGGCGACGAATTCGATATGCGCCAGAGAATGCCATAGGGCGATCCGGCCGCGCTCCGATCCGCCTTTGCCACGCCGGGGCATTCGCGCTGGCGCGAGCAGTTCCGGCTTATCGGGCCAGGCCGGCCGATCGGGCATCATGGCGTCAAATTCGAACCGGAGACGCCCCATGCGCCAGCGACGCGCCACGTCGCGGGCGGCGAAGGCCTTGGCTTTCGGTCCGGCCGTCAACAGAGCCGCGCGGATGGCAGCGGCGACCGAGGTCACAGAGCCTTTGCCGCCTCTAGCACCTCGGCCACGTGGCCCTTGACCTTGACCTTGTGCCACACGCGCGCGATCCGTCCGTCCGCACCGACCAGGTAGGTCGTGCGGACCATGCCCATGTACGTTTTCCCGTACATCGACTTCTCGGTCCAAGCGCCGAGCGCGTCGGACAGGCCGCCGTCTTCGGCATCGGTTGCGAGATCGACCGTCAAGCTGTGCTTGGCGGTAAACTTCCGGTGCTTCGCGGGCGGATCCTTGCTGACCCCGAGCAGCACCACGCCCGCTTGTTCGAACGCCGCCTTGAATGAAGAGAAATCCTTGGCCTCGGTCGTACAGCCAGGGGTATCGTCCTTGGGATAGAAGAACAGGACCAGCTTGCGCCCGACAAAATCCCTTGGCGAGACCTGCCCGCCATCGGGCGTTGTCATCGCGATGTCTGGCAGCGTGTCGCCAACTCCCGGCGTGTCAGTCATGGTCCATCTCCAGTTCCGCGGCAAAATGCCGTTGCCATTCGCGTGCGACGCCATGACGCACGGCCTTGCAAGCCGCAAGAAGCCCGTCGATCGTTTCGTGCCCGCAAGCCCGCGCGAGCACCCACGCGGCCGCAGGCGCGGGTGGCGCTAGCTCAGGGGCGAGGAGCCGCGTCGCCACCAGCATGCGGGTTAACAGGTCGTGCGCGGCTTCCATCTCCTGACCCAGCAGGCCCCCATTGGACAGAGCCCGTACCGCTGCGCCGAGATCGGGATCGAACGCGGTCCGATCGCGCAGTTGCAGGTAATGGACGAGGAATTCGAGATCGACCAGCCCGCCGCGCAGCAGTTTGGCATCGAGTGGCCCGCGTGGCGGCTTGTTCGCCGCCATGTCGCCGCGCATCTTGAGCACATCGGCACGAAGCTTGTCCGGATCGCGTGCGCGGTTAAGGACCGCGGTGATCGCACCTTCGATATCCCCGCGTGCTTCGTGGGACCCGGCCAGGACGCGGGCACGGGTCAATGCCATGTGTTCCCACGTCCACGCGTCTTCCCGTTGGTAGCGGGCGAAGCTTTCGACATTGACCGCGAGCGGGCCTTGCGCGCCTTGCGGACGCAGCCGGGTATCGACTTCGTAGAGCGCGCCTTCGGCAGTCGGCACGCTCAGCGCCGCGCCGACACGCTGGGCGAGCCGATTGAAATAGAGCGTCGCGCCCAATGGCCGCCGCCCGTCCGATTCCGCGTCGTGCGGGCCGGTGAACAGATAGACGATGTCGAGGTCTGACGCGTGGGTGAGCAGCCCGCCGCCCAGCCTGCCAAGGCCCAGCACCACCAGTTCCGCACCGGCAATGTGGCCATGTTCGCGCGCGAATTCGGCGCTCGCTGCCGCAAGCGCGACCTGCAAGGCCGCCTCGGCGCAACGCGACAGGCCGCTCGCAATCGCGAGCGGATCGTGCGCTGCCTCGATCAACTGCACGCCTAGCGCGAAACGCGTCTCGCCGGTGACAACACGGATGCGGTCGAGCCGCTGCTCGTAGCCGTCGTCACGCTCAGTCCGCGCCATCTTGTCGCGCAACTCGGCGAGATGACCGGGCAGGTCGAGTGCGCTGCGGTCGATCAGCGTGTCGAGCAATGCCGGGCGCCGCGCCAGCGCATCGGCAAGTGGCGGGGCTAGGCTAAGCAGATTGACGAGCTGATCGAGCAGCGCCGGGCGCGCTTCGAGCAGGCGGAAAAGGTTGATCGCGCTCGAAGCATTCTCGAGCAAGCGCTCCCACCGCAGCAGCGCGGCGTCAGGTTCTGGCGCCTCCGCGATCGCGACAAGCAGGCGCGGCTGGAGTGCCTCGAACGCGGCCCGCGCCGATTCGCTGCGCAGCGCGCGCATGTTGCCTTCGCCCCAGCCGGCGATCCGCGTCGCCAGCGAGACGGGGTCGGTATAGCCGAGCTCCGCCAACCGTTCCGGCAGGGGCGCGGCGGCAACGGCGGTCGGCTTTTCGTTCGCACCGATCAACCGGTCGAAACGCGCGGCAACCGCTTCCGTCACCTGCGCCAGATCCGCCAGCAGGGCCGCGCCATCGGCCAGACCGTCAAGCCGCGCCACCCGGTTCAGCGCCTCGCCGCCCGGCAAGGTATGGGTCTGCTGGTCCTCGATCATCTGCAGCCGGTGCTCGACCGTCCTTAGCCGCGCGTAGCTGGCTTTGAGGACTTGGCTATCTTCGGGCTCGATCAGCCCGGCAGCGGCAAGCGCGTCGAGGGTTTCAGCGACGCCCCTGAGGCGCAGTGACGGGTCGCGGCCACCGTGGATCAACTGGTGCGTCTGAGCGAAGAACTCGACCTCCCGGATGCCGCCCCGGCCCTGCTTGAGGTTGAAACCGGGCTGCGGCGTGAGCGGCCCGGTGTAGGTTTCGCGGATCCGCGCGGTCAGGCGCTCGATCTCGGCGATGGCGCCAAAATCGAGGCTGCGTCGCCAGACGAACGGGCGGATTGCATCGAGAAAGCTTTCGCCCGCCGCCACGTCTCCCCCGCAGGCGCGCGCGCGGATGAAAGCGGCGCGTTCCCACGCCAGCGCCGATGTTTCGTAATGCGATAGCGCCGCATTGACCGACAGTGCCAGCGGGCTGACTTCCGAGGCGGGGCGCAACCGCAAGTCGATGCGGAAGACGTAACCGTCGCTGGTGTTCTCGGCGAGCAGCCGGACCACCTCGCGCGCATAGCGCTGCGCCGCCTCGCCCGGCTCGTCGCGCTCTCGGCGGGGCAGGCTCGTCGGATCGTAGAGCAGGATGGGGTCGATGTCGGAGCTGTAGTTCAGCTCGCCCGCGCCATGCTTGCCCAATGCCAGCGCGATGAACCCGGTCGCCTCCGCACCCTCGACCCGGCGCCACACCGCCTCCCGCATTGCGGCATCGAGCGCGCGGTCCGCCAGTGCCGAAAGCTCACCGGTGACGCGGGCAAGCGGAAACGCCCCGGCGAGATCGCCGATCGCCAGCGCCAGCGCGTGGCCGAGCCGCTCGCGCCTGAGCCCCCTCGCCGGATCCGCGTCCCCGCGCAGCGCCGCCGCGGCCGCGAGCGCCGCCTCACCCTCGCCCCGCGCCAGAAGGTCGGCGATATCGGGCAGGCGTTCCAGCGCACTGGCAAGGAACGGCGCGTTCACGCGCGCGCGCTCGATCGCTTCTGTCCAGTCCGCCGCCATGGCCGACCTCCTGCCGCCTGCCCGGCGTCCGCGCAACCTTGCAGCGCGCCGAATGCTCTGCGACAAGCCCGTCCATTCGCTCCTACTGACAGGGAAGCCAACATGATCCGCATGATAGCAACCGTCGCCAGTGCGCTGGCACTGGTCGGCTGCGCCACCACTGGCCCGTCCGAGACCGCCGCGCTCGATATCCCTGAGGTTGCCCAGGGCACGCTCAGCCAGGCGACGATGATCGACATCACACGCGAACTGTCCTCCGACGCCTTCGAGGGGCGGATGCCCGGCACGGTGGGCGAGGAGAAGACCGTCGCCCTGCTTAGCCAGCGCTTCGCCGCCGCGGGCCTTGTGCCGGGCAACAACGGTAGCTGGGTGCAGCAGGTACCGCTGGTCGAGATAACCGGCAGGGACTACGCCCCGCTCACCATTCGCGGGCGAGGGGTGAATCAGAACTACCGCCACGGCGCCGACTGGGTTGGGGTAACGTACCGCGAGGATGCGCGCACCGCGCTTCAGGACAGTGAGCTGGTGTTCGTCGGGTATGGCGTCGTGGCCCCCGAACGCGGGTGGAACGACTATGCCGGGATCGATATGCGCGGGAAGACCGCGGTGATCCTGGTCAACGACCCCGACTTCGGCACCGAGAGCCTGGAAGGTCCGTTCGGCGGCAAGGCGATGACCTATTACGGCCGCTGGACCTACAAGTACGAGGAAGCCGCCCGTCAAGGGGCTGCAGGCGCCATCATCGTCCATGACACAGCGCCTGCCGCCTATGGCTGGAACGTGGTCGAATCGAGCTGGACCGGCCCACAGGCCTATGCCCAGCGCGGGGCGGACGCGCCGCCGCTCACGGTAATGAACGGCTGGGTGCAGAAGCCGGTGGCCGAGGCGATCCTCAAAGCCGCGGGGCAGGACTTGACCGCTCTCACCGCTGCGGCCAAGCGCCAGGGCTTCAACGCCGTGCCGCTGGGCCTGACCGCCTCGACCAGTTTCGCCAGCGACATCCGCAAGTTCCAATCACAGAACGTGATCGGGATGCTGCCGGGCAAGTCGCGACCTGACGAATACGTGATCCATACCGCGCACTGGGATCACCTGGGCCGCTGTACCCCGTCGCCCGATGGCGACGACATCTGCAACGGAGCGGTCGACAATGCCACCGGCACTGCCGCGCTGGTCGCGCTGGCCGAGGCTCATGCCAAGGCCGGGGCGCCGGACCGCAGCCTCGTGTTCCTGGCGGTTACAGCCGAGGAATCGGGCCTGCTCGGCGCGCATTATTATGCCGACAACCCCGTCTTCCCGCTCAGCCGCACGGTGGGCGGGGTCAACATGGACGCGCTCAGCATGACTGGCGCTTCTCGCGATGTGACCGCGATCGGCGGCGGCAAGTCGCAGCTCGACGCCTTCTTCGCCGCTGCGCTGCGGGCAGACGGGCGCACGGCAACCCCCGACCCCAACCCCGAGGCGGGCTATTACTATCGGTCCGATCACTTCGCATTCGCCCGGCGCGGCGTGCCTATGCTCTACGTGAAAGGCGGCGAGAACCTGGTCGAAGGCGGGCGCGTGGCGGGCGCCGCGGCAGCGGCGGATTACCGCGCCAATCGCTATCACGGACCCAAGGACGAGTTCGACGAAAACTGGGACTGGTCGGGCGTGATGGCCGACCTGCAGATGTATTTTCGAATCGGCCGCATGCTGGCCGAAAGCGAGAGCTGGCCGAACTGGAACGAAGGCGACGAATTCCGCGCCATTCGCGACCGGAGCTGCCAGGCCGGCCCGGGCTGCTGATCGCATCATGAGCATCACGATGCCGCCCGAATGGACGCCGCAGGACTGGTTGTGGATCGGCTTCCCCCACGATGCGGACGAATGGCGGGATTACCTGGGCCGCGCGCAGGAGCAGATCGCCGCCTTCGCCAATGCCGTGGCGGAGAGCGGGCAGGACGTGCGCCTGCTGGTCCGCGATGCCGCGAGCGAGGCGCGTGCGCGGTCGCTTGTATCCGGTGCGGTCATGCTGGAGCGACGCGCCTATGGCGACGTTTGGTTGCGCGATACCGGGCCGCTGGTGCGCGCCGACGGCTCGGCATTGCGGTGCCAGTTCAATGGCTGGGGCGGGAAGTATCTGATGCAGGGCGATCAGGCGATTGGTGCCGAGCTTGCCGCCGATGCAGGGCTTCCGGTCGTCGAGAGCGACTGGGTGCTGGAAGGGGGCGCAGTGGATGGCGACGGGACCGGCCTCGTCGTCACCACCGAACAGTGCCTGCTCAACCCCAACCGCAATCCCACGCTGTCGCGCCAGGACATCGAGGCGCGCCTCGCGCGCGACCTTGGCTTCGACCGCGTGCTGTGGCTGCGCGACGGCTTGATCAACGACCACACCGATGGGCACGTTGATAACCTCGCGCGGTTCGTGGGCCCGAACCAGCTGGCATTGCCGCGTGCAGCCGGTAGCGGCGATCCCAACGCCGCGATCTACGCCGATGCCAGGGCCCGCGCCGAGGCATTTGGGGTAGAGGTGCTGGAGATCCCGTCGCCCGGACTGATCACCCGTGGCGACCTGGTCGAACCGGCAAGCTATGCCAATTTCGCGATCACGACGAACCTGGTGGTCGTGCCGACCTTCGGGTCGCAGCATGACGACGAAGGCGTGGCCGCGATCGCCGCACTGTTTCCTGACCGGGCGACCATTGGCCTTCCCGCCGATGCGGTGCTCGCCGGGGGCGGCGGTTTTCACTGCGCCAGCCAGCAGATGCCGCGCCTTTAACGCTTCGTTAGGCGCCTGGGCCGAAACTCGGCGCATGGTCCATGCCATCGCCCTTGTCCGCACCTACCAATCGCGCGCGCGTAATGCGGCCCGCTCTGCAGTCGTCTGCGCCTGCGCGGCCGCGCTGATCGCGGCCGGGCCGTTCCTACCCCTGTAACAGCTTCAGGAGCGCGGCGAACGCCGCCGCGCCCAGCACTGTTGCCGCGAACACGCGCCAGGCAGTGTCGCCGATCTTACCCGACATCTTCGCGCCCAGCCAGTTGCCGAGCAGCACCACGGGAAACAGCGCCAGCGCGAGCAGCGCGAGCCGCCATGTCATCACCCCGAAAGCCAGCCCCGAGCCGATTCCGGCGCAGCTGGCGCAAGTGAAGACAAGCACCATGGACGCCTTGGCAGTCACCCGCGGGATATGGCGCCGGACATAGAATGGCACCACTGGCGGCCCTGGCATCCCCGCGAACCCCGTGAGGAGCCCGCTGGCCAGCCCCGTAGTCACCGTGCTCACCCGCCCGGGCGGTGCGCTGTCGCGCATGGGTAGCATCATCGCGCCGAATGCCGACAGCGCGACCAGTGCGATCAGCAGCCGCGCCAACGATACGTCGGTCACGGACAGCGCATAGAGCCCGGGCGCGGTCGCGAGCAGTACCAGGCCCGAAATGGTGAAAGCCGACCTTTCCGCCTCCCGCACCAGCCGGGCAATCTCGCTCGCACCGATCATCGCCCCGAGCATGTTGGCGACCAGCACAGCCTCCACCGGCGACAGCGCCAGCGCGAGGACCGGCACCAGCAGGATCGCCATGCCGAACCCCGCCAGCCCGCGCACGTAGGCGGCGGCAAGCGTGGCGATCAGCGCAACCGCTATCTGAACGAGGGTGAAGCCGAGCAGCGTACCCTCACCGCAGGTCCGGCGCGGTCGCCTCTTGGCGCAACATCGTCAGCGCCTCGTCCAGCGTCATCACCTTTTGATGCTCGGCGCCCAGCGTCCGCACGGCGACCTTGCCTTCCTCCGCCTCGCGCTTGCCGACCACCAGGAGGTGAGGGACTTTCGCCACACTGTGTTCGCGCACCTTGTAATTGATCTTCTCGTTGCGGAGATCCGCCTCCACTCGAATGCCGGCGGCCTCCAGTTTCGCAACCACGTCGCGCGCATAATCGTCGGCATCGGACACGATCGTCGCCACGACGGCCTGCGTTGGCGCGAGCCAGACCGGCAGACGCCCGGCGAAATGCTCTATCAGAATGCCGATGAAGCGTTCGTAGCTGCCGAAGATCGCGCGGTGCAGCATGACCGGGCGGTGCTTCTCGCCGTCTTCGCCAACATAGCTCGCATCGAGCCGCTCGGGCAACACGCGATCCGACTGGATCGTGCCGACCTGCCAGGTGCGCCCGATCGCGTCGGTCAGGTGCCATTCCAGCTTGGGCGCGTAGAACGCGCCCTCGCCCGGCAATTCCTCCCAGCCGTACTCTTCGGTCGCGAGCCCGGCGTCGGTCACTGCCTGGCGCAGTTCGGCCTCCGCCTTGTCCCAGTCCGCATCGCTGCCGTAGCGCTGCTCCGGCCGCAGCGCGAGCTTGACCGAATACGAAAATCCGAAGTCGCGATAGACGCGGTCGGCCAGTTCGCAGAAGGCGCGGACTTCGGCGATGAGCTGGTCCTCGCGGCAGAAGATATGCGCGTCGTCCTGCGTGAACTGGCGCACCCGCATGATGCCGTGCAGCGCGCCGTGCGGTTCGTTGCGATGGCAGCAGCCGTTTTCGTAAATGCGCAGCGGCAGCTCGCGATAGCTTTTCAGCCCCTGGCGGAAGATCAGCACGTGCGCCGGGCAGTTCATCGGCTTCAGCGCCATCCAGTCGGCATCGCCGCTGATGACCGGCCCTTCGTCCTCGGTGTTGGGCACTTCGTCGGGGATGACGAACATGTTTTCGCGGAACTTGCCCCAGTGGCCGGATTGTTCCCACTGGCGCGCGTCCATGACCTGCGGCGTCTTGACCTCGCGGTATCCGGCGCCCTCGATCGCGCGGCGCATGTAATCCTCGACCGCGCGCCAGATCTTGTAGCCTTGCGGATGCCAGAACACGCTGCCGTGCGCTTCTTCCTGCAAGTGGAACAGGTTCATTTCGCGGCCCAGCTTGCGGTGGTCGCGCCTGGCCGCTTCCTCCAGCCGGTGAAGGTGGGCGTCCAGTTGCTTCTTGTTGAGCCAGCCGGTGCCGTAAATGCGCGTGAGCTGGGCATTCTTCTGGTCGCCGCGCCAATAGGCACCGGCCACGCGCATCAGCTTGAAGGCCTGAGGATCGAGCTTGCCCGTGCTGGGCAGGTGCGGGCCGCGGCACATATCAAGCCAGTCCTCACCGCTGCGATAGACCGTCAGTTCCTCGTTCTCGGGCAGTTCGACCGCCCATTCCGCCTTGAAGCTTTCACCCTCCGCGCGCCACTTGTCGATGAGTTGCTGACGGCTCCACACTTCGCGCGTCAACGGCTTGTCGGCGCGGATGATCGCGCGCATCGCCTCCTCAATCGCGGGCAGGTCGTCCATGCTGAACGGCTCGCGCCCAGCAGGCGCCATGACATCGTAGTAGAATCCGTCCTCGGTCGCCGGGCCGAAGGTGATCTGCGTGCCCGGCCACAGGCTTTGGATCGCTTCGGCGAGGACATGGGCATAGTCGTGGCGCGCGAGTTCAAGCGCGTCGGCTTCGTCGCGCGCGGTGACCAGCGCAAGGCTCGCGTCCCCCTCGAACGCGCGATTGAGGTCGCGCAGTTCGCCGTCCACCCGGGCGGCGAGCGCGGCCTTGGCCAGGCCCGGCCCGATCGCGGCGGCGATGTCCGCGGGGGTGCTGCCGCGCGGAACCTCGCGCACCGATCCATCGGGCAGGCTGATCTTGAGCAATTCCGTCATCGTGTCACCGTTTTCGCTTTCGCGGCGCATTGGCACAGGTGCGCGCGCGCTTGAAGTGCGGCGTTCAGGGAAATGACGATTTCGGGAGGAACGCCGCGCCGCCCGAAACCGGGCCGCGGCGGACGCGGCTAGCGCGCGACCTGCCGCCCCCGGGTGGGCCGGGTAGTGGTGGTAGTCGTGATCGCCAGCACGTTCATGGCCGCCGACATAGCGGCACGGGGTTAACGCTTCAAGCACCGCGTGCTTGCCTTGGCAGGGACGATCCGGGCATTGTCGCCGACATGGACGATCCGGAAATGTTCGACGCACCCGGCGGCAGGCGGATCGCCTATCGCCACATTCCCGGCAAAGGGCCGACGCTGGTTTTCCTGCCCGGCTACATGTCCGACATGGCCGGGAGCAAGGTTTCCGCCGTGTTCGAATGGGCGCGGACCGAGGGACGGGCCTGCCTGCTGTTCGACTATTCGGGGTGCGGCAAGAGCGAAGGCGACTTTGCCGATGGCACCTTGTCGCAATGGCGCGACGAGGCCGTGGCGCTCGTCAAGGCGATGGTCGACGGACCGGTGATCCTGATCGGGTCGTCGATGGGCGGCTGGCTGATGCTGCTCGCCGCCAAGCAACTGCGCGCGCGTGTCGCCGCGCTGGTGGGCATCGCCGCCGCGCCCGATTTCACCACCTGGGGGTTCGGCGCGGCGGATCAGGCGCGCCTCGCTGCGGGTGAGATCGTGCTGGAAGACAATCCCTATGGCCCCGAACCGACCCCAACCCATCCCGGTTTCTGGGCTGACGGCCAGGCCAACCTGCAGCTCGACGGCGATATCGCCATCACCTGCCCCGTCCGACTAATTCATGGCCAACGCGACATCGACGTGCCGTGGGACGTGAGCCTGCGTCTTGCCAAAGCACTTCATTCGGACGACGTACAGGTCGTGCTGGTCAAGGACGCGGACCACCGCCTGTCGCGGCCGCAGGACATTGCCCTGTTGCTGCGCATGCTGGCGGCGCTTTAGCGAGACGATCCGATGCTGTCCCTTCTCCTCCCCCTGATGCTGATGCAGGTTGGTCCAACGCCTGGCCTGGGCACTTCCAGTCCCGTTCCCGACGAGCTTTACGAGCAGCGCCGCCGCACCAGAGAGCGGGAACGCGAGGCCGAGGCCAGTCCCCCTGCGCGGCCTGCACGCCGCGCCGATCCGTGTTTCGAGGCGGCGCGGATCGCTCCCGGCGATACGGTCGAGATGGCTGAAGATCGGCTCGCGGCGGCATCGGGCTCCGATCGCGCCGTCGCGGCGGAATGCCTGGGCCTCGCACTTGCTGAACTGGAACGCTGGACCGAGGCGGAAACCGCGTTCCTCACCGCGCGCGACGCCGTGCCTGGCGGCGAAGCGGCACGGCGTGCGGAACTGACCGTTGCCGCCGCCATTGCCGCCGAGGCGGTCGGCGACTTCACGCGCGCGCTCGGGCATTTCGAGACCGCGCAGCGCGATGCACGGGCAGCAGGCGACGCGGCGCTCGTCGGCCGCATCGCGCGCGACATGGCTCATCCGCTTCACCGGCTCGGCCAGTCCGGCCGCGCAGCGCAGGCGCTTGCCAATGCGCGCGCAGCATTGCCCGACGATGCTGCGTCCTGGCTGATTTCCGCGCGCCTGTCGCGCCAGCAAGAACGACTGGTCGAGGCCCAGCAGCAGATCGAGCGCGCCGCCTTGCTCGCGCCGCGCAATCCCGAGGTTGGGCTGGAGGCAGGCGTGATTGCCGTGCTCGCCGACAATGAGGTGGCGGCGCGCCGGTCGTGGGAAGCGGTCGTGGCCATGGCACCCGACAGCGCTGTCGCGGCGACTGCACGGCAATATCTCGATCAGCTTGGCCCCGCGGCTGCGCAGGCGGCACCGGGCCGATGATTCCACTGTCAGTCCTCGACCTGGTGCCAGTTCGCGAAGGCGGAACCGTGGCCGAGGCAATGGGCGCGACCACGGCGCTGGCTCGGGCGGCGGAGCGCGCGGGCTATGCCCGGTTCTGGGTCGCGGAGCATCACGCGATGGACGGGATCGCGGGCGGCGCCACTGCGGTGGTCCTGGCGCAGATCGGCAATGCGACCGGTACGATCCGGATCGGATCGGGCGGGATCATGCTGCCCAATCACACCCCGTTTCAGATCGCCGAGCAGTTCGGCACGCTTGCCGCGCTGTTCCCTGGCCGTGTCGACCTGGGGCTGGGGCGTGCCCCCGGGGCGGGACCGGAATTGCAGCGCGCGCTGCGCAAGGACTTGCATCGCGCGGCGGAAATGTTTCCGCATGACGTGGTGGAACTTCGCGCACTGCTGGCAGGAGACCCGGACACCGGCCTGCGCGCGACGCCCGGCGCGGGCGCCGATGTCACGCTGTGGATGCTGGGTTCGAGCCTGTTTGGCGCACGCCTCGCCGCCACGCTCGGGCTGCCCTATGCCTTCGCCTCGCATTTTGCGCCCGACCATCTCGATGGCGCGCTGGCGCTCTACCGGCGCGAGTTCCAGCCTTCCGACGCGCTTGATCGGCCGCACGTCATGGCGGCGATGACTGTGTTCTGCGCCGCAACCGATGCGGAGGCGGCCCTGCTCGCCACCTCGCAACAGCAAAGCTTCGTGCGGTTGCGGACCGGCAATCCCGGCAAACTACCGCCGCCGCTGCCGGACTACGCGGACACGCTACCGCCACCGGCGCGCGCGATGCTTGACCATCTGGGCCAGGCCAGCGCAATCGGCGCCCCCGCCACGGTGCGCGCGGCAATCCGGGCCTTCATCGCCCGGACGGGAGCCGACGAGATAATCATATCAGGCGCGACCTTTGACCCAGAAGCACGGATACGATCCATCGCGCTCACGATGGATGCGCTCGCGAAGGCCTGACCTGTGGGCAGGGCTTGCCCCAGCCGCTGCTTGCCCTCGCCGCGCGCACGGCTTATCGACGTAGTATTGTTGCATTGGGCGGCAATAAAATGATGAGGCTTCGAGCCTCGCGGAGCGGGATGAATGGGTACCAAGGCGGATGAGGCAGCCGGGGGCGCGCCCCGGCGGCTGGCGGGTCACACGACACTGGTGAAGGCCCTGGCCGGGCAGATGCGCGATTCGCTGCTTCCCGGCGATACTCCCTTCGGCGAGGCGGCGCTCGGCGATGCGGCCGGGTTCCTGCTCGATACGGCCGCGCGCCGCCCCACCGGCGAGCCAGCGATGCACATTGCCACCTCCAGCGAGGGACGCCGCTTGATGCGGATCGCGCTGGTCAATGATGACATGCCGTTCCTGGTCGATTCGGTTGCCGCGACATTTGCGGCCCACGCCTTGCCGATCGATCGCCTGGTCCACCCGGTCGTGCCGGTCCGCCGGGCGGGTGATGGCGAACTGATCGCGATTGACGAGGCTGACGGCTTCGCATGGGAATCGATGATCTATCTCGAAACCGCGCGCGTTGATGCCCGCCAGCGGCGTGCCCTGGAAGATTCACTGCGGACCACCTTGGCCGATGTCCATGTCGCGGTGCGCGATTGGCCCAGGATGCGGGCGCGCATGCGTGCCGATGCCGAGGCGCTGGGTGATCGCGAGGGAGCCGCGCTGCTGAAATGGCTCGAGGGGGGGATGCTGACGCTGCTGGGCCATGCGACCCGGCGGCGCGACGGTAGCCATGCCGGGATGCTCGGCATATGCAAACGGAGCGCGCGGCAAATCCTCGCCGATGCCAGCTACGATCGCGCCTTCGCGTGGTTCGACGATCCCAAGCGCAGTGCCGAACGAGTGCCGCTGATCGTGAAGGCAAACCGGGTCAGCAACGTTCATCGCCGCGTGCCGCTCGACCTTTTCATCGTACCAGTGCGCGAAGGCGGGAAAGTCACCGAAATCTCGATTCACGCGGGCGTATGGACCAGCGCCGCGCTTGCCACGCCGCCGGCGGAAGTGCCGCGGATGCGCGCGCAACTGACCGCGTTGATGGACAAGTTCGATTTTGATCCCGTGGGCCATGCGGGCAAGGCACTGGTCCACGCGCTGACCGAACTGCCGCATGACCTGCTGATCGGATTTTCCGACGCCGATATCGAGCGCGTATCGACCACGATGATGAGCCTCGTCGACCGCCCACGCCCGCGCCTGGCGCTGGTCGAGGCGCCGCTGGCACGCCACCTGTTCGCATTCGTGTGGCTGCCCCGCGACATGCTGTCGACGCAGGTGCGCCTGCAGATCCAGGACCTGCTGGAAACCGGCACCGGCGCCGACATGCTCGACTGGAGCCTTCAGGTCGAAGGGGGCAACCTTGCCACCTTGCGCTTCGTGCTCGACATGCGCGGCACCGAAACCCGCTATGATGAGGCGGCGCTGGACGCTGAATTGCAACGCCTGCTGCGCGGCTGGGGCGAAGCTGTCGAAAACGAGCTTGCCGAAACGATGGAGCCAGGCCGCGCCGCGGCGGTTGCCGCGCGGCTCGCCGAAGCTTTCCCCGCTACATACCGGGCCGCGTATGGCCCGCGCGAGGCGGCGCTCGATATCGGCCGCATGCGCCACATCGCGACGAGCGATACCGATGCGCCCACGGGCACCATCCAGCGTGACGCTCGGCTGTTTCACCTGCCTCGCGATCCGTCGACCATGCTGCGGCTTAAAGTCTATGAACATGAAGGCGCACTGCCGCTGTCGGACGCGGTACCCGCACTGGAAAACTTCGGCTTTCGCGTGCTCACAGAGATTCCCACCGCACTGGCGGAAGGGAAACTGGGCACTATTCATGATTTCCAGCTCGCTCTTGCCGAAGGCGACACTGCCGCTCCGCTGCTCGAGCGCGCACCTGACATCGAGCGCGCGATCGCAACCGTTCTCAACGGCCAGGCGGAAGACGATCCGTTCAACCGGCTGATCATCGGCACGGGCCTTGCCGCCCGGGAAGCCGACTGGCTCCGCGCATTCTATCGCTATCTGCGCCAGACCGGCATGGGCTTCACCATTTACACCGTGGTCGATGCACTCCACCGCGCGCCCACCGTCACGCGCGCGCTCGTCGCGCTGCTGCGCGCGCTGCACGATCCGGCCCATGTCGGCGATCGCGAGGCATCCGCTGCCGAGGCGCGAACCGCAATCCGCCAAGGGTTGACGAAAGTCGCGGCGATCAACGACGACCGCCTGCTGCGGCTTTACGAAACACTGATCGGGGCAATCCTGCGCACCAATGCCTTCGCCTCCGCGGGCGCAGAAGCGTTGGCGTTCAAGATCGATTCCGCGCTCGTTCCGGGCCTTCCCAAGCCGGTGCCGTGGCGCGAAATCTTCGTCTACAGCGCCCGGGTCGAGGGAATCCACCTACGCGCGGGGCCCGTTGCCCGCGGCGGCCTGCGCTGGTCCGACCGGCGCGATGACTTTCGCACCGAAATCCTTGGCCTGATGAAGGCACAGCGGGTCAAGAACGCGGTGATCGTGCCAACCGGGGCCAAGGGCGGGTTCTATCCCAAGCAGCTGCCCGATCCGGCGCGCGACCGCGATGGCTGGGCGGCCGAGGGCCAGGCAAGCTACGAGCTGTTTATCCGCACGCTGCTGTCGGTCACTGATAATATCGTGGGCGGCAGGGTCGTCCATCCCGCGAAGGTCGTCATTCGCGATGGCGAGGATCCCTATTTCGTGGTCGCCGCCGACAAGGGCACGGCGAGGTTCTCCGACGTCGCCAATGCGATTGCCGAAGCGCACGATTTTTGGCTCGGCGATGCTTTCGCCAGCGGCGGCTCGAAAGGCTACGACCACAAGGCGATGGGCATCACCGCCAAGGGCGCATGGGTTTCTGTTCAGCGGCATTTCCTGGAACAGGGCATCGATGTGCAGGTCGAACCCGTCCGGGTGGCGGGGTGCGGTGACATGTCGGGCGACGTATTCGGCAACGGGATGCTGCTGTCGCAGGCGATAAAGCTGGTCGCCGCGTTCGACCATCGCCACATCTTCATCGACCCCGATCCCGATCCAGGCGCGAGCTGGGCCGAGCGCCAGCGCATGTTCGACCTGCCCCGGTCGAGCTGGGACGACTACGATAAGGCTCTGATATCGAAGGGCGGCGGGGTGTTTCCGCGCGATGCCAAGTCGATCAAGTTGTCGAAGGCGGCGCAGAAGGCGCTGGGCGTCGAGCAGGCCGAGTTCGAGCCCGAGGCGCTGATCACCGCGATCCTCAAGGCGCCGGTCGACCTGCTCTGGTTCGGCGGCATCGGCACGTACATCAAGGCGGGATCGGAAAACAACGTCCAGGTGGGCGATCCGGCCAACGACGCGATTCGCATCAACGGGCGCGAGGTGCGCGCCAAGGTGATCGGCGAAGGCGCGAACCTGGGCGTGACCCAAGCGGGCCGGATCGAGTTTTCGCTGAATGGCGGCCGGCTCAATACCGACTTCATCGACAATTCGGCCGGGGTCGACTGCTCGGACAACGAGGTCAACATCAAGATCGCGCTCGAAGCGGCCAAGCGCGGCGGGCGCCTGACCGAGAAGGCGCGGATCAAGCTGCTTGCGGAAATGACCGACGAGGTTGGCGCGATCGTGCTCGAGGACAACCGGCTCCAGGCGCTGGCGTTGTCGATCGCCGAAACCGGCGGCGCGCAGGCGACCGCCTCGCAGCTCCGCCTGATGGAAGCGCTGGAGGATCGCGGCCAGCTCGACCGGCGGACCGAGGGGCTGGCCGACAGCGAGACGTTGGTGCGCCGCGCGGCGGATGGCTCGGGCCTGACACGGCCCGAACTGGCGGTGTTGCTCAGCTCGGCCAAGCTGGTGTTGCAGGACGCGATCGAGGCCAGTGAACTTGCCGCCGATCCCGCTCTGGAAGCGGCGCTGATCGCAAAATTCCCCGAACCGATGCGGAAGAAGTTTCGCACTGAAATCCTGGGCCACCAGTTGCGGCGCGAGATTATCGCCACGATCCTGGCCAACCGCATCGTCAACCGGCTCGGCCTGGTCCATCCGTTCGAGCTGGCCGAGGAAGAAGGCGTCGACCTGGCGCAAGTCGCCAGCGCCTTTGTCGCTGCCGACCAGATGCTGGAGACGGGCGCGCTCTGGGAACGGCTCGACACCGAACCGATGCCTGAAGCCGCACGACTGGCGCTGTTCGACAAGAGCGCGGCGGCGATGCGCAGCCACATGGGCGACCTGCTGCGCGCGGGCGGCGCCACGGCCCCCCCGTCGCGCGTGGTGGCGGAACTGGCGCAAGGCGTGGCCGAACTGACGCGCGGCACCGACGACCTGCTCGCCGCCGAATCGCGCCAGCAATCGGCCAAGCTGCGCGCTGAGTTCGTGCGCCTGGGCGCGCCGGGAGATACGGCCGGCGAAGTCGCGCACCTGTTCGATCTCGACGGTTCGTTCGGGCTGGCCCGGCTGGCACGCGATGCGGAGATCCAATCGCGCAAGTTGACCGGGGCTTTCACCGATCTGGGCGCGCGGCTCGGGCTCGACTGGGCACAAGGTACGGCCGCGCTGATGGCACCGTCGGACGTGTGGGAACGTCTGCTGGTTGCTGGCCTTGCCCGCGATTTTCAGCAAATGCGGCTCGATTTCCTGCGCCGCCTTGCCCGGCGCAAGGGGACACGGAACGAACCGGAAAGCGCAGTCGCCGACTGGGCCGCCGAGCACGAACCCGCGATCCGCCAGTTTCGCGCGATGATCGGTCGGGCGCAGGCTCAGGCAATGGTCGCTCCGGCCATGCTGGCGCAGATCGCGAGCCAGGCCAGGAACCTGCTCGCACGCTGAACGCTTGACGCGCGCGCGCTTCGCGGCGACGTGCGGGCCATGGACCGCGCGGATGTGATCATCGTCGGCACTGGGCACGCGGGTGCCCAGGCTGCCATTGCCCTGCGCCAGAGTGGTTTTGCAGGTTCGATCGTGATGATCGGGCGCGACTGCGAGCCGCCTTACGAACGGCCGCCGCTGTCGAAGGAATATCTTGCTGGCGCGAAACCGTTCGAGCGGATCATGATCCGCCCCGCGCAGTTCTGGGCCGACAAGGGCGTGGCGCTGAAGCTCGGCACATCGGTCAGCGCGATCGACCCGGCGGCGCAGAGCGTGACGCTGAGCGACGACACCAAGCTGGGCTATGGCCACCTGATCTGGGCCGGGGGCGGCGATCCGCGCCGTCTTTCGTGCGCCGGCGCGGATCTCGCGGGCGTCCACGCCGTGCGGACCCGCGCGGATGTGGACCGGATAATGGCGGAACTCGAAGCGGGGGCGCGCCGGGTCGTGGTGATCGGCGGCGGCTACATCGGGCTGGAGGCGGCGGCGGTGCTACGCAAGCTCGGCTGCGAGGTCGTGTTGCTGGAAATGTTGCCGCGCGTGCTGGCGCGGGTGGCGGGCGTGGAACTGTCCGCCTTCTATCAAGCCGAACACATGGCCCACGGGGTCGACCTGCGGCTCGACACCGGGGTCGAATGCATCGACGGGGCCGAAGGCAAGGTGACGGGCGTGACCCTGGCCGACGGCAGCACGGTGCCGGCCGACTTGGTGGTTGTGGGCATCGGCATCGTCCCTTCGGTGGGTCCGTTGATCGCGGCCGGGGCGGCGGGCGGAAACGGGGTCGATGTCGACGAATTTTGCCGCACGACGCTCGAAAATGTCTATGCTGTGGGCGACTGCGCCGCACATGCCAATACCTACGCCGATGGGGCGGTGATCCGGCTTGAATCGGTCCAGAATGCCAACGACCAGGCGACCGTCGCGGCGAAACACATCTGCGGGGAAGCCGTGTCCTATCAGGCGTTCCCATGGTTCTGGTCCAATCAGTACGATCTCAAGCTCCAGACGGCGGGCCTGTCGATCGACCACGACGAGACCGTGCTGCGTGGCGACCCGGCGGAGAGGAAATTCTCGGTGGTCTATCTCAAGGAAGGCCGGGTTATCGCGCTCGATTGCGTCAACAATACCAAGGATTACGTGCAGGGCCGCAAGCTGATCGAGGCTAGGGCGACGCCCGACCCGGCCGCGCTGGCGGACCCGGAAATCCCGCTCAAGGATCTGCTGTAAGTTCGCCCAGCGCCCAGGCGGCCGCGTCCGCCACCGCCGAGTCGGGATCTGCCACCAGAGCACGGACCGGCGCCACGAGCGCCGCGTCGCCGCTGTTGCCCGCCGCGTAAAGGCAGTTGCGGACAAACCGAGCGCGCCCGATGCGTTTGATCGGCGAGCCGGCAAACAATGCGCGGAAGCCTGCATCGTCCAGAGCCAGCAACTCTGCCAGCCGCGGCGCGACCAGCTCGGCGCGGGGAACGAAGGCGCGGTGGCGCGCGGCCACCTCGGCGAACTTGTTCCACGGACACACCGCCAGGCAATCGTCACAACCATAGATGCGGTTTCCCAGCGGCTTGCGGAACTGGATCGGCACCGGCCCCTTGTGCTCGATGGTGAGGTAGGAAATGCATCGCCGCGCATCGAGGCGATAGGGCGCGGGGAAGGCCTGCGTGGGGCAGGCATCCTGGCACGCGCGACATGATCCGCAGCGATCATCGTGCGGGGCATCCGGCGCGAACGCGATCGTGGTGTAGATCGCGCCAAGAAACAGCCACGACCCGTGCTCCCGGCTGACGAGGTTGGTGTGCTTGCCCTGCCACCCGATTCCTGCCGCCTCGCCCAGCGGCTTCTCCATTACCGGTGCGGTATCGACGAACACCTTGAGCTCCGTCCCCGGCGCCTCGGCCACCAGCCACCGTGCCAGCGCCTTCAGCGCCTTCTTCACCGTATCGTGATAGTCGCGCCCCTGCGCATAGACAGAGATGCGCGCCCGTTCTCCCACGCCTTCCAATGCCAAGGGATCGTGCGCGGGGGCATAGCTCATCCCCAATGCAATCACGCTGCGCGCCGCAGGCCATAGCGATTGCGGTCCGCCGCGGACATCGGCGCGGCTCTCCATCCATTCCATCGTGCCGTGGTGGCTCTCGCCCAGCCACTGTGCGAGCCGCTCGGCCCGGACCGGATCGTCGGCAGCGGGCGCGAAACCGATCGCAGCAAAGCCTAACCGCGCGGCTTCGGTACGCAGGCGCGCTTGCAGGTTGGCCGTGTCCGCCGCATTAACCATGCTTGAGGCCCATCCCGTTCACTCGCGAAGGTTAACCGCACGACATGCATATGGCGACAGGTGAACTGGCTGATCTTGCGGCGGCATCGCGCCCGCTCGCTATCGAGGCGCGCGGGCTGGTCAAGCGGTTCGACGGCGGGCTGGCGGTCAACGGCGTCGACCTCGCGGTGCCGCAAGGCGCGATCTACGGCATCCTCGGCCCGAATGGCGCGGGCAAGACGACGACGCTGCGGATGCTGCTGGGTATCATCGACCCCGATGCAGGCGAACGACGCGTGTTCGGCCACGCCAACCCGCACGCAATTGCCCGGCTGATCGGTTACCTGCCCGAGGAGCGGGGCCTCTACCCGTCGATGAAGGCGGTCGACGCGATTGCATTCATGGGCGCACTGCGCGGGATCCCGCTGAAGCAGGGGCGCGAGCGCGGGCGCGAATTACTTGAGGGACACGGCCTGGGCCACGCAGCCGACAAGCAAATCCGCCAGCTTTCCAAGGGTATGGCACAAACGGTTCAACTGCTTGGAACGCTGGTCCACGAGCCCCGGCTGGTGGTGTTCGACGAGCCGTTCAGCGGCCTCGACGCGATCAATCAGGGCAAGCTCGAACGGCTGATCCGGGGGCTGGCCGAGGACGGCACCACGGTGATCTTCTCGACTCACGTGATCGCGCATGCCGAACGTCTGTGCGAAGGGGTCGCGATCATCGCCGCCGGCAAAGTGCCATTCGCGGGCAAGGTCGACGAAGCGCGCGACCGCATCCCGGCGCAGGTCCGGCTGGAAACACGCGCGCGCGAAGGGCGCTGGCTCGAGGTCCTGCCCGCCGACGTGCGGCGCGAGGGCGATTACTTTCACTTCTCGCTCCCCGAGAGCGGAATCGAACCCTTGCTGCGCGCCCTGATCGAAGGCGAGGCGGGGATTTTGTCCTTGTCGATCGAGCGCGCCGGGTTGCACGACGCCTTCGTCCATATCGCCGGTGAAGCGGCAGCGAGGGAAATGGGCCGCGACCGGCAGGAAGACGCGGCATGAGCGAGCATCGCCTTTCGATCTGGCAGGCCGCCTATGTCATCGCGCGGCGCGATTTCGTCGCGATTCTGTTCAGCCGCGCGTTCCTGTTCTTCCTGCTTGGCCCGCTGTTCCCGATCCTGGTCGGCGGCCTTGCCGGGGGGATCGGCAGCTCGGTTGCCGAACAGTCCGTCAGTCGCGAGATCGGCGTAGCCATGGGCGCGGCCGACACCGCCGCGATGGTGAGGGCCGGACAGCGTCTGCAAACCGATCTTGGGCCGGTCATGCCCGCATTGGTCGCCGTACCCGGCGCCGCCACACCCGGTTTCGATGCGCGCGCCACGCTGGAGCGGGAACGTGCAAACTACGCGGCCATCGTGACCGGCACACGCGCCGCGCCGCGTATCGTCGGGCCCGAGCATCAGGTCGCGCAGTGGAGCGGCCGCGTCGCGCTGATCGCCGCGAGCGCATCGGGCGGAACCCTGAACCTCCCGCCTGTCGCGGCGGAGATCGTTGCCTCCAGCAGCGCGAGCGAACGGGTCGATCGGCTTCGCACAGCACAGGCGGGGCAACTGCTGCTGTTCCTCCTGATCATGCTGCTGGCAGGCATGGTCCTGTCCAACCTGGTGGAAGAGAAGGGCAACAAGATCATCGAGGTGCTGGCTGCCGCGATCCCGATGGACGCGGTGTTCCTGGGCAAGCTGTTCGCGATGCTGGCGGTCAGCTTCGTCGGGATCGTGGTATGGGGCGCAGCGGCCGGTGTCGTCTTTGGCCTCGGTGGCTTTTCAGCCGGGGCCCTGACCGAGCCGGCGCTGGGGTGGCCGCTGTTCCTGGGCCTGGGCGTAATCTATTTTGCGATGGGTTACCTCCTGCTCGGCGCGCTCTTCCTCACCATCGGATCGATGGCGAAGACGGTGCGCGAGGTGCAGACCCTGTCGATGCCCGCGACCATGATGCAACTGCTGGTCTTCTTTCTCGCGAGCTACACCCTTGCCAATCCGGGTTCTGGCCTGGAGCTGGCAGGCGCGGTGTTCCCGTTCAGCTCGCCCTTCACGATGATGGCCCGCGCGGCCCAGGATCCGGCGATCTGGCCGCATCTGGTGGCAATCGCTTGGCAGGCGCTGTGCGTGGCGGTGTTCGTAAAGGCCGGGGCGACGCTGTTCAGGCGCAAGGTCATGCAATCCGGCCCGGCCCCGGCGCGCCGTCGCTGGTTCGCGCGCGGGTAATCGGTCGCAAAAAGCAACTCACTATTGACAAGGCGCCGGCAAGCGGGTGCAATCCCAGCCGTGCCGACTCCCCCGGATCGAGGCGGGCGGCGCGGGAGAGAACGCATGGCGACCCTGGCCCCTGACACGCCCCGGTGGCGAAACTCGCCCAGTGCTTACGAACGGTTGGTGGCGCATCTGGCCGAGCATCCCGAGCAGCTACCGCGCCACACGCACCCCTTCGATGTCAGCCGCAGCGACATCTATGTAGAGGATCGCTGGCAACCCATCTTTGCCGAAATGCGGGGCAAGGGGCCGATCCATCATGTCCCCGAAAGCCCGTTCGGGCCGTACTGGAACGTCGTTTCCCACAACGCCATCCAGCACGTCGAAGCGCTGCCGGAGCTGTTTTCATCGAGCTGGGAACATGGCGGCATCACCATTCTCGAACGCGATCCCGATATCGAGGGTCGCGAATTGCCAATGTTCATCGCCATGGACCGGCCCAAGCACACCGGGCAGCGCCGCACCGTCGCGCCGGCCTTCACCCCGGCCGAAATGAAGCGGATGGAAGGAGACATCCGCCGCCGTACCGGAGAACTGCTCGATGCGCTGCCGCGCGGTGAAGTGTTCGACTGGGTCGACACGGTCTCAATCGAGCTGACGACTGGCATGCTCGCGCTGTTGTTCGGCTTCCCGTGGGAGGACCGCCGCCTGCTGACCTATTGGAGCGACTGGGCAGGCGACACCGAGATTGCCCTCGTTCGCGCGCTGGGCGACGAGCGCGAGGACGTGCTCCAGGAAATGGCAACCTACTTCCAGCGCCTGTGGATGGAGCGCAGCCAGGCCGAACCGACGCCCGATCTCATTTCGATGATGATCCACTCCCCCGCGATGAACCAGATGAGTCCGCGCGAATTCATGGGCAACCTGGTGCTGCTGATCGTCGGCGGTAACGACACGACCCGCAACACGATGAGCGGCATCATCCACGCACTCGACAAGTTTCCTGACCAGCGCGAGCTGTTCGAGAAACGACCCGACCTGATCCCCAATGCCGTTCAGGAATGCCTGCGCTACCAGACCCCGCTGGCCCACATGCGCCGCACCTGCACGCAGGATACCGAGTTGTTTGGTGAACGAATCAAGTCCGGCGACAAGCTGATCCTGTGGTATCTGTCCGCCAATCGCGACGAAACGGTGTTTGCCGACCCTGACCGGATTGACATTGCGCGCGAGAACGCGCGGCGCAACCTTTCGTTCGGCTATGGCATCCACCGCTGCGTTGGCGCGCGGCTGGCAGAACTGCAACTGCGGGTCTTGCTGGAAGAAATGCACGCGCGGCGGATGCGCGTCCACGTCGCCGGGGATGTCGAGCGGGTGAGGGCGAATTTCGTTCATGGCTTCCGCAAGCTGGAGGTAGAGGTTACGCGGTTCTGAGCCAGTTCATCCACACCATGGCAGGATCGCCCCATGACTGATCGCCGCGACTTTCTTCGCACCCTCGCTGTCGGCGGCGCGGGCCTTGCACTGGCCGCCTGCGGTTCGGGCCGGGCCGAGGCCGGGAATTTCCGTGTCGCGCATTCCGAAGCCGAGTGGCGCCGGCGCCTCACCCCGGCCGAGTTCCGTGTGCTACGCCAGGAGGGGACCGAGCGCCCCTATTCCTCACCGCTCGACAATGAGAAGCGCGCGGGCACGTTCCACTGCCAGGGATGCGGCAATGCGCTCTATTCCTCGCGCGTGAAGTTCGACAGCGGCACCGGCTGGCCCAGCTTCTGGCAGTCATTGCCCGGGGCGATCGGGACCAAGACCGATTTCAAGATCGGCATTCCGCGCACCGAGGTCCACTGCGCCGATTGCGGCGGGCACCTGGGTCATATCTTCAACGACGGGCCGAAACCAACTGGAAAGCGCCACTGCATCAATGGCGTGGCGCTGGAATTCCGCGCGGCCTAGCGCGCATCCCGCTCCACTCGCCACACCTGCACGTCGCCGGGCAGGCCGAGTTCGACCGGCTCTAGCCATGTGGGCGCGCGCCCGTCGAGCAGCCGCGCCGCGAAGCCTTCGGGCGCTTCGCTCGCATAAAGGCGCAGTTCGGCAAGGCTTGGATCTATGATCACATATTCGGCGTCGTGGCGGGCGATCAGGGTGCGGGCCGCTTGCTCGCTCCCGATGAAGGCGGCGATGACATCGTGGATTGCGGCGGGGGCGCGGTGGTGCGCTGTCGCCACCACGCCGTGGCGTGTCCGCAGCAGCAACGCGGGTCCGAGATCGAGCGGTGCGAACACCCTGGCCGGAGGCAGGGCGTCAAGCGCCGACGCCGCATGCGCGAACCGCACCGCTGCGGTTCCCCCCGCCGCGTCCGCCGTATGCGGTTCAGCGTCGGGTCGCGGTGCGGCTGCATCGGCGATCGCGACCGGGAAGCCCGGGACCAGCGCAACCACGAGCACTCCCGCGAGCGCAAGCTTGCGCGGCGCGCGCCGTGCCGTGCCGAACGCGCGCAGCAGCCGCGCCGCGAGCCAGCCGAGCGGGATCGCGGACAGCGCGCCGACAAACGCGAACGATCGCCATACCAGCAACGCGGTCAGCAACGCGGCGACAAACACGATCAGGTATTCGGCCCAGAACCGCCGCTCCGCCCCTTCTGCGCGGCGGCGAAGGTGGACCAATACGGCCAGCGCCACCAGCGCCTGTGCAACGACCGGCACCCACATGCGCCATTCGAGCTGCCACGCAGGCTGGCCCTCGGAAACGTTTTCGTACCAGAATGCGCGCACAAGCGGGTCGAGCGGCGCGAACGGTCCGGCAGCGCATTGGGGCGCGATCAAGAGATAAATCGCCACACCCCCCACCACCGGCAGGGTTAGCAGCCCCGCGATCGCCATGTTCGATCGAGGCCGCAGCAGCGCCACGAAGATCGCACCGCCGGCGATTAGCGCGAACAGCGCGAGGTGCGCCGTCGAGATCTGATCGCAGTATTGTGTCAACGCACCCGGTCCGCGCGTCGCCAGGAAAACCACCGCCAGCGTCGCGGCGAGGCTGGCCAGGAATCCCACCAGCGAGGTGCTGTCCCTGCCCGGCATCAGCCAGCGCAACGCGAACAGCGCGCCGAACGCGGCGGCAAGCGGAAGGACCTCAAGCGAGATCGAAAGTCCCACGGCCAGCGCGGCCCCGGCCGTGATCGCTCCGCGCAGGTGCGAAGTTGCTGCCAAGCCGCCCAGCGCAACCATGGCGGCGACGATCTGCCACGCGTGATGATCGATCCGCAGCGGCTGGACCTGCGCCATCATCACCGGTGCCAGCCCAAGGCACAGGCATGCCAGCGTGATGCCGTCTCGGTCGAGCCAGCGCGAAGCGACGTGGGCCGTCGCCCACACGATCGCGCCAAGGGTCAGCAGCGGGACCGCGATCAGCGCGACCTGTTCCGCCATTCCCTGCCCGACGATTGGTCCGAGAAGCAACAGGATCAGCGCGATGGGCAGGTCGACCAGCCGCGACCAGTGCATCACCGTGCCTTGCGGCCCGCCGATCCTATACTGGGTCACGTCGAACCAGGTCTGTCCGGCAAGCAGGTCGCGGACCTGGACGAGGCGCAATATGTCGTCGGGATCGGGAAAGGTCTGCGCCGCGATCTGCGGCAGCCCGCGCACGATCAATACGCCCGCCAGCAACGCCCAGACGATCGCGACGCGCAGCCGCGGCAACGAGCCGCCAGCAGGTATCGCGGCGATGGTCATCCCGCCCAGCCGCGGAACACCATGCGGCTACGCAGCAGCCACGTAACGGTGAAACTGGCCCCGATCGCGACGACTTTCGCCAGCCGCGGGTCGATCCCGGCCCGTGCGCCGCTGGAAACGATGGCGATGGTCAGCGCAAGGCCGATAAGCGCAGACATCACGAACAAGGCCTTTTGCCGGGTGCGGGCCAATCCGCGCGCGGCAACGCCATCGGCGAAGACCGTGCGACTGGACAACAGCCAGTGTATGGCAATGCCCAGGCCATAGCCAATCGCCGAGGCTGGTGCAGCCGCAACGCCCATGCCAAGCAACGCGAGGAAGCAACCGAGATCGGCTGCGAGCGCACCGATGCTGGCCAGCAGATAGCGGACCAGCCGGATATCGCTCAGGCGCGCGAGAGCGGCACGCATGCCGATGGTCAGGCGGCTTTGCGGGCGCGATCAGCGACCCGCCCCGGCACATTGCGGACGGAGGCGAGGGCGGCGGCGTGGTCGGGGCAAAGTGCCTGG